>CAYRNR010000475.1:0-1508 GCA_964425605.1 uncultured Rickettsiales bacterium | reverse complement strand
TCTACCTCGACATGATCGCCAACCTCGAGAAGATCGGCGATCACCTCGCCAACATCGCCGAACGCCTGGACGTGTGTGACGTGGGGGGTGTCGAGTCGCCCGAATGCAAGGTGGACGCGTCGGGCTGACCTCGGACTACGCCTCGTCCTCGCCGGAGGCGTCGTCCTGCGGCTCGTCGTCCAGGTTGCGCAACATCTCCTGCGCGTCCTTCTGGAGTGGATCGACGAGCTCATCGTTCACCCAGTCGGACAGCCTCGACCAGGTCTTGCGCACCTGGCGCACCATGTCGTCGGACTCGGCGGGGCGGCCCCTCCTCGACGCCAGGTCGATGGCCGTGGTCAGCATGTTTCGCAGCTGCCGTCGCTCCCACGCCACGAGCTTGTCGTCCGCGCCGAGGTGGCGGGCGAGGCTACGGATGCGCGACACACCCTCGGTGGACGTCTTCTGCAGCTTGTCCAGCTTGCCCTGAGTGACCTGATCAGCGGCGCGGCTGGCGTCCGCGGCCCCGCGCAGCTGGTCGATCTCGACGCGCGTCGCCGTGATCGCCTCGTTGATCGCGTCGAGCCGCCCCGACATCGCCTCGAGGGCCAGCCTCAGCGCCTCCTCCCCCTCCGGACCGGCCTGGATCTCCACGCGGAGGAACGGCAGGCGCGCCGTGTTCTCGACGTAGACCGCCAGCTCCACGGGAGGATCGCACCGGCCCGCGGCCGAGAGCACCGCCTGCCGCGCCGACTCGTCCACCTCGCATCCCACCACCCGCGATCCGTCGCCGTCCTCTTCCCCCTCCACGCCGACGAACAGGGCGCCGCCGCCCTCCTCGGCCACGAAGGCCAGCAAGCCGGGTTCGACGCCGTCCAGCCCCCCGGCCAGGACCACGGCATCCTCGGTCTCGCCCCCGAGCAGCGCTCGCGCCCGGTTCGACATGTACTTCCAGCTCGTGCGCTCGCTCATCGGTCCCTCCTGTCGTCCTCAGGACTGATCGGGCTCCATCCTGTCCGCCAGCCACAACACCAGCAAGACCGGCCCCAGGGACAGCACGGAGAAGACCACCGCGCCGCCCACCTGCCAGCCGAACACCACCATGAAGTTCTGCACGGGCAGCCACAGCAGGGCAAACAGGCCGGCCGACCGCAAGACCTCGCGCGCGCCGCGTGCGCGCCGGACGCGGCGATGCAGGTAGGGCAGGCACGCTCCTGTCATGAAGAACACACCGTAGAAGACCAGATCGAAGTACAGCGAGCGGCCCACCGGGGCGTTGGGATCGGTGATGGGCAGCAGCGAGAAGCTGCCGTGCAGGATCGCCCAGAGGCTGGCCGGGAATACCACCGCACCCACCACCGTGGCGGGCCACGGGACGCCCGCGGGGCGCTCGCGGCTCGAGTCCTCGCCCGGGAACAGGGCACCCAGCAGCGATCCGACGATCAGCCAGACCACGCAGTCCCCCACCACGGTCCGGTAGTTGGCCAGCTTGGCCTCGGTGAACCACTGCCAGTCCGCGCCGGACTCGA
>CAYRNR010000474.1:0-1512 GCA_964425605.1 uncultured Rickettsiales bacterium | reverse complement strand
AGTCGAAGCGGTCGGCGAGGGCGTCGAGCCCCGCGCGGAGCCGGGCGCCGAGGCGCGTGGACCGCTCGAGGACACCCTCGGTCTCGATGGTCTCGATGGTGGCCATCGCCGCCACGGCGCTGACCGGGTTGCCCCCGAAGGTGCAGATGGACAGGCCCTCGAGGGACGCCGCCACCTCCTCGGTGCACACGGTGGCCCCGATGGGGAGTCCGTTGGCCATGCCCTTGGCGTAGGTGACCACGTCCGGGGTCACGCCGAAGTGCTCGATGCCGTTCCACTTGCCGCCGGTGCGGCCGAAGCCGGTCTGCACCTCGTCGGCGATGAAGATGCCGCCGTGACGGCGCACGATCTCCACGGCCACCTCGAAGTACTCCTTGGGCGGCACGATGAATCCACCCACGCCCAGGATCGGCTCGGCGATGAAGCCGGCGATCTTGCCGCAGGTCTCCGTGGCGATCAGCTCCTCGATGTCCCGCGCGCAGCGCATGTCGCACTCGGGGTAGGTCAACCCCATGGCGCAGCGGTAGCAGTACGGCACGTGGGCGTGCTTGATCCCCGGGATCATGCTGGGTACGAGGCGCCACGCGGAGTGGGCGCACAGGTTGATCGCCAGCATGGAGCGGCCGGAGTAGCAGTGGCGGAGCGCCAGGAGGTCCCCGGCGCCGCCCGCGTGCAAGCGGGCCAGCAGCACGGCCGTCTCGTCCGCCTCGGTGCCGCTGTTGACGAAGAACGACCGGGTCAGCCCCTCGGGGGCGATCTCGGCCATCTTCTCGGCCAGCGACACGATCCACTCGTTGGGGTACAGCGTCGAGGTGTGCTGCAGCGTGTGGACCTGCTCGGCGATGCGGTCGGCGATGGGCGGATGGCAGTGGCCGAGGCTGACGGTGAGGATGCCGCCGAAGAAGTCCAGATACTCGCGCCCCTCGGTGTCGGTGAGGCACAGGCCCTTGCCGCTCGCGAACGCGATGGGCTCGGCGTAGTAGTTGATGGTCGACGGGAACAGGTACTTGGCCTGCTTGTCGATGACGGTCTTGGTATCCATCGAATCTCCGATCACTCGTCCGCTTCGGGGCGGAACTTCACGGGCTCGCGCACGAGGAACTTGCCGTCGCCGGCCTGGCCGACGAACTTGCGATCGCGCACGATGACCTTGCCGCGCAGCAGCGTGGTGTCTGCCCAGCCGGTGCACTCGAAGCCCTCGAAGGGGCTGTAGTCACAGTTGGTGGCCAGGTCCTCGTGGGAGATGGTGACCTGAGCCTCGGGGTCGAAGATGACCACGTCGGCGTCGCTGCCCACGCTCAGCGTGCCCTTGCGGGGCCACATGCCGAACAGGCGCGCGGGGTTCTCGCACAGCAGCTTGATCATCCGGCCGAGGCTGAAGCGCCCGCCCACGACGCCCTCGGAGTACGTCAGCGGCAGCAGGGTCTCGATGCCGGGCATGCCGAACGGGATCTTGGTGTAGTCGCCCTCCCACATGCCCTTCTGCTCGCTGTTGAAGGTGCAGGTGTCGGT
>CAYRNR010000473.1:0-1522 GCA_964425605.1 uncultured Rickettsiales bacterium | reverse complement strand
CCCCCTCAACTCCATCGACTGCATGGAGTTCCTGCTGGACAAGTTCCAGAAGACCTCCAGCAACGAACAGTTCCTCGAGGCGATGAATTCGTAGCCGACGGGAGTTCCGCGACCCAAATCGCTTGCTCTGCCAGGATGGGAGTGCTATTACCCGCCCGCCAACTGGCAGATAGGTAGAGTCATGAAGGAAGGCATCCATCCGAACTACGTCAAGGCGACCGTCACATGCGTGTGCGGGAATTCGTTCGAGACGCGGTCCACCATCGGCGACATGAAGCTCGAGATCTGCTCCAAGTGCCACCCATTCTTCACCGGCACGCAGAAGATCGTCGATACCGCCGGTCGCGTGGAGCGCTTCCAGCGCAAGTACGCTGGTATCGAAGCGAGCGCCGCCGCCACCGCGAAGAAGAAGAAGGGCCGCAAGTAGCCCTGTCCCCCTTCACTCGCCATTCCGACCATCCGCCGCGCGCGGAGAGGTCCATCTGACAACCGTGCCAAAAAGGAAAGCCGTAGGCGGCCAGGCCATCCTCGAGGGCGTCATGATGCGTGGCCCCGAGGCCATGGTCATGGCCGTGCGTCGACCCGACGGCACGGTGGTGGTCAAGGACGGCAACTGGGTGCCGCTGGTCAAACGGATCCCCGTGCTGCGCTGGCCGTTCCTGCGCGGCGCGATGGTGATGGTCGAGGCGATGGTCAACGGGATGCAGGCCCTGTCGTTCTCCGCGGACCAGGCGCTGGTCACCGAGGACGACGAGGAGGGGCTCCAGACCGACAAGGGCCCCGGCAAGGCGCTGAGCACCGCCTCCATCGCCCTGTCGATCACCCTGGCCATGGGGCTGGGGGTCGTGCTTTTCGTCTACGTCCCCCACTTCTGCGCCGGCGCCGTGCTCAACCTGATCAGCGGCCAGGAGATCCTGGCGGACCCCGACCTCAGCCACCCCGGATTCCACCTGCTCACCGGGCTGTTCAAGGTGTCCATCTTCGTGGGCTACGTGGTGATGATCACGGCCATGAAGGACATCCGCCGCGTGTTCCAGTACCACGGCGCCGAGCACAAGAGCATCTACACCTGGGAGAACGGCGAGGAGCTGACGGTCGCCAACGCCCAGAAGTACTCCCGCCTGCACCCCCGCTGCGGCACCGCGTTCCTGGCGTTCGTGATCATCGTCGCCATCGCCCTGTTCGCCGGGGTGTTCCCCCTGCTGCCCTTCGTCCAGGACCTCGAGGGCTGGCGGCAGTTCGCGGTGGGCGCCAGCATCAAGATCCCGATGCTCTTCCCCATCGCGGGCGTCAGCTACGAGTTCATCAAGTTCGCCGGCAAGTTCAAGGACAACCCCCTGCTCAAGGTGATGAGCCTTCCGGGCATGGCCATGCAGCACCTGACCACGCGCGAGCCCGACGACTCACAGGTGGAGGTGGCGCTGGTGTCCCTGATCCGCGCGCTGGAGATCGAGGGCGAGCTGGTGGATCCGGTGTATCCTTCCGACGACGTCCTGCAGCTGGAGCCGGACGAAGCCTGACC
>CAYRNR010000472.1:0-1532 GCA_964425605.1 uncultured Rickettsiales bacterium | reverse complement strand
GCGGCCAGGGCGGTCATGAGCGCCTGGAAGTGGGAGATGTCCCCCTCGGCGCCCTTCTCCCGGCGCACGATCAGCGCCATGTACAGGCCGTGGATCAGGCCGTGGAACTGCACCCCCTTGAGGCGGATGGTCAGGAAGATCCCCGTCCCCACCAGCAGCACCAGCATCGGGGCGCCCCAGATCCACCCGGAGAGGGTCCCGAGGTGGCCGGCGAGGCTGTCCAGGAAGGTGTTGATCGCGTCCATCTGCGACTCCCCCGGTTGCGCGGTCGTTCGCAGGCGTTATCCTACTCGGCACCGGGCAGAAGGAAAGGCGAAACGGAGGGACGCCATGGTGTGGACGAGGACGTGTACGGCTGCCTTGCTGGCGCTTGCGGTGCTGGTGGGTTGCCCGTCGGAGGAGGGGGATGACGACAGCGCGATTGCCGGGGACGACGACGACACGGTCGCCGAGTCCGCGCCGGTGATCAGCAACCTCGAGCTCTCCATCGGCGTGCCCGAGGGCGAGACCGAGGACATGCTCGTCTTCGACTTCGACTTCGAGGACGCCGACGGCGACGTGGCTGACGGGTTCATCCGCCTGTTCACCTCCCAGGAGCAGCCCCTGAACGACGCCGACTACGCGGGCCAGGATCCCCTGGAGGACGTGGAGGACGCCACGAGCGGCTCCCTGTCCACCTACGGCGACATCGGCGGCTTCACAGGGTTCCCGGTGGGGGAGGCCTGGTTCTACGGCGTGGTGCTCGAGGACCGCGCGGGCAACGAGTCCAACATGCTCGAGGCCGAGTACACCATTGTCGAGTAAAGGACGACCATCTTGAGCGACGACACCTTCGCCCGTTTCAAGGGGACCCCCACCTACATCGCCGACGGCAACCTGCGGTCCGACGTGGACGCGGCGGTGGCCCTGCGCCGGCCCCTGCTGGTCAAGGGGGAACCGGGCACCGGCAAGACCCTGCTGGCGCACGCCGTGGCCGAGGGGCTGGGCATGCCCCTGCTGACCTGGCACATCAAGTCCACCTCCAAGGCGACCGAGGGCCTGTACCACTACGACGTGGTCCAGCGCCTCAACGACAGCCGCTTCGGCGATCAGACCGAGGTGGCGGACATCCGCCAGTACATCAAGCTGGGGGTGCTCGGTCAGGCCTTCGCGGCGAAGGAGCAGGTGGTGCTGCTCATCGACGAGATCGACAAGGCGGACCTGGAGTTCCCCAACGACCTGCTGCGCGAGCTCGACGAGATGGCGTTCCACATCCCGGAACTCGACGAGACCGTCGAGGCCGAGCACCGGCCGGTGGTGGTCATCACGTCCAACGCCGAGAAGGAGCTCCCCGACGCCTTCTTGCGCCGCTGCGTCTTCCACTACATCTCCTTCCCCGAGCCGGAGCTGATGGAGCGGATCGTCCGCGTCCACCACCCCGACGTGGACAGCAAGCTGCTCGGCGCGACCATCCGGAAGTTCTACGCGGTCCGCGACGTCCAGGGGCTGCGCAAGAACCCGTCCACCTCCGAGCTCATCGACTGGATCTACGT
>CAYRNR010000471.1:0-1533 GCA_964425605.1 uncultured Rickettsiales bacterium | reverse complement strand
TCCAGGGGCTGCGCAAGAACCCGTCCACCTCCGAGCTCATCGACTGGATCTACGTGCTGGTGCGCAGCGGCGTGTCGCCGCGCGAGGTGGAGAAGGCGCTGCCGTTCATGGGCACCCTGATCAAGCAGGAGCAGGACCAGCAGACCATCGCCCAGGGTGGCCGGACCGGTCGCAGGAGCTGGTAGCGCACCGGTGTTCCTCGAACTCTTCATCGACCTCCGCCGCCGCGGGGTCCCCTCGTCGCTGACGGAGCTGCTGACGTTCCACGAGGCGCTGTCGCTGGGGCTGATCACCGATCTGGACACCCTGTACTCGGTGGGGCGGGCGGTGCTGGTCAAGAGCGAGGCCCACTACGACGCCTTCGACCAGTCCTTCGCCCAGGTGTTCCGCGGCATCGAGACGCCCGTGGAGGTGTCCGAGGCCATCCGGGAGTGGCTGCAGAATCCCCTGAGCCGGCAGCACCTGGACCCCGAGGTGCTGGCCAAGCTCACCGGCCTGTCCATGGAGGAGCTGCGCAAGCGCTTCGAGGAGATGCTGCGCGAGCAGCAGGAGCGGCACGACGGGGGAAGCCGGTTCATCGGCACCGGCGGAACCAGCCCCTTCGGGCAGGGCGGGCAGCACCCCTCGGGGGTCCGGGTGGGCGCCGGGGGCGGCCGGACCGCCGTTCAGGTGGCCGAGGACCGCCGCTACCGCAACTACCGCACCGACGTGGCGCTGGACGTGCGCCAGTTCAAGGTGGCGCTCAAGGGGCTACGGCAGCTCGCGAGGGAAGGGGAGGAGGAGCTCGACCTCGACGAGACCATCGACGAGACCTGCCGCAACGCCGGCGACATCGAGCTGGTGTACGACCGCACCCGCAAGAACCGGGTCAAGCTGCTGTTGATGATGGACGCGGGGGGCTCGATGGCGCCCTACGCCGAGCTGGTCAGTCGCCTGTTCACCGCCGCCCACGAGTCGAGCCACTTCAAGCAGTTCCACTACTACTACTTCCACAACTGCGTGTACGGGTCGGTCTACCGGGACATCTACAACCGCCGCCGGGTGGCCACCGAGCGGGTGTTCGCCAAGTACCCCGCGGACACCAAGGTGATCCTGGTCGGCGACGCCTGCATGGCACCGTGGGAGCTCACGGCCGCCGGTGGCTCCATCTACTACTACGAGCAGAATCGCACGCCCGGGATCGAGTGGCTGCGCCGTGTGCGCAACCACTTCACCCACCGGATCTGGCTCAACCCCGAGCCGGAGCGGTACTGGAATCACCCCACCATCCGGGCCATCGGCCAGATGTTCCCCATGTATCCCCTGACCCTCGACGGGCTGGAGCGCGCGGTCAAGAAGCTCAAGGTCCAGTTGTAATCCGATAGGACGCGTGCTAGGTTCCGCCCCCGCGAAGCGGCGCGGTGTGTGCGTTTGCTTTGCGGCTAGGGACCCTGAGGGTTCCGGATGCTCCCGATGGGGCGTGGCCAAGTGGTAAGGCAACGGGTTTTGGTCCCGTGTACCGCAGGTTCGAATCCTGCCGCCCCAGCCAGGAGA
>CAYRNR010000470.1:0-1543 GCA_964425605.1 uncultured Rickettsiales bacterium | reverse complement strand
GGGGTGACACGCCCGACAGGGCCGTCACGGTCTCGTACCCGGTGTCCACGTCCGCACCCACTCGGTTGTTCACCCGCTCGGCATACAGGGCGAGGAATGCGCCGAAGTGGTCGGTCCACTCCACCATCAGGTCGCGCAAGGGCACGGCCAAGGCGGAGGAGAAGAACGGGGCCGGATCGTAGTCCGGGTCGTTGAGAAGCGAGTCCTCGATGGCCGCGGCGATGTCCGCGAGTTCCGGAGCACCCCCCCCGCCGATGGTAGTGATCGGATCACCCGGATGGATCTCCTCGCCGACCACAGTGACCTCGCCCACGCTCACCGAGATCGCCTCGTCGATGGGCGGGGCATAGGCGTCCGGGCTGCCATCCCAACACACGAAGAACTGCGCTGTGGCCGTACCGCGGAACGCGGGGAAGGTCATGAACAGGTCGTTGAGCTGCGCGGTGTAGGACAAGGAGACCGCGATGGACTCCCCCGATCCGGAGGAGTACAGGGGAATCTCCAACTCCATCTCCACGCAGGATGTGTTCACACCCGTGTCCCGGAATCGCACCGTGGTATCGTCGCGGTCGCCGATGACGTTTGCGGCACCTTCGATGTAGTAGTGCGTGAATTCGTAGCCTGGGTAGTCCTCGAGCGCGGTCTCCACGTCCTCGAGCACGTCCTCGTCGAGGTCGCCGGCGAGGAATATCTCGTTCTCCAGAGACAGTACGGTGCCCTCCCACAGGGCGGGCAGTCCGGCCGGGACCGAGGCGGCCAACCCCACGACCGCGTCACAGAGCGCGTCCGGGTGGGGATTGGGCACCGAGTTGTGGAAGCAGAAGTGCTCGTCCCGGAACAGGTTGCGGGTCAGCACCAGCTGGTTCGGATCCACGTCGACCGGATTGATCGTGCCCTGCACGGGAGGCCAGTTCCCGGACCCGTCGTAGGGGATCTCGGCGTCGCGAGAGAAGTACGCGTGGTGGACTCGTTCGTCCACGCAGTCGTTCTTCACGGCCGACTCCTCGAATCCCTTGTGCAGCAGCCAGGTCTCGGTCACCACGGTCCGGTCGACGATCAGCACGGGGATGCCACCCGGCTCCAGCATCGTCAACATGGGCGTCCACGGCAGGTCCAAGATGGCCTGCTTGAGGATGCCGAGCTGTCGCTCGTGCAGTCGCCCCACGACCATGGTGGGTTCCACCTCGTCGACCGTGTACACACCCGCGAGTTCGTCGGCCGCCCAGGACGCGAACTGGGGCCCGATCGTCTCGTCCCCGAACTTCAGCCGGATGCCCATCTCGTCGGCGATGGTGTCGTAGAACGTGTAGTTCAGCGCGACGACCTCGATGCACTCCAGGTCGGGATCGCCACCGCTGTCGAGGCAGCGGTCGTACGCACCGATCGCCGCATGGATGCGTGGGTGCACGGCCACGCTCTTCTCGCCCGATCCACCTCCGCCACCAGTACCGTAGGCGAACGAGATGATGGCCAGCGTGGCCAGGGCAGACAGCAGGAAAAACGTACGCACACGACAGGACTTCGGAGCTATCGGCATGGACCC
>CAYRNR010000469.1:0-1551 GCA_964425605.1 uncultured Rickettsiales bacterium | reverse complement strand
CCATGGCCTGGCCAGCGGCATGTGGCGTCGGCGCCCCATCGAATGCGTTCGGGGTGAGGGGCACCCGATTTCCTTGGACACCTGATAAGCCTCTATCCTGGAGGCCAGGAGACCAAGGAGATGAGCCGGAGAAAGCAGCCCAAGCCTGAGCAGCCCCAGAAGCCCGCAGCCGCCCCGGAGTCGGGGCGGCCGGCTGAGAGCCCGGAAGGAGCCCGTAGGGCGACTGGAGGGCGATCCGCCGGCCGGGCGGCCGCGCCGCCGGGGCCGGTGAAACGCTGGACGCGCTCGCGCAAGATAGAAGTGGTCATGCGGATGATCCGTGGGGAGTCAGTCGAGGCCCTGTCCCGCGAGCTCGGCGTCGAGGTGTACCGCCTCGAGGAGTGGCGGGAGATGGCCCTGGCGGGCATGGAGGGCGGCCTGCGGGCCAAGAAGAAGGATGCCCTGGAGGTCCGCCTGGACGATGCCCACAAGGCGTATGGCAAGGCCATGATGGAGAATGAGCTGCTGCGGGAGCGGTGTCGGAGGCTCGGCATCCCTTTACCCCCGAAGAGGTCGAAGTGATGGCCGGATCGACCTCGCCGGAGACAGGCCAGCGATACCCCACTCGTCTCGTGTGCGACGCGTGGGACGTGCCGCGTTCCAGCTACTACGCCTGGAGGGGACGGCAGGGAGATGGTGACGAGGGGGCCCAGGTCATCCCGCTGAAGAAGCGAGGCCCGCGGACCGCGGTCTCCGACGACGAGCTGCTCGAGCTCATCGAGAAGGAGCTGGCTGCCTCGCCGTTTCACGGAGAGGGACACCGCAAGGTCCACCACCGTCTACGGCGCAGGATCTGCGTCGGCAAGAACCGCGTGCTGCGGCTGATGCGAGAAAATCACCTGCTGTCGCCCAGCCGGGTCCGTCAGGGCGAACCGCATGAACACGCCGGCCGGATCACGACGGACGAGCCGAACGTGATGTGGGGGACCGACGGGGCGAGGATCTTCACACTGGACGACGGCTGGGTCTGGCTGTTCGCCGTGGTGGACCACTGGAACGCCGAGTGCCTCGGCTGGCACGTGTGCAAGTACGGCACCCGCTTCGAGGCCCTTCAGCCGCTTTCCATGGCTCTGCAGGCCGAGTACGGCTCTGTGGATGCGGAGGCCGCCAGGGGCCTGGCGCTGCGCATGGACCACGGGTGCCAGTACAGGTCGGACCACTTCCAGAACCAGCTTCGTTTCTGGGGCATCGCGGCCTCCTGGGCCTTCGTCGAGGAGCCGCAGACCAACGGCGTGTCCGAGCGTTTCATTCGGACGACCAAGGAGCAGGCGATCCACGGCCGGATCTTCCGCAACCTCGAAGAGGTCAGGTCGGCGGTCCGGGATTTCGTCGAGCTGTACAACGACCAGTGGATGGTCGAGAAGCTGGGCTATCTCAGCCCAGCGCAGGCGCGAGAGGCCTACCTGTACGGGGTGGCCGCGTAGTGGAACTTTGTGTCCAGGAAACCGGGTGCGCTACAGCTCATCGTGTTCTCTTCAAGCCGTGGAGGTCAAATACCGGCGGTACTCCGGT
>CAYRNR010000468.1:0-1589 GCA_964425605.1 uncultured Rickettsiales bacterium | reverse complement strand
TGCGCGGCAAGGTGGAGGTGTTCCTGGCGGAGGTCGCCGCGGCTTGACGCACGGCATCGGCAGCGGCTAAGCCGCAGCCGATGACCACCGAAATCGCTGCACGATGACCCCCGGCGCCCGCCTCGCGGCAGCGATCGACGTGCTGGAGGAGTATGAGCGTGCGCCGGCGCCGGCCGAGCCGCCGCCGCCCAGATAGAGTTCGACCAGATCGGCCGGCGAGTAGTTGATCTCCGCGAGGTGAGACGCGCCGCCGCCGCCGCCGCCACCGCCGGTGACGGGGTACCCGCCGGCGCAGTGGGTCAGCTTGCCGCCCCCACCGCCGCCGCCCAGGCCGCGCGCACCGCCAGGGTTGTCACAGCTCGCGGCCCCGGCGCCTCCCTCGTATGCGCCGACGGTACCGCCGCCGTCGCCACCCGGCCCCCAGGTCCCCTCCCAACCCCACTCGCCGCCCACGATCGCCTCACCTCCGGGGCCATCGGGGCCAGCACCCGCAGGCGCGCCCGCGTAACCCAGTTCGTCCGCGTCGAGGGCTCCCCCGACCTCCACGCTCACGGCGTCGCGGGCCGCCAACGCGACGATCCCCGTGGCGCGCCCCGTGGTCTCGCCGCTGGTCAGGCCGTCCCACGCCGAGGCGGTCAGCCGGCCAGTCACCTCGAGGCTCTCGTACTGGGGGATGCGCTGCACGAACACCGCGTCGTCCGCGGGCAGGCCGTAGTCGCGGGTCGGCGCCTCCATGAACGTGATCTCCGAGGCTCCCACCGCGTCGATCACCAGCACCTCCCACGCCCCCACGTCCCCGCTGACACCCTGGAGGTCGGCCAGCAGGGCCAGGTCGCCCGCCGCGAAACCGTCGGTGCGTTCCACCTCGATCGTGGCACCGGCCACCTCGGCCACGACCCGCCAGGCGACGCCGTCGGGCCAGGCGCGGGCGCCGCTGGCGTCGTCGTTGAGGTCGAAATCGCCCAGGACCACGGTGCCGTCGCGGCCGTCGCCGAACATCCAGCAGTTCGCCGCGAGCTGGGGATCGGCGTCGTCACAGTCCTCGCAGGCCAGCAATCCGTCGCCGTCGCCGTCGGTCTCGTCGGGGGTCAGGCCGTCGCAGTCGTCGTCCACGCCGTTGCACAGCTCCGGAGCGCCGGGGTACACCGCGGCGTCGCCGTCGTCGCAGTCGGAGCACAGGTCGTGCCCGTCCCCGTCGTCGTCGGGTTCGTCCGCAGTGGCCGGATCGCAGTCGTCGTCGAGGCCGTTGCAGGTGAGCTCCGGCGCGCCCGGATGAACCGCCCCGTCGCCGTCGTCGCAGTCGGAGCACAGGCCATGCCCGTCGCCATCGCCGTCGGGATCGTCCTCGGTGGCGGGATCGCAGTCGTTGTCCACGCCATCACAGGTGGCCTCGGCGGCCGCAGGATGTACACCGGCATCGCCGTCGTCGCAGTCGGAGCACAGGCCGTGCCCGTCGCCGTCCATGTCCGGGTCGTCCGCGGTCGTGGGATCGCAGTCGTCGTCGAGGCCGTTGCAGGTGAGCTCCGGCGCGCCTGGATGAACCGCCCCGTCGCCGTCGTCGCAGTCGGAGCACAGGCCATGCCCGTCGC
>CAYRNR010000467.1:0-1625 GCA_964425605.1 uncultured Rickettsiales bacterium | reverse complement strand
GGCTTCGAGCGCGAGTGCGCGGCCTGGCTCGAGCCGGACCTGGACGACGAGGAGTGGTACACCCACCGCGTCGAGCAGGCCAACCTGGCCTACGACGGCAGCCGCATGGCCATGTACTTCCGCACGGGGTACTGGCTCTACGAAATGCAGTTCGGCATGTACTACTCCGACGACAACGGCCTGAACTGGACCCTCGAGGGGCCGGTGTTCCAGGGCACGGGCGATCCCTACGGCCACTGGGACGGCTGGGGTGTCAGCACCCCCAACGTGATCTACGACGCCAACGACGCCACCTACCCGTACAAGCTGTACTACTCGGCCAAGTACGAGTACGGCGACGACCGCCGCAGCATCGGCCTCGCCCTGAGCACCGACGGCGTCAGCTGGACGCGGTACGACGACGACGGCGACGGCATCGCCGACCAGATCGTCGCCCCGGGTGGTGCGGGAGAGTTCGACGCGGACAACGCCTTCTCCCCCTATGTCTGGGTGGACGGCAGCATCTACTACATGCTGTACGCGGCCACGGGCCCAGTGGCTCCCGGGTCCGGGCTCTGTCTCGCCCTGTCCACCGACAGCGGCTACACCTGGACCAAGTGGGACCCGCAGCCTGGGGTGGGCGATGATCCGCAGCCCATCGTGACCATCGGCGATCCCGGCGACTTCGACGAGATGTTCCACTCCTTCCCGATCCTGATGGACAACGACGGCACCGAGTCGCTGCTGTACTCCGGGATGATGAGCGACTTCCTGCTCGGCGGCATCTGGCACGACAGCGCCGCCGGCATCCCCTTCGGCGTCCAGGGCGCCGCGCGCAAGCTGTACGACGAGCTGGGTGTCATCCTCGACGACGCCAACGACGACGACCGCTTCGACGGCACCCAGGTCTACGGCACGGACTACGTGGTGGACGGCGGCGTCCACTACTACTACTACTCGGGGTCCTACCTCGACGCTGGCGTGGACGGTTCACAGGTGGTCAGCATCGGCCGGGCGTTCAACACGCCTCCCACGATCACCATGGACACCATGGCCGACCCCTACGTCATGGCCGTGGGCGACTCGGTGACCTTCTCGGGCTCCGTGTCCGACACCCAGGCGCTCGACGAGGTGCTCGTGGTCGTCGCCAGCAGCCTGGCACCCGACGTCTACGAGTGGGCATTCGCCGACGCCAACGGCGACTGGTCCATCACGGTGTCCGGGAGCACCTTCGGTGCCGGCACCCACTCGGTCACCGTCACCGCGTACGACGCCAGCGGCATCGCGTCCTCGGATTCCGTCGTGGTCGACGTCAGCTAGTCCCGGCGCCCGCCCGCCTCGCCAGCAACCGCAGGTTGATCAGATTGACGGTGAAGTGCGCCACCACGGGCGCCACCAGGCTGCCGCGCCACTGGAACAGCGCCCCGAGCCCGAACCCGGCGGCCAGGGCGAACACCGTCCAGGGGAGGAAGCGTCGGTCCGGCAGGAAGTGGCACGCGGCAAAGATCACGGACGCGAGAATCCAGCCGATGGTGGGCTGGACCGCGCCGCGGAACAGGCACTCCTCGGCCACCGAGGAAGCCACGGCGGACACGGCGATGGTGGGCCAGCCCACCGGCCCGATCACCTCGGCCATGACATCGGCC
>CAYRNR010000466.1:0-1649 GCA_964425605.1 uncultured Rickettsiales bacterium | reverse complement strand
TGCGCCCGCGTTCGTTGCCCCGACTGTCCGCTCCCGGCCGGGGGCCCGAGTTCTTACTGCCGTTCTCGTGCAAGGTCCGCTTCCTGTGCCCGTCGTGCCACCAGCGCAAGGCGACGCTGTGGGCCAAGTGGCTCGTGGACGAGGTTCTGGCGGATGTCCCCCATCGGCAGTGGGTGTTCACCATCCCAAAGCGCATCCGTCCCTTCTTCCGGCACGACCCGTCCTTGCTCGGCCAGCTGTGCCGCCTGGCCGCCAAGGTCCTCACCGACTTCTTCCGCGAGGCCCTCGGCCAGGAAGATCTCAAGCCTGGCATCGTGTCGGTCCTCCAGACTTTCAACTCGGATCTCTCGTACAACCCCCACCCGCACCTGATCGCCACCGACGGGTGCTTGGGCTCTGACGGCACCTTCGTCCGGATCTCGATCCACCGCGGCCACGACCTGTCCCTGATCGAGGATCATTTTCGGCGGGAGGTCCTCGCTCTCCTGCGAGCCCGCGATCTGCTCACCGAGGATGACGTCGAGAACATGCTGTCGTGGCCTCACAGTGCCGGGCTGGCGCACCAGCTTTGCGGAGCACAACGACGTGAAGATCTTGCCTGGCGACCGGGACGGGTTGATGGACTCGAGGGGGCGGCCACCCGCCAAGTACCTGGCTCGCCCTCCCGTCGCGCTGTCCCGCATGCGTTACGACGGCAAGAACGATTCCCTGGTCCGCATCCGTCTCAAACGTCCTCACTGGCGCACGGGCCGCCGCGAGATCTCCTTCGAACCGCTCGAGTTCCTGGCCCGGCTGGTCCAGCACATCCCGCCGCTCGGCTTCAAGGCCTGGAGACAGTACGGCGCCTACTCCGCGGTCGTGCGTGCGCGCTGGCGTCGGGAGGCTGAAGCCGACGACGTCGCGGACAGCGAGGCCCAGCCACCACCGCCCAGTCCTGGCCGCAAGCAGTGCTCCTCGGCCTGGGCCGCGCTTCTTTCGCGAACATGGGGGTTCGATCCCCTCGAATGCCCCGACTGCGGGGGCCGACTCGAGATCGTCGCAGCCATCCACGACGCAGACTCGCTCCAGCGAATCACCCACCACTACGGCCTCGACACCGAGGTTCCCGATCTGAAACCCGCTCGCGCGCCTCCCTGGCTTCAAGGGGAGTGGGAGTTCGACGTCGTCCCGCCCGCAGAGTTCGACGCCGTCGATCCGCCTGGCGATGACGAGGCCTACTTCGTCGATCCACCTGGCGACGACGGACTCCCCGTCATCGAACTCACCTGACGCGCGGACTCCCCGTCATCGAACTCACCTGACGCGCCTCACCGAGGGCGGCTCCGCGCCGTCAACCCGACCGCTGCGCCCTCATCACCCAAAGCAACGCCGTCCATCGATTCCACCCCGTTTTCAGACGGTTGGGCGGTTCGTCGGTGCGCGTCGGGTTCGAAAAACGCCCGAAAATGCGCCCCGTGACGCCACGGACGCCTCCCATGGCGACGTCGCGACGCCGCCGTTCGGCCCTCGCCGAACTGACGACGGCCACAGCGACCTCGATCCCCGCCTCGGCGAGGGCCGAACGGCGGTTCAACGAGCTTGGTGGCGTGTGAATCCCCCTGCTATCCTCGGGTGACAGGAGGGTTCAGGGATGGATGGGGCTCGCGGCG
>CAYRNR010000465.1:0-1657 GCA_964425605.1 uncultured Rickettsiales bacterium | reverse complement strand
TTTGCCGGAAGTCTGGCGACTTCCACTACAAGACAGCCTGTCCCGTCACGTCCTGGTGAGAAGTCTGGGTTAGCCCATCCCATCGGGAACTCGTCTGACAGCGTACGCTAGGAGGCCACCAGAACGATGAAAGCATCCGAAGAAGAAAGACTGGCCAAGGCTATCGAACAGTTCAACAGGCACGAAAGCAACAAAGACGGTGCGCTAGTCGCTCGCAGTCTTTGCTCCGGATTGGGCCTGTTGCGCGACCTCTTCTACGATCGAATGCACTTCGATGTTGAGAAAAACTTGGGCATGGATTCGATGCTCGTGCCAGTGTCGGAGGTGAGGACCCAGAAAGCGACCAAGGCGGAAATCGAAGTGTTTCAGGTGGTCGAGTCGACGTTGGCGGTACACGAGTACGGCTACACGAAACCGGACGACAATTGGTACCTTCAGTGGCTCGGCCGGCTTCGGCTGGGCGAATCATTCTTCGACCCGAAAACCTCTGTACAGGTCGCCGAGTACCAATCCAAAACACCTGACGACCGTCGTCTCGCGCTGACCGATGTCCTGTTGAAGGTTTTGGCCGAATCACGGCGAGCGCCGCTCGTGCTGTTCCGTCTGGTGCCTCTGGCGGTACACGTAGCCACAGCCTTGGCGTTCGGCGATCACGGCCGGGCCTCGGATCTGCGCAACCGTCAGATAGCCTGCTTGCCAGCGATCACCGATTGCCACAAGTGCCGCGGCGCGGTAATGGATAATGAGGAGATGTGCAATGTGTGCGGCAATCCGTTGTGGCGATTCGAATGGTTGAACGTTACGGATTGAGCCCCATCTTGCTCCACTTCTTGCGGATGCGTTCCAGTTTCCGTTCCACAGTCCTGCGGACGCACGATTGCCGCTTGGCAATCTCGTCGTTGTTCCACCCCTCCAGTTTCAACTGCGCGATTTGGCGAAGGTTCTCGTCCTCAAGGCAATCAAGGTATTGCTGTGTGTTCTCTACCAGCATGCTTGCCAGTTCGGGCGTGGGCTCGTTTCCCAGTATCGCAGCCATGCCGGTTTGCAGGTCGCCATCCGAATCATAACGCTGGAACACCGACTCGCCGCGGACCTTGCCGCCGCCGCGTTTTCCCGTCATCGCTCGTCGTCGCTGGGCGTAGATCTTGCGGGCCGTAATGGTCACCAGCAGCTTCCAGAGATCGTCTCGTCCCTCCACTCGCTCGAATCGCCCAGCCTCCATGCCGCGACAGAAGCTGAACATGGCGCTCAGCGCCACGTCTTCCTCGTCGAAAGTGCGAAGTGGCGCGTCGCGAAGCCGACGTCGAGCGTACTGCATCAACTTGACGAAGTATTTCTCCCACAGCGCCTGTGCGGCATCCTGGTCACCCACTGCCAGTCCGGTAATCCACCGTGTCACATCATCTGAAGCCGGCATTCATCTCTCCCGAAAGCACACAAACAGGGCGAAGAAGTGGTTCTCGTGAGCGCTGCTACAGGCCCTCCACAGCCCAGCCCTCCCGATAGGTTCGGCGGAGGTGCTGGTTGGCCTCGGGCACGTTGGTGACCTCCATTTGGGCGGCGTCCCAGTCGAGCTCCTTGCCCGCGCACAGCAGAGCGACCGTGCCCAGCAGGACCGTCTCGGTCAGTGGGCCCGAGTAGTCGAAACCCGCAGCCG
>CAYRNR010000464.1:0-1663 GCA_964425605.1 uncultured Rickettsiales bacterium | reverse complement strand
GGGCGCATCCTCCGAGAGGGGGCATTTCGGACCTCCAATCATGCTGCTGAATCCCAGGCTTGAGGGAACTGGAACTCCAGGAAGTACGTGTTCCTGATCAGCCCCCGGCTCATGTCCTCCCACCAGCCGGACTTCCAGATGGCGCGGAGAAACAGCAGCGGTTCGAGGTGCTCGACCTTCCAGAAGATGGAGGCGCCCTTGAATCGCAGGTTGATGACCCGCCGCACCGCGCTCTCGACGATCCCCGAGCCGATGGGCAGCTTTCGCGCGCGCCACGCCGCGTACTGCATGTGGTCCAGGTGACCTTCGAGGTAGGCCAGCTTGTCCTTGATCTTCCTGGCCCGCCGCCCGATGGCGCGCGAGCGGAGAGCCTCGATGACCTGTATGGCCCCATCGGGAGCATCGCGGAGCACGCGCGAGAGCCGAGCGATCTCCCGCTTGCGCTTCGCCGCCGTCATCCCTTTGCACAGGTCCAGGATCTCGGTGATGTGCTCGGCGGCATGGTAGTAGTCCAGCACCAGGTGGAACCGCTCCGCTGGGATCTCCGCGGCGTCTCGCATCGCCTCGACCCGGTTCCAGATCCACTCGGCACCGTCGGCGACGAACAGGACCTCGTCGGCGTACGCCGCACCGAGCCAGCGCAGGTGTCCTACCAACAGGGCGAAGGTCTCGTCGGCGTTGCCCAGGGTCACGTCGTAGATCGGCCGCCACTGGGGGTCGCTGCCGCCGTCGTCGTCGAGGATGTCGAGGGTCAAGATGCGCGGCTCCCGCCAGGCAGTGGTGAACTTCCGGCGGCCGTTCTTGCCCTTGCGGGCGCGCGGACTCGTCACGCGGGTGCGGGTACGGCCCCCATCGACGGAGACGCGGACGCGTTGACCGACCAGCAGGCCTCCTTCGGGGACGGGCATCTGGCGGGCCATCTCCAGGGCCGCGTCCTTGAGCTCCATCGACTGCTGGCCGATCTCCACGGCGATGGCGGTGAGCGTGTCGATGTCCAGACGGATGCCCCGGCGAGCCAGCAAGCTGCGGGCTTCCTCGTAGCTGCTGCACAGCACGGTGTGCAGCGCGATGTCCGAGCGCGTCAACGCCGAGCAGCGGCTCTCGACGCCGAGGGCCACCAGGGCGGGGTAGGTCCCGGAGCCATCGGGGCCACGGCGACCGGTCCCACGTCGGCGGCCACGTCGGCCCCGAAGATCGCGACACAGGTAGGGCGTCCAGATCACGTGCTGGCTGCCGCCCTGGAACTGGACAGGAACAGGTCGCCATCCCCGGTGCCGAAGGCGCTGACCACCCGCGGTGGCTTCGGCGTACGCCGCCTGCACGGCCTCCTTGACGTACGCCTTGTCCCGATGGGCTCGGCGAAGGTGAAACGCCGTGATCGCATCCCCCGCAGTCCGCATGGCTTCCTGGACGACCTGCTCCAGATCCAGAGGGTCGTCGTGTCCTGACTGGAACATGGCGCTCTCCAGCAAGGTCTCGACCGTCTGGTGGATCTCGGTGCGGATCGCGTTGCGCTGGTCGCTTTCGGTCATTTCGCGGTACGATGCTCTGGTGGCCATGCTGCTGCTCCTTCCGGCCTACACAACCGAAACTGCAGCAGTTTTGGCCACTTACGTCAAATCTGGCGCGGTTTTACCAGCGCCCCCTTTCGGCCGATGCGCCC
>CAYRNR010000463.1:0-1685 GCA_964425605.1 uncultured Rickettsiales bacterium | reverse complement strand
TGATCATGCCGCCCGTGTCGGTGATCTCCACGAAGTCGCCGTGGTGCCAGATGTTCGGGTACACCGCGAAGTAGGCCTTGTGGTACTTGGCTCCGTCCGGATCGGCCCAGAAGTAGATGGGCATCGACGGGAACGACCGCGTGCACACCAGCTCGGCCTTCTCCCCGTCCACCGACCGGCCCGAGTAGTCGAAGGACTCCACCTTCATACCCAGGCCGCGCACCTGCAGCTCGCCCTCGTAGACCGGCCCGGTGGGGTTGCCCAGGGCGAAACACGAGATGATGTCCGTGCCGCCGGAGATGGAGGACAGGCACAGGTCCGACTTGATGTGCTCGTACACGTAGCGGAACGACTCCACCGACAACGGCGATCCCGTGGACAGGATGGCCTTGAGCGCCTTCAGATCCACCGACTCGCCGGGCTTGTACCCGCTCTTCTCCAGCGCCGCGATGTAGCGCGCCGAGGTGCCGAACACGGTCATGCCCTGCTGCTCGGCCATGCGCCACAAGCAGCCCGGGTCCGGGTGGAACGGCGAGCCGTCGAACAGCAGCACCGTGGCGCCCAGGGCCAGGTTGCTCACCAGCCAGTTCCACATCATCCAGCCGCAGGTGGTGAAGTAGAACACCACGTCGTCGCGGCCCACGTCCGTGTGCAGCGACAGCTCCTTGAGGTGCTGCAGCAGCGTCCCGCCCGCGCCGTGCACGATGCACTTGGGCACGCCCGTGGTCCCGGACGAGTACATGATGTACAGCGGGTGGTCGAAGGGCAGCTGCTCGAACGTCAGCTCCGGCGCCGGGCCGTCGCCCTTGAATGCTCCGTAGTGCACCGCGCCGGGCACGTGATCGATGGCGGCCTCGGCCTCGGTGTAGGGCACCACCACCACCTTGCCGATGGACGGCAGCTGCTTCAGGATGCCGGCCACCCGCTCGGTGGAGTCGAATGCCTTGCCGTTGTAGAAGTAGCCGTTGGCGCAGAACAGGACCTTCGGCTCGATCTGGCCGAAGCGGTCCAGCACCCCCTTGATGCCGAAGTCCGGCGAACACGACGACCACACCGCGCCCAGGCTCGTCGCCGCCAGCATGGCCACGATGGACTCCGGCATGTTCGGCATGAACCCCGCGACCCGGTCTCCCACACCCACACCCTCGGCCTTCAGCGCCGCGGCGAGGCGCGCCACGTCCGCGTACAGCTCGGCGTAGGTCATCTTCCGCGGCGTCTGGCCCTCGCCCTCGAACACCAGCGCCGTGCGGTCGTCGCGGTAGCGCAGCAGGTTCTCGGCGAAGTTGAGCTTCGCGTCGGGGAACCACTTCGTCCCTGGCATCGCGTCGAGGTCCTCGGCGATCCGCTCACCCTTGGCCGACGCGATCACCTCGCCGAAGTCCCACATGGCATCCCAGAACGCGGGGCGATCCTCGAGCGACCAGGCGTAGAGGTCGTCGTAGCCCTCGAAGGACGCACCGAGCCGCTCGTTGACGAAGGCGCGGAAGCGGGTGAGGTTGGCGGCAGCGACGCGTTCGGGGGATGGGGTCCAGAGGGGGGTCTTCATCGTTACCTCCAGAAGTGGGAGGGGAGGATACCAGGGGGGCGGGGGAGGGTCGAGGGTCGAGGGTTGGCACCGCCGGGACCGGGACCTAGAGGGCTGATCACGCAACCTCGCCCTAGAACCAACTCCACGATCTTCACGA
>CAYRNR010000462.1:0-1685 GCA_964425605.1 uncultured Rickettsiales bacterium | reverse complement strand
GCCAGCTGGACGTGATGTACATCCCGCTGACCAAGCTGACGTTCTACTACCAGCGCTACTACGAGGACGCTGGCGACAGCATCACCTACCCCACCGGCGACGGGCCCTGCGAGCCCTGGTACCAGGTGGGCAACTACTTCTGGGTCAAGGCTCGGGTGAAGCCGGGCAAGCTGACCACGCTGACGGGCCGATTCAAGATCCTCGACGAGGACGTGTTCGGCAGCCGCGGCGAACGGTCTTTCGAGACCTATCTGCAGTTCGAACAGAAGGTGGGCCGCGCGCCGCGGCCCAGGGTCAAGTTCCTGGTCCGCGCGACGCTGGGCCGCTACCTGGCCGATCCCGACGCCGAGTGGAAGTACGACTGCTCGGTGGCGGGTATCCCGCAGCTCGTCGAGGACGGCACGTGCCTGGACACCAGCGCGGGGCCGGACGAAGAGGATCCGCCTGAGGAGAAATGGTATGGACAGGTCTGGGGTGCAGTCGAGGTCAGGTTCTAGGGGCCTGCTGCTCGTATCGTTCGCAGCCCTGCTCGGACTCCCCACGGCGGTCGACGCCGTGGAGCCCGGAGACGCGGTGATCACCGAGATCATGATCGCCCCGATCACCCCGGGACCCGAGTGGTTCGAGCTGTACGGGACCTCCGGGAACGTGCAGCTCGATGGCTGCATGATCCTCAACGGTCCCGAGGACTCCTTGCCCGCCGATCCCACGGATCCTGGCGGCGACTGGAGCTCGCATCAGATCGAGGACGCGACGCTCTCCGTGGGGCAGGGGGACTTCGTCACCCTGGCCAAGGCCGAGGACTGCATCGTCTGGAACGACGACGCGACGGCGTGCGTCCAGGAGGCCGACTACAACTACTCCGGCCCCGGGTTCTCCAACGAGGAGGCCGAGTACCTGCTGCTGGCCTGCGATGACGTGACCAGCGGCTGGGTGCTGGTGGACGTCGCGCCCGTGGACTGGAAGGGCGGCGATCCGAGCCTGTACGAGATGTGCGGCGACAGCGGCTGCTCCGCCACCCTCGATCCCTCGGCCTACGACCACGGCGACAACGACGATCTCTCCAGCTGGTGCGCGGCCCTGGCCTCGGACGAGTTCATGGGCGAGGGCGGTAACATCAACCGCGGCACCCCGGGCGCCGAGGGCGCCTGCGTCGACGACACCGACCGACCCACCACCGGCGAGATGATCATCTCCGAGATCATGGTCAATCCCGCGCGCGCCTACAGCGCCGAGTGGTTCGAGCTGATCAACCTCAGCAACGCCACCTTCGACCTCTCGGGCTGCAGCCTCACCCGGCAGAAGACCGACGACGACACCGTCAAGCAGCACATGTTCGACCACAGCGTCCCCGTCGGCCCGGGCGAGATCCTGCTCTTCGCCACCGAGTGCATCGACCCCGACGGCGACGGTGACGACGACGACGTGGTCGACGGCGACTGCTCCATGGGCGAGCTGCTGTACGACGTGGGCGGCTTCACCGACGACGTGGAGCAGACCTTCAAGCTGCTGTGCCCCGGCGCCACCATCCAGGACACCGTGGAGGTGGACTCCATCACCTTCGACATCGGCGCCTGGGGGGTTCGCGAGGGCCACTCGGCCATGTTCGTCGCCGAGGACGTGGCCACCGCCGGCGAGGACAACGACTTCCAGCTCAACTGGTGCGAGGCCGCCTTCTCCCAGTG
>CAYRNR010000461.1:0-1708 GCA_964425605.1 uncultured Rickettsiales bacterium | reverse complement strand
GCGAGGCCGATGCCGCCCAGGACCAGGATGGGAAACAGAATCTCCATCGTTCTCTCCTACTCCCCTACCCGACCAGGCCCTTGAAGCCCGAGAAGGCCAGCGCCAGGAGGCCCGCGGTGATCAGCCCGATGGAGGTGCCCTCGAGGGCCCTCGGGATGGGCGAGACCGCGAGCCGCTCGCGCAGCCCGGCGAACAGCACCAGCGCCAGGCCGAAGC
Source organism: uncultured Rickettsiales bacterium (assembly GCA_964425605.1). GTDB lineage: Bacteria > Myxococcota_A > UBA796 > UBA9615 > CAYRNR01 > CAYRNR01. The sequence goes on along the minus strand of CAYRNR010000461.1, from coordinate 1,492 downwards.
CGAGCGCCGACGCGAAGGAGAACACCGTCGTCTGCAGGAAGTCGTAGCCCTTGTCGATGTTGATGACGGCGACACCGAGCACGGCGCAGTTGGTGGTGATCAGCGGCAGGAAGATGCCCAGCGCCTTGTACAGGCTCGGGGACAGCTTCTGCAGGGCGATCTCGACGAGCTGCACCAGGATGGCGATGACCAGGATGAAGGCGATGGTCCGCAGGTACTCGAGGCCCAGCGGCACCAGCGCCACGGTCCACACGATCCAGGTGATCATGCCCGCGAGGGTCATCACGAAGACCACCGCGGCGGACATGCCGGTGGCGGTGGACATCTTCTGGGAGCAGCCCAGGAAGGGGCAGTTCCCCAGGAACTTCATCAACAGGATGTTGTTGACGAGGATCGCGCCGACGACGAGGAGCAGATATTCAGTCATGGTCTACGCTGCCTCCGCCTTCGCGCTGGCCCGCTTCTCCTGCCAGATGGTGATGAGGTTCATCCCGCCGAGGATCAGCCCCAGGACGATGAACGCCCCGGGCGCCTGGACCATCGCGTCGAACGGCTTGTACCAGCCGGTGATGTTGATGATCCCCTCGGGGAAGACGCTGGCGAGCATGGGCGCCTTGAACCAGGTGCCCGCGCCGAACAGCTCGCGAATCGATCCCAGGAAGGTCAGCGCCAGGGTGAACCCGACGCCGATGCCCAGGCCGTCCGCGGCAGACTTGACCACGCCGTTCTTGGAGGCGAACGCCTCGGCGCGGCCCAGGATGACGCAGTTCACGACGATCAGCGGGATGAAGATGCCCAGCGCCTCGGACAGCGAGAACGCGTAGGCCTTCATCAGCATCTCGGTGATCACCACGAAGCTGGCCACGATGACGATGAACACCGGCACCCTGACCTTGCGCGGGATGATCTTGCGCAGCAGTGAAACGATGATGTTGGAGTTGACCAGCACGAAGGTGGTGGCCAGCCCCATCCCCAGGCCGTTGAACGCTGCCGTGGTCACCGCCAGCACCGGGCACAGGCCCAGCACCAGGCGGAACGGCGGAATCTGTTCCCAGAGGCCCTTGGTGAACTCTCGCGCGACCGATGCCATCGATCGCCTCCTTTCGAAGCGTCCCGGACGTGGGTCCGGATTCCTCTACTGGACGATCTGGTCCTTGTTCGCGTTGTAGTTCCCGACGGCGTCGTTGATGGCGTCACGCACGGCGTCCGACGTGATCGTCGCCCCCGTGATGCCGTCCAGCGACTTGCCGTCCCACTGCTTGCCCGCGAACTGTCCGGTGAAGGCCTCCTCGGTGCACCGCGCCCCCAGCCCCGGGGTCTCCGCGTGACCGGTGATGCCGATGCCGTAGATGCGGCCCTCTTCCTTCACGTCGATACCGACGATGACGTTGACGTCGCCGCCGTACCCCTTGCCCGCGCCCTCGATGGCGACGCCGAACAGGTCGCCGCCCTTCTTGGCGGGGAAGACCACGATCTCCGACTCCTCGCCGAC
>CAYRNR010000460.1:0-1716 GCA_964425605.1 uncultured Rickettsiales bacterium | reverse complement strand
GAACCTCGTCTCCGAGAAGGGTGATCTCCTCCCGTACCAGACGTTCCAGGTGTTCAGGAAGCCGTGAACGCGTGGAGGGTGTCGCCAGCGACGTTGCGCGTGCCGATTCGCCGCCGTGACCCGGGGCGTCTTCGAGTCGGCGTGGAACGCATGCACGGATCCGAGGGCAGGCCGAGGGCCAGCACTGCGAGACGACGGAGTGTGCGCGCGATTGTCATGGAGCCCTCCCGGTCGGATACCGAGGTTAGCACTGCGCCACAAGCCAGCTCACTGCTGGGGTACCATCTCGGGTGAGTTCCAACCGCAGGCGCGATCTGTGTTCGCGACGGGGAAAACCGGAGACCGATGGTAGACGACCCCTTCGATGGCATTCCCGCTCACCTCGTACGGCAGATCGAGCGGATCTGGGACACCGAGGTCCGTGGGGGCGGAGAGCGATTCCAGGAGTCGGGTGACCGTTCCGGACAACAGGGACAGAAGGCGATCAGCGCGTTGCTCAAGGAGAACGGTATCCACCCCAACACCGACGGGCGCTGGGAGGCGGTGATCGGCCATGGACGCAAGCTCTACAAGCAGCCCCGCGGCAGTGGACGTGGCTCGAATGGAGCAGCCAGCGCCGGGCAGAAACCGTCTCCGACAGGACTGCGACGCCTGCGCCCGGCACCCAGCGCACAGGAGTTGCAGGGACGCATCTACACGCGCGGTTCGACCTTTCGTGCACTGGCGGAGGCACGACAGCGAGAGTTCCGGGTTCGGACCCTCCGCGCGAGGCCGGGCCGTTGGGCACACCTCCTCGACCAGGATGGAATCGATCGCGGCGCCAACTTCCTCCACCCCCGTGCCCTGCGAACTGCCCAGGAGCGGATGGCGGCGGGAAAGGGCGTCTCCTACGGGCGCACGTTCGGCAACATGCTGGCGAGCCAGGCCATGTGCTTCAACTTGTTTGCTCCCCTGGCGAGCGACGACGACGGTCTTGCCATCGCCGCGCAAGCACTGTCGTCGTTCCTGCCGGACCTGGCCTCGGTGGTCTCCATCGCGATCGAACACACACCGTCCCCCGAGGTGTTCAACGACCAGCATGGGCCTGCCGGTGTGGACTGCGACGTCTTGCTCGTGTACCGCACGGAGCGTGGGGAACGCGGCGTGCTCGTGATCGAGACCAAGTACGTCGAGGCAGACTTCAGCAGATGCTCGCACCGCAGACCCGACAAGTCGATCCGCTGCCCGGATGACGTGACGATCGGCGACGACTTCAGCGGGTGCCTGTACGCCAGCAAGAACCGCTACCTGTACTGGCAGCGAGCTAGGCAATACGAAACGCTGGCCGGGTCCGCTCTTTCAGCAAAGGGCTGCCCCTTCCACGGGTCGCTGTGGCAGCTGTGGGTCAATCACACCCTGGCACATGCTCTCGCCGATGAGATCGGCGCCGAGCAGGTCCGGTTCGCCGTGTGCGCTCCGGTGGGAAACGAAGCGCTGCTGCGCAGTGGTGCCACCATCGACGCCTTCCAGCGCCTGGTTCGAGTTCCGGAGACCGTGCTGTTCATGCCCCTGAAGGAGCTGATAGACAGCATCCAGGATGCCGCTCAACGTTTCGGCGACGATTGGACATCCTGGAGCGCTTCGCTGGCCGAGCGTTACATCGTCGAAGCCAGAGAGAACCCTGCAGCGTCCAGAAACCTTTGTCCCAGATCTGAGTCCGCAATAGGTTGACACGTC
>CAYRNR010000459.1:0-1723 GCA_964425605.1 uncultured Rickettsiales bacterium | reverse complement strand
AGAACGCCTGCGGCTTCTGCATCGGCAACCACGGCTCGCCCAAGACCGACGCCTTTGCCGTGCGCACCAGCAACCGCAACTTCTTCGGCCGCTCCGGCACCAAGAGCGCCAACGTCTACCTGGCCAGCCCCGAGACGGCCATCGCCTGCGCCATCACCGGCAAGGTCACCGACCCGCGGACCATGGGTCCGTACCCCAAGGTCGAGACCCCGGAGCAGTTCGAGATCGACGACTCGATGATCCTGCAGCCGGCGCCCGAGGGCACCGACGTGGAGATCATCCGCGGGCCCAACATCGGCGCGCCCCCTTCGGCCAACCCGGTGCCCGAGACCCTCAAGGGTGCGGTCACGATCAAGGTCGAGGACAAGATCACGACCGACCACATCATCCCGGCCGGCGCCCGGATGAAGTACCGCTCCAACGTGCCCAAGTACTCCGAGTACGTGTTCGAGATCGTGGACGACAAGTTCCACATCCGCGCGGGCGAGAACCGGGACAACGGCGTGCACAACGTCATCGTCGCCGGTGAGAGCTACGGACAGGGCAGCTCCCGCGAGCACGCCGCCATCTGCCCGGCTTACCTGGGCGTCAAGGCGGTCCTCGCCAAGGGCCTCGAGCGCATCCACGCCGCCAACCTGGTCAACTTCGGCATCGTGCCGCTGATCTTCGACGACATGGCCGACTACGACGGCATCGACCAGGCCGACGAGCTCGAGATCCCGGGCCTCAAGGAGGCCGTCACGAGCGGCGCCACCTCGGTGATGGTCAAGAACGTGACCAAGGGCACCGAGTTCAAGGTCCAGATCAACGAGACCGAGCGCGCCCGGCTGCTCCTGGGCGCCGGTGGACGTCTGGCCTACACCAAGCAGCAGGCTGGTTAACGAGTAAACAACCCCATTTCGGGAGGAAATAAGAATGGCTCAATGTGGAATCAGGGAGTACCTGGCCAAGTCCATGCTGGCTCGGCACTGGGACCGCTACTTCGAGGGCATCCCGGCCTATCACGGCAAGGTCGCCCTTCTGGGCCCCGACACCAAGCTGGATGAGCTGGCCGAGGCCAACCCGTGGATGAAGAACGAGCAGATGGTCGCCAAGCCGGACATGCTGTTCGGCAAGCGCGGCAAGCTCGGCCTGCTCAAGGTCGATGCGAGCCTCGCAGACCTGCAGGAGTGGTTCGCCGAGTGGCAGAACAAGGAGTTCACCATCGGCCCGAACACCGACAAGCTCGAGCACTGGCTCATCGAGCCCTTCACGCCCCACTCGGCCGAGTACTACATCGCCATCAAGTCCCACGCGCTGGGCGACACGGTGTACTTCTCGATGCAGGGCGGCGTGGACATCGAGGAGAACTGGGACTCGGTCGTCGAGCTCGACGTGCCCATCGACGCGGACCACGCGAACTTCGACTACACCAGCTTCCTGCCCACCGACCTGGGCGACGACAAGGCCAAGATCGGCCGCTTCGTCAAGGGGCTGTACACCTTCTACGCCGAGATGCACTTCGCGTATCTCGAGCTCAACCCGTTCGTCGTGGCCGGCGACGCGCTGATCCCCCTGGACACGGTCGCTCGTCTCGACGACCAGGCCGCGTTCATGGTCGCCGAAGACTGGGGTGACGTGGAGTTCCCGGCGCCCTTCGGCCGCACGCTGGAGCCCGAGGAGGCCCTCGTGGCCGAGCGCGACGAGGCCACCGGCGCCTCGCTGAAGCTCACCATCATCAACC
>CAYRNR010000458.1:0-1762 GCA_964425605.1 uncultured Rickettsiales bacterium | reverse complement strand
ACGGCCCGAATGGCGGACGGGAGCCACACAACCCGTACCGCCGGGGGCCAAACGGGTGGTAGCGCCGGGTGCCGTTGTGGCCGTCCCTTCCGCGGCCGAAGACGCCGCGCGCGCCTGGTCGATGGTGCAGGCCAGGCTCCGCGCCCTGACGCCGCCGACCGACCTGGTACGCCTGGCCCGGGAGCGCGAGGGACTGATCCCGGACGCGGCTACTGAGGCGGCTCTCGCCGCCGAGCTCGCCGCGCACCTTCGCCGTCTGGCCGCTGTCCTGGGGGTGGACGACCACTCTGCGCTCACGTGTGGCCGCGAAGTCCTCGAGCAGCGCGATGGGATGCTCCTGTGGGACGCCCTGTTCTGCGACTACCTGGCGGAGAGTTTCGGCGCCGTGGGCGCCGCTGCCGCCGAGGACCTCCGAGAGGAGGCCCGTTCGCGGTGGGCTGGGCTCACGACCGCCACTACATCCGAGGCTGTTCCCATCGAACAGAGCCGGGCCTGGGAGCGATGGCTCCCTGTCGAGGCCGAGGAGGACAAGGCCATCCACGACCTCTGCCCGGCACTGCTCTCGTTGGCAAGGGTACTCGTCGCCACCGGCCAGGCCAGCACTCGGCTGCCGGTCAAGCACAACGCCATCTTCCCCGCCATCGCGCGCCGCACCCGGGACCAGCTGGCCCTATGGCGCCACGGCGTGCAGACCCGCGACCGCGAGGACGGCGGGCTGGACCTGCTCTCCCGTACCGGCGCCACCGTGGCGGTGTTCCCGGCCCTGGAGCTGACCCACTTGGCCCGGCTTCGAGCCGGCGTGGAGGCCGGCCAGGGCCTGCTGCTGGAGCGCGTGATCCGCCGCCTGGTCCGGGACGCCCACGGCCAGGCCGTCGAGGGGATCAACCCGTTCAACCGGCTGGCCTACCGCGGCGGCTGGATCGGCTTCGCGCGGACCGCAGGAGTCGTGAAGAACGGCGACCGGGCTTCGCTTCCCGCGTTGTTCGAGGCGTTGCGGCACTACCGGGGCTCCCGCCGCGACCTCCCCCCGGCGCTCGACTACTGGCACTGCCGCGGGTGGGGCGCTCACGGCCGCTCCGAGACCGGCGAACTGCGCGTGGACGTGGGCGAGGCGCTGTGGCCAGGCTACGTCGGCAGGACCCCACGGGGACCAGGACGCCACCTCCTGCCCACCTTCGACCTGCCGGCCTTGGACTTCACCTCCCCTCGCCTGTACCTGCCGCTGGCCCAGCTCCAGTGGTATCTCCTGACAGAGCTTCGCGAACGCGTACGCGAGCTCGTAGACTTCGGTGGGGTGCGCCTGGACACCAAGACGGTGCACCAGCTCGCCGACAAGGCGGGCATCCGCCACGGGATCGCCCTCAAGGCGCTACGGGTGTGGTCCGACCGCGACCGGGCGGACGGTTGGCTCAACCGGAGCACCGAGGATCGCTACACCCTGCGCGACCTACAGGCTCGGGCCTTGCTGCTCGACGCCGCCGACCTGGCCGAGGCGCGGGCCGACCACGCCCGCCGGGCCGTGGCCCGGAAGCGACGCCGGCCCCGCAACCGTGCGCGGCGTCAAAATCCGTGAGCACTTTCCCCTATTCGACTGGCACTGTCCCCTATTCGGCCGGCACTGTCCCCTATTCGGCCAGCACTGTCCCCTATCGATCTCGGCGCGATCGGCCGAATTCCCCGTAGGAATAAGGATTTTCGGGTGATCATCTACCAAAGAAGTCGATGACGAACCGACACGCCCCTCTAAAGAGGGGGTGTCTCG
>CAYRNR010000457.1:0-1847 GCA_964425605.1 uncultured Rickettsiales bacterium | reverse complement strand
ACATCCACCACCTGACCCGCGTCGAGGGCCACGGCAACATCCGCGTGCGGGTGGTGAACGGCAAGGTCGAGGAGGCGCGCTGGGACGTGGTGGAGACGCCGCGGTTCTTCGAGGTGATGCTGCGGGGCAAGCACTACTCGTCCGCGGGCATCCTCACCGCGCGCATCTGCGGCATCTGCTCCATCGGCCACTGCCTGGCCAGCCTGCGCGCCACCGAGGCGGCCCTCGGGGTCGCGGTGCCGCCGGCCGCGGACCAGCTGCGGCTGCTGGCCAAGCACGGCGAGACCCTGGCCAGCCACGCGCTGCACGTGTTCTTCCTGGCCGCGCCCGACTTCCTGGGCGTGCCCAGCGTCATCCCCCTGATCGAGGCCGCCCCCGACGCGGTGGGCGTGGCCACCCGCCTCAAGGGCCTGGGCAACGACCTGGCGCAGATGGTCGCGGGCCGGCCGGTGCACCCGGTGTCGCTGCAGCCCGGCGGCGTGGCGCGCATGCCGTCGCGCAAGGAACTCTCCGCGGTGCGCGAGCGGCTGCTGGCCGCGGCCCCCGATCTCGAGGCGGCGGTGGAGCTGGTCCGGACCTTCGAGATCCCCGACTTCTCCCGCGAGACCGAGTTCGTCTCGCTGGCCGGGGCCGGGGACTACCCCTGGATCGGCGGCGACCTGCTGTCCACCGACGGGGTGCGCAAGCCCGAGGCCGACTACCTGGCGATGACCAACGAGTACCTGGTCAGGGGCAACACCACCAAGTGGTGCAAGCTGTCGCGCGACTCGTTCGCCGTGGGATCGCTGGCGCGGTTCAACAACAACTTCGACGGGTTGCACCCGGCCGCGCTCGAGGTGGCCGCCCGGCTGGGCCTCGAGCCGGTGTGCCACAACCCGTTCATGAACAACGTCGCGCAGCTGGTCGAGGCGGTGCACGTGGCGTACCAGTCCGTGGAGATCATCGACGGCCTGCTGGCCGATCACGGAGCCGAGATCATGGCGCCCGTCGAGCCTCGCGCCGGCGAGGGCGTGGGCGCGGTCGAGGTGCCGCGCGGCATCCTCTACCACGCGTACGAGTACGACGACGAGGGGCGCATCGTCGCCGCGGACTGCGTGATCCCCACCACCCAGAACAACGCCAACATCCACCGCGACATGCAGCCGCTGGTGGAGCGGTTCTCGGGCGAGGCGGGGATGGACGACGACAAGCTGTCGCTGCTGTGCGCGATGCTGGTGCGCAGCTACGACCCCTGCATCTCGTGCTCGGTGCACTGACCCGAGAGCCCGTCCCGGATCCCCAGCGCCACACCCAGCGCACGTGACGCCAGCGGATCGTCTCCTCCGCGCGACAGCGCGGCCGCGCTGAAGAGCGCGGCCAGGGCCGCCCCGCGCAGCCCTCCGCCCCCCGATCCCAGCGCCAGCGCCACCTGTCCGCGGGTGGCGTGGTAGGTCGCGAACCGCGTGCCCCGGCCCGCCGTGGCCGCGCCGCGGTGGATGGCGCGCGCCTCGGGCACCAGCACGAGGCGATAGCCGCGCCGGCGCAGCCGCAGGCACAGGTCCACGTCCTCGAAGTAGAACGGATAGCGATCCGCGTCGAACCCCCCCACGGCCAGCGCGGCCTTCACGTCCACGGCCAGCGCGGTCGCTGGGAGCGCCTGCACGGGCAGGGGTTGGCCCCTGGGGGGAGCGGGCGGCCGCTCGGCGATCACCCGCCCGCCGCCGGCGCGCACGCGCAGGCCACACGACTGGACCGAGCGCCCGTCCTCCTCCAGCAGCACCGCGCCCGCTGCGGCCACCCCGGGTTGGCGCACGGCGCCGACCAGCCACTGCCGCGCCGCAGGCAGCAGGCGGGCGTCGTCGTTGAGC
>CAYRNR010000456.1:0-1876 GCA_964425605.1 uncultured Rickettsiales bacterium | reverse complement strand
GGCGCGTTCAACCTGCCCAACTACCACGAGTGGGACCCGACCCTGTTCATCGCCCCCTTCATGGGCATCTTCTTCGGGTTCTGCCTCGGTGACCTGGGCTACGGCGTCCTCCTCACCGCCGTCGCCACCTGGGCGATGACCAAGTTCGACCTCAAGGGCGACGCCAAGCTCGCCGTACAGTGGATGGTCATCCTCGGCGTGTGCACCATGCTGATCGGCGGCCTCACGGGCAACGCATTCGGCGTGCAGCTGTACAAGGTGTTCAACCTGTCGGACCAGCTGCTGCTGTTCAGCCTCAACGCCGAACCGCAGAAGTTCTTCTACGCCTCGCTGGGCTTCGGTGTGTTCCAGCTCACCATCGGCATGCTGATCCGGCTGGTCCGGTACATCATGCTGGGACGCTGGCAGGCCGTGATCGGTCAGCTGGGCTGGCTGTCTGTGTTCCCGTCCCTGGCAGTGTGGGTGCTCGTCGGCACGCCGTGGGTGTTCGTCGGCGTGTTGCTGGTCATCCTGCTGTTCGCGTCGCCCAGCCCTAGCATCGTGCGCCGCATCGGCGGCGGTGCGTGGGCCCTGTACAACATCACCGGGCTGGTGGGCGACGTCATGTCCTACGCCCGTATCTTCGGCCTCGGACTGTCGTCCGGGATCATCGCCATGGTGGTCAACACCATCGCCATGACCATGGCCGAAGGCATTCCCGTACTCGGATGGGTGCTGGCGGTGCTCATGCTGATCGCCGGCCACACCTTCAACTTTGGCATGGCCATGATTGGATCCGTGGTCCACCCGGCCCGGCTCCAGTTCCTCGAATATTTCGGCAAATTCTTCGAAGGCGGCGGTCGAGCATACGCGCCGTTCCAGAAGCTGGAAGGAGAGTAGAGACATGGAAACCAACTGGATGCAGGTACTGGCCTATCTCGGTCTGGGTGTCTTGGGCCTCGGCCTGTCGGGATCGGCCATCGGCCTGGCCGTCGGCGGTAGCGCCGTCACCGGCATGCGCGCCGAGAAACGCAACAACGGTCTCGCCGTGTCCGTCCTCCCCGGAACCCAGGGGCTGTACAGCTTTGCAGTCGGCTTCCTGTGCTTCGGCGCGCTGGAAAAAGAGCAGTACCTCGTGGTGTTCACGTGCGGCGTGATCACCGGTATCGCCTGTCTGTTCTCCGGCTGGTGGCAGGGTGTGGTCTGTGCCGCGGGCATCAAGAGCATCAACCAGGACAAGATGGGTATGGGGCAGGCCATGCTGCTGGCCGTGTTCCCCGAGTTCTACGCCATCCTGAGCCTGGCCTTCTCCGCCCTGCTGCTGTTCCAGTAGGGACGCAGGTTCGCCCGCCGTCCCCGCGGACGGCCCGTCCCTTCCCCCGCTCGAACCCCGGGTGGATCGTGGGATGGGCGGGATCGTGGGGTACAGTGGGATTGCAGGGCGACACAGCAAGGAGACCGCCATGTTCACGTTCAACCGACTCCTGGTCCCCGTGGACTTCTCCCGGGACAGCATGGCCGCCGTGGGCTACGCCATGGCCCTGGCCAAGAAGCTGACCGGCCCCCAGACGGTGGTCGTCCTGCACGTGGTGGACGAGGGACTCCCCGTCGCCGTGGAGTCCAGCTCCGTGGCCAGCCAGGGTCGCCGAGAGCAGGAACACGCCATGAAGGCAGCCGCCGTCGAGAAGCTCGAGAAGTGGCTGTCGGGCGTGGACACGGGCGAGGAGAGCTTCGAACACGCCGTGGTCATCGGCCGGCCCGCCTCCGAGCTGATCTGCCAGTACGCCGCCGAGAACGACGTGGACATCCTCGTGGTGGGCAACCAGGGCAGCGGCGCCCTCCGCCGCTGGGTCCTCGGCTCCACCACCCAGCAGGTCCAGAAGCACGCCACCGTGCC
>CAYRNR010000455.1:0-1879 GCA_964425605.1 uncultured Rickettsiales bacterium | reverse complement strand
CCAGCACCGAACACAGCTGCAGAGCGCGGTTGTTCATCTCGGCCGTCCTTTCGAGACGCCACATATAACCAGAACGCGTTTTTCTTACAATCCTGGGCTACCATCCCACGTGTGCGCAAGCGAGCTTCCCGCGCGGTCACCGCTGGTTTCATTCTGGGCGCGGTGCTGTGCGGATGCGCCGATCCCATCCCCGGCCGGCGCGAGGAGGTGATCGACGGACGCTTCGCCCGCTGGCCCGCCGAGTTGGACGAGGGAGACGCCTGGCGCGTCGACGGCGCGGCAGAGCTGGACGTGAGCCGCGGAGACCTCTCGATCCGCGCGACCGGTGACGGCGCAGCGGGGGCGGTCACCCTGCTGCCGGTGGTGCCGGGCCGCGAGGTCCTGCTGACCCTGGAACACGCAGGCGGCCCCGGCCGCGTCGAGGTGACGCTGGACGATCTGGGCTCCACCACGGTGCTCGATCTCCCCGACAGCGCCACCGCCCGCGAGGTCTCCACGAGCCTGGCCCCCCAGCGCGACGGCATCCGGCTGCGGTTCCTCGATCTGCCCGGCGACGAGTCCTCGCTGCGCATCGACCGGGTGTCCGTGGCGGCCCACGATCTCGGCACCGTCTACCACGAGCCCCCGATCCGCATCCTCGTGGTGACCCACGCCGAGACCGACGTCCTGTCCGCCGAGCGATACTGGGAACGCCGCGAGACCATCGCCGCGGCCGCCGAACTCCTCGAGGAACACGACCTCCAGCTCACCCTGCTGCTCTCCGGCCCATTCGCGGAGTGGGCCCTGCACGAGGGGGACCGCGCCTTCTTCACCGAGCTCCAGCAGCGGGGTCACGAGATCGGGACCTACGTGTTCCCGCTGTACCGCGCCGGGGAGCTGGACTGGGAGGTGGGCGACATCTTCGAGCCGGGTATGGCCGACCAGGAGTGGGCCGACCACCGCGGCTGGGTGGACCAGCTGGTCGCCCCCCACACCAATCGAACCGTCTGCGCGTACGCCCCGATGACGGACATGGCCACGCTGATGGCCGATCACGGCTTCGACCTGGATCTCTCGTCGGTGGCCGTGTCCGAGCCGGAGGGGGCCTCGCGCGAGTCCGTGGCGTGGGACTACATCGGGCACCACCCCCACCACCCCTACCGCCCCGCCGATCCCGCCGTCGTCGGCGAGGAGCTCGCCGGAGATCCCGACGGCAGCTACGTGACCATCGGACACGCCGCGCAGGTGGGCCGCTCCAGCGCCCACGGCGCCCCCTGCGGGGTCGAGGACTACCAGCGCATCCTGGGCCAGCTCCACGACCGCTGGACGGGCCACCAGCGCGCGCCCGCCGCCGCCGACCGGGATCGCGTCTGGGTGTTCGGGGTGCTGCACAACGCCAAGCAGGGGGAGGCCTACGGCGACGAGTTCGCCGACCTGGTGGACCACCTCGCGAGCGAGTACCTCGGCCAGACCACGGACGAAGGGAACCTCGTGGCCACGGGCGCCACGGCATCGGAGGTCCTCGCCGAGTACCTCGAGTGGGAGAGCGAACACCCCGACGACCCCGGCTTCTCGTTCACCTTGCCCCCATGATGCGTGACGGGTGACAATGGATGGACCTGGATGAAAGGGGCACGACCGTGACTGAGAAACTCCGGGTCCGCGACGTGATGAGCACCGATCTCATCACGCTGAGCGAGGACGAGACCCTCGACCTCGTCGAACAGGTGATGCGCCTCGGGCGCGTACGGCATCTCCCCGTGACTCGGGGCAGCGAGATGGTGGGCCTGGTCACCCACCGCGACCTGCTGCGGGCGTCCATCAGCGCCCTCGCCGACATCGGCGAGGACGAGCGTCAGGAGATCCTGTCGCGGGTCCAGGTCCGGGACATCATGAACGT
>CAYRNR010000454.1:0-1896 GCA_964425605.1 uncultured Rickettsiales bacterium | reverse complement strand
GGGCTCCTTGCGGTTGAGGTCGTAGAACTTGCACTCGCACTTGAAGCAGGTGAATTTCCTGCCCAGCTTGGTCTTGTCCAGCATCGACGTCCTCCATTCTGAGTACGCGCGGGAAGGCGCCCCGGAAACGGTCCGGCATAGATACCACATCGGTCGGCCGCGTCCACTACGAACCATCAAAAAAGCCCTGTTTCCGGCCTCCGAACGGGTGCTATAGTAGGGGGCCTCGCGAAAATAGCCCATTTATGCTGTATTTTCGCGAGGTTAGGCTCGAAAGGACGTGAAGATGGCTACCCGCAGGACTCTCCTCGCAACACTCACCGCTGCAGCTGTACTACTCATGGGGTGCCCCGAGGAGCAGGGCGGCATGCCCGAGTGGGCGGACGAGCGGATCGACCACGGCGACGACTTCGAGCCGGAGCCCGAGTCTTCGCCACCGGTGCTGTGCGTTTCCGGCAACTTCGTCTACGTGGCGTGGCACGACGATCGCTCCACCGGCACCAACAACGTGTACATGCAGGTCTCCCAGGACGGCGGCGACTCCTGGAACGGCACGGACATGCGCATCAACAGCAACCCCCACGGCGACTGGACGGCCGAGAACCCGGCCCTCGCGTGCTCCGGGGAGAAGGTCTACATCGTCTGGGAGGACGACCGGGACGGCGATCTCAAGAACAAGGCCATCTACTACAACATGTCCTCCAACGCCGGTGGCCTCTGGCTGGACGACGACGTCAACCTGACCACCGACGACGAGGGGGACTGGAACTCCCTCGATCCTCAGATCGCCATCGAGACGGCCAACCTGTACGTGTCGTGGTACGACGGCCGCGACGGCGCCTACGACATCTACTTCAACTACTCGAGCGACGGCGGCATGACCTGGACCGGCGACCAGCGGGTGGACCAGGACGACAACGGCATGGCCTACAGCGCCAAGCCGCGGATGGCCACCGACGGCCTGGGCCACGTCCACGTGGTCTGGGAGGACCTGCGCAACGGCAACAACGACATCTACTTCAACACCACCGACAGCGACGGCGCGGTGTGGGCGAACCCGGACACGCGCATCGACGTGGACGAGGAGTTCCTCAACGGCGAGATCGTCCCCACCTCGCCCGCCGAGTCCTTCGGGGCCGCCCTGGACGCCGAGTCCGCGGGCATGGTGGTGGTGGCGTGGCACGACCTGCGCAACGGCGACCTGAGTGACATCTACGGCGCGGTCTCCATCGACCACGGAGCGACCTTCAGCGCGCCGATGCGCCTCGACGCGGGCGACGGCCCCGGCGTGTCCGACTCGCTGTTCCCCGTGGTGGACGTGGTCGAGGGGGACGCCCTGATCGCGTTCCGCGACGACCGCCACAACGAGGGCTTCGACATCTTCTTCACGCGCTCCACCGACGCCGGCGAGACCTTCTCCGAAGAGGTGGCGGTGGACACGGACGGCGGCGGCTACCACAGCATCGAGCCCAAGATGATCGGCCGGCCCAACGGCGACGTGGTGATCGCATGGACCGACGCGGGCAACCCGGCCAACGGTGACTGGGAGGATATCCTGTACAATTACAGCACCGATGGCGGTGAGACCTGGCAGGATGATGAGTTCCGTGTGGACGATGACGAGCTGCACACCGCCCGCTCCATCGGCATGGAGATGGCCCTGGAGGACGGCGAGCTGTTCTTCGTGTGGACGGACTACCGTCTCGGGGAGGGCGACATCTTCTTCCGCCGCATGGAGCTCTGATCGCGACCGCGGCCCGGAACCCGCGGGGAGAGGGCTCTGTTGACGACGCGAAAACCGACCCGGGCCACCCTCAAGATGCGTGCCGGCACCGGCATCGGGCGGACCATCATCGCCCTGGTGGTGGCCACCTGCATCTTCCTCGTCATCGCCGT
>CAYRNR010000453.1:0-1903 GCA_964425605.1 uncultured Rickettsiales bacterium | reverse complement strand
TGAGTTACTATCCCCCTGCGTCGACGGCGTCGTGCCGCGCGCCATGAGACCGGAACCCACAAAAGGGTAGTGATCATGGATAGTTCGTTGGTCAACAAGTGGTGGATCGCGGCTCTGGGTGGCGTCCTGGTCTACCTGCTGTTCCTGGCGGCTGGACCGGCCCTGGCCCAGGACAAGGGCGCCTGCAAGGAGCACGAGTGGGGGTGCTTCTCGGCCGGGACCTACGGCCGCGTCCAGCCCTCGTGGAATCTGCGGGGAGGGGCGGGACGGCCGGTGAACCTGGTCAGCCACGGCTCGCGGCTCGAGCTGCCCCCCTACGCCGAGGTGGACTTCTACTACCGCAAGACCGTGGACCGCGAGGCCGAGAAGCCGGTGCAGGTGGGCGCGGTGGTCACGCTGGGGTTCCTCGAGGACCTGTTCCACTTCACCGGCGACTTCGACCAGTCCTTTGCCCTGCGCAACCTCTACGGCTGGGCGCGGGGGCTCGGCCCGGTGGACGTGTGGGTGGGCAGCCGCATGTACCGCGGCGACGACATCTACCTGTTCGACTACTGGCCCCTGGACAACCTCAACACCTACGGCGGCGGCATCGGCCTCGATCTCGCGCCGGTGCGGCTGGACCTGCACGTGGGCACCAACCGGCTCAGCGACGACTACCAGTTCCAGGAGCTGGAGGTGACCACGTCCACGCCCGAGACCACCTCGGTGGTCTACCTGGACCGGCAGCGCACCGTGGCGAGCGTCAAGGCCACGGTCCAGGGACACCCCGGGGGCGACGACGTCGGACTCAAGGGCAAGCTCTACGGCGAGTTCCACGCCCTGCCCGCGGGCCTGCTGATGTACGACGACGGCGTGCGCCAGGAGGAGTTGCCCAGGGACTTCGGCTGGATCCTCGGTGGTCAGTTCGGCGTGTGGGGCTTCGGCCGCAACGGCTTCGCCAACGTGTTCGTGCGCGGCGCCGGCGGGCTGGGGGCCTACGGTGAGTTCGCCGTGCCGTTCGGCCTCGACACGGAGAAGAAGACCACGCGCGCCCGCGAGTTCCTGCTGGGCTTCTCGGGCAACGTGGAGTCCGAGGTGGTCGGCGTGATGGCCGGGGCGTACGTGCGCTACTTCCGCGACGCCGATCCCAACGTCTACGACCTGGACGACAAGTGGGAGGGCATCGTCTCGGTGCGGCCCCACCTGTTCGTGGGCCGGTACTTCCAGCCCTTCGTGGAGCTGAGCTACCAGCGCGAGCTGCCCAACGGCCTCGACGCGGCCACGCTGAAGCGAGAGTCGGCCGGGGTGTTCAAGTTCGCCGTGGGGCCGTCGCTGGCGTTCTCCAGGGGGAGCTACTCTCGCCCCCGGTTCCAGGTCCTGTACTCCATGAGCGTTCCCGACGACGCGGCCCGCCGCCGCTACGACGAGCTCGATCCCCGTCACGACCAGAAGGTCCAGCACTACCTCGGCATCGGGGTCGAGTGGTGGATCAACAGCTCGTCGTACTAGGAGGCAAGACGATGACCAAGCACCTGAGTGTTCTGCTGACCCTCCTGGGCCTGACCGCGGGCTTCGCCGTAGGCTGTGTCTCCACCGACGAGATCGAGACCGTCAAGCGGGTGAACCTCGTCGAGGACTGGCGCGACGAGGTGATCTACCAGCTGATGGTGGATCGCTTCGCCAACGGCGACGTGAACAACGACTGGGGCGTGGATCCCGGGCACCTGGGCCGCTGGCAGGGCGGGGACTGGCAGGGCGTGATCGACCGCCTCGACTACCTCGAGGAGCTGGGCGTGACCACCCTGTGGATCAGCCCGGTGGTGCGCAACGTGGAGGAGGACGCGGGGTTCAACGGCTACCACGGCTACTGGACCCAGGCCTTCGACCAGCCCAACCCCCACTTCGGCGACATGGCCAAGCTGCG
>CAYRNR010000452.1:0-1914 GCA_964425605.1 uncultured Rickettsiales bacterium | reverse complement strand
CCGAGGCGGGCATCGACGTGCAGCTCACCGTGATGGTGGGCTACCCCTGGGAGACCCGCGACGACGCCCAGCGCACGCTGGATCTGGCTCACGAGCTCATGACCAAGGGGTATGCGGAGATGCTCCAGGCCACGGTCGTGGTACCCTATCCAGGTACCCGCTTGTTCCGGGAGTGCCTGGAAGAGGGCAGCTTCCGCTTCGATCCGCGAGATTACGAGCGGTACGACATGACCGAGCCGGTGCTGACCACGCCGGACATGGACCCGGCCGAGGTCATGGAGATGTGTCAGGGCGTATACAGGTCGTTCCTGCGGCCGCGGTTCATCCTGCGGCAGCTCAAACGGGTACGCTCGGTGGAGGATCTGGACTACGTGAAGAGGGGTGTGATTGCCGTATGGGGCCACCTGAAGGACTTCGGGCGCGAAAGGGTAAGGGGCATCCGAGGCTGAGATCCCTTCCCCGGCCGGGCACGCCGCCCGAGCCCCGCGTTCGCCGACTGGAGCTCGCCCGCGACCTGGCCGTGGTCGTGGACCTGCTGGCCATCGTCGTGGCGTACTGGCTCACCCTGCAGGGGTGGAAGCTGGTGTCGCCCGAGCTGGCCCAGCTCGCGCCGATCCCCTTCGGCCGGCTGCTGCTCAAGGGCCTCATCGTCCCCCCCATCACCCTGCTGGTCCCCCTGTGGTGCGTCATCGCGTACCGCATGCAGCTGTACAACCCCCAGCGCAACGTCTCGACGCCGCGCATCCTGCGCGACGTGGGCGAGGCGGTGGCGGTGTTCGTCGTCGTCGTGGTGCTCGTGGAGTTCCTGCTCCCCCAGCAGCACTTCAGCCGCACGGCCGCGGCCATGCTGGGCTTCTCCACCCTGCTGAGCGTCGGGGTGGTGCGCCTGCTGGTCTTCTGGGGAATCCAGGCCGCCCCGCTGCGGGGCGTGCAGACGCAGCACGTGGCCATCATCGGCACGGGCCCGGTGGCCACACACCTGGCCGAGCGGGTGCGCAGCTTCGAGTGGCTGGGGTTCGAGCTGGTCGGGTTCATCGAGGACGAGCGCACCACCGAGATGTCGGGCGGCCCGTTCGTGGATCCCGAACGCGTCCTGGGTGACCTCGACGAGCTGCGCGATCTGGTCAACGTGTACAACCTGCACTACCTGGTCCTCTCGGACTTCGCCTACCCGCGCATGGACGCGGTGCGCCTCGCCGTGGACATGGAGCGCATGGGCGTGCAGCTGCTCAAGGTGCCCTACTCCCACGGGGTGGTCTCGTCCCGCATCGCCACCGAGAACATCGGTGATCTGGAGCTCGAGGCGTTCCGGCCGGTGCAGTACACCGCCGTGGCCTACCGGGTGAAGCGCGTGTTCGACGTGGTGGCCGTCCTCGCCGGCGGTTTCTTCATCCTGCCGCCGCTGCTGCTGGTGGCCCTGCTGATCAAGCTCGACTCGCGGGGGCCGACCCTGTTCGTGGATCGCCGCTTCGGCAAGGGCGGCCGGGTGTTCCCCTTCTACAAGTTCCGCTCGATGGTGGCCAACGCCGCGGACCTGCGCCAGGAGCTCGACGAGGACAACGAGTCCGACGGGCTGCTGTTCAAGATGACCCACGACCCGCGCATCACCCGTGTCGGTCGTTTCATCCGCAAGTACTCGGTCGACGAGTTCCCCCAGCTGATCAACGTGCTCATCGGCGACATGAACCTCGTGGGCCCTCGCCCGCTGCCGGTGACCGACCTGGACAACATCGACGACAACCCCGAGTGGCGCTACTGGTTCGAGCAGCGCTGCAACGTCAAGCCCGGCATCACCGGCCTGTGGCAGGTCCTCGGCCGCAGCGACCTGGGCTTCGAGCGCATGGTCGAGCTGGACATCTACTACATCGAGAACTGGTCGCTGTGGCTGGACATCCAGATCCTGCTCAAGACCCT
>CAYRNR010000451.1:0-1921 GCA_964425605.1 uncultured Rickettsiales bacterium | reverse complement strand
ATGCCCCTGAAAAACCGGTCCCTCAAGTGGGGGCATGCGCGTGAAAAATCACATCGCCCGGTCCAGATGATCATTTTCGTTAGAATGGAATAACGTCGAACAACGTCGGGTTGCTGGGTAGGACACGTGGATCAAAACGCTGCAGCCCGCGAGGTTTACGAGGAATGGCCATTCTCAAGGCGGTGAGCAAGCCCGACGACAGGGCGGTCAAGGACGAGGACCTCAAGGCCATCGCGCTGGTCAATCGAAAGCGCGCATACGGCCTACTGGTCGATCGATACAGGGACCGACTCTTCTATCACGCTCTGTACATCCTCAAGGACTCGGAGGAGGCCCTGGACGTATGCCAGGAGGTCTTCATCCGGTCGTTCAACGAGCCCAAGGCCTTCGACCCCGACTTCAAGGTCAAGGCGTGGCTGTTCAGGGTCTGCACCAACCTCTGCTACAACATCGTCCGCGACAAGAAGCGGCGCACGAACATCCTGGAGAACCTGGGTCGCCAGGAGACGGCCGTGCCCAAGCGTGACCAGGCCGACGTCACCTCCCACAGGGAGATGTCCGAGCAGATGCAGGTGGCGCTGGACCAGCTGACCCTGGCGCACAAGACGATACTGCTGCTCAAGTACTGGGACGATCTGAGCTACCTCGAGATCTCCGAGGTCCTCGACATCAAGCTGGGCACCGTGATGAGCCGGCTGAGTCGGGCCAAGGAGAAGCTGTCGATGGCCGTGCAGCAACAAGCCTGGCACGCCGAACACGGCTGGGAGGCACCGTGACCATGAACTGCTGGCGAACGCGTCAGCTCCTGGCAGCATTCCAGGACGGAGAGCTGTCCCCTTCCGAGGCATCCCTCGTGGAGGAGCACACGGCCACCTGTCCCGACTGCAGCGCTGCGATGGAGCAACTGGAGGCCCTGCCCCCCTTCGAGCTGCCGCGCCTCGACGAGGACGTGGAGCAGGAGCTGTGGCAGCGGATGGACTCTGCCCTGGATCAGGCCTGGGAGGACCAGAAACGGCGGCCCAGCGAGGGCGTGGTCCGGACCACCGTCGTGGCGGTCCAGCGATGGCTGCGCTCGGGCCGCGTGGCGGTACCCGTCCCTGTCGCCGCTGCCTACCTGGCGCTGATCATGGGGCTGACCGGCTGGACGCTTTACAACCACTACGAGATACAGGACCTGTCCGCGGCGCTGAATGGCCTGCCCGAGGAGAGCACCGACAACAGCCCCATGCACCGGCTCGCGGCCCCGGGCCCTGCGGCGTTCACCGCCTCGGTCTCCCTGCCCCTGGAGCGGGCTGCGGACGACGGTGAGGATCCCACCGACGCTTCGGATCGCGAGGACCCCGCTCCCCTGGCCGTGCCGGTGTACGACAGCACCGGCGCCATCATCTACACCGTCGACCACGGGTACCCGATCGAGTACTGAGAGGCGCTGACCTCCGAGCCCTGCCATGCGAATGCCCGTATCCCGCAACCTGCTCGCCGCGGTGCTGACCCTCCTGACGATCACCGTGGCGCGCGGCGAGTCCGCTCCCGAGAAGGCCCAGGGTGACCTGAGCCAGGTGGGAGACGTGGGCCCGGCCCCCTCGGACGTCGAGGAGCTCATGTCCCTGGACCTGACCGAGAAGGAGGCGGCCCGCCTCTTCGAGGAGGCCATGGGCACGATCCTCGAGGAGTACCAGGGATCGGAGGTGTCGCCGGCCGATCTCTACATGTGCGCCCTCGTCGGCATGGTGGACCTGCTCAACGAACGCGAGGCCAGCCTGGCGAACCACCCCGCCGCCGTCTCCCGCAACGCGGTCATGACCGCATCCGACGCCGAGTACATCGATCAGATGTCGCTGGGTCGAAAGACGGGCATCGGCATCGAGTTCCAGGCCAACACCGCCGAGGGTGTGCTGTACATCACCAAGGTCTACCCGGG
>CAYRNR010000450.1:0-1928 GCA_964425605.1 uncultured Rickettsiales bacterium | reverse complement strand
CCCATGAACCACTGCATCAGGTCGATGTAGTGGCTCGCCTGGTTCATGAAGCAGCCGCCATCGAACTCCCAGGTGCCCCGCCACCTGGCCGAGTCGTAGTAGTCCTGCGGGCGGGTCCAGAACACGGTGGCGTTGCACATGTACAGCCGGCCGAAGCGCCCCTTGTCGATGGCGCTCTTGAGCAGCTTGATGGGGGGATTGAGGCGGTTCTGCTTGACCACGAACAGGCGGATGCGGGCGTCGTCGCAGGCGCGGATGAGGTCGTCGGCGTCCTCCATGCGCGTGGCCATGGGCTTCTCCAGGATCACGTGCTTGCCCGCCTGCGCGGCCACGATCCCCTGCTGGCAGTGCATGCCGCTGGGCGTCGCGATCACCACGGCGTCCATCGCGGTGGCCTTCAGCATGTCCTCCATGCGGTTGTACGTGGGCAGACCCAGGGGGGTGGCCAGCTCCGCGGCCCGCTCCTCGACGATGTCGCACGCCGCGACGAGCTCCAGGCCGTCGGTCTTGGCGATGGCGTCCACGTGGCGGGGGGCGATGCGACCGCAGCCGACGATTCCGAGTTTGATCATGGTGTGTTCTCCCGGGGCCGGCGATCAGCCGGTCTTCTCGTAGAAGTCCGCGATGGTGTCGACCACGTGGGCCTGCAGCTCGCGGGTCAGCTCCGGATACATGGGCAGGGCGAGGACCTCCAGCGAGGCGGCCTCGGAGTGGGGGAGGTCCCCCGCGGCGTACCTCAGCTCGGCGAAGCAGGGCTGGAGGTGCAGCGGGCGCGGGTAGTACACGGCGGTGCCCACGCCGCAGGCGCCGAGGTGGGCCTGCAGCTCGTCGCGTCGGTGCGCGCGGATCACGTACTGATGGAACACGTGGCGTCCGCCCTCGTCGCCGGGGGGCAGGGCCAGCACGGGGCCGTCGGCGCCGCGCAGGCCAGCGGCGTCCATCAGCTCGGCGTACCTCCGGGCCGCCGCGCGGCGGCCCTCGATCCAGCCGTCGAGGTGGCGCAGCTTGACCCGCAACACCGCGGCGTTGATGGCGTCGAGGCGGAAGTTGCCGCCCACCACGTGGTGGAAGTACTTGGGCCTGGAGCCGTGGGCGCGCAACCGGCGGACGTCGTCGGCGAGGCCGTCGTCGTTGCAGGTCACCAGCCCGCCGTCCCCGATCCCGCCGAGGTTCTTGGACGGGAAGAACGAGAAGCAGCCCAGGGCGCCGAGGGTGCCGGTCTGCGCCCCCCTCAAGTCGGCGCCGATGGACTGGGCCGCGTCCTCGATCACCGACAGATCGTGGCTCGCGGCGATGCCCAGGATGGCGGCCATGTCCGCGGACTTGCCGAAGATGTGCACGGGGATGATGGCGCGGGTGCGGTCGGTGACCGCTCGGGCCACGCTCTCCGGGTCCAGGTTGAGGGTCCGGGGTTCCACGTCCACGAACACGGGGCGCGCGCCGAGCCGGTGCACCGCCCCGGCCGTGGCGAAGAACGTGAACGGGGTGGTGATCACCTCGTCGCCGGGGCCGATCTGCAGCGCCATCAGCGCCGCCAGCAGGGCGTCGGTGCCGCTGGAGACGCCGATCGCGTGGGCGCAGCCCAGGTACCCTGCGATCTCGTCCTCGAACCGGGTCACCTCCGGGCCGAGGATGAACCGCTGGGACTCCAGCACGCGCGTCACCGCCTCGTTCACCTCTTCGCGGATGGTGGCGTACTGGGCGATCAGATCGAGGCTGGGGACTTGCATGACGTCGATTCGCGCTCCGCGGCCATGGTAGCCCAGATGGGCCGGTAACGTCTTGACATCGGCCCCGGGCTATTTCAAGAAGGACAGGCGGTGACACCACCGCGCAGCAGGGGAAGTGCCATGTCGACCTACCTCGTGACCGGCGGCGCCGGGTTCATCGGCTCCAACCTCGTGGACCGCCTCGTGACCGAGGGGCAC
>CAYRNR010000449.1:0-1936 GCA_964425605.1 uncultured Rickettsiales bacterium | reverse complement strand
GTGGCGATCCACGGCGGCATGCGGCCCTACGAGTTCCTCAACTACTACGACTTCTACTACCCGCCGGCGCCGGCCGGCCACGTGCGAATCGATCCCCAGGTGGCCGACAACGGCGACGGCACGTACACCATGCTCATCGGCGTGGCCGCCCCGTCCATCGCGGACATCGAGCGCCGGCCGAGGTCGCTGACGTTCTCGGTGGACTCGTCCGGGTCCATGATCGGCCACCCGCTGGAGACCACCAAGGACGTGCTCGTGCAGATCGCCCACAACCTGCAGCCCGGGGACGTGGTCTCCCTGCTCTCCTGGGACTCCTCCGTGACGGTGCCGCTCCAGGGCGAGGTGGTGGACGGCCCGGACGACCCGGATCTGCTCGCGGCCATCCACGACCTGAACTCGGGCGGCTCCACCGATCTGCACGGCGGCCTGGTCCGCGCCTACCAGCTGGCCGCGGCTGCATACGAGCCCGACCGCCTCAACCGCGTGATCTTGATCAGCGACGGCGGCGCCAACGTCGGCGTCGTGGACGAGGAGCTCATCGCGCTGCACGCCGACGACGCCGAGGCCGAGGGCATCTACATGGTCGGCGTCGGCATCGACGACGACGCCTACGACTACTCCGACGACCTGATGGACACGATCACCGACGCGGGCAAGGGCGCCTACGTCTACATCGACGACGAGGACGAGGCCGCCGCCATGTTCGGCGACGACGAGCGGTTCCTGTCGGTGATGGAGGTCGCCGCGCGCGCCGTGCAGGTGGAGATGATCATGCCCGCGGGGTACGTCATGGAGGAGTTCCACGGCGAGGAGTACTCCGAGGACCCCGACGAGGTGGAGCCCCAGCACCTCGCCCCTGGCGACGCCATGCTCTTCCACCAGGTCCTGGCGGACTGCACCCCGTCGGATCACGACGGCTCGGAGACCTTCGCGTTCACCGTCACCTGGACCGACCCCGGCACGCGCGAGGCGCGCACGGACACCGTGTCGATGACCATGGCCGAGATGATCGACGCCGCCGGCCCCCAGCTGCGCAAGTCCGACGTGGTCGTGGCCTACGCCCAGGCCCTGGTCGACGTCTGGGACCTCGAGCCGATGCAGCGCGGCGCCTACCTCGGCGACGTGCTCCAGGATGCCGAGACGGCCTACATGGAGACCGGCGACGCCGACCTGCGCGAGATCGCCGATCTGCTGGGCGAGTACCGCAGCGCCCAGTTCGGGTACTGAACCTCTCGCCACCCATCCCGCGCGCCGGGAGGTACACTTGCGGAGGAGCCTCGGTGATGACGGCTCCCGAATCCCCGCGGGTGGCCCATGAGCGGTTTCTTCAGGTCCCTGGTCGGCAAGGGCAACGACATCGACCAGTGTCGCTCCGACGCGCTGGAGATGATCCTCACGGTCAAGGAGATGTACCTGGTGGTCCAGCGGGCCCTCCACGAGCGGGAGGACCCGAACGTCCGCGACCGCGTCAAGGGGATGGACCGGGCGGTGAACCACTTCCAGGCGGACGTGCGCCGGCGCGTCTACCGGCACCTGGCGCTGTCCCGCGATCGCGACCTGCTGTCGGCGCTGCAGCTGCACGACATCGTCAACGAGATCGAGCGGGTGGGGGACTACTCCAAGAACATCGCCGAGCTCGCCGAGATGGTGCCGGCCCAGGTGGACTGGGGGGAGCACGAGGCCAGCATGGCCGACACGCGGGGCAAGGTCCTGCAGATGTTCGATCTGTGCTCCGCCACCGTGGAGAACAGCGACAAGAACGCGGCGCGCGAGTGCGAGCTGCTCTACCAGGGGATCGGCACCTACTGCGACGACACCCTCGAGGCGCTCGTCGGCCACGAACACGGCGACGAGGCCATGGTCGAGCGCCGCGTGCTGTCCCTGGTGCTGATGCTGCGCTACACCAAGCGGGTCGCGGCCCACCTCAAGAACGCCG
>CAYRNR010000448.1:0-1953 GCA_964425605.1 uncultured Rickettsiales bacterium | reverse complement strand
GTGGACTCGATGAGCTTGGCCGGGTTGGGGGGCACCATGCCCGACGGCAGCAGGTCCAGCCCCGGCACCACGTCGTGCCGGATGCACTCCTCCAGGGGCAGCTGGCCGGCCAGGTAGGCGGTGAAGCCGCTGGTGTTGTCGGCCTGCCACAGGCGGTGCTGGTTGGGCTTGCGGAAGTCCGTGTCGATGACCAGCACGCTCTTGCCCTCCATGGCCGCGGAGGCGGCCAGGTTGGCGCAGGTGGTGGACTTGCCCTCACCCGGGATGGAGCTGGTGATCATCATGGTCTGCGGCGGGTTCTCGAAGCTGGCGTACAGGATGTTGTGCCGGATGGTCCGGTACGCCTCTGACAGTGGAGCTTTCGGGTTGAGGGTGTGGATGAACTTGCCCTCTCCCGGTCGGATCTGGGGGACCACACCGAGGTGCGGGATGTCCCACACCTCCTCGAGGTCCTCGCGGGTGCGGATGGAGTCGTCGATGTACTCGAGCAGGAACACCAGCACGAGGCCGACGACCACGCCCAGGAAGGCGCCGAGCACCGCGTTGTACATCACCTTGGGCGACGCGGGCTTGTCCGGCAGCATCGAGGGGTCGATGATGCGGATGTCGGTGAGCGTCATCGCCTCGGCGATCCCGATCTGGTACTGGTAGTTGGACAGCTCCTCGAGGATGTTCTGGGCCGCCTGGGCTGCCAGCTGCAGCCTCGTGTCCGTCTTCATGACGTCGGGCAGGCGGGCGAACTCGGTGGAGTAGGTCTCGATGTCCGCCCGGATGTCCTTGCGCGACTCCATGGCCGCGGCCAGCTCCAGCCGCAGCACCGTCAGCTCCGGGCTGCGGTCGGCCTCGATGGCCAGGATCTCGGTCATGCGAACCTCGGACTGACCGATCAGCTGGCGCAGCTCGATGACGTCCGGGTGGGCTTCCGTCTTCTCCTGGAGCATCTTGTCGAGCTCCAGCTCCATGCGCCGCAGGTCCTCCTGCATGGCCGCGATCTCGGGGTTCTCGCGCAGGGTGGACGCGGCCACCGCGTCGGGGCTGTTCTCGGACAGGAACTGCTCGAGCTCCCGGATCTGGCGCCGCAGCTGGCTGATCTTGTACTCGTTGCCCTCGGCCAGGCTCATCAGCTCGGAGATCTTGCCCACGGCCTCGCGGGTCTCGGTGGACAGGTCGATGATGTTCTGCTCGGCCTTGAAGTCGGCGATGTCGGCCAGGGCCTTGTCGAACTCGTCCTCCACCACGATGACCTTGCCGTCGATGAACACCTTGGCGCTGCGGGTCTCGGCCCGGGTCCGCTCCTGGCTGACGTCGATGAACACCTCGGCGAGGGCGTCGGCCATCATCTGGGCCTGCTCCGGGTACGGTGCGTTGGCCTTGATCAGCAGGATGTCGGTGTTCTGGTACTGGCTGATGGTGAACAGCGGCGTGGGCTTGATCGAGTAGAACAGCCCCTTCTTGAGCAGGGTCTGCGACTTGATCAGGTGGCCGTCGTCGTCGCGCAGCTGGAGCCGCCACACCACCTCGTCGAGGTTCTCGGTGATGGTGGCCAGGGCGATCTTGTTGGAGACCTCGTTGGAGCTGCCCGAGCTGCCCAGGGTGGTGACCAGCTCCTCGAGGCCCACCTCGCTGAGCAGCGAGGCCGCGGCGTCGCTCTGCTCGATCATCACCTTGGCGGTGGACTGGTAGGTCTTGGGCAGGAACCGCGTGGCGACCAGCGAGGCGACCGTGAAGAACACGAAGGCCTGCACAACCACCCACTTGCGGCGTTTGAGCGTCGTCCAAAGGCGTATCAGTTCCATGGAATCGGCCTCTCTCGAGCCGTCTCGCGCGCGCCGGCGGCAGGGGTGGAGGGCCGCCAACAACCCCTCGTCACTCGCACACTACGGCCCCTGGCCGACGCACTACGGCTGGCCGGAATATAGCCGCGGGTGATCGCGCGGGCAATCAAATTGACTA
>CAYRNR010000447.1:0-1968 GCA_964425605.1 uncultured Rickettsiales bacterium | reverse complement strand
CTGACCGAGGACGCCTACCTGGTGCCCGAGAAGATGTTCGTGCAGTACCGCAGCCGGCGCTTCCAGATGGATCTCGGGGACTGCTACATCAACGTGGGCAAGGGCATCGCCCTGTCCCTGGTCAAGCGACCGGAGACCGACGAGGACACGTCCCTGCGCGGCGCCAAGCTGGCCATCGCCACCGATCCGGTGGACTGGAGCGTGTTCGGCGGCTGGGCCAACGCCCAGAACATCTCGGTCACGTCCATCAACCGCGGCATCGAGCTGCCCGCGGGCGAGTTCATCTTCGGCACCGCCGGCTCGGTGCGCCCCGCCCGCTGGATGGAGATCGGCCTGCACGGCGTGGGCGTGACCTTCGAGCGCCCGGACGAGAACGGTGAACGGACCGCGGCGGACCGGCTGGAGCTGGCGCGCGAGCCGGTCCAGATGGGCGTGGTCGGCGCCTCCTTGCGGTTCCCCAGCCTCGGGCCGGTGGACTGGCACACCGAGGCGGACGTCTTCCTCTACGGCCGTACGCCCGAGGGCGAGCGGGCCATGATCGACCTCGACGACGAGGAGTTCGAGCTGAGGCGTGGGTACGCCATCTACTCTGGCGCCCAGGTCTTCGGCGCCTCGGCGGCCTTCCTGGCCGAGTTCAAGCGGTACTCCAACCACTCGCGCCACAGCCAGCTGTCCGGTGTGACCGAGAATGCGCTGACCGCGTCGCCCACCCTCGAGCTAGAGGAGGCCATCAACCCCGACAGCCAGCACGCCGTGACCTCCAACGACATGACCGGCTACCGGCTGCGCATGACCGTGTACGTGCCCAAGACGTCGCACAACTTCTTCGTCAACTTCGCCAACTTCTTCGACGACGCCGACGTGCCGGGCCACGACCGGGAGGTGATCTTCCACCCCTACGGCGGCGTGCAGCTGTTCTTCGAGGGCGGCCACCACATCTTCTTCACCGGCGGGTACCGCGGTGAGGTCAACGTGGAGGACGACACCCCCACCGGCCGCGACTATGGCAACGACAACATGGTCCACGCCTACCTCAGCGGCGCCCTCGCGGTGAAGGCCTCGACCCTGGAGCTGGGGACCAACTTCCGCGCGTTCCACGAGGATCTGGAGGAGTCGCCCGACTGGATGTCGTCGGAGACCTCCATCAGCTGGAGCTACAAGGGCGTGCTCACCGTGTCGCTGCTGCTGGACGTGACCAACGAGCGCGCGTCGCTCTTCGGCCCCCTGGCCGTGCCGGGCAACCTGTACAACAACGACGACTCCGAGGATCCGCTGGGGGTGTTCGGAGCCGCCGAGATCGCGATCAAGCCGACGTCCTTCATGGCCATCAAGGTGTTCGCCGGGGCCAACAAGCAGGGACTGCGCTGCACCGGCGGCGTCTGCCGCTGGCTCCCCGGCTTCAACGGGTTCCGGACCGAGCTGACCTTCACCCTGTGACCCCACGGCGCCGCGGGCCGTTGAATGGCCCCGGGGCTGGAACCGTCGGTGTGACCAGTGCGTTGATCCTGACGGATGGGAGCGCGACAATGTCGCGCACGGTGGACCGCAGATCGGGCCACCTTAGGAGTTCTCCATGACCCCACGCTTCGTTTCGCTGGCCGTCACCGCCGTCGCGCTCGCCTCGTTCGCCCCCCTCGCGCTGGCCGGGACCATCCCCGTGACCTCGGTGACCGCCTCGGCCAGCTTGACCCAGGAGGGCTACACCTTCGAAGCCGAGTCCCTGACCGACGATCGCCTCTACACCTTCTGGGTGGCGGGGGGCCAGGGCGGCGGCCTCAGCGACAACATCAAGTTCACCTTCGACGGCAACAAGACCGTCACCGGCATGGAGATCTGGAACGGCTGCCAGGTGGACCAGGACTCGTACAACGCCCGCGGCCGCGCCGCCAAGATGGCCCTGAAGATCGGCTTCGCCGAGGAGGTCGTCGACGTGGCCGACACCTACGGCAAGCAGGTGATCCGCTTCGA
>CAYRNR010000446.1:0-1975 GCA_964425605.1 uncultured Rickettsiales bacterium | reverse complement strand
AGTCCTCGTCCACCCAGGTCCCGGCGCGGTAGTGGAACAGCTTGTCGCGGACCACCCGGCCCAGGGCGTCGAGGTCCTGGGTCTCCCGCTGCTTCATCTCGCCGATGGCCTCGCTGGCGTGCACCGCGGCCTCGCCGCTGGACTCCTCGAAGCCCTCCATGCGGCGCTGCTCCGCGGCCGCTTTCCTGCTGGCGCGCCCACCAGCGCCCCAGCGGGACCGCTCGACCGCCTCGGGCGCGGGGGCGAAGGCACCTCCGCGGAGGTCCTCTTCCTCATCCCAGCCCCCGTCGAAGTCGTCGAGGGACAGGGCGTCGCCGCGGCTCGCTCCGCTGGCCGCGGAGGACGGCAGGGTGATGGTGGGCATGTCCGTGGGCCGGTTCGTGCTGGCCACCGGGGTGTCCTCCACCACCAGGAAGGAGGTGTACGGGGTCATGATGCC
The DNA here is from genome assembly GCA_964425605.1 of uncultured Rickettsiales bacterium. Lineage (GTDB taxonomy): Bacteria > Myxococcota_A > UBA796 > UBA9615 > CAYRNR01 > CAYRNR01. The sequence goes on along the minus strand of CAYRNR010000446.1, from coordinate 1,536 downwards.
GAAGCGCTTGCTCAGCCGGATCACCTCGTCCACCAGCTCCTTCTGCTCGCCGTTGCGGCGGATCTCGTCGAGGAGGAACCCCACCTTGCGGTTGGCCCACATGCGGGGGATGAACTCGTGGTCGGTGCGCTCGGCGTCGAAGGCCACCGCCGCGTTGAAGCTCTTGGCCTTGCCGCCGGCCACGCCGGACAGCCGGACGTTCTGCTGGGACCGCCCCTTGTAGCGCCCCATCACGATCAGCTGGGTGCCGCTGAACAGGTCGGGGAGCTGCTTGGGGTACACGTCGTAGGCCCCGGCACCGCCCAGATCGAGGGCGACGTCGGCGAGCATCGGCCGCGAGACCTTGCGGTAGAAGCTGCTGACCTTGACCTCGATGTCCTCACCGGGGTCCATGTACTCGGCGGTGCCGCGATTCTCGGCGGCCAGGGTGTCCAGCAGGTCGGTGTTGACGTCGAACCCCACCCCGAAGGTGAAGAAGCGGGTCTGGCCGTCGCTGCTGCGCTCGCGCACCCTCGACAGGATGTGATCGGCGTCGGTCACGCCCACGGTGGGCAGGCCGTCGGTGAGGAACACCACGTAGTAGGGCCGATCCCCGGACGGCGTGTGCGTGAGGGCCGTGTCCAGGGCCTCGGAGATGTTGGTGCCACCGAGGGCCTCGAAGCGCTCGACGAAGTTCAGCGCGCGGCCCACGTTGTCCCCGGTCGCGGGCACGAGTTCTCCAGAGAAGGGCTCCACGCCGGTGGAGAACCGCACCACGTTGAAGCGGTCGGCGCCGTCGAGGGACTGCAGACAGAAGCGCAGCGCGTCGCGCGCCCCCTGGATCTTCTCCCCGGCCATGCTGCCGGAGGTGTCGATGACGAAGGTGATGTCCTTGGGCATGGGCGCGACGTCGCGGTCCTCGCCCGGTGCGGCCATGAGCAGGAAGTAGCCGTCCTCGCCGGCGACCCGGTAGGTCACCACGCTGACGCCCACCGGCTCCTCGGTGAGGGTGTAGTAGAGCTCGAAGTTGCGGTCGAACCGGGCGCCGTGCTCCTCGAAGCCCGCCAGGGTCACGTCGCCGGACTCGGTGACGTCCACCTGGTGCGTGGGGGAGTAGACGCTGCGGATGGGGATCGGGCTGCTGATCTCGGCGGTCACGGTCAGGTCGCTGGTGGTGCCGGCGAGGCCCGACGGCGCGCGCAGCGGGTAGTTGACCTGCGCCAGCTGGCCCTCCACGTGCACCAGGGACTCGAAGCACACCTGGACCTTCTGGGTGCCGCGCGGGGGGATCGGGAAGATGCGCGCCTTGATCAGGTCGCGCCCCACGTACTCCAGCACCCCGGGGTCGATCATCTGCCGGACGATGTCCTCGTAGATGGCCACGGCCTGGTTGCGCTCGAGGATCTCGCCCTTGGTCTTCTTGCCGTTGATCCACATGGCGAACTCGGAGAGGCTCGCCTCCTCGGGCAGCGGGAAGTAGAAGGTCGCCTCGAGCTGGGAGTCGGTGTTGTTGCGGAACACCTGCTCCACCTGGAACGAGGCCACCCCCTCGTCCAC
>CAYRNR010000445.1:0-1979 GCA_964425605.1 uncultured Rickettsiales bacterium | reverse complement strand
AGGCAGCAGGCGGGCGTCGTCGTTGAGCAGCACCACGGCGCCGTGGCCGCGGTCCCGGGCCAGCTCGAGCGCGCGCTGGGCGGCCCGGGCGAACCCGCGGCCGCGGGGGATCTCGAAGCACTCGACGTCGTCGCGGCCAGCCGCCCGCGTCGCGGCCCTCGGATCGTCGGTGATCAGCCACACGGGCCCCTCCTGGCCGGCCACAGCGCGCCGGAGCAGGGGCTGGTGGCCGCTGGTGACCACTGCGAGGGGAGGGGACTTGTACGACATCGTTGCTATAGGATAGCCCCGGTTGCAGCCGGAGGTTGTCCATGCGCCGATCGATCCCGTGGCTTCTGGTCTCGTTGATGCTCGCCGTCCCCGCCGTGGCCGCCGTGGCCTCCACCGCTGCCTACGGCACCCTGCGCCGCGAGGCGATCAAGGCCGTCAGCGCCTGTCGCAACATGTCCACGGTCTCCAAGCAGATCGGTGATCTGGCCGAGGACGTGGGCAAGGAGAGCACCGCGGTCAAGGAGGGCACCTCGGGCCGCATCGCCGTCATCCGCGAGCGCCTGGTGGTCCTCGACGGCAAGGTGGGCGAGCTGGAGCGCAAGCAGGTCGAGCTGCGGGATCTGGCCGCGTCGATCCAGGGGTCGGCTCAGGAGCTGAAGGCGGCCCAGGAGCCGTCGGCGCCGTCAGAAGCTGACGGAGATCAGCCAGGCGTGTAGCAGCCGGTTCGCGCCCTCGGGCTTGTCCGGGTTGAGGCGCCGCTCCATCTCGCCGAGCTCCACGCGCATGGAATAGCTCACCGAGAAGTTCGGGATGGTCCAGCCCAGCCCCCACGACCAGTACTTGTCGCGGAAGCCGTGGTCGCTGGCGAAGCCCGAGCGGATGTTGAGCTGCTGGAACAGGGTGATCTGGGCGCCGGCGTTGGTGTCCACCAGCGGCTTGTCGCCGCTGTGGAAGTCGATGATCCCGTCGAGCTCCATCCACAGGATGCCGCCGGCCAGGGTGGTGGCGAAGCCCGCCGCCAGGGTGGTGGGCTCCTCCTCGAGGTCGGTGGGGATGACGTTGCCGCCCACCACGCCGATGGCCACGTTGGGGCTGATCCACCACGACAGGCCCACGTCCAGGCTCACCGGCGTCTCGTTGCCCCGCAGCGCGTCCTCGACGTGGTACACCCGCAGCCCGGCCCCGACGTTGAACCGCCGCATGAAGAAGCCGTAGGCCATGGCCCAGGTGAAGCGGTCGATGCGGCGATCGTCCACCGGCTCCTCGGCGGTGTCGTACCAGGCCATGTCCAACGACGGATCGAACGGCGGCTTGGTCCACTGGAAGTTCATGTTGATGCCCATGGCCAGGTCGCTGGTCTGGGAATCCAGGGTCGAGAAGTGGAACGTGTTGGACTTGAGGGGATCGAAGCGCTGGTAGCCCGAGTCCACGGTGTAGTGCGGGTAGGGGTTGGTGATGGCGCCGGGGTTGAGGGTGATGCAGGAGTTGTCCAGCGAGATCACCCGCCCGGCGCCACCCACGGCCAGGGTCTTGGCCGAGGACCACTCCTCCTCAGCGGCCGCGGGCAGGGCCAGCGCGACGGCGGTCAGCAGGCACAGCACGGCCGCGGCGCGGGAGTTCGTGGTCGGCAGCGGGCTTGGCATGGCGTCGATGCTCCCAGATCTAACCCTGTCACAGCAAGCACCGTGCCACGGGTTCTACCCCGCGAAACCGGCCTTTCTGGGCCTCGTCGTCGGCCCCTCGTTGACAGGTTGGCAATCGGAGCGCGCTTCGCGCGTACGCGGGGACAAGTTGTCATTGCTTTACAGCGGTTCGATCCGCGGGTAATATCCAGCGCCCGTCACGAGCGGGGATCTGGCGCGACCTTCGGTCGGGTCTTGTAGAAAGCAGGTGTTCGAGGGTTTCCCAGGGGGAACATCTGCGGAGGAGTACTGCACCCATGGAACGAGAACGTCTGGAGTTCTTCCGTAACCTCCTCAACGAGCGCC
>CAYRNR010000444.1:0-1989 GCA_964425605.1 uncultured Rickettsiales bacterium | reverse complement strand
CAGAAGCCGCCCATCATCGAGAACGCCATCAGCTTGGTCTGGGGCGAGAACGTGGACACGACCGTGCGGTTGCAGCCGATGGCGGCCGTGCCCACCAGCAGCCCGGTGCCGAAGATCAGCAGGTTGTCCTCGTCGAAGGGATCGGTGTCCGGCGGTACGCGATCCCACAGGATCTTGGCGTTGGTGCCCAGCCCCCCCAGGTATTGCTTCGTCCAGCTGGGATCCGTCGGGACCCGCTCGATGTTGCCCCTGGAAAGGTCGATCTCAAGGTTGAACCCGGTCTCTGCGTACCTCATCACTCGTCCTCACCCAAACGTCGAGTTACTCGTTCGAACGTTCGTTCGGATCTTGCCCGGGAGGGGGGCCGCTGTCAAGAAGACCCGCGCGCGTGGGGCTCGGCGATCAGGGTTGCTCGGGCCTGACCCAGAGCTGGTGCAGGCGCTCGCGCAGGGGGTTCATCAATCCGGTGCGGTGGTCGGTCAGGCCACCGACCCGGTCCGTGGCGATGAAGGCGTAGTCGGGGGTGCCCGGGCGCCGCTCGGCGAGGATGAGGATCATCGCGTCTTCCTCGAGGATCCGGGCCAGCTCCAGGCTCATCTCGGCCCGTCGTTCGGGATCGCCCTGTTCCCGGGCGCGGTCGATGAAGGCCGGGAAGTCCTCCACGCGCTGGTCCAGCTGCACCATCGAGCCGTAGCTGATCATGTACTCGAGGGGATCGTCGTCCACCACGAGGCCCACCATCGCCAGCATGAGCGCATCGCAGCCGCCCTCGGTCATGTACTCGTGCATGGCCCGGGGATCTGCGGGCACGACCGCGGCGGGGACACCGACCGCCGCCAGGTGGGTCTGGATCGCGCGCATGTCGTCGTGGAACGACGCGGTGCCGCACAGGGTCAACACCGGCCCGTCCGCGCTGCCGTCGAATCCCGCCTCGGCGAGCAGGGACCTGGCCCGCTCAGGATCGGCGTGGGCGCGCGGCTTGTACCCCAGCATGCTGTCCACCAGCGCGCTGTCCGTGGGGAAGCCGTCCTCGGGTGTGAGCTCGTCCCGGCGCAGGGCGAACCCCACGGCGCGGCGGATCCGCGCGTCGTCCAGCAGCGGGTTCTCGGACCGGTTGTCGAACAGCATCACCCGCTGCTCGCGCATGGCGTCGTCGAGGTAGCCGCCAGCGCGGTACCCCTCCCAGCCGGGACGGGGCGTGGCCTTGCCATCGCCCACGTCGAAGAACTCGTCGCGGAGGCTGTCCGGCGTGCCCATGAGCAGGTCGATCCGACCCTCCTTGAGGGAGGTCCCCGCCGCGATGGGCCCCTTGTACACGTGGACCTCGATCCGGTCTGGGAAGGGCAACGGCCGGCCCTCGGGATCCCGCTGCCACGCGGCCTCGTGCGGCAGCAGCGTCAGGTCCGCCCCCTCCCCCTCGCCCGAGACGCGGTACGGCCCCGTCCCCACGACGTTCCGCCGCAGGTCGCCGTCCCCGGCGTACGCCTCCAGCGCCTCCACGGGCGCGATGGACCACGGCAGCCACGACAGGGTGTGGAGGAACTCGGTGGCGGGTCGCTCGAACCGCACCACCACGGTGTGGTCGCCGGGCGTCTCGATGCCCGCGAGGTGATCGGCCTCGCCGGCGATCAGCGCGTCGGTTCCCACCACGCGGGGCGAGTCCGCCAGCGGGTGCCCCTCGTACGTGTGGATGTGGGTGTAGACCCGCTCCAGCGACATCTTGACGTCCCGAGACGTCAGCAGCCGCCCCTCCCCGTCGGCGAAGCAGGGATCGTCGTGGAACCGGGCGTCCTCACGCAGGAAGAAGGTGAACGTGCGCTTGCCGTCCTCCACGGTCCAGCTCGTCGCCAGCAGCGGCTGGACCTCCCCGGTCCAGTCGAGGGTGACCAGGGTGTCGTACAGCAGGCGGCACAGGGCCATCTGCCCCTCGGACACGTCGGAGAACAACGGATCCAGGGTGGGCAGGGCGGTGGTCGCCCCGACCCGAAG
>CAYRNR010000443.1:0-1999 GCA_964425605.1 uncultured Rickettsiales bacterium | reverse complement strand
GACATCGACCTGGACATCGCCCACGCCCGCCGCGAGGAGGTGATCCAGCACGTGTACGCCAAGTACGGCCGCACCCACGCCGCCATGGTGGCCAACGTGATCCGCTACCGCGGCAAGTCGGCGGTGCGCGAGGTGGGCAAGGCCCTGGGCATGCCCGAGACCACCGTGGACCGCCTGTCCAGGCTGCTCAGCCACTGGTCCGGCGTCGATCCGGAGACCCTGACCCAGGCCGGCTTCGACCCCGACAACCCCGCCCACACCCACCTGGTGCGGCTGTGCGAGGAGATCCAGGACTTCCCGCGCCACCTCTCCATCCACCCCGGCGGCTTCCTGCTGGGTCACCGCCCCGTCCACGACCTGGTCCCCATCGAGAACGCCACCATGGCGGACCGCACCGTCATCCAGTGGGACAAGGAGGACGTGGAGGCGCTGGGCCTGTTCAAGGTGGACCTGCTCGGGCTGGGCATGCTCCACCAGGTGGACCTGTGCTGCCGGCTGCTGCGCGAGACCCGCGGCGTCGACCTGGACATGGCCACCATCCCCCCCGAGGACCGCGTCACCTACGACATGATCTGCAGCGGCGACACCGTCGGCGTCTTCCAGATCGAGAGCCGCGCCCAGATGGCCATGCTGCCCCGCCTGCGGCCGCGCACGTTCTACGACCTGGTCATCGAGGTCAGCATCGTCCGCCCCGGCCCCATCACCGGCGGCATGGTCCACCCCTACCTGCGCCGCCGCAACGGCGAGGAGCCCGTGGAGTACCCCCACCCCTGCCTCGAGCCCGTCCTGTCCAAGACCCTGGGCGTGCCCCTCTTCCAGGAGCAGGTGATGAAGCTCGCCGTCGTGGCCGCCGACTACACCCCCGGTGAGGCCGACCAGCTTCGCCGCGACATGGCCGCCTGGCGCCGCAGCGGCCGCATCGAGAAGCACCGCGAGAAGCTGACCACCCGCATGGTCGCCAAGGGCATCGAGCCGGAGTTCGCCGAGCGCGTCTTCGACCAGATCCGCGGCTTCGGCGAGTACGGCTTCCCCGAGAGCCACGCCGCCAGCTTCGCCCTCATCGGCTACGCCACCGCCTGGCTCAAGTGCCACTTCCCCGAGGAGTTCCTCTGCGCCATCCTCAACGCCCAGCCCCTCGGCTTCTACTCCCCCGCCACCCTCGTCCAGGACGCCCAGCGCCACGGCGTCCAGGTCCAGCCCGTCGACGCCATCCTCAGCGACTGGGACTGCACCATGGAGCAGCTCCGCGGCGGCCGCTGGGCCGTCCGCATGGGCCTGCGCTACGTCAAGGGCCTTCGTTCACACCACGGCGAGCGCATCGAGGCCGCCCGCGCCGACACCCCCTTCACCTCCCTCGACGACCTCGTCCACCGCACCGATCTCCCCATCGACGCCCTCACCTCCCTCGCCGAGGCCGGCGCCTTCGACGGCTTCGTCCTCGACCGCCGCCAGGCCCTCTGGGAGGTCCGCGCCCTCGTCCACACCACCCACGACGACGTCGATCTCCCCCGCGGCGAGACCCTCCCCCTCTTCGCCACCCTCGATCCCTTCGAGACCATCGACTGGGACTACCGCACCACCTACCACAGCCCCCGCGGCCACCCCCTCACCACCATCCGCGACCAGCTCACCGACCAGCGCCTCCCCGACGCCGCCACCCTCAACAGCGGCCGCCACGGCCAGCGCGTCCGCTACGCCGGCATGGTCATCTGCCGCCAGCGCCCCGGCACCGCGTCGGGCGTCACCTTCATGACCCTGGAGGACGAGTCAGGCTTCGTGAACCTCGTCATCTGGAAGCAGGTCTTCGCCGAGTTCGCCCTGCTCGTCCGCACCGCCTCCTTCCTCGGCATCGAAGGCAAGCTCCAGTGCCAGGACGGGGTGGTCCACCTGATTGCGGAGAAGCTGTGGAAGCCGCAGGTGGATCTGAGACCCCAGAGCGGGGGGAGCCGGGACTTCCACTGATCCCACTTCCCCCTCCACCTCCCCCTCCACCTCCCCC
>CAYRNR010000442.1:0-2000 GCA_964425605.1 uncultured Rickettsiales bacterium | reverse complement strand
CGTCGTCGCAGTCGCCCATGCACTCGGTCCAGCCGTCGCCGTCGTCGTCGAGCTCGTCGTCGCCCAGGGCGCCGTCGCAGTCGTTGTCGGCGTCGTCGCAGATCTCCTCGGCGCCGGGGTAGCTCAGCTCGTCCTCGTCGTCGCAGTCGCCCTCGCACAGCAGGTAGCCGTCGCCGTCGAGGTCGAGCTCGTCGTCGGGGATCACCTCGTCGCAGTCGTTGTCGAAGCCGTCGCAGATCTCGTCGGCGCCGGGGTAGGTGTTGGCGTCCTCGTCGTCGCAGTCATCCTCGCAGCTGAGGAAGCCGTCGCCGTCCTCGTCGAAGCCGTCGTCCACGTCGCCGTCGCAGTCGTTGTCGATGCCGTCGCAGACCTCGTCGGCGCCGGGGTGGATGCCGGGGTCCTCGTCGTCGCAGTCGTCGCCCGAGCAGGTGTCGCCCTCGTAACCGTCCCCGTCGAGGTCGCAGCCGGTGTCGGCGGTGAGCCCCAGGGTCAAGGTGGTGAACTCCTGGGTGTACGAGTCGCAGTTGCAGCCGCTGGTCTCCACGGCGAGGCCGAAGGTGAGCACCGCGGTGGCGGAGAACGAACCGTCGGCGTCGGGGACCGCGAAGGTGACCAGGAGGTCGAGGACCTCGTCGGGCGCCAGCAGGATCGGCAGGTCCACCTCGGCGCCCGAGGGCATGGTGACGCCGAAGACGTCGGCGTCGCCCTCGACCACCAGATCCATGAGCGTCGCGTCGCGGTTGTCGGTGTTGGTGAACGTCACGGCCTCCTGGACGAGCTCGCCGGATCCGGACGCCGTGGGCTCGAAGGTCACGGCCCCCGGGTTCATCTGGATGGACGGGGCCTCGTCGTAGGCGTCGGGACAGCCCATCATCAGCCAAGGGGCGACGACGAGCAGCAGGAGGGAGGGGAGGAGACGATCGCGCATGGTCTGTACTCCGTGTCCTGGCCGGTGCCGGAGGCCAGCCGGCCTAATCCGCCCTGTAGCCTAGCAAAGTTCGCGCACGTGTTAGATATAGAGGCCATGTTCGACGAGCTGCAGACACGGGTCCACGAGGCCTACATGGACCGGGAGCTCCTGAGCGAGCCCGCGCACCGCGCCGCAGTGGAGCGCACCCTGGAGCTGCTGGATCGCGGAGAGGTCCGCACGGCGGAGCCGGACGGGGACGACTGGATCGTCCACGCCTGGGTGGCCGAGGCGGTGAACCTGTTCTTCGCCCTGGCGCCGATGCGGGTGATGGAGCTGACGCCGTTCACCTACCACGACAAGATCCCGATCAAGGCCGACCACGCGGCTGCCGGAGTGCGCGTGGTGCCGCCGGGAACAGCCCGCTACGGATCGTTCCTGGGCCGCGGCGTGGTGCTCATGCCGGCCTACGTGAACATCGGGGCCTACGTGGGGGAGCGGACCATGGTCGACACCTGGGCCACGGTGGGCACGGGCGCCCAGATCGGCGCGGACGTACACCTGGCCGGCGGGGTGGGGATCGGCGGGATACTCGAGCCGCCTGGCTCCCGGCCGGTGATCGTCGAGGACGGCGCCTTCGTGGGCTCGCGCTGCATCCTGGTGGAGGGGGTCCACGTGGAGCGCGAGGCCGTGCTGGGGGCCAACGTGGTGCTGACCGCGTCCACGCCCATCATCGACGTGACCGGAACCCAGGAGGTGATTCACCGCGGCCGCGTGCCCGCGCGCTCGGTGGTGGTGGCGGGGACCCGTCCCAAGACGTTCCCGGCCGGGACCTACGAGCTGGCCTGCGCCCTGATCATCGGCCAACGCAAGGCCTCCACCGACCTCAAGACCTCCCTCAACGACACCCTGCGCGAGTTCGCCCTGTCCGTATGAGCTCCGATCACCCCCTCGTCGTATCGACCCTGCTGCGCCTGCTGGAGATCCCCAGCCCGACCGGCGCCGAGGGCCCCATCTGTGATCTCGTGGAGCGCGAGGTTGCGGCCGCTGCCAGCGCGGGCCAGCCCCTGACGTGGGACCGCCACGGCGACGC
>CAYRNR010000441.1:0-2007 GCA_964425605.1 uncultured Rickettsiales bacterium | reverse complement strand
CCCTGCTGACGTCGGCCACCACCTTCCTGGTGGTGCTGATGATGGCCATCTTCGGTGGCCCGATCCTCCGCGGCTTCGCCGTGGCCCTGCTCGCCGGCATCGTGGTGGGCACCTACTCGTCGATCTACGTGGCGAGCCCCGCCATCATCGCGCTGCAGCGATGGCTGCCCGTGCAGCAGTCCAAGACCACCTGAGCACGCCTTGACCCGGACGACGGAACCGAAGGACCAGCGCGTCTGGGAGGTGCGTGAGCCCCCCGGGTCCGTCGCCGACCTGGGCTGCTCCCCCCTGCTGACGAGGTTGCTCGCGTTGCGGGGCGTCACCGACGCCGAGTCCGCTCGCCGGTACCTCGAGCCCCAGCTGCGGGACCTGCCGGATCCCAGCTCTCTGACCGACCTGGACGCGGCGGCCGAGCGCCTCGCCGCGGCGTGCGAGGCGGGCGAGCACGTGGCGGTGCACGGCGACTACGACGTGGACGGGATCGTCTCGACGACCCTGCTGGTGGACTTCCTGCGGCGGGTCGGCCGCGGCCAGGTCACCCCCTCGCTACCCAACCGCATGCGGGACGGCTACGGGATCTCCGTCGAGCAGGTGGATCGGCTGGCCGACGCGGGGTGCGCGGTGCTGGTCACCTGCGACTGCGGGAGCACCTCCCACGCGCCGCTGGAGCGCGCGGCCGAGCGCGGGATGGACACCGTGATCCTCGATCACCATCGGCTGTCCGAGGAGCTCCCGCCGGCGGTGGCCCTGGTGAACCCGGAGCGGGGCGGCGGCCACGAGGACCTGCGCTCGCTCTGCGCCACCGGTGTGGTCTTCATGACCGTGGTCGCGATCAGGAGGACGCTCAGGAACAGTCAATATTTTCAAGAGGTTGACGAGCCAAATCTGAAGCACTACCTGGATCTGGTCGCCCTGGCGACCGTGGCGGACATGGTCCCCCTCGTCGGCGCCAATCGGCTGCTGGTCAAGGTGGGGCTGGAGGAGCTGGCGCACCGCCGTCGGCCCGGGATCGCCGCGCTGCTGGAGGTGTCCGACGTGGCGCGGGACGCCCCCCTGACCGCGTCGGTGTTCGGCTTCCGCCTGGGCCCGCGGATCAACGCTGCGGGACGCCTGGCCGATCCCGGCCTCGCCCTGGAGCTGCTGCTCACCTCGGACCGGGGCCGCGCGGGCGTCATCGCCGCGGACCTGGATCGCATCAACCAGCGGCGCCGCCAGCTCGAGGACCGCGTCCTCGAGGAGGCCCTGGCCATGGTGGCGGCGGACCCCGACCTGGGCCAGAAGCGGGCCCTGGCGCTGATGGGGGAGGGGTGGCACCCGGGCGTTGTGGGCATCGTGGCCAGCCGCGTCTCCCAGCGTTTCCACCGCCCGACCCTGCTGCTCGCACCCGACGGGGAGACCGCCACGGGATCGGCGCGCTCCATCAAGGGCGTGGACCTGGTGGCGGCCCTGGAACCCGGCGCGGCCATGCTCGATCGCTTCGGGGGGCACAAGGCCGCGGCCGGGGTCTCCCTGCAGTTGTCCCGGCTGGACGAGTTCAGGGACTGGTTCGAGCGCGAGGCGTTCGCGGAGCTCCCCGCCGAGCCCTGGACACCGCGGCTGTTGGCGGACGCGGAGATCGACATGGGCCTCGTCTCACGGTCGCTCGCCGCGGAGCTGGCGCCCATGGCCCCCCACGGCATCGGCAACCCCGCACCCCGGTTCCTGTCCCGCGCGGTGCCCGTGACGGCCGTGCGTCAGGCCCGCAAGGGGACCATCCAGATGCGCGTCGGACCGTCCCCCGGGGTGCCCGCCGTGGCCTTCAGGCTGGATCGACCCGCGTCGTCGGTGGGCCGCGCCGTGGACGTGGTTTTCGGCTTCGGCATGCGCTTCTTCCGAGGCACGGAATCGCTGCAGGTCACGATCGAAGATCTCCGCAACGTCTCGATGGATGAAAAACACAAGTGAATCCCGGTGGTTACCAGTTGACGATCTGGATACCCCCTGATAATAATGGGGCCGGCTGAGCCG
>CAYRNR010000440.1:0-2042 GCA_964425605.1 uncultured Rickettsiales bacterium | reverse complement strand
GAGCTGGTGACCTCGAAGGCCTCGCCGTAGAAGCGGTGGGCCTGCTCGAACACGGCGACGGACTTGTTCTTGCGTCGTGCTTTGGGGAAACGGGGCATGAGAAACCTCCTGTCGCTGCGCATCGCGCGCAGCGGGATCACGTCCTCTTGGTCGCGGCTCAGCCCGCGGCGGGAGGATCGGGTTGCGTTGTGTCGGGTTCGGGCGCCGGCGGCTCGTCGGCACTCGGGGGGCCGGCGGCGGCCGGATCGGGCTGTTCCGGCTGAGCCTGCGCATGCTGGGCTGCATGCGCCTGCTGCCCCGCGGCTTGGAGCATGGTTGCAAGCCCGCGCAGGTTGTCGGGGTCCTTCATCAGCGCGCGGACGCGCGGGTCGCGCAGGGCCTCGGTCAGGTCCGGGCTGGCGCTGATAGCACCGAAGGTCTCCAGCAGATCGGGCGGCAGCGAACGGCCGGCGAGGAAGGTGGTGGCGGCCGTGCCGAGCTGCTGCAGGGCGTCACGGGCGAGCTCGCTACGCGTGTCGCCAGCGTGTTCTTCGAGTCGGCGGCGTTCGGCCGTCTCGACCTCGTTGTGGCGGTACTCGAGGATGGAGGCGACGAGTTCATCGACCTGGCCGCGGGACTCCTGGAGTTGGCGGTGCAACCGCGCGAGCATGGAGTTGTTGACGCCCTGGAGCTGGCCCACCGAGCCCAGCACGATCTGGCCCCACTGGGCGTAGTAGTCGCCCAGCGCCTTGATGCCCTTGAGCGTGCTGTCCTTGGCCGACTGGTCGAAGCTCGGAGTGGGGATGCGCAGGTCGGGCATGACCTCTGCCGCGGCCGGGGGCTGCTCGGTCCAGCTGTGGTTGCGACAGATGAAGGTGCCGGCGTCGATCTTGGGCGAGCCCTTGGGCCCGTAGATGCGCACGCGGAAGCGGCGGTACGTCTCGCCCACGGTGTTGCGTAGCGCACAGTCGCGGATCCAGCGGCACGCAGCGCGGGCGAAGTCAGCTGGGGTCAGCGGCGCGAGGCTCGACCGGGGTATGCCCTGCGGATTGCCGTGGAAGGACCTCGGCCAGCTGTCTCCGGGCTCCAGCTCGCCGTTGCTCTCGTCCAGGTCTTCCTCGTCCCGCTCCTCGTCGATGGACTCCTCGTCCTCCGCCTCCTCATCATCCCCAGGCGCGGAGTGTGCTCCGGGCAGCATGCCCATCGGATGCGCGGCAGCGTCCTCGAGGTATGGCTCGGCGTGGGCCTCGTCGAAGTCGAACCGACCCATCCGTTCCTCGGCGGAGCGGTCGGTGCGGTCCTCGAGGACGAGGTAGCCGATCTTGGGGGCCAGGTGTTGGATTCGAGCTTCGACGAACTCGATGTCTTCAAACGAAAATGCGTCAGCTGCCACCTTGTTCCTTCCGCTGTCGCACCTTCACTTTCGTCCTGACATGCGGGAGGAGGCAAGAAAATCCGCTCCCCCATCGGATCCGATCTGGGGGAGGACGCTCCCCCACGCCCTGTCTGTTCGCTCCCCCGACCTCCCCCGAGACGAAGCATGTCAGCTCCCCCGGTCCCCCAGAGATCCACTCGTTCGTCCCCCAGCCTCCCCCGGAGTCCCCCGGACCGAGTGGGAGCAGGCCGCCGACTCCCCCGCCGAGAAGCCACTCTCTCCCCCGTTTCGATGGGGGACCGTTTCGCGTGGAATTTCATGCATTTGGCCGTCTAGTCTGGCGTTGTGACGAGGCGCTGGACCGGCCGAGCAGCCGGCAGCTCCAGAAAAGGCGCAGACCCGAAAGGTGAGGCGGACATGGCAGGCGAACTCGAAAAAGCGATCAAGGGCGAGAAGGTCAGCGACAAGCAGACCAAGACCGCTCTGGGCCAGGCGATCAAGAAGATCGCCGGTCTGACCAAGAAGGCCGACAACAGCAACCTGGCGCTCAAGGAGACCGGCGGCGCGGTGCTGTCCACCGCCGAGACCCAGGGATCTCTGTTCCTGGCGTCCATGGCCGAGGGCTACCTGGGTCCCGACAAGATCAAGGTCGGCGCGGTGGACGTGCGCGCGCCGCTGGCGTTCGTGG
>CAYRNR010000439.1:0-2053 GCA_964425605.1 uncultured Rickettsiales bacterium | reverse complement strand
GTGTCGGCGCCGTTGCGGAAGTGCTCCTTGTCGAACTCGTACTCGAGCTCGTGACGACCGTCCAGACCCAGTTGCTCGCACGCCTTCTCGACGGCGTTGGCCAGGTCACTACCTTCCACGGAGATGCGTTGCTGTTCCATACCCTACTCCCGTGCTCACGCTTGTATTAAAGAATACAAAGTGACACGCGCTAAACATTCGGTTTTTCAGAGTATTTCCGCTATTTCGCTGCAGCAACTACTTTCGGCTCGTCGTCTCCGCTCCTGTTGACCAACCACTGCTGACCGAGCCGTAATAAAGAGCTGACCAGGATGTATAGCACAAGACCCGAAGGCAGGGCGAACATGATGAATGCGAAGAAGAAAGGCATCATCTGCATCATCATCTTCTGGTTCGGATCCGTGGGCGGCGGCGACATCTTCTGCTGCACGTACATCACCCCCGACAGGGCCAGGGGGAAGATGCACAGGGGATCGCGGGCGGTGAGATCGCAGAAGTACAAAAACGGGACCTGATAGAGCTCGATGGAACTCCACAGCACCCGGTACAGGGCGAACCAGATGGGCATCTGGATGAGCATGGGGAGGCAGCCGCTGAACGGGTTGGCGCCCGCCTCCTTGTACATGTTCATGATCTCTTGCTGCTGACGCTGGGGATCACTCTTGAACTGGTCGCGGATCTCCTGCATGCGGGGCGCGAGCACCCGCATCTTCTTCATGGATTTGTACGAGGCCTGGTCCAGGGGGAACACCAGCAGCTTGACCACCACGGTCAGCAAGATGATGGCGATGCCCCAGTTGTGGACGAGGCCGTACATGAAGTTGAGCAGCCACAGCATGGGCCGGGCGATGATGGCGAACAGCCCGAACTTGACCGTGGTCTCCAGGCCGATGCCGAGCTCCTTGAGGTCGCCCATGACCTTGGGGCCCATGTACAGATCGAAGTCGTAGGTGGCGCTCTCGCCCGGCTCCAGCGACTTCTCGTTGAACAGCATGGTGGAGCGGTAGACCCGGGACGCCTCGTTGCCCTCGGCGTCCACCTGCGGCGTGTTGACCAGGGTCAACCCGTCCTCACCGAGCCAGCCCAGGGGACCGGCCTCGTACCCTGCAGGACGCTCGGCCGGGACCAGGGCGGTCATGAAGTACCGTTCGCCCACGCCGGCGAATGCGATCTCCTTGCCCGTGACCTGGATCAGCCCCTTCTTGTTCATCGACTTGACCTGGTACTCCTTGATCTTGCCGTCGAGGCTGGCAAAGGGCGTCGAGGCGCTGGAGTAGCGGTTCTTGGCCGGTTTCATGGGCTGGAAGATCGACATCTTCGGACTCAGGGACTGGCGCTGGTTACCCGTGTTTCGCACGCTGACCTGGTAGCCCATGAGGTAGCTGGTCGGGTCGAGGGAGTAGGTCGCCACCAGCTCCAGGTCACCCTGCTGAGAACGATAGGCCAGGTGGGTGTCAGTCTCCTCGAGCACCTCCCAGCGACGCCCACCCAGGTCCGGCACGGTGTCGCCGAAGCTGGGGATCAGGTGGTAGGCGTGCTGGCCGCGCACCAGATCTGCGGGGGCGCCCTCGGGACACTTGAGGGTGAAATTGTCGAAGGAGAAGCCGTTCTTGATGCCACCCCACAGCCAGGTGGGCAACCACGGCAGGTCCAGCTCCTCGTAGTAATTGGACAGAATCCAGCTCGACGGGCCCGCCCCCTGGTTGGAGAACGTGGCCTCGAAGGTCTCTCCGCGGATCCGGCGGGTAGACAGTGCCGGCTCGGGCGCCTCGCGGACAACTGGCGCAGCGACGACGCCGTCTTCACCCGTGGCCGCCGAGTCGTCGTCCGACGCATCGGCGGCGGCGATCGGTGCCTCGGTGGGCGACGCTTCGGTGGGCGACGCCTCGGTCACCGGCTCATCGGCCGGGGGCTGCTGCACGGGCTTGGGCGCCAGGAAGGTGGTGTAGAGCCACACCACACCGAGGCTCAGCGCGATGACGGTGAACAGTCGCCGCCCCTCGCCGCCACGATCGCCGGACCCTCGTGAGTACAGGGGTTCGCCAGCAGGCAT
>CAYRNR010000438.1:0-2110 GCA_964425605.1 uncultured Rickettsiales bacterium | reverse complement strand
CCGGTGAGCTCGGTGGAGTCCTGGTTCTTCTCGTCCTTGGGCTGGAACGTGCCGATGCCCACGCGATCCTGCTCGCTGAGGATCATCCGCCGCACCCGCACCTGCTCGATGACCTTGGACCAGTCGCCGTCGGCCTGCTTCATCCTCTCGCGGAAGTGGAAGCGGCACACCGGGCACAGCTCGCCGTCGATGTGGACCTCGAACTTGCGCTTGCCCTTGTTGAGCTCCTTGAGCACCTGCGGCCGGAAGTCCATCGGGATGAGGTGCAGCGGCTCCTCGTGCATCGGGCAGTCGACCCACTCGGGGCCCTCCTCCTCGTCGCTCTTCCACGAGTAGGTGTACAGGGCCCCCTCGGGCGTCTGGGAGTACTCCTCGATCCCCTTCTTGAGCATGCGCGCGATGGTGGACTTGGCGCTGCCCACCGGGCCGTGCAGCAGCAGCACACGCCGCTCGGTGCCGTAGTGCTGGGCCGCCGACTTGAACGCCGAGACGAGCTTCATCAGGTGGATGTCGATGCCGAAGATGGCGTCGCGGCCGTCCTCGATGGGATCGTCGAAGAACTTGTACCGCACCTGCTTCTTGCGGAACTCGGTGTACTCCTCCACCCCGTAGGACATGATCATGTCGTACAGGCGCTGGAACGACGTCCGGGTCACCTCGGGCTGCTTGCGCACGAGGTCCAGGTACTGGGCAAAGGTCCCCGTCCAGTTCAGCTGACGAAAGTCCTCGAGATCCTGGTTGTTCTTGATCATCGAGATGATGTTCGACGACGTGGACATACTCGCTCCTCGCATGACCCGGGATTCCGCGCGCCCGGTGGTTCCACATTGAGTACAGACTGCTGGCCGAACCGAGGTCTTCGATTCCTCCCCCAGCCTGTGTTCTAGCGTACCCACTTTCTCCCCCAGCCGCACCTTGCGCACTACTGATCCGTGGCCCTTTGCGATACTCTGCGGCCATCCAAGCCCATGGAGGAAGACATGGTCTCGATGCGCGTTCTGCTGGCCCTTCTCGCCGCCTTCGCCTGGATGGCGGGCTGCTACCCCGACGCCGACGACGACGACACCGGTCCGTCCGGCGACGACGACGACGCCACCGCCGGCGACGACGACGACACCGTGCCCGGCGACGACGACGACGACGACACGGGCCCGGGCGACGACGACGACACCGGCCCTGGTGACGACGACGACACCACCGGCGTGCCGTCCGTGCCCGCCGACGCCATCCTGTTCAGCGAGATCATGTTCAACCCCGCCGCGGCCAACGACACCGACGGCGAGTGGTTCGAGCTGGCCAACACCACCGCCGGCGGCATCGACCTCGGCGGCTGCACCCTCTCCGACTCCGTCGACGACAGCCACGTCATCGGCGGCTCCCTCGTCGTCCCGGCCCACGACTACGTCGTGCTGGGCATCTCCGCCAACAACGCCATCAACGGCGGTGTGGACGTGGACTACGAGTACAGCGGCATCACCCTCAAGAACAGCGACTCCGACCAGCTGATCCTCACCTGCGCCGCCGAGGTGGACCGCGTCGAGTGGGAGTTCCCCGGATGGCCCGGCGACTCCGGCGTCGCCATGAACTTCGACGGCACCCACGCCCCCGACAACGACGACCCCGCCCACTGGTGCGACGCCTCCACTCGCATGGCCAACGACGACTGGGGCACCCCCGGCAGCGACAACGACACCTGCGGCGGCGGCGGCGCGACCATCGAGGAGGACGACGTCGTCTTCAGCGAGGTCATGCAGAACCCCAGCGCCACCCCCGACCCCGACGGCGAGTGGTTCGAGCTGTACAACCTCACCAACTCCGACCTCAACCTCGCCGGCTGCGAGATCCGCGACGACGGCGCCGACGCCCACACCATCTCCGGCACCCTCACCATCCCCGCCCACGGCCGCGTCGTCCTCGGCTACTCCGACGACCCCGCCGTCAACGGCGGCGTCTCCGTCGACTACGAGTACGGCAGCTCCGTCTCCCTCGGCAACGGCGAGGACGAGCTCATCCTCGACTGCGACGGCCAGATCGACCGCATCGCCTGGGACAACGGCGTCAGCTGGCCCAACGTCAACGGCGAGTCCATGAACCTCGACGAGGCCCACGT
>CAYRNR010000437.1:0-2110 GCA_964425605.1 uncultured Rickettsiales bacterium | reverse complement strand
TCAGTCGCGCGGTCCGCTCCTCGCGGGTGCGGATGGTGATCTGGTCGCCCTGGATCTCGGCGATTCGGTAGCTGGAGATGGCGACCCGGTGGGTGTATTGCCCGAGGTAGGTCAGCACCTGATCGGAGCCCCCGAAGGGGCGCTTGACGTACAGGACCCACCGCGTGCCGAAGAGCCGGTCGATCATCGCCCGGAACACCCCGCAGCTCTCCATTGACCATCCCATTTCCCGTCTTCCTGACCGGGATGGCCCGCCGCTTGCCTTGTGTGGCCGGCCGTGTCCGCTGCTCACGCCACCGTCCCGGGTCGCAACGCTCCCTGGCACTCCTACGGCCGCGCGGACGGCCGCCCCTTGGTGCCTGTCGGCGCGAAGAAGCCCACCTACCGTCCGCGCGATCCCCGGAATACGCCGCTGTATCGCCTGCTCGTCGACCATCTCGAGACGTTCCTTGCGGTGTACGAGGACCGCTACGAGCACCGCTTCGGTCCCCTCGGCACCCACGTCGAGCGGCAGATCCAGGCGTACAGGGAGTGTGGCCTTTTCAGCGCGGGCTGCGCCCGCGTTCGCTGCCCCGACTGCGGGCATGAGTTCTTGCTGCCGTTCTCCTGCAAAGTCCGCTTCCTCTGCCCGTCGTGTCACCAACGCAAGGCGACTCTCTGGGCCGAGTGGCTCGTCGACGACGTTCTCGCGGACGCTCCGCACCGGCAGTGGGTGTTCACCATCCCCAAGCGCATCCGTCCCTTCTTCAGGCACGATCCCTCCCTGCTCGGCCAGCTGTGCCGAATTGCCGCCAAGGTCCTCACCGACTTCTTCCGCGAGGCCCTCGGCCAGGACGACCTCAAGCCCGGCATAGTGTCGGTCCTGCAGACCTTCAACTCGGATCTCTCGTACAACCCACACCCGCACCTGATCGCCACCGACGGGTGCCTGGGCCCTGACGGCACCTTCGTCCGGATCTCGATCCACCGAGGTCACGACCTGTCCCTGATCGAGGAGCACTTTCGGCGCGAGGTCCTCGCTCTCCTGCGAGCCCGCGATCTGCTCACCGAGGACGACGTCGAAAACATGCTGTCGTGGCCGCACAGCGGGTTTGCCGTGCACAACGACGTGAAGATCCTTCCTGGTGATCGGGAAGGGCTGATGGATCTGAGCAAGTACCTGGCTCGCCCGCCGATCGCGTTGTCCCGCATGCGCTACGACGGCAAGAACGACCCCCTGGTCCACATCCGTCTGAAACGCTCCCACTGGCGCACGGGCCGCCGCGAGATCTCCTTCGAGCCGCTTGAGTTCTTGGCCCGGCTGGTCCAGCACATCCCGCCGCTCGGTTTCAAAGCATGGAGGCAGTACGGCGCCTATTCCGCGGTCATACGTGCGCGCTGGCGTCGGGAAAAAGAGAACGACGCGGACGCGGACGTGGAAAACCAGTCCCAACCGCCACCCAGGCCTGGCCGCAAGCAATGCTCCTCGGCCTGGGCCGCGCTTCTCTCCCGGACCTGGGGGTTTGATCCCCTGGAGTGCCTCGACTGTGGGGGCCGTCTCGAGATCGTCACCGCCATCCACGACGCCGACTCCCTGCAGCGCATCACCCACCACTACGGCCTCGACACTGAGGTCCCCGAACTCCATTCCGCCCGCGCTCCACCTTGGCTTCAGAGCGAATGGGAGTTCGACGTCGTCCCGCCCGCTCAGTTCGACGCCGTCGATCCACCCATCAATGACGAGGCCTACTTCATCGATCCTCCCGGTGACGATGGGCTCCCTGTCATCGAACTCACCTGACGCGCCTACCCGAAGGCGGCTCCCGCGCCGTCAACCCGACCGCTGCGCACTTGGCCCCCGTGGCGGCGCAGCCCGTCGATTCCGTACCGTTTCCGGGGAGTTGGACGGTTCGTCGTTGGGCCGGGCGTTCGAAAAACGACGGAAAACACACATCGCGACGCCACGGGCACCTCCCACGGCGACGTCGCGCCGCCGCCGTTCGGCCCCCTCCGAGCTGGTGACGGCCACCGCGACCTCGAACACCACCTCGGCGAAGGCCGAACGGCGGCTCAGCAAGCTTGGTGACGGGTGAAACCCCCTGCTATCCTCGGGTGACAGGAGGGTTCAGGG
>CAYRNR010000436.1:0-2122 GCA_964425605.1 uncultured Rickettsiales bacterium | reverse complement strand
TCCCCACCACGAACAGCACCTGGTACGGCCCGATGCTGCCCCGGTCCACCACGAGGTGCTGGTAACCGTCGGCCCGCGCGGTGTGCACGAAGTTGGCGACGGAGCCGCCGGACGAGGACTTGACGTCGGCGCGGTAGCGCTCGTGCACGTACTGGCACAGCTCCACGGCGGTGAGCTGGCCGTCGCCGTCGTCAGCCAGCCCCTCACCCACGCCGTTGGCCACGAACTCGGCGAGGTAGCCCCCGGCCATGAACTTGTCGGCCAGCGACGACGTGACGTCCTCCTCGGACGAGAACATGCCCATCCGGCCGGGCTTGGTGATGACGTCCTTGGAGAAACCGCCGGAGAAGCACGAGTCCAGCAACAGCAGGGTCGTGCCGGCGTTGACGCTGTCGAGGATCGTGTTGAACTCGTCGTCGAGGATGTGGCCGTCGACCATCATCAGCGTCTCGTCCATGCCGTCGGGGTCGGTCTGCTGGAAGTCGCCCCGCTTGAGGCGTCCGCCGTGGCCCGAGTAGAAGAACACGAACGTGTCGTTCTCGCCGGCCTGGCTGCCCAGGCGGGTGATGGCCTCTCGCACGGCGGCGATGGTGGCCTGGGAGTCGGTGAGCAGCACGCTGTCCTCGGCGGTCATACCCACGCCCTGGGCGAAGGCGGCCTGCAGGGCGACGGCGTCCTGGGCGGTCAAGGGGAGGTCGTCGCCGTCGTTGGGGTAGTCGCTGATGCCGACGAACACGCCGAAGATGCGGCCCTGGTTGCCCGTGGGCCGCACCGGGGTGGAGCCCCCGCTGGAGGTCAGCTGCATCGACATGTGGTAGGCGCCGGTCTCCGCGGGGCCGTACGAGGTGACCGCGATGCGGTAGCGGCCGGTCTCCTGCAGCTCGAAGCCGACGCAGGACTGGTCGCGGCGGTTGTTGCAGTCGTCGTTCTCGATGGGGTTGCCGCCCGACGGCAGCAGCACGCCGAGGAAGGGGTCGAACTCGCTGGTGGTGAGCTCCACGGTCAGGGTCTGCCCGGCGGTGCCGTCGAACACGTACATGTCCACGTACTCGCCGGACTCGAGCTCGGTGTCCCCCGGCTCGAGCCGTCCGTCCTCCTCCTGGCCCGAGTCGATGGCGGAGACGTCGCGGTTGACCGGCGTGCCCTCGCCCTCGGTGGTCTCGATGGTCAGGGTGTACGCGCCGGTCTCCCCGGCCTTGTAGCTGGTCACCACCACGAGGTACGTCCCCAGCTCGGTCAGGGTGGTCTCGATCACCGAGTGACCCTGCAGGCCCGGCGTGTCGTCGTTCTCGAGGTTGTCGCCCCGCGGCGGCATCAGGGCCAGGAAGGTGTCGAACTGGTCGGACTGCAGGTCAATGCTCACGGTCTGGCCGGGCCGCCCCTCGATCTCGTATCCGTCGGCGTACTCCCCCGAATCCAGCTGGGTGTCGCTCGCGTCCAGCGAGCCCTGCTCCACCCGCTTGCCCGGGGCCGGGGCCACGTCGGTGCCCCGCTGGATCGCCACGTCGTACGAGCCGCTGGCGCCGGGCTTGTAGGTGGTCACGGAGACGGTGTAGGTCCCGGTCTCGGTCAGGGTCATCGCGATCTGGGAGCGGGTGGAGTCGCCCTCGTGATCGTCGTTGACCTTGCTCTCGCCGCTCGGCGCGTGAATCTCCAGCCAGGGGTCGAATTCGGAGGAGCGCAGGTCCACCACCACGAACTCCCCGGCGGTCCACTCGTGCTGGGTCGAGTCCACGTACTCGCCCGAGTCGATGGTGGTGTCCCCGGGAGCCAGGGTGCCGGAGTAGCGCTCCACCCCGGGCTCGCCCGTCGGGGTGGGATCGCTGGGCGCGCTACCGCCGCCGAACTGGACGTCCACGGTGTACGAGCCGCTCTCGCCGGGCTGGTAGCTGGTCACGGCCACCGAGTAACTGCCGGACTCCTCTGCGGTGAGCTCGATCCTGGACAGGTCCTTGCTGCCGTCGTGGTCGTCGTTGCGGAACGACTCGCCCGAGGGGGCGAACACCGCCAGGAAGGTGTCGAAGTCGGACGACCGCAGGTCCACGGTCACCGACTGCCCTGCCTGGGCCTCGAAGGCGTGCATGTCGATGTACTCGCCCGTGTCCAGGGTGTCGTCGCCTGC
>CAYRNR010000435.1:0-2148 GCA_964425605.1 uncultured Rickettsiales bacterium | reverse complement strand
GACGCCGGGCTCCATCTCCACCGACTCGTAGTAGGTGCCCTGGCTGACGAGCACGTAGCTCAGGGACTGGGCGACGGCCTCGTCGATGCCGTCCTGGACGGAGTTGAGGGGATCGTCGATGGCGCCGGTGCCGCCGGGGTTGCCGAGGATGGACACGTGGATGGCGTCGTCGTGGTCGCCGTCGTCGCCATTGCAGTCCGCGTCCACGCCGTCGAAGGGCTCGTCGTAGGAGTCGAGGAACTCGCACTCGCAGCCGTCGGAGATGTCGGCGTTGGCGTCGTAGTAGCCGGGGAGGCAGTCGGGCAGACACTCCGGCGTGGGCAGGGTGTCGTCGCAGATGGTGTCGGCGTTGAGGTAGAAGTAGGTGCCGCAGTCGTTGCCGCAGAAGCCGCAGTCCTCGAAGTTGGCGTACACGCCGCCGTCGAGGAAGCCGTCGTCCACCACGTCGTTGCAGTCCTCGTCCTCGTAGTCGCAGGTCTCGGTGGCCCCGGGGTAGACGCTGTCGTCGTTGTCGTTGCAGTCGCCGTCGCACGGGGTGTAGCCGTCGCCGTCCACGTCGGCGCCCACGTTCTCGTCGATGGCGCCGTCGCAGTCGTTGTCGGCGCCGTCGCACAGCTCCGGCGCGCCGGGCCAGCTGTCGGCGTCGAGGTCGTCGCAGTCGTTGCAGGCGGGGAACCCGTCGCCGTCGTAGTCGTTGGCCTCGTCCGCGGGCAGCGCGCCGTCGCAGTCGTTGTCCTCGCCGTCGCACAGCTCGGGGGCGCCAGGGTAGCTGTCGGCGTTGGCGTCGTCACAGTCGTCGCACTCCACCACGCCGTCGCCGTCGGCGTCGGTGGTCTCGTCCGCCGGGACGGCGCCGTCGCAGTCGTTGTCCTCGCCGTCGCACAGCTCGGGGGCCCCGGGGTAGCTGTTCGCCTCGTTGTCGTCGCAGTCGAGGCAGGCCAGGTAGCCGTCGGCGTCGTCGTCCACCTCGTCGGCGGGGATGGCGCCGTCGCAGTCGTTGTCGAGGCCGTCGCAGATCTCGGGGGCGCCGGGGTAGACGGTGCCGTAGTCGTCGTCACAGTCGCCCTCGCAGAGCATGAAGCCGTCCATGTCGTCGTCGGCCTCGTCCGCGGGCAGCGAACCGTTGCAGTTGTTGTCCTCGCCGTCGCACAGCTCCACGGCGCCGGGGTAGGAGTCGGCGTTGCCGTCGTCGCAGTCGTCGCACAGCAGCACGCCGTCGCCGTCCGCGTCCACGAGTTCCTCACCGGGGATGATGCCGTCGCAGTCGTTGTCCTCGCCGTCGCACAGCTCGGGGGCGCCGGGGTAGCTGTCGGCGTTGCCGTCGTCGCACTCGTCGCAGGCGAGGTAGCCGTCACCGTCCACGTCGTCCTCGCCGGCGGGCACGGCGCCGTCGCAGTTGTTGTCCTCGCCGTCACACTGCTCGGTCGCGCCCGGGTAGGTCAGGGCGTTGTTGTCGTCGCAATCCTCGCAGTAGACCGAGCCGTCGCCGTCCTGGTCCAGGGTCTCCAGCGCGGGGATGGCGCCGTCGCAGTCGTTGTCCTCGCCGTCGCACAGCTCGGGCGCGCCTGGGTAGGTGTCGACGTTACCGTCGTCGCACTCCTCGCACGCCAGGTAGGCGTCGCCGTCGTCGTCGACCTCGTCCGCGGGCACGGCACCGTCGCAGTCGTTGTCGATGGCGTCGCACAGCTCGGTCGCGCCCGGGTAGACCAGCGGGTTGAAGTCGTCGCAGTCGCCCGCGCACACGGCGTACCCATCCAGATCCTGGTCGCCCTCATCGTCGAGGTTGCCGTCGCAGTCGTTGTCCACGCCGTCGCACAGCTCGGGGAAGCCGAGGCCCACGTCGGCGTTGGTGTCGTCACAGTCCCCCTCGCACTCCATCTGGGCGTCGCCGTCGGCGTCCGCCTCGTCCGCGGGCAGGTTGCCGTCGCAGTCGTTGTCCTGACCGTCACACAGCTCGGTGGCGCCGGGGTGGATGTTGGCGTTGCCGTCGTCGCAGTCCTCGCACCCCATGTACCCGTCGCCGTCGCCGTCGGTCTCGGTGGGCATCGGAGCGCCGTCACAGTCGTTGTCCAGCCCGTCGCAGAGCTCGGGAGCGCCCGGGTAGACCACGGCATCGCCGTCATCGCAATCGTTGCAGGAGAGGTGGCC
>CAYRNR010000434.1:0-2159 GCA_964425605.1 uncultured Rickettsiales bacterium | reverse complement strand
GGTCGGGAGTTCGAGTCTCTCCTGCGGAGCCAACATTGACCATAGGCAGAACCGTGGGTGACCACCGCGGTTCTGCTTTTTTCGTTCTGGCCCTGCCGTTCCCGCCGGCGTTGCTGCCGTTGCTACCCGGGTTCCGCCCGTCGCCGGCCGAGTTGTCCCCGGGCGTACCCGGGATGTGCGGGAAGGTGTAGTGGATGGTCAGGCGGTCGCCGTCCGCGGCGATGCGCCGGATCCACGCCCGCAGGAACGCCCGCCGCTGGTCCACGTTGCCGCGGGCCAGCAGGTCGCGCATCCCCTCGACGTAGGCGACGATGGTGTCCTCGCCGACGAGCAGGGCGCGCGGCCCCTCGGCTTGGGCTCGCAGGGACGCCTCGCGGGCTTCGAGCTCGTCGCAGCGCGCCTTCCAGTGGCGGATGCGCGGCCCGAGGATGTCCAGGCCCAGCACGCCCTTGTCCAGCGCGTCGAAGTTCCGCTGGAGCGTCCTCCTGGCCTCGGCGACCAGGGCCTGCACAGAGGCCAGCTCATCCTCGGCCACGGCGCCCTTGCTCTCCAGTTCGTCGTTGACCAGGTGGACCAGCTCGGCCAGGTGCTCGGGGGTCAGCACCAGCCGCGTCAGCTCCTGCGCCACGGTCTGCTCGGTCCGCTCGGCGTTGAGCAGCTTGGCGTCGCAGGACGACTTGCCCGACTTCATCTTGGTCTGGCAGCCGTAGTAGCGGACCTTGCCCGACTTCGCTGCGTGGCCGATGAACCGGGCGCCGCACCTCTCGCAATACAGCAACCCGGACAGTAGGTAGCGCTGGCCCAGGCGACGGGGATGCACACGCTTGGGGCTGCGCTCCTTGAGCATCAGCTGAACCCGGGCGAAGTCCTCGATGGCCACCAGGGCCTCGTGGGCGCCGGCGACACGGATCGGCTCCTCGGTCTTGTTCGCCTTGCTGCGGTTCGCCTTCCCCCAGATGCGGACGCCGGTGTAGACCTCGTTGCGCAGGATGTTGAGCACGCCCTGCTTGGACCACACCTTGCCGCGGGTCGTGCGGTGGCCGTCCATGTTGAGGCCCTCGGCGATGGTCTTGGAGCCCTCGCCGGCCAGCGCCCGCTCGAAGATGCGCCTCACCAGCGGCGCGAACTGCTCGTCGGGCTCGAACACGCCCCTCACCGCCAGGCCCTCGCCGGTCTTCTTGACGCGGTAGCCGGTCGGCGTGGTCCCGCCGTTGTGGTGGCCCATCTCGGCGTTCTTGCGCATCCCGCGCAGCGTGTCCTGGGCGAGGTTCGCCGAGTAGAACTCGTCCACCAGCTCCATCAGGCCCTCGTACATCTTGCCCGCCGGGGTGTCCTCCACCGGCTCGTTGAGCGACACCAGCCGGACGCCGTGCCGCTCCAGCAGGCTCTTGTAGATCACCGAGTCCTCGCGGCTGCGGGCGAAGCGGCTGAACTTCCACACCAGGATGGTGTCGAACGCTCGCGACTTGCGCCGCGCGTCCGCGATCATCTGCTGGAACACCGGCCGGTCCGCGGTGCGGGCGCTCTCGCCGGGCTCGATGTACTCCTGCACCACCTCGAAGCGGTGGCCCGCTGCCCAGCGCCGGGCCTCGTCCAGCTGCGCCGGGATGGACAGGTCCCGCTCGGCCTGCTTGGGGTCGGAGCAGCGGGCGTAGACGACGCACCGTTCCATCACTCGGTCTCCTCCCAATCGCGATCCACGACGGTCTTGATGGTCGCAGCGCCGATCACCTCGGCGAAGGTTCGCATCGGGCACGGCTCGCCGACCTCGTGCTGCTGCTCCCACTGCAGCCGCTGCACGGTGTGGCGCTCGATGTTCGCGGCCAGCTCGAGCAGCAGCGGCCGGAATGCCGGAGGGAAGTACGCGAGGTGCTCCTCCTTCATCCCCGCCGGCTTGAACTCCGGGGCGATCATCAGCCGCCGGAACTGCTCCTCGCCGGTCGGGAACTCGTCGGGCGCCACCGGCTGAATCTGGATCCCCGCGCGCTCGAACACCTCCTCGACGGGGCGCCCGTACACGGCAGCCATCCGGGACAGCACCGGCATGGGCGGCGGCCCCCTGACCTCACCGCGCTCGATGCGGCCCAGGTGTGGGAAGGACACGCCGACCTCCGGGGCGACCGCCCGGAGGGAGCGCCCGGTGGCCTCCCGTAGCTCCT
>CAYRNR010000433.1:0-2168 GCA_964425605.1 uncultured Rickettsiales bacterium | reverse complement strand
ACGACGACTGGGACGACGACGACTTCGGTGACGACGACTGGGACGACGACTTCGGCGACGAGGACGACGATTTCGGCGCGCGCCGCAGGCGTCGGCGGCGTCGGCGGGGCCGCAAGAAGCGGCGCCGGGGTCGCGGCCGGCGAGGTCGGGGTCGGGGCCGGGGCAAGGGCCGGGGCCGAGGCAAGGGTCGCGGGCGCGGCAAGGGCCGGGGCAAGGGTCGCGGCAAGAGCAAGAAGCGCAACCGGACCCAGAGCGGAGGGCCCATGGGCTGGGCAGCGACCATCGTTTCGGCGGCGGACTCCACCACCGCCGAGGGCGGCGGCCCGGTGTCGGCGCAGATCCGGCTGCAGCACGACTTCGAGAGCGAGGACGTGATCATCACGTCGTCGGACGAGTCGGCCAAGGTCACCGCGATCTACTTCGGCGACAAGCTGGTGTTCAACGCCCCCGACGGGCTGGACCTGAGCATCTTCGCGGCCAACTCGTTCGTGCGCAAGCTGGTCAAGGGCCAGAAGCTCGAGGGCGGGCTGGACATCATCGTGCAGGGCACGCTGACCACGGCCGCGACCCTCAATGCGGCGCTGACCGGCTGGAAGCCCGCGAAGTAGTCGGCCTGGAGCACGGGGGGCGGCTCGGCCGTCCCCCGTACCGACCGGCACGCACATCGAGAGGTGAGGCGTCATGGGATACGCGAGAGTCAACATCGAGGACGTGGGCGCGGCCGAGACCGCCCGCACGCCGCTTCGGCCACGGGTCACCGCTGGCGGCACCCGAGCCCTGCTCATCCGGCGGGTGGCCATCAAGCAGATGCAGCCCTCCAGGGATCCCGAGGTGCCGGACACGCTGGTGGGCTACCGCGTGCGTCTGTTCGACCACCCCACGGCGCGCACGGCGTTCCTGGAGATGGTGGTGCCGACCGGTGGCCAGGAGGCCATCCCCAGTCGGCCCGACGCGCTGCTGCCCGACCAGATGATCCGGGCCCAGACCCACACGGGCTACCTCTACGCCACGGCAGAGACGGTCAGTGCGGTGGGTGAGGGTCTGGAGAAGGTCGTGCTGGTCGAGGTGATGGCGTCCCGGCCCTAGGTCGGCCGCCCAGGAGAGGAAGAACGATGGCGGGCATCGCGCTGTACGGAGCAACCGAGCACAACGCACGCAACTTCCCGGGCGTGTACCAGGACAACCTGTGCGGTGTTCGCAGCACCCAGGAGGCCGGCGGCAGCGGGTTCGTCGTGACCCCGGCGTACGTGCCTGGCTCGGTCTTCGAGCACACGTTCGTATCGCCGGTATCCGGCGTGCTGGCGGCTTCGGCGCACCTGCGCGCCACCTTCACCGGCACGACCGCGCTGCTGACGGTCCTGGTGGACGACACCCCCGTCGGCGCACTGGACCTGCTGGCCCTGGAGGCGGACACGCCGACTCCGGTGCCGGTGGATGCCACGGTGCTGGTGCGGGGCCAGTCGGTGATCAAGGTCCGCGTCGCATGCACGCCGGACGTGCGAGACGGCGCGGGCTTGGAACTGACGCTCAGCGCGCCTGGCGCGTAGAGCGACGAGAACACAATCCACGGTCGCGTAGGAACGCGGCCGGGACAACGAGGAGAGCAAGGACATGGCGTTCACGGGAATGGACGATGTGATGCGCAAGCTGCTGAGCCGCACCGACGTGCACAAGCAGCTGGGCGTGGTGATTCCGGGCACGGTGGAGTTCGTCGTGCCGATCCTGCACGACGGCAAGCTCGAGCAGATCGGCCTGGTGGCGGCCACCGACCCCAACAACAACGGCGGGACCTTCACCTGCCAGATCGAGAACGTGACCCAGGGCACGGTGCTGGTGGACCTCGCCGGTCCGGCGGACCTGCACGCCATGGGCGTGGCCACGATGCTGGACGTGGCCCTGGACGGCGCCAACCTCGCGCTGACCGAGGGTGACGTGATCAAGTTCACGGTCGCGGTGAGCGACGGCGGCGCCAGCGGTGGCGACGACCTGGCCGCGGTCATCGAGTACTCCAAGACGGTGAAGGAGTAGCGTGACGCGCCTCAGCGGCGCGCCTTGCTCCCCTGCATCGTCCCAGAGGTGATCCCCGCTCGTCTGAAATGGCGGCCCGGGGTCGCTGGGAAGGACGAACGGATCGATGTCTCCCCCTCGGTCATCCAGGCGAGGAAAGC
>CAYRNR010000432.1:0-2204 GCA_964425605.1 uncultured Rickettsiales bacterium | reverse complement strand
GGGCGATGAACAGGGTCGGGTCCCACTCGTGGTAGTTGGGCAGGTTGAACGCGCCCAGCAGGGGCTGGAATTGACGCACCAACCAGGGATTGCGCAACTGGATCGGAGGATCGTCCTCCTCGTCGGGGCCGTCCTCGAGCAGCGCCACGGGGAGGTCCTTCAGCGAACTACGCAGCTCGTCCACGCGGTCCACCGGGCACCAACCCGACAGGGCGAACAGCTCCTCGTCGCCA
This sequence comes from uncultured Rickettsiales bacterium, assembly GCA_964425605.1. Classification (GTDB taxonomy): domain Bacteria; phylum Myxococcota_A; class UBA796; order UBA9615; family CAYRNR01; genus CAYRNR01. The sequence goes on along the minus strand of CAYRNR010000432.1, from coordinate 1,971 downwards.
CCGAGGCCAGCCTTGACCTCGGCGTAGCGGAGCTGGTCATCGACGAAATGCTCGTAGCGCTTGAGCGCCGGCAGGGCCGCGGACAGCTCACCCAGGCGCGCGGCGATGGAGTCCATCTCCGCGAGCAGGTCGTCCATCTGCTGATTGAGGCTCGACAGGGACGCCGTCGGCAGCTGAATCTGATCGTGTTCCAGCGCGAACGGCTCGCCGAGCTTGAGCACGGCCAGGCCGAGGGTCTTGCCCTTCGCGTCCAGCCGCATGGTCTGGTGCCAGTCCGCGCCCGCGAGGTTCAGCTCGGCCAGGTCGGCCGCGTCGATCTCGTACAGCCGGAGGTGGACGTCCTTGCCCGCCAGGGCGCCCAGGTCGGCGGGATCGAAGTCCCCCCAGGGCTCCATGGCCGCGATCTCCTTGGTCAGCACCGACTGGCGGTTCTCCAGATCGGCGCGACGGCCCAGCAGGGTCTCCACCTCGTCGAGGGTCGCCTCGGCGTGGTCGTGATGCACGTCGGACGACGGCGCCGGCGCTTCCTTCTTGAGCTCCTTGCGGCGAGTGTCCAGCGCCTTGATCACCCTCAGGGTGGTCATCCGGCGCGCCACCAGCTCGGCGGGCGGCTCGTCCTCGTCGGCCAGGGGCACCGGGTCGAGGCTCGCCACGTCCTGCAGCGCGGTCAGCAACGGGTCGCGCATGTCCAGGGGACCAACGAGCCCGATTCGCTTCATCTTGACGATGGCCACGAAATCCTCCCGTCAGTTCCCGGCCGCCGCTTCGGCAGCTGCGGCTTCGGCCATGGCGGCCTTGGCCAGCACCTTGCCCTTGGCGATCTTTGCGCGGCACACCGCCGCGGTCTGCTGGTCACCCAGGTACACCTTGATCTTGCGGATGTTCTCCCGGGTCTCCGGGATGAGCACCTTCTCGTACAGGTTGATCCGCTGGGTGGTCTTGATGAGTTCCTTCTGCAGGAGCGCCAGCTGCTTGGCCATCACCTCGAGCTCCTCACGCGCCGCCAGGGCCCGCTTGAAGTACTCGATGGCCGAGTCGAAGATGGGCGGGGTCGCCACCAGGGAGTACCCCACCGGCTCGAACGCCACGCGGTCGAAGACCGGGACCTTGACGCCGGCGACGTTGCCGACGTGGGTCTCGACCTGGTCGATGACCACCAGCGGCTTCACCCAGGGCAGGACCTTGTCGAGCATCGTGCCCCAGGGCGCGGCCTCGAGGACCATGGCGTCCATGGCCGCCTGCTTCTCGGTGATCGCCTTTTGCAGCTTGCGCAGCTCGGTCTGCAGCTGCTGCTTGCGCAGCTCCAACGTGGGCAAGAACTCCAGGTACAGCTTGAGCGCCTGGTTCTGCTCACGCAGCGTGTTCTTGTTCAGCTTGACCTTGTCGGCCATGGTTGCTGTCCGTTCCTAGGGTTTCGCGTCAGGCCTGGGGCCAGTACTTCTCGAGGATGTCCTTCTTGATCCCCACTTCCTGGGGGTCGAAGCACTCGGCCATGGTCTTCCAACCCTGGTCGAGGGCGCCGTGCAGGGTGATGTCCACCCGCAGGCTCATGAACCGCTCCTCGAAAAGATCCGCGTACTTGAGGAACTTCTCGTCCGTCGCCGTCTTCTCGAAGCCCATGGAGATCTTCTTCTTGGACTCCAGCGCCTTGGCGTACAGGCGAATCATCGAGTTCATCACCGGGTTGTGGTCTTCCCGGGACTTCTCGTGCTTGCCGATCACCAGCTGCTTGAGCCGGGACAGGGAGCCGAACGGGTTGATCACGCCGTCCTTGAGGTAGTACTGCCCCTCGGTGATGTACCCGGTGTTGTCCGGCACCGGGTGGGTCACGTCACCGCCCGGCATGGTGGTCACGGCCAGGATGGTGATGGAGCCGGCGCCGTCGAAGTCCACCGCCTTCTCGTAGCGAGCGGCCAGGTCCGAGTACAGGGAGCCGGGGTAACCCAGGTTGGAGGGCACCTGCTCCATGGC
>CAYRNR010000431.1:0-2207 GCA_964425605.1 uncultured Rickettsiales bacterium | reverse complement strand
TCGCCGAAGTCGGCGCGGCCGAACATGGGATCGTGGGCGCCGTCGTTGGCCATCAACCCCAGACCCCAGTGGGAGGTCACCAGGCCCGCTTCCACCATGATGGCGGGCCAGGCGAGGGTGACGGCGGCGCGGCGCGGGACGAACGATTCCTTGGCGATGATCGAGTTCTCGTACCGCCGCCGCTCGTCGAGCTCGAAACCCCACGTGTCGCCGAACAGCTGGCCGGTGAACAGGTCCCACTCGGTGCCGACGCGGAAGCGCAGGTAGCTCAGGTGGACACCCGCGCGCAGGCGCTGGTCGAAGACCTTGGCCTGGTCCAGGGTGTTGCCGTCGGCGTCCACGGGGAACGCCGAGAGCAGGGTGCTCGTGAGGCGGTACTCCCCGTCCAGGGCGATCACGGCGGGGGTCTCCCCCTTGCCCAGGGGGAGGCTCTGGGTGGCGGCCGCCGGGAGCGCGGCGACGATGAACAGCGCCAGTGCGAAGGTGTTGAGACGGTTCATGGCTCAGTCCTCCTCCGGCACGGGGCGCAGGTGGTAGCAGTCGTTGCGCGCCAGACAGTGGTCGGACGAGATGTCCTGGCCGCCCGTGTACAGGTAGTACACCGCCTGGTTGAAGATGAACGTCGTCCAGTCGAACGGCGCGTCCGGGTTGGGATCGGGCACCCCGTGGGAGCCCTCCGGGTCCGGGTAGGTCAGCCGCAGCGCGGACACCCCCGATTCGGTGCTGAAGGCCACCCGAAGCGGCGCGTCCGACGGCGCGCCGGTCTCGTCGAGGCCGTTGTCGTAGTCGTCGGGATCGAACAGGCAGGGCTCGTCGTTGGCGTCCAGGTAGGGGCCGTACTCCTCGAGCCCCTGGACCACGCGGCGGTCGATGAGCCAGTTGTCCACGGTCATGCCGTAGCGCGGATCGATCTCGTGGCGCTCCAGGAAGCCCATGGCGCGGGCCAGGGCGATGCCGGAGTTGATCATCACCACGTCGTCGCCGATGTTGTTGATCTGCATCACGTTGAGCGGCCCGTCGTGGAGCTCCTCGAACGGCTCGTGCAGGTAGTGGGGCGCGTAGGCGATGGGATCGCCCGGCTCGGTGACCATCGACAGGCTGTTCACCAGGCGGCGCAGCCCCGGCGTCCCGCGGATGTGACCCAGCCCCGAGGAGAGCGCCACCAGGGGTGAGCCTGCGGCCACGGTGACCGCCTCGAAGACCTGCTCGTCCTCGAAGGTCTCGAGCACGGCCACCTCGTCGCCGTCGGCGTCCCACAGCGTGATGCGCACGGCGTCACCCAGGCCCTCGTTGCCAGTGATCTGGTAGACCTCGCCCTCGACCGGGCCGGTCTCGGGGATTCCCGCGGCGAGGCGCTTCTCCGCCGCGTCGAGGGCGTCGGCGGGGAAGGACACGCGGAAAGCGCCGTCCGCCGGGATCCACCCCTCCCGCACCTCGCCGTTGGTGAGGTTCTCCACCAGCACGCGGCCCTCGCCGGGGATGGAGTCGAGGGTGGCGATGGGCACGGACGTCATGTCGGTGAAGCCGGTGTTGATGTACTGGACCACCTGCAGCGAGCCGTCCTTGCCCGGGAAGCCCAGGATGTACGGCGAGGTCAAGCGGCCCATGACGGCCTCCACCGCGCCGCCGAGGTTGGAGCGGGTGCCGATGTCCATCAGCCCGCCGCCGGCGACGATGGGGATCGAGGCCGTGTAGTTCGGCTCCGCGGCCGCGGTGACCGCGGTGACGATCCCGCCCAGGGAGCCGCCGGCGAGGTAGAAGTCCACGCCGGTGCCGCCGATGTCGGGCACGCCGTTGCCGTCCCAGTCGCAGGACACCTCGTTCTCGCCGTCTCCGTCCACGTCCGCGTCCATGGTGCCGGTGCCGCACTCGCGCAGGGCGCGCAGGAACTGCATGTGGTCCACCGCGGCCTGGCGCACCTGGTCGCGGGTGTGGAACGAGTCCGAGGTCCACTGGTCGCCGCCGGAGTCCACGCGACCGTCGTTGTCGAGGTCGCGGGCGCGGTTGTCGGCCAGGTGCTCGATGAACGGCATCAGCCCGGACAGCTCCAGCAGCTCGCCGTACTCCTCGATCTCGCTGCCCCCCATGTCCTGGCCGTGGGCCGGATAGTCCATGCCACACGTGGCGATGCCGACCCGCGCCGCGGCCCAGGTCATCATCAGGAACTCCAGCCGCGACGAGCCGTAGCCGTGGCCGTAGAACACCAC
>CAYRNR010000430.1:0-2225 GCA_964425605.1 uncultured Rickettsiales bacterium | reverse complement strand
TCATGGTGAGCATCTCCGAGGAGATGAGCATCAACGAGACCATCGAGACCATGGCGCGGGTGCGCTCCTTTGGCTGGCCCCCCCTGGCCGGTGTGATCCTCAACCGCTACCCGCGGGTGGCGTTCCAGCCCCGGGACGAACAGCTGCTGAAGCTGGTCGAGGAGCTCGAGGAGGGGCCGGGCAACATCTCACCGGTGCTCGAATCGGCCAAGGCGTTGCTCAACGAGCAGGCGCGCTCCAACCAGGCGCTGGAGCGGCTGGTCGCCGAGGCCGACGGCATGGTCACCCACCTGCCCTTCGTCAAGGGCGGCAGCGTGGAGGTGGCGCGCCAGCTCGCCGAGATCATGCGCGAGCAGACCCCGACGTTCCACTCCGGGGACGACACGTGACCGTCATGGACCTCCGCGAGGAGCTGCTGAGCCGCCGGCTGGTGGTCTGCGTCGGCTCCGGCGGCGTGGGCAAGACCACCGTCTCGGCGTCCCTGGCCGTGGAGGCCGCGCGTCGGGGCAAGAAGGTCCTGGTCATCACCATCGATCCGGCGCGGCGGCTGGCCAACTCCCTGGGGCTGGAGTCCCTCGGAAACGCCGAAACCCGCATCCCCGACGAGAAGTGGGCCAGCGTGGGCGTGAAGCCCGAGGGCTCGCTGTACGCGATGATGCTCGACACCCGCTCGACCTTCGACGAGCTCATCGAGCGGGTCAGCCCCGACCCCGAGAGCCGCGCGCGCATCCTCAACAACCGCGCCTACCAGCACATCAACAACACCCTGGTGAACACCCGCGACTACATGGCCGCGGAGAAGCTCTACGACGTCTACACCCAGGACGACTACGACCTGATCGTGCTGGACACGCCGCCGATGAAGAACGCCATCGACTTCCTCGAGTCGGGCAGCCGGCTGGTGCGGTTCCTCGACGAGAAGATCATGCGGTGGTTCCTCACCCCGTACGACGAGAACCGGGTGTTCGGCCGGCGCGTGTTCATCGGCACCGGCGCCATCGCGTTTCGGCTGCTGGGCAGCATCTTCGGCCGCGAGTTCCTCGACGAACTCAGCGAGTTCTTCCTGGCGTTCAAGGACCTGTACCGCGGGTTCCGGGAGCGCTCCGAGCGCGTCGCCGAGCTGTTCGCCGACGGCTCCCAGACCGTGTTCGCGATCATCTGCAGCCCGCGACCCACCAGCATCGACGAGGCGCGCTTCTTCCACGAGCAGCTGTCCAGCCGCGGTCGCGCCGCGGGCATCTTCATCGTCAACCAGGCGGGCCGCTACACCGACCGCTTCCCCCACGACGATCGCCGCTTCGTGAGCACGGGCGAGCGGGCCTGGCTGACCGAGATCCTCCGCCAGCGCCAGCCGTCGGTGTCCGACGGGGATCTCGAGGGGCTGATGGACCGCCTCGAGGCCAACTTCCGCGAGATGTACCAGATCAGCCTCGCCGACCAGGATTCGGTGGAGACGTTGCGCACCTGGGTGGGCCGGGATCTGACGTTCCGCATGGTGCCGCGGTTCATCGACGAGGTGATGGATTTCGAGGGTTTGATGCAGATCGCGCACCACATCTTCGCCCCTGACGGCCCCCCGGTGGTCCGGACTCCGGCTGATAGTTAAAAAAACCCGTCATTTCGGTAGCTTGAAGGCCCTTTCCGGGTTGACTTCCGCGTCAAAATATCAGTAGAATCGCGCGTTCATTCTTGAGTCCGATCCACCGGCCGAGAGAACGCCGGAACCTGCGGATCGCGGAGCTGCCCGGATGGAACCCATCATCGCCCGCAACCTGGTCGACGTGAACATCGAAGACGAGATGTCATCGTCGTACCTCGACTACTCCATGAGCGTCATCATCGGACGCGCCCTGCCCAACGCCAGGGACGGCCTCAAGCCGGTCCACCGCCGCATCCTGTACGCGATGCTGCGCGAGGGCCTGCTGGCCAACCGCCGCTACAGCAAGTGCGCCGGCGTGGTGGGCGAGGTCCTCAAGCGGTACCACCCCCACGGGGACCAGGCGGTGTACGACGCCCTGGTGCGCATGGCCCAGCCGTGGAACCTGCGCTACCCCCTGGTGGACGGTCAGGGCAACTTCGGCTCGGTGGACGGCGACCCCGCTGCCGCCTACCGATACACCGAGTGCCGCCTGACCCGCATCGCCGAGGAGATGCTGCGCGACATCGACAAGGAGACCGTCAACTTCATCGAGAACTTCGACGGCACCACGGTCGAGCCCACGGTG
>CAYRNR010000429.1:0-2259 GCA_964425605.1 uncultured Rickettsiales bacterium | reverse complement strand
GCCGCGCTCCATCCTGCGCGCGCCTTTATATAGACGTTCTATCTGATCGCGCGGATCGCGCGCGGGGTCGAGGGGGATGGTGATCCGGGGACAGTCGGCCTCGAAGACGTCGTCGAGCTCCACCGTTTCCATGCCCCGCCTCAGCTGACCGAAGTGGGCGTTGAGCAGGTCCGCCTGCCGGCGCAGCGCGTCGGCTTCGCCCGCGCGATCGGTCTCGGCGCGCTGGCGGGCCGCCTTGCGGCGCAGGCGCTTGAGGGCGTTGCGCAGCACGCGGACCGCGCCGAGGCGGCGGGTGTCCAGGGCCTCCGTTCGTTCGAGCCGATCGTAGTGCTCGGCGATCTGCGCCCCTACCCGGGGCGGCGAGAAACGAGCTGGCTTCGCGGCCGGGGGCGCGGACGCAGGGGGCACGTAGCGCTGCCCCGGGTCCAGGGGACGGAGGTGCGAGCGGTTGCGCAGCAGGGAGGCGAGGACGACGTCCTCGCCGTCGAGGATGAACAAGTTGCCGTGGCGGCCCGTCAGTTCGAGGAGGATCGTGCTGTCGCCGAAGCGAAGCCGGACGACGCGATCCGAGCCGACGCGTTGCACCTCGTCGCAGGTCCCGCGGAGGGTCTTGCGGAGCCAGCCCTGCATCGTCAGGGCGCGGGCAGGGTTGCGCGGCGGGCGCTCGATGGGGTGGAGGCGGGCGTGGACCGACTGGACCACGGCGAGGACGTGGATCGTGTCCCCGGGGGTTCGAAGGGAGAACACGACCCGGTCCGCGGCTGGCACGCGCACCTCCTGGAGGTGCGCGCCGAGGAGCCGCGGGCGGAGCTCGTCCACGACCTGATCGAGTTCGGGGGAGCGGATGGCCATGGGGTGCGTATATCATGGGCCGGTCAGACGGGGTCCGTGAACTCCCGGACCAAGGGAGTGTAGGGCGTGAAGTGGATGTGGAAGGGGAAGTGGATGCAGAAGTGGACGTGGAAGTGGACGTGGGCCGCGGTGGCGCTGGTCGGGGTGACGGTCGCCGGTTCGGCGCAAGCCAAGCGGCAACAGGAAGAGGTGCCGGCGGAGTTACAGTCGGCGGACGCGCTCGTCGAGGCGGCCTCGCAGGCGCTGGGCGGCGCCAAGGGGGGGCACGAGGCCCTGCTCGGTCTGCCGGGCTTTCGCCTGATCTACAAGATGGAGGTCCACGATCCCCGATCGGGATCGGACTACACGGCGCACCACATCTACACCCACGGGCTGGACGGCTCGGTGGAGCTGAAGGTGAAGGTGCTGGACGGGACCGGCGTGGACAGCGTGGCCCACTCCGGCACGGACGGCGGCTGGGTGGAGGTGGACGGCGAGCGCACGGAGTTCGAGGCGGGGGAGGTGCTCCAGCGCATCGACGACTTCTCGCCCACGGCCCTGTTCCAGGTGCCGCTGGAGCTGGCGCCCAAGGGTATCGAGGCCCTCCCCGAGGAGGTGCGCAGCGCCCTGATCAGCGAGTGGCTGGACCCCGAGGATCACGCCAAGGGTATCGTGGTGCGCTCTTCGAGCGAGGCGGACCAGGAGCAGGTCCGCATGGTGCTGGAGGCCGGAACCCACCTGCCCCTGGAGGCCTCCTTCGCCTCGGTGGCCGGGGAGATCACCTACGCATTCGGTGACTACCGTCAGGTCTCCGAAGGCCTTACAGTGCCCTTCGAGCGCCGATTCTCGCGCAACGGCATTCAGCTGAGCGCATTGACCGTGGAGTCCTTCGGCATCCTCAGTGGCGAGGCCAAGGGGCAGAATGCAGAGACGCAGGTCGATCAGGCGGGCGGCGAGTAAGCCAGCGCAAGATCCGAGCCAATCGATGGACCGAACTCGATTTTTCTGCCCGAATATCGCTTGACAGCCCGAGGTCACATTCCCATAATGGCGCGACTTTTCGCCTGGCATGCTTCTGACGAGGTCCGACGACGAACTCCGCTGGCGTAGCTCAATAGGTAGAGCAGCTGATTTGTAATCAGCAGGTTGCGGGTTCGAGTCCCACCGCCAGCTCCAGTGCCAGGGATCTTTGAATCTCGCACCGTCGGGTGCTGCATAGTTCGGTTATCGACTTTGGTCGGGCTGGCACGGAGGGGTGCCCGAGTGGTCAAAGGGAGCGGACTGTAAATCCGCCGGCGACGCCTACAGAGGTTCAAATCCTCTCCCCTCCACCAGCCAACCGAACCGCAGCGCAGGCGAGTGCTTGGGGAGCGAACGGGCGGGAATAGCTCAGGTGGTAGAGCATCAGCCTTCCAAGCTGAGGGTCGC
>CAYRNR010000428.1:0-2263 GCA_964425605.1 uncultured Rickettsiales bacterium | reverse complement strand
GGGTTTGCGGGCGATCATCCACCAGAGAAGTCGATGACGAACCGACACGCCCCTCTAAAGAGGGGGTGTCTCGGGCGGGGCCGCGGGGCTTCTTGGGCCCCGGACCCCGCAGGGCCAGGAACAACGCCAGCAACTCCTCATCCGGCAACGGATTCGCACCCTTCGACTGCCTTTGGAACCGAGGAACTCCGCTCCGAAACGACTCCAATGTGTCCAGGACACACGATGGATACAAGCAACGTCTTCCAGCACTCCAGAAACCGGGATACGGTCGAGATGTGCCGGGTTGCGACGGGAATAACCCGGGTTACGCCGGCCAAACCCGGGTTGAACCGGATCGAGCCGGCCAAGGAGAGACAGATGCACAGCACCAGACCTCGCGAACACCACAACACCGCCCGCTCACTGCCCCCCCATCCACTCACGGCCGATGCCGTCGACTCAGCCGAGCCGAAGGTCCCTGCCGTCGTCCTGACCGCCTGGAAGGGCGGCGTCTGGAAGACCTCGGTGGCCGTGTCGCTCGCCGAAAGGCTCGCGCTCGCCGGGCTCCGGGTCGGTCTCCTGGCGACGGACGTCCAGCAGGACGCTCGTGCCCGGCTCGGCGTGCGGCCCGCGGACCCCGACCCGGCTCTCGTCCAGCGTGGCGAGGGCGTCGTCGTCTGCGCGGGGCTGGCCGGCCCGCAGGCCGCCGACGTGCTGTACCGCCGCCCGGACCGGTTGGGCACCATCGATCTCGCCATCGTCGACACCGCCCCGTCCCGGAGAGGGATGCGGCTGCCGGGGACGCTGGTGATCGTCCCGGTGTTCGATGCCGACTCCACCCGCAACAACGTCGCGGCGCTGCTGGCGGCTCCCGACACCTGCCGGATCGTGCTGATCAAGACCGGGGCGAGGCTGTCGAACGACGACTGGCGGCACGAGGTCTACACGATCGAGGAAGCGCTCGACCGTGGCATCGAGTTCGCGCCCGATCCACTCCCCCCGGCGCGCGCCATCGCGCAGGCCCACTCGGCGGGCCGCTCGGTCTGGAGCATCCCGCGGCGGGGAGCGGCCAGGGACTACCTGGAGGGGATCGAGATCCTCGCTGGCGCCGCGTGGCGGCACGCCGGGGGCAGCAGTCCGATGCCGGCCGCACCGCCGTCGGGCTCGGTCGAGGCGTACATCCCGGGATGGGACGATGACGGCGACGAGGACTGATCCGGCGGAACTCCGCGCCGCCGCCCAGGCGCAGCTCGAACGCCTCCGCGGCCCGCAGTGGTCCTCCCACGTCGAGGAGGACGACGACGCGGACTGGCTGCCTCCCGCGGACGAGCCCCGGCAGAGCACGTCCAGCCCCGTCGCGGCGGAACCCGCGGCCCGGACGGCGAGTCCCATGGACCCCAGGGCGAGGCCAGCACCTTCCCGCCGGAAGACGACGGCGACACCTCTGACGAAGACCTCGGCGAATAAGCCAGCGCCGAGACCGGCGCCGAGACCGGCGAAGAAGGCGACCCGGACACCGCGCCGGCCAGGGAGGCCCAGGTCGAACGTGCCGAGCCTCCCGCGGCGGGAGGTGCGCATCCCGGAGGTGGTCTTCCAGCGCCAGGAGGCCGTGTCGGAGCAGACCGGCCTGCCGCCGATGGAGGCGCTGTGGCTGCTGGCCCACCTCGGCTGGTGCCAGTGGAGCCGGGACGAGAGGATGACCGACCCAAGACCCCTTCGAGGAGAGAACGAGAGGCCCAAGCTGCGATGACTACGTTGGACCGCCACAAGTACCTGACGCCGGACGAGACGGCCCGGCTCCTCGACCTGCTCGACCGCGAGGCCATCGTCGCCAGAGCGCGTGGCCACCGGCTGCCCGTCCGCGACGCGATGCTGATCCGCCTGGCGATCGTCTCCGGCCTGCGCGCATCCGAGCTGTGCACGCTGACCATCGCCGACCTGGCCCTGCTCCACGGTCAGCCGCCCCGCGTCCACGTCCGCTGCGGCAAGGGCGGCAAGGCCCGGGACGTGCCGCTGCCCACCACGCTGCGCAAGCCGCTGAAGGAGTACCTCGCCTGGATGAAGAACGCCGGCTACGAGACGGACGGTGACGCCCCGCTGCTGCCCGGCCGAACCGGCAGCCCGATGACCCGCTCGGCGGTCTGGAAGCGCTGGACGGCGGCGCTGGACCGAGCCGGCGTCGAGCACCGCCCCCTGCACTCCAGTCGGCACACCTGCGGACTAACCGTCTACCGGGCCACCAAGGACCTGCGCCTCGTCCAGCGCCTCCTGGGCCACTCCA
>CAYRNR010000427.1:0-2264 GCA_964425605.1 uncultured Rickettsiales bacterium | reverse complement strand
CCCCGAAGAACACCAGCCCCGGCACGATGTGCGCCTGCCAGTTGTCCTGGAGGTGGCGGAATCCGAAGCCGAGCCACTTGCCGAATCTGTCCATCGTGTGCTCCTCGAAAGCCTGGGGAGTATAGCGCGTGCCTGCTAGGATTCGTCGGCAGGAAGGAGCACCGATGAGCGCGAACCGTGTCCCGAGTCGCTGCGCGTGGGGGGTCTTCGCCGTCGTCGTCTCGTGCTGGTGCGCCCCCGCGCACGCCATCGATCCGTTCGGAGCGCGCTACCTCGAGGACACCGACGAGATGTTCTGGTTCCTCCAGATCTCCGACTCCCACGTGGGCGAGGACTGGCTGTACGGGACCCAGGACACGGACAACCTGGACTACGTGGTGGGCGAGACCGTGGACGCGGTGCTCCCGGAGTTCGTGGTGCTCACCGGCGACATCGTCGACGCCACCAACGGGCTGCTGATCCCGATCATGCAGTACCAGTCCGAGTGGGACGAGTACCGCTCCGTGATCGACGCCTGGGGCATGGACGTCACCTTCTTCCACGACATCAGCGGCAACCACGACACCTACACCGACGCCGGCGCGACCCACTACTTGGGCAACTCCCTGACCGGGCAGTTCACCGGCACCTGGCACGACAGCTGGGTCCACGCGTTCCCCTTCGGCGACTACCTGTTCGTCGGCCTCAACACCGCCGACACGGACGGTTCGACGCCTGGGCTGGACTCCGAGGGGCTCGAGCAGGCCGAGCTGGACTTCTTCGAGGACGCCCTGACCAGCTGGTCCAGCGCGAACCTGGCATTCGTCTTCACCCACCACCCCCGCTGGAGCTTCGACTACGGCGAGTCCGAGATGCTCGACCTGCTCGCCGATCACCAGGTGTCGCTGTGGGGCAACGGCCACTCCCACGACCACGACCTGGAGTGGCGCGACGCCACCTTGCACTTCAACCTCGACTCCCTGGGACGGTCCGGGAGCAACAACCTCGGCGTCTTCGCCGTGGACCACGACGGCGTGGCCGCGCGCGGGGTGGATATCGGCACCTGGCCCATCGTGCTCGCGACGGCCCCGACGGACACCTCCCTGGGCGGGACCAACCCCTACTCGTATCCCGTCTCCGCCTACCAGATGGCCAACCCCGTCCGCGCCCTGATCTTCGATCCGGGCACGGTGGTGTCCGTGGTCTTCGAGGTGGACGGCGCCGCCGACTACCCCATGGTCGAGGTCGCCCCCGACGTCTGGCAGGGCGAGTGGGACTGCTCCGCCGAGACCACCGGCCTGCACGAGGTCACCGTCTGGGCCACGTCCACGTCGGGCACCCAGTCGCACACCATCGAGGTGGAGGTGGCGATCACCGAGTGCGACGACGGCCTGGACAACGACGGCAACGGCTACACCGACCACCCCGACGACAGCGGCTGCTGGGGCCCCTCGGACAGCTCGGAGTCGGGCTGGAACCCCGGGGACGACGACGACGACAGCGCCGGCGACGACGACGACAGCGCGGGCGACGATGACGACAGCGCGGGCGACGACGACGACAGCGCGGGCGATGACGACGACAGCGCGGGCGATGACGACGACACGGTGGCGGACGACGACGACACCCTCGGTGACGACGACGACGCGATCCCGGGCGATGACGACGACTCGGCGACGACGGGCGACGACGACGACACGTCTCCGATCAACGAGAACCCGACGCGGGCGGGCGGTGGCTGTGAATGCAGCTCGAGCCCGGCCACGAGCGGGCGCTGGGCGATGCTGTCGGGGGTCAGTCTGTGGTGGCTTCTGCGGCGCCGAACAGGCCGTCGATGAGCTCCGTCGGCAGGACGCCGATCTTGTTGAGCAGCACCAGGAACACCAGCGCCGGCACGACGAACTTCAACGCGATGATCCACGCGTTGTAGATCCCCATCCAGAAGCCTCGGCTCCCCTCGGGGGTCCCGGCCAGCAGCTCGTCCCGCCGTAGATCCGCGTTCATGAACCAGCCCACGAACAGGGCGATCAGCAGGCCTCCCATGGGCAGCATCCAGTTGGACGCCAGATAGTCCATGGTGTCGAAGAAGTTCTTTCCGAAGAGGGTCGACCACTCCCCGAACAACTTGCCGCTGCCCGCGAGGGCCGACGGGACACCCAGCACGAAGACCGCGCCGGCGGATACGCAGGCGGCCTTGCGCCGGGTCCAGCCCAGCATGTCGATGAACGTGGCCGAGACCACCTCGAGCAGGGAGATCGCCGACGTGAGCGCGGCGAAGATCAGCA
>CAYRNR010000426.1:0-2290 GCA_964425605.1 uncultured Rickettsiales bacterium | reverse complement strand
CCGAGGAGGTCGTCGACGTGGCCGACACCTACGGCAAGCAGGTGATCCGCTTCGAACAGTCGTACTCGGCGAACAACATCCGCATCTTCTTCAAGGGGCTGCACCACGGGAACTCGTGGGACCAGATCGCCATCTCCGAGATCCGGTTCCTCGACGACTCGTCCGACGGATACGTCACCGGGACCACGGCCTCGGCCAGCTCCACCCTCGAGGGCGACGACTACGTGGCGTCCAACCTCGTGGACACCTTCGTGGACTCCATGTGGTGCGAGGGCAAGGGCACGGGCGAGTCCGACTCCGAGGACAAGAAGAAGGGCCAGCAGTCGTCCCAGATCGCCATGGACGCCACCCGCAACTTCACCGACGAGGGGGGCGGCGTGGGCGAGTGGGTCAAGATCGACCTCGGCGGCCGCCGCAGCGTCCAGCGCGTCGGCATCGTCATCGGCGATGCCTACGACCAGCAGTCGTTCTCCTACTCCAGCCGGCCCTCGCGCCTGAGCGTCAGGCTCAGCGACGGCTCGTCGGAGACGTGGACCCTCGACGACTCCCCCGACTGGCAGTTCCTCGACCTGGGCGGCAGGGACATCACCTGGGCCAAGTTCACCATCGAGGGCGTGAACCTGGGCCGTCGCTACAACGACACGTCCATCGGTGAAATCCGGTTCTGGGAGTGAGGGCGTAGCCCTCCCCGCCCCCGATACTCAGGGCACCGCTTCCGGCCCGGCCTCCAGCAGATACGGGCTCGTCTGGCGCACACGCGCCTCCTCGACCAGCACCTCCACGTCCTCGTCCACCGGACCGCCCCGCTCGACGGGGATGAACCGCGTCTCCGTGACGGGATCGGCCAGGAGCACCTCGACGAGGAATTTGCCGCGGCTGCCCGGCGCGACCACCGGGGTGCCGCGGACGCGGGGCGGGGGATCCGTGTGGGAGCGCTCGCCAGCCACGAGCACGGCGTCGATGTCGCGGACCTTGCGGGCGAGCTTGCGGCTGCCGTCCAGGCCCAGCGCGGACAGCAACACCACCCGATCGGCGCCGGCCTCCCGGGCGGCGGCCGCCGCGTCGCGCGCCGCGTCGAGGGGATCGGTGGTGACGTAGCCGCGGCCCTCCATGTCGCCGGGGAGGACCCCCAGGATGGCCACGGTCGAGCCGTCGCGGTTCATCACCAGCTCCGGGGTGAAGACCGGGGCCCCCGTGTCCGGGTCCACGAGGTTGGTGGAGAGGAACGGGAAGGACGCCCGGCGCTGCAGCCGTTGCAGGTAGTCCAGGCCCGCGGCGAGATCGCGGGGGCCCACGTTGACCGCGTCCACGGCCATGAGGCCGTAGGCGTCCACCAGCACCAGGGCGTTGACCTTGCGGTAGTCTCCCGCGTCCGGACCCACGGGCACCAGGGAGCGGAACAGCAGGTTGCCCGCGTCCAGCACCAGGGCGCCGGACTCGCGCCGGTGCTCGCTGACGAGGTAGGCGCGCTGGGCGACGCCTCCGAAGGGCTGGCCGGTGCACTCGCAGGCCTCGATCTCCCCCATGACGTCGCCGGTGAACAGCACCGCCGGCGCGTCCGCGGCCGCGGCGCGGGGCAGCGCAGCCAGCGTCAGGACGCCGAAACAGACCAGGACGGCGGGGAGGAGAGAGCGGAGGAGGGCGAGACCTGGTGTCATGGGGAAACCTGCAGCATCGGTTATGATGTGTTCTACACGCGATCGTCCGGGGAAGGAAAACCGGGCGACCGCCGAACCCGTTGTTTCGCGACGGGAGGGACGATGTCGATGAGGATTTCAGGTGGGATCGCCGCGACGGCCCTGCTGGTCGTGTGCGCGTGTTCGGACTACAACTTCCGCGGGTCGATGATCGAGGACATCTTCTACCAGGAGCCCTCCTCCATGGTGGACATCCTGTTCGTCATCGACAACTCGGTGTCGATGGCCGAGGAGCAGGCCGACGTGGCCAACAACTTCTCGGAGTTCATCGCCAACATCGAGGAGACCAACTCCGACTGGCAGATCGGCGTGGTCACCACCGACATGGTGGACCCCGCGCAGCGCGGCCGGCTCCAGGGCGATCCCGAGATCATCACCCCGGACACGCCCTTCTACCAGACGGCCTTCTTCGAGAACATCACCGGCGTCGGCACCGAGGGGTATCCCATCGAGCGCGGCCTCTCCGCCGCGGTGGCCGCGGTCACGCCGCCCCTGGCCACCCACGAGAACGACGGCTTCATCCGCGACGGCGCCAACCTCTCGATCATCGTGGTCAGCGACGAGAACGACTGCTCCGACGGCGGCGGCCTCGT
>CAYRNR010000425.1:0-2307 GCA_964425605.1 uncultured Rickettsiales bacterium | reverse complement strand
GAGATCCTCGTGACCTTCCTGGCCTTGCTGGAGATGGTCCGGATGCGGTACGTCTCGATCGAGCAGGGCGGTCACCTGGAACCCATCGAGCTGCGGCTGAACTACGTGGGCTCCCCCGAGGACCTGCCCGTGCCGGGAGAGGTGGCCCTGGTATGAGCGCGGAAGAGGACAACGGCGTCACCGAGCTGCCGCTGGCGCCGGCGCAGGAGGAGACTCCTCCCTGGCGAGCCAGCGCGCTGGAGCCCCGCGACACCGCGGCCGACGTGGTCCCGGAGGTCCCCGCCGGGAGGCTGCCCTCGGTGGTGGAGAGCCTCCTGCTCGCCGCGGATCGACCCCTGACGGCCGCCCAGATCGCGGCACTGCTCGACGTCCCCGCGGACGACGTGCGGGAGGTCCTGCAGGGGTGGCAACGGGAGCTCGAGGAGCGGTCCTCCGGCATCTGCCTCACGGAGGTCGCGGGCGGCTACCGGCTGCGCACCGCGCCCCACAACGCGCCCTGGGTCCGCGCCCTGACCGGCAAGCGCCCCGTGCGGCTCAGCCGCGCTGCGCTGGAGTCCATCGCCATCGTCGCCTACAAGCAGCCCGCCACCCGATCCGAGGTGGAGGACATCCGCGGCGTCGACTCCTCGGTGGTGCTGCGCAGCCTGCTCGAGAAGGACCTGCTCCGCATCGTCGGCCGCAAGGACGAGCCGGGCCGGCCCATGCTCTACGGCACCACCCGGCGCTTCCAGGAGGTCTTCGGCCTCAGCCGGATGTCCGATCTCCCCTCCCTCCGCGAGTTCGCCGACCTGGCCGTCGGCGAGCAGGAGGGTCTCTTCGACGACCGCTCCCTCGAGGACGGCGACGCCGCCCCCTCCGAGGAACCCAAGGACACGGAGTAGTCATGCGGGTCACCAAGCTCATCGCCGAGCGCGGCATCGCGTCGCGCCGGGAGGCCGAGCGGCTCATCGCCGAGGGCGCCGTCACCGTCAACGGGCAGACCATCGACGAGCCCGGCTGCGTCGTCGACCCGGATCGGGACCACGTCAAGGTCCGCGGCAAGCGCCTCCCGGGCAAGCCGAGCCGGATCGTGCTGGCCCTGAACAAGCCCGCCGGCTTCCTCACCACCACCCACGATCCCGAGGATCGGCCCACGGTGGTCGATTTCCTCGACGGCACGCGCTACCACGGCAAGGTGGATCCCGTCGGCCGGCTGGACTTCAACACCGAGGGCCTGCTGCTGTTCACCAACGACGGCGACCTGGCTCATCAGCTCACCCACCCGAGCTTCAAGGTGCCCAAGTCCTACAAGGTCAAGATCACCGGCGTGCTCGCCCCCAAGAAGCTCCAGCTCCTGCGCCGCGGCGTGCCCCTCGAGGGGGGCCGCTGTGGCCCGGCCGTGGTCACCGTCACCGAGGCCCGCGAGCGCAACAGCTGGCTCCGGATCACCCTGTGCGAGGGCCGCAACCGGATCGTGCGGCGCATGATCGAGTTCGTCGGCCACCGCGTGCTGCGCCTCCGCCGCCTGTCCATCGGCGGCCTCGAGCTCGGCGGCCTCCCCCGCGGCCAGCTCCGCCTCCTCGACGGCAAAGAGGTCAAGGGGCTCATCCAGATGGCCGAAGGGGAGGGGGCCACCACCTTCCAGCGCCTCCTCGATCGTCAGGCCAAGGCTCCCACCGGCCCGCCGCGCGGCAAGCCCCGCGGCAAGCCCCGCAAGCCCGGCACCCCCCGCTCCCGCAAGGGCCCGACCCCCTCCCGCAGGTCCAGCAAGGGTAGTCCCCGCGGCCGTCGCTAGCGCCTCCCCGTGTCCGCTCGCCCGCGCGTGACTCGAAACCCTCGTTTGTGTACGATCACCCTTCCACCGGTCCCAGGGGAGCCGGCGAACGGGCCCCTCATTCAGGAAGGACGATGCGATGAAGTGTCCGAGCTGTGGCGCCGAGGCGCGTGATGGAAGCCGTTTTTGCATGTCGTGCGGAGTGGATCTCTCCGGAGATTCGGCGCTGGGTTTCGACCCCTCCGAGGCCGAGACCGTCATCGCGCCCGTGCTTCGCCCCGACGCCGACAAGCCCCGCGCAGCCAGCCTCGGCCCCAGCGGTGACCTGCCGGACATGGGCAACAAGCCCGCAGAGGCGGCTCCGCCCACGGCTCCGCCTTGATAAGTTCTCTCAGTGGTTATACAACCCATTAGAAACATAGCACAAAATGAAATAATGATAATTTTTTTCACTTTTCAACCCTCCAAGTATTACAGAAATTAAATCACATCTACTTCCATACTCAATTAGAAATGTTTTTTGAATGGACTGGCACCCTAAGTAAGAGCAAAGT
>CAYRNR010000424.1:0-2323 GCA_964425605.1 uncultured Rickettsiales bacterium | reverse complement strand
CTCGACATCGTCGAGGGCATGCAGTTCGACCGCGGCTACCTCAGCCCGTACTTCGTCACGGACGCGGAGCGGATGGAGGTGGTGCTGGAGGACCCGTACATCCTCATCCACGAGAAGAAGATCAGCAACATGAAGGACCTGCTGCCGGTGCTCGAGGCCACGGCCAAGACCGGCAAGCCCCTGCTGATCATCGCCGAGGACATCGAGGGCGAGGCCCTGGCCACGCTGGTCGTCAACAAGATCCGAGGCACCATCCAGGTCGCCGCGGTCAAGGCGCCCGGCTTCGGTGACCGCCGCAAGGCCATGCTCGAGGACATCGCGATCCTCACCGGCGGCAAGGCCATCATGGAAGACCTGGGCATCAAGCTCGAGCACACCGCCCTGACCGACCTGGGCCGCGCCAAGCGCATCACCATCGACAAGGACAACACGACCATCGTCGACGGTGCCGGCGCTGCCGCGGACATCAAGGCCCGCGTGCGTCAGATCGAGGTCCGCATCGACGACACCACCTCCGACTACGACCGCGAGAAGCTCCAGGAGCGGCTGGCCAAGCTGGTCGGCGGCGTGGCCGTCATCTATGTCGGCGCGGCCACCGAGACCGAGATGAAGGAGAAGAAGGCTCGCGTCGAGGACGCCCTCAACGCGACCCGCGCGGCTGTCGAAGAGGGCATCGTCCCCGGCGGCGGCGTGGCCTTCCTGCGCTCCCTGGCCGCCCTCGAGGGCCTCGAGGCGGACAACGACCAGCGCTTCGGCGTCCAGATCGTCCGCCGCGCCATCGAGGAGCCCATCCGGATCATCTCCTCCAACGCGGGCCAGGACGGCTCCATCGTCGCGGACAAGGTGCTCAACGGTGGCGAGGGATCCTACGGATTCAACGCGCAGGCCGAGCAGTACGGCGACATGTTCGAGATGGGCATCATCGACCCCACCAAGGTGGTGCGGTCGGCCCTGCAGAACGCAGCGTCGGTGTCCGGCCTGCTGCTGACCACCGAGGCGATGATCGCCGAGAAGCCCTCCAAGGACGAGCCCCCGATGCCGGGCGGCGGTGACATGGGCGGCATGGGCGGCATGGGCGGCATGGGCGGCATGGGCGGCATGGGCGGCATGTACTAGCCCCCCACTCCAATCCCGTCACGAGCCCCGGAGGCCCCGCCCTCCGGGGCTCGTTTCGTTTGGCCCGACGAGGCAAACGTGCGTCGAAACCGAGGATTCGGTATCCTGGACGGGTTCCATGAGGAAGGGGAGCCGTCGACCGCCATGAGCCAGCGTGCGTGTCCCAAGTGTGGGTGCGAGCAGCCCGAGTACCACACAGAGTGCACCCAGTGTGGCATCGTGTTCGCCAAGTACACCGCAGAGTACGACTCGTTCCTGCGCGCCCAGGCATCGGCGACGCTCCATCCCCCCTCGCCCCGGGTGCGCCCGTTGACCCTGGTGCTGCTGCTGGCCTACCTGGGGCTGGGCTGGTACGCCATCGAGTACTACGAGGTCACCGACAAGCTGAACCTGATGACGGGCCCCGAGGAGGGGATCTCGTCGGGGGGATCGTTCACGCTGCGCAAGCGGACGCGGATCGAACTCCCGGCCGTCGCGACCTCCGAAGGTGAGGACGCCGTCGTGGCCTGCCACGGCGTGGTCGTGTACCCAGGCGCCACTGCAGTCAGCGACCGCACGGCCGTCTCCGACGATCCCGGGGTGGTGCTGTACGAGACCGACCAGACCCTGGACGCGGTGGTGGCCTTCTACCAGTCGATGCTGGGGGAGACGCGCCTCATCCGGGACGTCATCGAGGTGCCTGCGGACAGCCCCATCGCCGAGACCCGCAGCGAGGTGCCCGGCCGCCGCGCGCGCTGGTTCGTGCGAACCCTCGACGCCGAGGGGCGGGCCCTGGACGTGGATCTGGAGCTGCAGTCGCCCTTCTTCGATGCGGGGGGATCGTTCAACCCCGACGACACCCTGATCTTCCTGGCCGATCGCACCGCGCCGCCCCCGGCCCCCTGACTCCGTCGCCGCTTCCGCCTCGGCCCTCGATCCGTGAATGCCCTTGCAACGGGCGACCAGGACCGCTTAAATGGCGCGCTGGAATGGTGAGGAAGTGTACCGGGAGGCCCTCCCGGGGACCTCGAAGGGAGAAAGAACCATGTCGCGCTGGACCATCGCCTGGCTGATTTTCGCACTCGTCGGCCTGCTGCTCGGAGCCGGTTGTGGCGAGAGCTACAACACGGGTGACGACGACGACACCTACAACGAGGACGACGACGACGTCGCCGACGACGACGACAACGTGGGCGACGACGACGACAACGTGGGCGACGACGACGAC
>CAYRNR010000423.1:0-2338 GCA_964425605.1 uncultured Rickettsiales bacterium | reverse complement strand
GGCAAGGTCTCGCTGAGCATCAAGCAGGCCGAGGGCAACCCCTGGGACACCGTGGGCGCCGACTTCGTCGAGGGCGAGGTCTACGCCGGCAGCGTGACCCGCGTCGAGGCGTATGGAGCCTTCGTGGAGCTCGCCCCGGGGCTCGAGGGCCTGGTCCACGTCAGCGAGCTGGCCTGGGAGCGGGTGCGACACGCCGACTCCGTGGTCCAGCCCGGCGAGAAGGTCACCGTCAAGCTCATCCGCGTCGATCAGGAGAAGCGGCGCCTGGGGCTCAGCATCAAGGCCCTCGGCGGCGATCCCTGGAACGACGTGGTCCCGGCGTGGATGCGCGGCCAGCTCCTCGAGGGCACCGTGGACAAGGTGGCCCCGTTCGGCGTGCTGGTCCAGCTATCGCCCGGCATCACCGGCCTCATCCCGGCCCGCGAGCTGGGCATGGACCAGGCCCAGGCCCACCTGGCGTTCCAGCCCGGCAAGACCGTCACCGTGGAGCTGGCCGAGGTGGACAGCGAGCGACGGCGCATCCGCCTGCTGCCCAGCGACGAACACGCCGCGGGCGAGCGCGCCGCCGTCGAGGACTATCGCAAGGAGGCCCAGCAGGCCAAGTTCGGCACCCTGGGCGATCTGCTCGGCGGCCTCAAGCTCGACGAGTAGACAGACGCGCCAGCGCCCAGCTGGCGGCCTCGCGGACCACGGGATCCTCCTCCTCCTGCACGCACCGGCGAAGCGCGGGCACCGCTGCGGCGTCGCCCGCGTTGCCCAGCGCGATGGCGGCGTTGCGCAGCAGCCCCCGCCGCCGGGCCCGCAGCACCGGGGTCCCGGCGAAGCGACGCCGGAAGGCGCTGCCGTCCATGGTGAGGACCTCGGCGGGGTCCAGGTCCGCCGGCAGGGCCGGAGCCAGGCCGGGGTGAAGGGCGCGGCCGGCGAAGTGGTTCCAGGGGCACGCCGCGAGGCAGTGGTCGCAGCCGAACAGCCCGGTGCCCATCGTGGGTCTCAGCGCCTCGGGGATCGGACCGCGGTGCTCGATGGTCAGGTACGAGCGGCACAGGCGCGCGTCGAACCGCGGCGGTCCGTCGCCGTCGTAGGTCACGGCCCCGGTCGGACAGGCGTCCACGCACAGCGTGCATTCTCCGCACAGGTCCCGCGCCGGCGCCGACACCTCGACCTCCGCGCGCGTCACGATCACGCCGAGCAGCAGCCAGCATCCGTGGTCGCGGGACACCAGGTGCGACTGCCGCCCCAGCCAGCCGATCCCCGCCCGGACACCCCAGACCTTCTCCATCACGGGGCCGGTGTCCACGTAGGCGCGGGCCGCGGCGTCGTCCAGCTCCGCGGCCACGGCCTCGACGCCGGGCAACAGGATCTCGTGGTAGTCCGGTCGCCGAGCGTACCGCGCGACGGTCCCGTCCTCGCCTCCGTAGGCGGCTGCGAGCACGACCACGGAGCGCGCCCCGGCCACGACCTGCCGCGGATCCGCCCGCCGCGCCGCGTCGCGCGCCATCCAGGCCATGCCCGCGTGCCGCCCCTCCCCCACGAAGGCGCCGAGGTGCTCCCCCTCCCCTCCCGGTACCGCCTCGGCAGCGCCCAGGGCGCAGAACCCGAG
The DNA here is from genome assembly GCA_964425605.1 of uncultured Rickettsiales bacterium. Classification (GTDB taxonomy): domain Bacteria; phylum Myxococcota_A; class UBA796; order UBA9615; family CAYRNR01; genus CAYRNR01. Next base: position 738 of record CAYRNR010000423.1, on the reverse strand, counting down.
TCGATTCGCGACGGTTCGCAGCCGGGCCAACTCGATCACCACTCACCTCCGCGCGCGTTTAACTGACGGAATCGCGTTCCACCCGAACCGTTAGATGGTACACTCCGCGCCCGATATGAGCGGTTTCTTCATCACGTTCGAGGGCATCGAGGGCTGCGGCAAGACCACACAGGTGGCCCTGCTGGCCGACGAGATGCGCGAGGCAGGCAAGACCGTGGTGTGCCTGCGGGAGCCGGGCGGGACCCTGCTCGGCAACGTGATCCGGGGTCTGCTGCTGGGCAAGGAGGCCCCGTCCTTCACCCACCTGACCGAGGCCTACCTGTTCGCCACGAGCCGCGCCGAGCTGGTCAACAAGGTCATCCGGCCCGCCCTCGACGAGGACAAGGTGGTGATCTGCGACCGGTTCGTGGACTCCTCCATCGTCTACCAGGGCGTCGCGCGCGGGCTGGGCGAGGAGCGGGTCCTGGGTATCAACCGGGCCGCGGTGGACGGCTGCTGGCCCCACCTGACGTTCCTCCTGGACCTCCCCGCCGAGAGCGGTCTGGCGCGCGTGCGCACGCGTTCGCTGTTCGACCGCATCGAGGAGGAGGAGGCCGACTTCCACGAGTCGGTGCGCGAGGGCTTCCTCGACCGCGCCGACAAGCACCCAGAGCGGTTCGCCGCGGTGGACGCCAGCGCCTCGCGCATGGACGTGCACCGGCGGATCATGGCCGAGCTCCGGAGGCGGTTTCCGGAGTT
>CAYRNR010000422.1:0-2349 GCA_964425605.1 uncultured Rickettsiales bacterium | reverse complement strand
CGCAAGATTCCTCACTGCTGCCTCCCGTAGGAGTCTGGGCCGTGTCTCAGTCCCAGTGTGGCTGATCGTCCTCTCAGACCAGCTATCCATCGAAGCCTTGGTAGGCCATTACCCTACCAACTAGCTAATGGACCGCGGGCTGATCTCCGGTCGGCCGAAGCCTATCACCCATCGGACTCACATCCGTTGGGTCGTACGCAGTATTAGCAGCCCTTTCGAGCTGTTATCCTCCATCCCAGAGGTACATTACCCACGTGTTACTCACCCGTCCGCCACTTTACTAACCACCGAAGTGGCTTTCTCGTTCGACTTGCATGTGTTAAGCACGCCGCTTGCGTTCGCTCTGAGCCAGGATCAAACTCTCCAGTTAAAAGAGTTCAAAGCCCGAACCCGAAGGTTCGAGCGGTCGTTCGATCCGAAAACTCCTCAGAATCGACGAACTTGCTATTTCGTTTTCAAAGACCGACTATCCAAACCGGCGACGAACTCTAGCTAATCCCTTTGACCGGGTCAAGCTGTTTTTTGAGTCCTTCTGGCGATTTCTTCTCGCCCAACCAGTTTCTCGATTCGCCTTGGTGCGCTTCACCGCGCCGCAGCGGTGCGTGAAAGTAGTCGGGAGCCCGGTAGGTGTCAACCCTCTTTTCGGAGGTTTTTTCACCGCCCGAGCGCATTCGTTGATTTATCGGGGGATTTCGGCGTTCCGTCGTGCGTTTTTTTCGGGGGAAGGGAGAGCTATCGAGCGTACTCGACAGCCCGGGTCTCGCGGATGACCGTGACCTTGATCTGACCGGGGTAGCTCAGCTCCTCCTCGATCTTGCGCGCGATGTCCCGGCTGAGGACCACCGCGTCCTGGTCCCGGATCTTGCCGTTGGAGACGATCACGCGGACCTCACGGCCCGCCTGGATGGCGTAGGTGCGGTCGACGCCGGGGAAGCTGGCGCCGATCTGCTCCAGGTCGTTCAGACGCTGCAGGTAGCTCTCCAGGACCTCCCTGCGCGCGCCCGGGCGTGCACCGCTGATGGTGTCCGCGGCCTGCACCAGGGCGCCGTAAAGGGAGGTCTGGGGCACCTCCTCGTGGTGAGCGGCGATGGCATTGACGATGATGGGCTTCTCGCCGTGCTTCTTGGCGAACTCCGCGCCGATGAGCGCGTGGGAGCCCTCGGCCGTCTGGTCGAGGACCTTGCCGATGTCGTGGAGTAGGCCGGCGCGCTTGGCCTTCTTCTGATCCAGGCCCAGCTCGGCGGCCATCATGCCGGCGAGGTGGGAGACCTCCAGGGCGTGCTGCCACTGGTTCTGCCCGTAGCTCGTGCGCCACTTCAACGCGCCGATGAGCTTGACGATCTCGTTGTGGACGCCGTGGATGCCCGCGTCGTAGCAGGCCTGGTCACCGGCGGCCTTCATCTTCTTGTTGAAGTCCTGCTCGGCCTTGTGCACCAGCTCCTCGATGCGCGAGGGGTGGATGCGGCCGTCGCGGATGAGCGCCTCGAGGGCCTGGCGCGCGATCTCGCGGCGAATGGGGCTGAAGCCCGAGAGGATCACCACCTCGGGGGTGTCGTCGATGATCAGGTCGATGCCCGTCGCCGCCTCGAGGGCGCGGATGTTGCGGCCCTCGCGGCCGATGATGCGCCCCTTCATCTCGTCGTTGGGCAGCGCGACCACCGACACGGTCTTCTCGCTGACGTACTCGCCGGCGTACCGCTGCAAGGAGGTGGCCAGCACCTTGGTGGTGCGCTTCTCCTCCTCCTCCTTGAGGATCTCGTCGAACTCCTTGAGGCGCCGGGCGATGTCCTCCTGGGCGGACTTCTCCACCGACTTGAGGAGCTCCTCACGCGCCTCCTCGCGGGACATCTCGGCCACTTCAGAGAGCTTCTGCTCCGCCCCTTCGAGCTTCGCATCCAGCTCCTGGCTGCGCGTGGTGAGGTTGGCGTCACGGTCGCGCAGGGACTGCTCTTTGCCGCGGACCTCTTTTTCGCGCTGGCTCTGATCTTCGTCGCGTGAGGCCAGCTTCTCCTCTTTCTGGTCGAGGCGTTTCCCCCACTGTTCGAGACTGCGACGCTCGTCCCGGTTGTCTTCTTCCAGCTTGTCACGGGCGGACCGAATCTCCGTCTGGAGGCGGGCTTCGGCCTCTTTCTCGGCACGGTTCGAGGCTTCCTGCAGGAGCCTCTCCTGATCGGATCGGACTTCGGCCAAGCGCGCGGCGCTGTCCCGGCGAACCAGGAGGACCGCGATCACGAAGGCGATGCCGCCTCCGGCCAGGGCCGCCGCCACCGCTATCGCTATCGTCATACCCACGGTGAACGACCTTCCTCGCACCCCCGGGCAGAGGAGCGCGTTCTCATTTGTTGTTGC
>CAYRNR010000421.1:0-2364 GCA_964425605.1 uncultured Rickettsiales bacterium | reverse complement strand
TCGTGTACGTCAAGGACGAGCGCACCCTGAGCCAGTACGTGCTCGAGCAGGGCGCGGGGGGCCTGCACGTGCGCGGAGCCAGCGAGGAGCAGCTGTACACGGGGCCGTCCCTGCTGGAGCTGCTGGATCGCATCGAGGCCTACAAGCAGATGCTGCAGCGGCTGGACCGGCGGGTGGCCGCAGAGGTGCTCGAGTCGGTGCTGCTGGTGGCGCCGGAGGACCTGTCGTTCCGCGACGAGGCCCAGCTCGAGGCCCTGATGGCCCAGGTGGCCGAGGGCATGTCCACGGCCTACCCCGACGTGAAGCTCGACACGGCCCGGATGGTCGAGGCCGCCGAGGACGCCCCGCGACCGCTGGAGTTCGTCACCGAGGTGGCGGGGCACCGGCGCAGCTCGGTGATCGACGCGGAGATGTTCCACTCCAAGCGGGTCCGGGAGCTGCGGCGACTCCAGGGCGCCGTGGTGGAGCTGGGCGGTCCCACGTTCACCCTGGTGGCCGAGGACGACACCCTGGCCTTCGCCCACCCGCGGGCCCTGCTCAACCACATCCGCGTGGCCAGCCAGAAGGGCTACGACATCCAGCGCTACAAGGGCCTGGGCGAGATGAACCCCGAGCAGTTGTGGGAGACCACCATGGACCCCGAGACGCGGACCTTGCTGCAGGTGCGCATCGCCGACCAGATGGGGGCCGACGGAATCTTCACGGTGCTGATGGGGGACGAGGTGGACCCGCGGCGCGAGTTCATACAGGAGAACGCACTGGACGTGCGAAATCTCGATATCTAGGGTGGATCCATGACTTACCGCACCTTGTTGGCCCTCCTGGCGTCCCTGTCGCTGCTGTGCTGGGGATGTGACGGCGACGACGACGACTCGGCTGGCGACGACGACGTCACCGGCGACGACGACGACACCGGTGACGACGACGACGACGACACCGGCGACGACGACGACACCACCGGGCCCCCCGAGGAGCCCTACCTCACGGGCACCGTGTACGACATCACCTGCACCACCCCGCTCGAGGGCGTGCGGGTCACGTGGTGCCAGGAGAGCTGCATCTTCAAGAACACCAACGCGGACGGGGTGTTCACCTTCGGCGGCCTGGACGAGGGCGAGGGCCTGTTCGACGTGGTGGGTCACATCAACCCCGAAGAGCGCGCCTACACCGGGCTGCTGAAGGTGTTCGAGATCCCGGCCACCGGCTTCTTGACCGCGCCCGACGTCTGCCTGCCCGAGATCCCGTCGGTGGAGGCCCTGTCCGGCGGCCAACAGACCGTGACCGCGGGCGACGGCGTGGAGCTGACCTTCGATCCCGACGACGTGGAGTGGGTGCTCGGCGTGCCGCAGATCGGCGCCGTGGAGGTGCCCGACACCGCCTGGCAGTACGCGGAGATCCCCGACGTGGAGGTCACCGGGGTGTGGGCGTTCTACGTGTGGGGCGCCGCCACCGAGACCCCCATCGAGGCGCAGGTCCCCATGCGGGGCGACGTGCAGTGCCCCGATCTCATCGACAACGACTGTGACGGTCAGACCGACGAGGGCTGCGGCCCGGATCTGGACGGCGACGGCTACTCCGAGGCCGACGGGGACTGCGACGACTCCGACGCCACGGTGCACCCGGGCGCCATGCCGGTGTGCGACGGCCTGGACAACAACTGCGACGGCGTGACCCACGAGAGCACCGACGACCTGGACCTCGACGGCTTCAGCGAGTGCGCGGGCGACTGCGACGACGAGGATCCGGTCGTCAACCCGGACGCGCCGGAGATCTGCGGCGACGGCGTGGACAACAACTGCGACGGGCACCGTGACGAGGGCTGCGGCGGCGACGTCGACGCCGACGGCTACACCATCGCCGACGGGGACTGCGACGACAACGACAGCTCCATCTTCCCCTTCGCGCCCGACACCTGCGGCGACGAGATGAAGGTGTACTGGATGTCCACCGAGGACGAGGCCTGGGCCGAGGCGGGCTCTGCCCTTATGGACTGCGGCGTGCAGACCCTGGCGACCCCGGCGGCCGGCGGCCTTCCCGAGCTCACCTGGGTGGCCACGGGTCGCCCTCTCTAGGTGGATCAACCCCCCTCGTCGGGCTATAACCGGCCCCTCTGCCGCACCCCTGGAGCCCCATGTTTCGCGAGCTGACCCAGCGCCGACTGATCTTCGTGTCCGGCAAGGGCGGCGTGGGCAAGACCACCGTGGTGACGGCGCTGGGCCTGTACCTGGCCGGGCTGGGCCGCAAGGTGCTGCTGGCCGAGGTGGACAACGCCCGGCCCACCATCGGCGGCTACTTCGATCGGCCGATCCAGTTCTCCCCGGTGCGCGTGGGCATGAACCTCGACGCGGTCAACATCGACTTCAT
>CAYRNR010000420.1:0-2395 GCA_964425605.1 uncultured Rickettsiales bacterium | reverse complement strand
CGGTGTTGTTGCGGAACACCTGCTCCACCTGGAACGAGGCCACCCCCTCGTCCACGGCCACCAGCACCCGCTGGGTCTCCAGCGTGAACGTCTGGTTGGGCATGTCCGACGGCGGCATCAGGAACCCCTGGGCCGAGGCGATCGTGGGTGTCCCGAACAGGAACAGGGCGGCAAGGGTGACCATCCAGCGGGTCATGGCGAATCCTCCCGAATCGTTGTCTGGGGCGTTTCCATGCCTCCTATGGACAGGGGGCCGGGCGAAAGGTTCCCACAAAATGAAGGGTGAAGGGCTCAGGGCAGGTACTCGACGATGATCTTGACCACGACGAGGTCGCCCTGGCTGGTCATGGCCACGTCCTCGGTGCGCACGAGCAGGCTGCCCAGGCTCCGCAGCGCGATCTGCAGATCGTCGTAGGTCGCCCCCGGCACCGTGGCCTCGATCACCTGGTAGTTCTGCTGGGCGTTGAGGCTCACCGGGCCGGTGTAGGGCGAGACGAAGCGGCAGTCCAGCCCTTCACTCCGGGCGCACACCTGGGACAGCCCGTACAGCACGGTCGCGTCCGTGGTCTGCAGGGTCCACTCGGCGCTTCCGGCGGGCGCGGCCTCGGTGGCCTCGGGCGCGGCCACGGACTCCGTCGTCGGCGCATAGGCCTGCTCGTGCGCGGCCGCCGCGGGGGCCTCGGCAGGGGCCTGTTCGGCTTTCTTGCGAGCCGATCCGCCGCGGTCACGCCGGCCACCGTCTCTGCGCGACTCGCGCGACCTGGCCACCCCGGCCACGGGCGCCTCGTCGTCGGCCTCCTCGACGGAGAAGTCGGCCTCCGAGCGGGACTTGTGCCGGGTCCGATCCAGGTCGCGATCGGCCACGGAACGCGTGTCCGACGCCAGCCGATCTTCGTACTCACCCACGTCGAGCAGGTCGAGGTCCTCGTCGGAGTGGTCGGCGTCGTCGATGCTGTCGTACCCGGACGGCCCCAAGGCGAGGCCCGCCGTCACGTCGTACTGCAGCGACTCCTCCTCGGCCTCCTCGAGCACGCCCATGTCGGCCACGGCGTCGCCGCTGCTCTCGTCGGACTCCAGGTCCTCGCCGTAGATCTGGCGGAACGCCTCCTCCTCGCGGTCCAGCCGCTCCCGCTCCTCCACCCCCCGCTTCTGCTCCTGGCGCTCCCCGCGTTCCTCCGCGCGGTACTCCTCCGCGGACTTCCGGGATTCACCCGCGGACTCTCCTTCGCCCGAGGCGAGGGCGTCACCGTCTTCCTCCCACCGGGTATAGAACGCGTCCCCGCGGTCCGCGGTCGCGGTGCTTCCGTCGGCCACGCCGCCGCCGGTCACCGCGGCAGCCTCGTCCCTGGGCAGGGTCACGACCCCGGGGGTGGCGGGGCGCGCGGCGGCGACGCGCTGGTCGGCGTCCCCCGCGGCCTCCAGGTCGGCCAGCGCATCGTTCAGGGAGAGCTCCGGCTCCATCGGCATGTCCGCGGCCGGCTCGGCCGGCTCGGCCTCCGCGCCCGCCTCGCGCCGGGCGAACCTGGACTTCTCCGCGGACCGCTCCTCGTCCTCCGAGGCCAGCCCGTCGAGGGCCTCCTGCTGGACCGCCTCTGCCAGGCTCACCGGCGCTGCGGATTCTGCAGCGCGGTCCCCGGTGACGAGCTTCCACGGTGAGGCCACCCAGACCAGCCCGACCATCAGACAGGCCGCAGCCGCGAGCGCGATCGGCGCCCACACCGGCACCCTGCGCCGGGCGCGGGTGATGGGCACGACCTCGGCACCCGCATCGGCGCCGGACTCGGCCTCGACCCGGTCCATCACCGCGTCGGTGAACCCGGCGGGGGCCTCCAGCTCGGGCAGATCGTGCAGGGCGGCCAGGGTCAGCTCCAGCAGCGCGAGCTCCTCGCGGCACGCCTCGCACTCGGCGAGGTGGGCGTCCACCTCCGACCGCTCGCCGGGCGACAGATCACCGTCGATGTAGCTCGACAGCAGCTCCTGGATCGTGTCGTGGTCCATCACGTGCTCTCGGCCTCCGCCATGGAGGCCAGCATCCTGCCGACCAGGTTCTTGAGCTCCGTCCGCGCGCGGTGGAGCCTCGATTTCACCGTACCCGGCGCGACCCCGAGGGTCGCCGCGATCTCGTCGTAGGCCTGCCCCTGCAGGTCCCGCAGGACGATCACGGTGCGGTGGTCCTCGCCCAGCTGCTCGAGCCCCTTCTCGAGGATGCGGCGGCGCTCGAGCGCCAGGGCCGCGTCCTCGGGTCCGGGCCGGTGACTGGGCAGTTCTCGTTTCACCTCGCCCTCCTCCAGGGCTCTGGGCTTGTCGATGGATTCGTGGCGCATGCGCTGTCGCCGGGCCAGGTGGGCCTGCTTGTTCTTGCAGTGGTTGACCACCACCCGGTACAGCCACGTCC
>CAYRNR010000419.1:0-2413 GCA_964425605.1 uncultured Rickettsiales bacterium | reverse complement strand
TGCAACGGCTACTCCGGCGCCCCCGTCTTCGACGCCCACGGCCGCCTCGTCGCCATCAACACCACCTTGCTCTCCGACACCAACCCCCAGGACCGCTTCGTCCCCCACGCCCGCATGGTCGCCATCCCCATCTCCCGCGCCCTCGACCGCCTCACCTCCACCCCCGAGGCCAACCCCCGCCCCAAGCGCCGCGGCAAACGCCACCCCGGCATGAAGCGTTGAGCGGCTACCCGTCTTCCGTGAAATTGGCTACCATTCGGCCCGCGCGCGCCCTTGGCTCAGCTGGATAGAGCAACGGACTTCGGATCCGTAGGTCGCAGGTTCGAATCCTGCAGGGCGCGCCAGCGTGATCACACCCTGATTCCAACCACTTACATCCTCCTTCGTTGCACCTCCCCAGCGCGCGAAACGGTGGTTTGGTGGCATTTTGGTGGCATTCTCGATCGCGAGACCCCGGTTTCACTCCCGGACGCGGCCCCTCGCGCAGCCGTCATCGGCACCACGTTGGCCTCCCGTCGGGGCGTGCCCAGCGAGACCCGGTTCACCGCTTCGGCCTGGTGCTGCCGGTCCACGTGGACGTAGACCATGGTGGTCTTGATGTCCGCGTGTCCCATCAGCTCCTTGAGCGTCGGCATCGGCACCCCGGCCATGGCCGCGTGGGCGCCGAAGGTGTGCCGCAGGGTGTGTACGTTCGCTCCCTCGATGCCGGCCAGCTTGTAGACGGCCTTGAGGTCCCGCAGCAGGTTGTTGCCGATCGCCGTGCCGTCCTCGGTGACGAAGACCTCACCCGGCACCCTGCCGAACGTCTGGCGCGAGTCCACCCGGTGCAGGCGCAGCGTCTCGACCGCCACCTCGTTGAGGTCCACCACCCGCTCCTTGCGGCTCTTGGTGTGCTCCTCGCCCTTGTGGCGGACCATCAGCACGCGGCGCTGCAGGTCCACGTCGGACCACTCCAGCCTCCGCAGCTCGCCGCGCCGCAACCCGGTGTTCAACGCCGTGACCACCACCGCCCGCAGCCGGTCCGGCAGCACGTCCATCAGCGCGTCGACCTCCTCGCTGGTCAGCCATCGCGGCGTCTTCTTGTTCTCGGGCAGCCGCTTGAGGCCGGTCAGCGGGTTGGCCGCCAGGATCTCCCACTCCACGGCCTTGCCGAGGATGAAGGAGATCACCCCGACGTCGAGGTTGATCGAGCGTGCGCTGAGCGGTCGCCCCGTCCGTTCCGACGGCCTGGTTCGCCGGACCGTGCGGTAGCGCTCGGCCTGGCGCCGGGTGATGGACGCCATCGGCCCGTCGCCGACGATGTCGGACCAGGTCTTCACGGCCAGGTCCTCGCGGTTCACCGTGGCAGCGGCCTTGTGGGCCCTCGCCCAGGGCAAGTACTCCTGCTCGGCGAACTCTCCGAGGGTGAGCTGGTCGTCCGTCCGATCCGGTCGCTGCGCGCTGCGCAGCTCCAGGAGAAGCGCAGCGAGCCTCTGCTCGGCTTCCCGTTTGTTGCGGTGCAGTTTGCGGCGCACGCGTCGGCCGTTCACCATCACGTGAGCCCAGTACTCCTCGCGATCCTTCCTGTAAAAGAGCGTGGCCATCAGGCCCCCTTCCGGTGCCGTACCGGAGGGCGCTCGGAGGATATCAGGGGCACTGGGAGAATGACCAGCAAAGTCCTGGATAGTCCGGCTACGGACGCGTCTGCGTCGTGGTGCGGGCCGCCTCGCCGCCGTTGCGGATCCAGTTCTCCAGTTGACTCGCAGGGAAGAGGAGCCGTCGTCGGAGGCGTTGACAGGGGATCTCCCCGGTCGCTGCCAGCTTGTAGATCGTGGCCTTGGCCAGCCGTGTGCGGTCTGCCACCTCGTCGGTGGTGAGATAGCGTTCGCCTTTCATGGTGCGCTCCTTTCAAGCCGGGTTCCCATACGACCTGGTCGCGCCAGGTTGCTTCGGGTGGGGCCGATTGGTTTCGAGTTGGCTTGAGTCATGAACCCACCGTATCGCCGGTCGTGTTCGATCCAGCTTGGAACGGTCCCCCATCGCTCCCCCAAGCCCTTCCCGCAGGCAAAACGCTGGAATATCGCCAACTTCCCACACCGAAGAATCGGTACCCGCACTACTCCCCCACGCTTACCGCGCACTCCCCCATCGTAGAAATCGGTTCCCGCGCCTACCTCGTTGAAATCACGTCACTTCCCGCGCTCCCCCACGGGATGTGGGGAGCGATTCTTGCTGTTCAAGTCCGATTTCCATGCTGACGTATTCGCATGTGAGTCGCGCTGGATTGGAAGGAGATGCAGATGCAGACGACGCGCTATTTCATCAGGCCCGCCACCGTGCAGCAGGCGCTCGACCGCGCCCACCTGACCCACGGCCGCTTCGCCGACCACCTGGGCATGTCCCGGTCCTACTGGAGCCAGGTGTTCCACCGCCA
>CAYRNR010000418.1:0-2414 GCA_964425605.1 uncultured Rickettsiales bacterium | reverse complement strand
GACACCGACGACGACGACGACGGCATCCTCGACGTGGAGGAGGCGGTCTACGGCAACGACTGTCGCATGAGCGATCCGCTGCAGGCGGACACCGACTCCGACGGCATCGACGACCTGTACGATCCCTACCCCCGCGACGCCTTCCCCGAGTTCGTGCTGGTGCGCAACGACGAGGGCTCCATCGAGTACGTGCTGAGCAACCGCGACGGCAGCTTCCAGCCGTGGGAGCGCATCGGCGACGACATCGGCGCGGATTACACGTCGTTCGACATCGCCGACTTCGACAGCAACGGCGTGATGGACTTCATCGCCCACTCCGCCGCGGACGAGGTCACCGATCTGCACCAGGTCTGGTTCTTCTACCGCTTCGACAACCCCACCAACTTCGCCCAGGTGTACCTCGGCGAGGTGGAGACGGCCATGCACGGCGTGGTGGACGACGTCAACGGCGACGACCTGTTCGACATCGTCGCCATGGAGTACTACCGCCCGGGCAACTTCGAGTGGGCCAAGTTCGTCACCTACATCAACAACGGCGACATCCACAACGCCACCTGCCCCCAGTCCGACCAGCCGGGCAACACCTGCGCGTTCACCCGCGTCGAGGCCAACGACATCACCGACGTGATCGCGAACCAGTGGGTGGTCAAGATGGCCTACCAGGCCGTGGACGTCACCGACGACGGCATCAAGGACATCATCATGGGGCACTACGCGTACGGCGGGAACGCGCCCATGCCCGTGTACTACCTCGCCGGCAACGGCGACGGCACCTTCCAGGACCCCGTCTCGATCTTCACCCACAACACCTCGGGCGACCAGTCTCCGGCCAACTCCATGATCTTCGGCGAGTTCACCGGCGACGGGATCGGCGACGTGCTCATGGGGCTGGACGACGACGGCGACGCCGGTCAGGCGTGGATCTACCCCGGCACGGGCCCCGGCCAGTTCAGCCCGTCGTCCATCGAGGCCTTCGACATCAACACCAGCTGCGAGACGGGGTGCTCCGACGATCCGGGCGCCACGGCCTCCGCGCGTACCTTCGATTTCGACTTCGACGGGGACATGGACATCATGGTCGGCGTCCACACCGGCGGCGTATGGGGACCCCCCAGCCGTGTCCACGCGCTGCTGGGCAACAACGACGGCACCTTCGGCGTCCCGTTGCCGGTGGGCCCCGAGCTGGACAACGACTTCGCCCACTCCTTTGCCGTGCCGACGCGGCTGTGTCCCTGGTACCAGCCCTGAGGGGGGTGACATGAGCCACGAAGATCAGGTCTCCAAGATCCGCATCACCCTGGAGCAGGGCGGTCGCTCGTTTGCGCTCATGTCGCGCAAGCGCGCGCCTGGAGAGCGCAAGCACGGGAGGTTGGAGTTCCTGGGCGGTCACCTCGATCCCGGCGAGGCACCGTTCGAGGCGTTGCTCCGGGAGCTGGGCGAGGAGGAGCTCTCGGGGACCCTCGCCGCGCAGGCCCGGCGACTCCGCCCCACCGCTTTCTCCGCCGATGGCCCCGGCGTCCCACACCACCTCTACGAGATGGCCATCGACGCCGCCGACTTCGACGCCCTCTTGTTCGATCCCGAGGAGAGCCTCGGCCTGGTCCTCGTCCCCCTCGACGAGCTCCTGGCCGGCCACTGGAGCGACCGCGTCACCCCCAGGACCCGCGCCATCTTGCGCGTCTGGGACACGAGTCAGGAGGGTTGACCATGGCCACCACCGCCGTCTTCATCGAGATCTTGCTCGTGGGCATCCAGGCCGTGATCTGGATGGGCATGCTCCTGCTGATCATCGTGGGGCCCGCCGAGGCCGCGAAGTTCGACTGGGAGGCCATCCAGTCCTGGGCTCCGCTGATGTCGTTCACCGTCCTCGGGATCGCCTACTCCGCGGGCGTGGTCGTGGACAAGGTCGCCGACGTCCTGTTCACCAAGATCGTGGGCCCTATCCTCGGCAAGAAGGAGGACAAGGAGCACGGGAAGAAGCGGATGTACGTGCGCCTCCACGGTGGCGACATGATCACCTTCCTCGACTATGTCCGCAGCCGTGTCCGGATCGCGCGTTCGACCGCGTTGAACGTCGCCCTCATCACCGCCCTCGGTGCGTGGCTGGCCCCTTCCGGCACGCCGCGGCTCCAGGTCCTCGTGTTCGGTCTCGCCGCCCTCAGCACCACGGTCTTCGCCTGGCTGCAGATCATGAGCACGTGGGAGAAACGCCTCGAGTCGGCGTACGAGATCGCCCAGTCCACCCCCGACGGCTCCTAGGGGTCAAGTCTGGTCTTGAGTCTTCTCGCGGCGATTCTCGCCGCGAGAAGACTCAAGACCAGAGTTGACCCCTACGCCTCCAGATCCGGGGCCGTCAGCCTCTGCAGGATCGCGGCGGCGAACTGCGCCTGGGCCTGGGTATTGATGAGGACGAC
>CAYRNR010000417.1:0-2415 GCA_964425605.1 uncultured Rickettsiales bacterium | reverse complement strand
GCCCACAAGGACAAGGAGAACTCCATGATTGGGTTGCTGTCGTACGGCGGGTTCCTGCCCCGATACCGCCTGGATCGCAAGCTCGTGTTCAAGGCCATGGGCTGGTTCAACCCCGCCACCTACGGTCTGGCCCGCGGCGAGCGCACCGTGGCGAGCCACGACGAGGACGCGTTGACCATGGCCGTCGCGGCGATGGTGGACTGCCTCGGGGATCGGGACCGCGGCGGTGTCACGGGCCTGTACCTCGGCTCCACCACCTTGCCCTTCGCAGAGCGCCAGGGCGCCGCGCTGGTCGCCGGCGCGCTGGACCTGGCCGACGAGGTGCGGACCGCCGACTTCGGCGGGTGCCACCGCGCAGGGACCTCGGCGCTGCTCGCGGCATTCGACGCCGCCAACGCCGGCTCCTCGACCGAGGTCCTGGTGGGCGCCGCCGACTGCCGCATGGGCAAGCCCGGCGGCAGCACCGAGCACCTCTACGGGGACGGCGCGGCCGCCATGCTCGTGGGCGAGGGCGACGCCATCGCCACCCTGGTCGCCAGCCACAGCGTCTCCTTCGACATGGTGGACACCTACCGCGCGGCCGAGGCCAGGTACGACCGCGGCTGGGAGGAGCGCTGGGTGAAGGTCGAGGGGTACGGCAAGCTGCTCCCCGGCGCCATCCAGGGCATGCTCGCCAAGGTCGGCCTGCCCATCGACGCCTTCGCCAAGGTGATCTTCCCGTGCCGCTTCGCGCGGGATCACATGGGCATCGGCAAGCGCCTCGGCGTGACGCCCGAACAGCTGCAGACGCCGCTGCTGGACGTGGTCGGGGACACGGGCGCCGCCCACCCGCTGCTGATGCTGGCCGCCGCCCTCGAGGACGCCTCCCCGGGCGACAAGCTGCTCGTGGCGTCCTTCGGCAACGGCTGCGACGTCATGGTGCTGGAGGTGACCGACGCCATCGCGAACCTGCCGGCGCGCCGCGCGATCTCCGGGCACCTGGCCGATCGCGTCGAGCTCGGGTCCTACGAGAAGTTCAGCGTCTTCCGGGAGATCCTGCCCGTGGAGAAGGGTATCCGCGGCGAGTTCGAGGCACCCTCGGCCCTGTCGGTGCTCTACCGGGATCGCAAGCGGGTGATGGGCCTGGTGGGCAGCCGCTGCCAGGCCTGCGGAACGGCCCAGTTCCCACCCCAGCGCACCTGCGTCAACCCCGAATGCAGAGTCACCGACGAGCGAGCGCCCCACCGGTTCTCCGACCGGCGCGGCACCATCTTCACCGTCACGGGCGACTACCTCGCCTTCACCCCCGTGCCACCGCAGATCTACGGGACGGTGGACATGGACGGCGGCGGCAAGCTGTTCGTCGACTTCACCGACTGCACCCTCGACGAGCTGGCCGTGGACCAGCCCGTGGAGATGACCTTCAGGCGCAAGTACCACGACGTCGCGCGCGGGCTGTGCGGTTACTTCTGGAAGGCGCGGCCGCTTCGGCAGGTCGCACGAGAGGAGCAGAACGATGGCTGAGGGCATCCGTGACAAGGTCGCCATCATCGGCATGGGTTGCACCAAGTTCGGCGAGCTGTGGGACAAGGGCGCCGACGACCTGCTGGTCGACGCCTTCGCCGAGGCCCTGGCCGACGCCGGCATCACCCGCGACGACGTGGGCGCCGCCTGGCTCGCCAACTGCTTCGACGAGGTCAACCTGGGCAAGAGCGCCATCCCGGCCGCCATCGCCCTGAAGCTCCCCTACGTCCCCGTCACCCGCGTCGAGAACTTCTGCGCCAGCGGCACCGAGGCCTTCCGCGGCGCCTGCTACGCCGTCGCCTCCGGGGCCTGCGACATCGCCGTGGCCATCGGCGTGGAGAAGCTCAAGGACACCGGCTACGGCGGGCTCCCCGACTTCGGCGAGTCCCTCGGCACCAGCAACCGCCTGACCTTCCCCAACATGACCGCCCCCGGCGCCTTCGCGATGATGGCGACGAGGTACTTCGCCCGCTACGGCCTGGACCGCACCGAGGGCAAGACCGCCCTGGCCCACGTCTCCGCCAAGTCCCACGCCAACGGCGCCCTCAACCCCAAGGCGCACATGCGCCGCGAGGTCAGCGTCGAGCGCATCCTCAAGGCCCCCATCGTCGCCGATCCCCTCGGCCTCTTCGACTGCTGCGGCGTCAGCGACGGCGCCGCCTGCGCCATCGTCGCCACCCCCGAGGTCGCCGCCGAGCTCGGCAAGGACCCCGTCCTCGTCAAGGCGCTGCAGATCGCAGTCACCTCCGGCGAGGAGCTCATGCTCCCCGGCTGGGACGGCACCCACGTCGAGACCACCCGCCGCGCCGGCGAGCGCGCCTACGCCGAGGCCGGCGTCACCAACCCCCGCGACGAGATCAGCATGATGGAGGTCCACGACTGCTTCTCCATCACCGAGCTCGTCACCTACGA
>CAYRNR010000416.1:0-2416 GCA_964425605.1 uncultured Rickettsiales bacterium | reverse complement strand
GTTGGTGTCGTTGACGCTCCCGCCGTAGAGGATGCGGATGCCGTCGGCCACCTCGCTGCCGAACAGCTCGCTCAGCACGCCGCGCACCACGCCGCCGACCACCTGGTTGGCGGTGTGCGGCGGGCAGGCCTTGCCGGTGCCGATGGCCCAGACGGGTTCGTAGGCCACGACCAGACGTTCGGGGCGCACGGCCAATCCATCTAGCGCGGCGATCACCTGGCGGGCGACCACGTCGGTGGTCTGGCCCGCCTCGCGCTCGGCCAGCTCCTCGCCGACGCACAGCATCGGCGTCAGCCCGGCGCGGAGCACGGCCTCGACCTTGCGGCGCACCGCCTCGTCCGTGTCCCCGAACAGGGCCCGGCGCTCCGAGTGGCCCACCAGCACGTACTGGACCAGCCCCTGCAGCATGGGCGCCGCGATCTCGCCGGTGTACGCGCCCTTGGCCTCCCAGTGGCAGTTCTGCGCGCCCACGGCGATGGGGCTGCCGCGCAGCATCTCGCTCACCGTGGTCAGCGCCAGCGCCGTGGGGAAGAACACCACCTCAACGTCCCTGAAGCGGCCCAGCGGATCGCGCATCGACCGCACCAGGGGTACAGCGTCGCCCGGCGACACGTGCATCTTCCAGTTGCCCGCGGCAATGGGGGTCCGTGTGTGTGGCATCGCGCCCTCGAACCGTCCTAGCGGGCGTACGCGG
The DNA here is from genome assembly GCA_964425605.1 of uncultured Rickettsiales bacterium. Classification (GTDB taxonomy): domain Bacteria; phylum Myxococcota_A; class UBA796; order UBA9615; family CAYRNR01; genus CAYRNR01. The sequence continues at coordinate 1,722 of CAYRNR010000416.1, read as the reverse complement.
CGTCGTCGTGGTCGCCGCCGCCGTGCTCGTCGAGCTCCTGGTTGAGCTTCTCCAGCACCGAGACCGCGGCCTCGGCGGCCGAGTCGATCTCCGACTCCGCACCCGCCAGCACCAACCGCCCGGTGGCGCCGAAGGGCCGCAGGCTGATCAGCTTGATGTTCGCGGCCTTGAGCGCCTCGTTGCACGCCAGGGCCAGGTAGGCCGCGGGGGTCACCTCGAAGATGAACACCGAGTCACCCGCCAGCACCATGTACCCCTTGGAGGTGCCGGTGAAGAAGATGGCGTGGTCCTGCTCGATGCCGCGGATGATCTTCTTGGTGAGGATCTTCACCCGGGCCCGGTCGTAGGTGGTCAACCCCGTCGTCTCCAGCACGGCCTCACCCGCGGCGATGACCTCACCCTGCTCCGGGTGCTGGATCTGCATCAGGCCGAAGTGCCGCTCCGTGACCACCGATCCCAGGCGCACGCGCGTGGCCTTCAGGGCCAGGTCGATCATCCGGTGGATCTCCATGGCCGGCGCCAGCTCCAGCAGGATCGACGCGTCGTACTCGTTCGGGTCGTACACCCGGTTGTCCTTGGCGATGAACTGCGCCAGCTGGGGCTGCATGCTGTCGATGAAGATGAAGGTGCGGAGCTCGAACTTGGCGTCGGTCTGATCCGAGCCGATGGGGGATTTCGAGAGCTTGGGGGCCATGAGGCAACTCCTGGATAACTACTTCGCCAGCGGGCAGGAACACCCTGAGAATCTGCGCATTTTCGCGCACTCGCACCTGCGGGGCAAGCGGAGAACACAATCCCAAAGGGGTCAAGTCTGGTCTTGGAACTTCTCGGGGGTGTACGCAGGCTAGGGGTCGCCGTCTCCATACCGGATCTCGAGGACCTCGTACTCTGCGAGCCCCTTGGGGAGGCGGACCTCGACGACGTCCCCCTCCCGCTTGCCCATCAGCGCCGACCCGATGGGGGACTGGATGCTGATGCGGCCGGCCCCGGGCTCGGACTCGTCCTTGTCCACGAGGCGGACGACCCGCTCCTCCCCCTCCTCGTTCTCGATACGGACCACGGCCCCGAACTGGACGAAGTCCACCTGCTTCTGCTGATCGAGGTCGACCACGGTGATGTCCTGGACCTTGCGCTGGAGGTAGCGCATTCGCGAGTCGATCTCGCGCAGGCGTTTCTTTCCGTAGATGTATTCGGCGTTCTCGGAGCGGTCGCCCAGGGCAGCGGCGTCGGCCACCTGCTGGACCACGAAGGGCCGTTTCACGGTCCACAGATCGTCCAGCTCCGCCTGGATCGCGTCGTACCCCTGTCGAGTCATGTAGCGCGGCATGGGTTCCATTGACTACCCTCGAAAGCCAGCTGTCAACGTCAAGGAGGATGCATCCATGGCCGAGATCACCCGCAAGGAGCTCATCCTGGCCCTCGTGGCTGCCGACTACCCCCGGCTCTCCGGAGTCGATCTCAGCGGCCTCGACATGCGCGGCCTGCACCTGGAGCGCGCCTCCTTCCTCGGCGCGAACCTCAGCGGCGCCGACCTGCGCGGCGCCCGCCTCAAGCTCGCCCGCTTCCTGGGCGCGGATCTCTCCGGCGCCGACCTCACTGGCGCCGAGCTCACCAAGGGCATGCCCCAGGTCCAGTTCGCCGACGCGATCCTGGATGGGGTGAAGGGCCTCGATCTGGAGGAGTAGGGGTCAAGTCTGGTCTTGAGTCTTCTCGCGGCGAGAA
>CAYRNR010000415.1:0-2423 GCA_964425605.1 uncultured Rickettsiales bacterium | reverse complement strand
CGCCGCACTTCTCGCAGGTGATGCCACGGTGCTTCATGCGCTTGTACTTGCCGCAATTGCACTCGTAGTCCTTCACCGGCCCGAAGATCTTGGCGCAGAACAACCCGTCACGTTCCGGTTTGAACGTCCGGTAGTTGATCGTCTCGGGCTTGCGTACCTCTCCATAGGACCAGCCGCGGATCATCTCCGGGCTGGCGATGGAGATTCGGACCGCCATGTAGTTCAGCGGATCCTTGGGCTTCTCGAAGAGGCTGTAGATGTCTCTCAAGACGCTCTCCTCGGCCGGCTTCCCGACCTGGCCTGACATTCGATGCCGGCGGCTAGTGGATTGCCTTTTCCTTCACGTCCTTCTCCTCGACGAGCTGCACGTTGAGCGCGAGGCTCTGCAGCTCCTTGATCAGGACGTTGAAGGATTCGGGCAGCCCCGCCTCCAGCATGTTCTCACCCTTGACGATGGACTCGTACATCCGGGTCCGGCCCGCCACGTCGTCCGACTTGACGGTGAGGAACTCCTGCAGCGCGTGGGCCGCGCCGTAGGCCTCCATGGCCCAGACCTCCATCTCTCCGAGTCGCTGGCCGCCGAACTGGGCCTTGCCGCCCAGGGGCTGCTGCGTGACCAGGGAGTACGGTCCGATGGAGCGGGCGTGGATCTTGTCGTCCACCAGGTGGTGGAGCTTGAGCATGTACATCACGCCCACGGTGACCTTGGTGTCGAAGGCCTCGCCCGAGCGGCCGTCGAACAGGATCACCTGGCCGCTCTCGGGGAGTCCGGCCTTGTCGAGACCCTTGCGGATCTCCTCTTCGGCGGTGCCCTCGAACACCGGGCTGGCGAGGAACACGCCCTTGCGGAGCTTGCGCCCCAGAGCGATGACCTCCTCGTCGTTCGCGGTCTTGACGAAGTCCGCGATGGCCCGGTTGCTGCCGAAGCACTCCTCGATGTACGCCCGGATCCGCTTGGCCGTGGCGCCGGTGTCCATCAGCGCGGCGACGCGAGCGGCCATGCCCTTGGCGGCCCACCCGAGGTGGGTCTCCAGGATCTGACCGACGTTCATGCGGGAGGGGACGCCCAGCGGGTTCAGGACGATGTCCACCGGCTGCCCGTCGGCGGTGTAGGGCATGTCCTCCTCGGCGAGGATCTTCGAGATGACACCCTTGTTGCCGTGGCGTCCGGCCATCTTGTCGCCGACGCTGAGCTTGCGCTTGATGGCGATGTAGACCTTGACCAGCTTGATCACGCCCGGGGGCAGCTCGTCGCCGCGCTTGAGGCGGGCGATCTTCTGGTCGAACACCTCGTCGAGCAGATCGGTCTGCTCATTGACCGCGTCGATCAGCGACCGGATCTCGTCCTCGGCGCCCTTGTCCTTCTGGACGGAGACCTCGGACCAGCGGTGCACCGGCAGGGTCCAGGCGAAGCTCTCTTCGAACGCGCCGCCGCGCTTGATCTTCACGTCGCCGGTGTTGTCGTCGATGACCTTGGCGCCGGACTTCTTGCCCTCGAGGATGCGCCAGAGCTTCACGCGCGCGGACGCGTACAGGGTCTTTATCTCTTCTTGCTTGTCCTTGAGGATGCGCGCGATCTGCTCCTCCTGGATCTGCTTGGCGCGCTCGTCCTTCTCCACACCCTCGCGGCTGAAGATCTGGGCGTGGATCACCGTGCCCTGCACCCCGGGGGGCACGCGCAGGGAGGTGTCGCGGACGTCGCCGGCCTTCTCGCCGAAGATGGCGCGGAGCAGCTTCTCCTCGGGGGACAGCTGGGTCTCACCCTTGGGGGTGATCTTGCCCACCAGGATGTCGCTGGACTTGACCTCGGCGCCCACGCGCACGATGCCGGACTCGTCCAGGTCCTTGAGGGCCTCCTCACCCACGTTGGGGATGTCGCAGGTGATCTCCTCCTTGCCCAGCTTGGTGTCGCGCGAGGCGATCTCGAACTCCTCGATGTGGATGGACGTGAACACGTCGTCCTTGGCCATCCGCTCGGAGATGAGGATCGAGTCCTCGAAGTTGTAGCCACCCCAGGGCATGAAGGCCACCAGCACGTTCTGGCCCAGAGCCAGCTCGCCGGTGTCCGTGGCGGGACCGTCGGCGAGCACGTCGCCGGCGTCCACCCGGTCCCCCATCTGGACGATGGGCTTCTGGTTGATGCAGGTGTTCTGGTTGCTGCGGCGGAACTTGACGAGGTGGTAGATGTCCACCTCGCTGCCGATCTCGTCGCCCGACTCCTCGGTGCGGATGACGATGCGGCTGGCGTCCACGTACTCGATGGTGCCGCCGCGGCGGGCCAGCAGGGTCACGCCGGAGTCGCGGGCCACGAACCTCTCGAAGCCGGTGCCCACGAAGGGCGCCTGGGTCCGCACCAGCGGGACGGCCTGGCGCTGCATGTTGGAGCCCATGAGCGCGCGGTTGGCGTCGTCGTGCTCCAGGAA
>CAYRNR010000414.1:0-2459 GCA_964425605.1 uncultured Rickettsiales bacterium | reverse complement strand
CCAGTCCTACGCCCTGTACCCGCACATGACCGTGGCCGACAACATGGCGTTCGGGCTGCGGGTGCGCAAGATGCCCCAGGCCGAGATCACCCAGCGGGTGGCCGAGGCCGCGGCGCTGCTGGATCTGACGGCGTTGATGGACCGGCTGCCCAAGCAGCTGTCGGGCGGCCAGCGCCAGCGGGTGGCCATGGGCCGCGCCATCGTGCGGCGACCCAAGGTGTTCCTGTTCGACGAGCCGCTGAGCAACCTCGACGCGTCACTGCGGGCGCGGATGCGCGTCGAACTCAAGAAGATGCACGCCCGGCTCGGCGCCACCATGATCTACGTGACCCACGACCAGGTGGAGGCCATGACCCTGGCCGACCGTATCGCGGTGACCCACCAGGGCTGGCTGCAGCAGGTGGGCACCCCCGACGAGCTGTTCACGCGGCCCACCAACGCCTTCGTGGGCGGCTTCATCGGCGCGCCTCAGATGAACTTCCTGGCAGCCGAGGCCGCCGACGGCCACGCCTCGGCGGACGGGGTGAAGCTCTTCCTGGACCGCGACGTGCGGCGCGGCCCGGTGACCGTGGGGATCCGCCCCCACGACCTGAGCCTGGCGGAGCTGGCCGAGGCCCCCATCCGCGCCGAGATCGACGTGATCGAGCCGCTGGGCTGGGAGAGCCACCTGCATTGCCGCGTCGGCGAGACCATCGTGCTGGCCCAGGTGCCGGCCGAGGACGCCGGTTCGCTGCGGGCCGGCGACGCGGTGGGCCTGGCCGCGGACTGCGAGCGCATCCACCTGTTCGACCCCGAGTCGGAAGAGGCGATCCGGGAGTAGGGCGTGCACCGCATCACCACGCTGCTGCTCGCGCTGACGCTCGCGTTCGCGCTTCCCGCGTCGGCGGACGAGTTGCTGCTGTGGCACGCCTACAGCGGATCGGAGCAAGACGGCCTCGTCGAGGCGGTGAAGCGCTACAACGCCGCGCACCCCGACCTGCCGCTGAACCCCCAGTTCATCCCCTACGGCAACTACAGCTCCAAGCTGCGCTCGGCCATCCCGCGGGACAACGGGCCGGACCTGTTCATCTACCCGGCCCACGAGACCATCGGCGGCTGGGTGGACGCGGGCCTGCTCGCGCCGGTTCAGTTGCCCGACGGCTACCTGGCGCCGGCGGCCGAGGGGGTGCGCTACGAGGGCCGGGACTGGGGCCTGCCCGTGGCCTGCAAGGTGGCCGCGCTGTTCTACAACCCCGAGATGGTGAGCGCCCCGCCGCAGACCCGCGACGAGATGGTCGCCCTGGCCAGGCAGCTCACGGATGGGGACGTCTACGGGCTGGCCTATCAGGCGACGGACTTCTACCACAACGCCGGCTGGTTCCTGGGCGCGGACGGGGAGTTCTTCGACGACGCCGGGACCATCACCCTGGACACGCCGGCCATGGCCGAAATGCTGCGGTTCGCCCACTCCACGGTCATGGTGGAGCGCATCTGCCCCGAGGAGCCCACGTCGGTGCTGGTGGCCCAGCTGTTCAACGAGGGCCAGGCCGCGATGGTGATCAACGGGCCGTGGTTCCTCAGCCAGCTCGAGGACGACACGCCTCGCGCGGTGGCCCCGCTGCCCGAGCCGGCCCGGCCCCTGATGAGCGTCGAGACCGTGTACGTGTCGGCCCACGCCCGCCACCCCGAGGCGGCCATGGCCGCGGCCCTGGAGCTGTCGAGCCCGGCCTACGACGCGCTGCGGGTCGAGGTGGGCAAGCAGGTGCTGGCGAGACCGCACACCTACGACGATCCGGTGCTCGCGGCATTCGCCGAGGGCCTGGACCGGGGCACGCCCACGCCGAACCGTCCGCAGATGAGCTTCATCTGGGAGCCCGCGGCGTCGGCCCTGCGCATGGTGATGCGGGGCGCCGCCACCCCCGAGGAGGGCGCCGCGTTCGCCCAGCGCCGCGCCGAGATCCTCAACCGCCCGCTGCCCGAGGCGGCCAATCCGGTGCCGCTGATCGTGGTCAGCGTCCTGCTGTGCCTGTTCGGCTCGTGGTACGCGGGCCGCCGGGTGCGCCGCGACAACGTGCTGCAGCGGATGCGCGCGTCCAAGACGGCGTACTACTACCTCGCGCCGGCCGTGCTGGCGATGCTGCTGCTGGTGGTGTTGCCGTTCGTCACGGGATCGGGGCTGAGCCTGTTCGCTCACCGCGCCGGCGAATACCGCTTCGTGGGGCTGAGCAACTTCATCTCGATCCTGTTCGCCCGGGACTACTCGATCTTCGATCCGCTGAGCTTCTGGTTCACCCTGGGCGTGACCGTGCTGTGGACGGCGCTCAACGTGGCCCTGCACGTGTCCATCGGCATGGCCCTGGCGCTGCTGCTGCGCGATCCGTGGATGAAGATGCGCGGGATCTACCGCGTGTTGCTGATCATCCCCTGGGCCGTGCCCAACTACATCACCGCCCTGATCTGGAAGGGCATGTTCAACAAGC
>CAYRNR010000413.1:0-2474 GCA_964425605.1 uncultured Rickettsiales bacterium | reverse complement strand
GAGATCAAGCTCGGCCGCACGTTCCTGGACAAGACCATCGTCGAGCACATGGAGGGAAGCAACGTGGTGGTCGACGTGTCCATGGCCAAGTACTGGACCAGCGAGATGGCCATGCGCGTCGCCGACCGCTGCTTGCAGCTGCACGGCGGCTACGGTTACTGCGAGGAGTACCCCATCGCCCGCGCCTGGCGCGACACGCGCGTGCTGTCCATCTTCGCCGGCACCAACGAGATCATGAAGGTCGTGGCCGCTCGCTTCATGGGACTGTGATCGCCGGGGCTGCCCGGCCCGAGGGGAATCGCCGATGGACGACCGCATACTCATCCCCAACGCCACGCGTTCGATCGTGTTCGGGATACTCGCCTGGCCGGCCGCGTGCCTCACCATCATCCCGGTGGTCGGCCCCATGGCCGGCCCCGTGCTCGCCGCGTTGTTCGCCTTTGCCGGTCTCGCCGCCGGGATCTCGGCGCTTCGTGTGCTCAACCGCGAGCCCGACGAGTACTCGGGCATGGGCCGCGCCGTGGTCGGAACGACCATCAGCACGGTCGGCACCCTGATCTTCGGCGGATACGTCCTGTTCCTGATGGGCGCGTTGCTCATCGGCGCGGCCGGGGCCATCTTCCAGGCCATCATGGACGCGGTCCGATGACGCGCCGCAGGTGGCCGATCGGGCTGGTCCTGCTCGCGGGTGAGCCCGCGGCCGCGGTGAACGCGGCGACGGTGTTGCAGACCCGGCAGGATTGATAGACTCCGGGCATCCAGCGGAGGGGTGCCCGCATGGCCAGGAAAGACGACTCCATCGAGCGCAAGCCGCGCCGTTCGCCCACCCAGACCGTGGCCCACCTGACCGACGACTTCGTCGATGGCCTGCACATCCCGGAGCTCCCGTCACAGGTGCCGCAGCGGTTGCGCAAGGCGATCCGGGAGCGGACGTCGGCGTTGCTGTTCCGGTTGGAGGAGGCCAAGAAAGCCCAGTACCACGGTCCCTTCGAGGTGCGACTGGTGCGGGACGCGCACCGGGTGGTGCTCACGGCTTGCGAGCTGGGATTACCCGAAGGCGAGGTGGACTACGCCCGGTTTCGCGAGCTGGTGACCGATCTGGGATACAGGCGCACCGAGGTGGGGTTTCGAAAAAAAGGCGGGGACGGATACTGAGCGCCCGAATGCGCCCCACCCGCCCCCGCCCGGCCCGGTCAACGCGGCATGTCTATCGCGCCCGGACGGTATGGGTGATGGAGACCAGCATCCCGTTGAGGGTGGCCCAGAGGGCTCCGAAGGCGGTGGTGGTCATGGCGATGCCCACGGCGCAGCCGAACAGGGTCGGCACCCGCTCCACGGACTCCAGCGCGCCGATGGCCTTGCCCGCCTGGTAGAGACCGGCGCCGGTGCCGGCGATCCCCATCAGCAGCGCCGCGGCGGACAGCCCGACGATCAACGGCTTCAGATCGCGGCCCTGGCGTCGCGCCAGCTGCACGATGTTGAGCCCCAGGGCGGTCAGCCCCAGCGCGGTGATGACGTAGGCGAATGGACCTGCATCGGTGAACATCTCGAACATGGCATCCTCCTCCAGAAGCGATGGATTGACGGATGTCTTCCAGAGCAACCCCCGTGCCAGAAGTGCGATCAGGACCGACGTGCCCTGATCGGCGATCCTGGCGCCCGCTGCAGTCGTCCGGGTGAGCGGACGCCGGTGATTTGGATCTGTCCGGAGAACCGGACGGCGCGGGGCCTGTCGGGGCGCCGTTCGGGTTTCGATGTTGCGTCGGGGCTGGGGAGGCGGTAGGAAGGGGCGAACCCGCCCTCACGGTGGATGGAGGAGGACACGAGATGGCCCGTATCGAGACCCTGATCGCGGCGATCGCCGCTGTGTTGATCGTTGCCCCGGCCGCAGCCTGGGAGTGGGACTGCGGCAACGGCGTGGACGATGACTGCGACGGCTACGTCGATTGTGACGACTTCGATTGCGACACCGACGTGGCGTGCGCGACCGAGGACTGCACCAACGGCGTGGACGACGACGGCGACGGCTACGTGGACTGTGACGACTTCGCGTGCGAGAACGACCCGTCCTGCGCCGGGATGTTCGAGCAGGACTGCGGCGACGGCGTGGACGACGACGGCGACGGCTTCATGGACTGCGACGACTGGGACTGCGACGACGACGCGTCCTGCCGCGAGACCATCTGCGACGACGGCATCGACGACGACGGTGACGGCTTCATCGACTGCGACGACTTCGACTGCGACGGCGCGCCCACCTGCCCTTGTACCGGCGGCGAGGACTGCACCAACGGCGTGGACGACGACGGCGACGGGTTCATCGACTGCGACGACTACGACTGCACCGGCGACCCGGCCTGCGGCGGCGCCGAGGACTGCACCAACGGCGTGGACGACGACGGCGACGGCTTCATCGACTGCGACGACTGGGACTGCGACGAGGACCCGGCCTGCGAGGGCAGCGGCGAGATCTG
>CAYRNR010000412.1:0-2502 GCA_964425605.1 uncultured Rickettsiales bacterium | reverse complement strand
ATTGGACAAAGCCGCTGCCGCGGCAGCTGGGGCTCTGCCCCAGACCCCAAGAGCAGCGCTGATGGGAGGATCGTGACCATGTCGCCACCTACGCCCCGAGTACCTGGTGCGCGGCGACGAGGTGCACGACATGGGCGAAGACGCCGACCGGATGTTGCTCAAGCTCCAGCTGATGGGGCGCAGCCAAGCCACGATCGATGCCTACATGCGCTACGCGAAGGCGTTCGTTCGGTTCCACATGCGCTCGCCTCGCGAGATGGGCGAGCCGGAGGTCCGAGCCTGGCTCAAGCACGTGCTGGAGGAGAAGCAGGCGGAGCCGGACCTGATGCGAGGTCACATCGCGGCGGTGAAGTTCCTGTACAGCCAGGTGCTGGACCGGCCCGAGGTCGTCAGCTGGGTGCCGTGGCCGAGGAAGGTCAGGCGGCTGCCGTCGATCCTCTCGTTGCAGGAGGTCGACGCGCTGATCCGCGCCGCGCCGAATCTCCGGATGCGCGCCTTCATCGAGGCTGGCTACGGCGCGGGGCTGCGGATCTCGGAGGTGTGCCGGCTCCGCACCGAGGACGTGGACAGCAAGCGCGGCATCCTGTTCATCCACAAGGCGAAGGGACGCAAGGACCGGATCGCCATCCTGCCCGATCGCCTGCTTGCGACCCTGCGCGCGTACTGGAGGGAGGTCCGCCCGCCCCGCCCCTGGCTGTTCCCGGGCCTTCCCAAGACCCGTCCGATCACGCGGCAGGCGATCTACAAGCAGCTCCACCCCACCATCGCCGAGTCCGGCGTCACGCGGCCGGTCCGCTTCCACTCGCTGCGCCACTCCTTCGCCACCCACCTGCTGGAGGAGGGCATCGACATCCTGACGATCCAGGAGATGCTCGGTCACACCGCGATCAGCACGACCATGCTCTACCTCCGGATCCAGGCGGGGAGGATACGAGCCGTCGGGAGCCCACTCGATCGACTGCCGCGGGGGTGAGCCATGGTGGCGCTCGCCCAGGATGCCGTGAAGTACGGTGGCCAGCCGGCCTTGCGCGTTGCGGACATCGTCCGTCAGCACGCGGAGGCCTTCGCCGATGAGCACGTCCTCACGCCCGATCAGCACAAGGTTCTGCGTGCCCTGTCGACCTGCCGTACCGCCGCGCTCGGCGGCCACGTCGACGTCTGCGACCAGTGCGGCTTCGAGCGTCCAGCCTACAATTCCTGCCGGAATCGCCACTGCCCAGGGTGCCAGGCGGGCGCGGCGCACACCTGGCTCGATCAGCGCCTGGTGCGGGTGCTGCCCGTGCACCACTTCCACGTGGTGTTCACGCTGCCCAAGGAGCTGCGCCCGCTCGCCCAGCGCAACGGCGCGGTGGTCTTCGCCATCCTGCTGCGCACCGCCGCCGAGGTCCTCGACACCCTGGCCCAGCAGCGCCTCGGCGCGCAGCTCGGCGTCACCACGATCCTCCACACGTGGACGCGGGCGATGCTGTTCCATCCCCACGTCCACTGCGTGGTCACCGGCGGCGGCCTCGATCTGGATGGCTCGCGCTGGGTGCCCACGTCCCGGCGCTACCTGTTCCCCGTGGCGGTCCTGCGCAAGCTGTTCCGGCGCCGGGTTCGGCAGCGCCTCCGCGAGGCCTTCGACGCGGGCAAGCTCGACTTCGGCGGAGCCTGCGCGGGTCTGGCCGACATCCGCGCGTTCCGGCGGCTGCTGCGGTCCATCCACCGCAAGCGCTGGGTCGTCTACAGCAAGCCGCCGTTCGCTGGCACGGACCAGGTCTTCGCGTACCTCGGCCGGTACACGCACCGCGTGGCGATCTCCGACTACCGGCTCGCGTCGGCCACGGACGAGGCCGTCACGTTCCGGACGAGGCACGACCAGCGCGTCACGGTGGCCCCGTTCGAGTTCATCCGCCGCTTCCTGCTGCACGTGCTGCCCCGCGGCTTCCACAAGATCCGTCACACCGGGTTGTACGCCGGCACCAACGTCCGGACGCGGCTCGCTCGCGCCAGGGCGATCCTCGGCGACCCATCGCCCGGTCCCGACCCGGCGCTCGCCGCTCTCGGCGCGGACGATCTGGAGGACGAGCCCTGCGGCGATCTCGCGCCTCGCGTCTGTCCGTGTTGCGGGGCCGGGACGCTGGTGCGTCTGCCGCTGTCCTTCGCTACGTCGCAGGATGCCCCTCAGCCCGCGTGGGAGGACTCGTCGTGACAGAGCTTGTGGTGATCGCTCCCGATGGCATCTTCGGTGCCGCGCTCCTCGCAGGGCGTTGGTTCGCAGCGGTGCGCTCGCACTGTCGATCTCGGTCCGCTACCTGGCTGGCGCTCCACCTCGGCCCCCGTCTTCTGCTGCTGCAGCGGTGTGCGAAACGGGGCCAGCCCCGGTCTTGGCCGTCTGGTCCACGAGCAAGTCGACGACCACGCCGGTTGGGAACGGTGCTTTCCCCATAGCATCGGGGAGGCCGCGTCAGCGGCTTCGACCAATCCGGGGTTCCGGTCACGTCAGACGAGCGACCGGCGGGG
>CAYRNR010000411.1:0-2515 GCA_964425605.1 uncultured Rickettsiales bacterium | reverse complement strand
GACGATCTCGAGGATGAAACGGGCGGCGTGACGTTTACGTGCTCAGGTCTCTAGACACCGAGTTTCGTCCGCCCTCTCTTTCTTACTCTCCCTATCCCCCTCCCTCTCCCTATCCCTATCCCCCTCCCTCTCCCTTTCCCTTTCCCTTTCCCTTTCCCTTTCCCATTCTCGTCATCGTCGTCGTCGCTGTGGACATGTGGTCAACCGACGAGCAGCGCGAGGAGGTTGTCCAAGGCCTGTGGTCTCTGTGGGCGGGCGCTGATCAAAGCGGCGTGACACGCCGCGCAGCGCCCGTCCACAGAATCCACCAGGCCGCCATGTCCATCAGCGAATCCCCCGATCCCATCACACGTTCATCGCGCCGCCTACGGAATCAACTCCGGCAGAATCTCCCCAGCCTTGCCCTCGAACGCGTACTGCACCCGCCCGCTCTGTGGTGTCGGCTCCAGGTTCACCTGCACGACGGTGGCGCCGTTGCGCAGCGCCAGGTCCGCGAAGCCGGCCGCGGGGTAGACCACGCCGGAGGTCCCGACGACCAGGAAGATGTCGCACGCGGCGGTGGCCTCGGCGGCGCGGTCGAGGTTGGTGGCGTCGAGGGACTCACCGAACCACACGATGTGGGGCCGCAGCATCTCGCCGCAGACCTCGCACATGGGGGGGACGGGGATGGGGACGCGGCGGTCCTCGCGGATGTCGCGGCAGTAGGTGCAGCGGGTGATCCAGAGGTTGCCGTGGAGCTCGGTGGGATCGGCGGAGCCGGCGAGGCGGTGGAGGCCGTCGACGTTCTGGGTGATGAGGTGGAAGTGGGCGGTCTGCTGCTCGAGCCGGACCAGGGCGCGGTGGGCGGGGTTGGGCTCGCACTCGGCGACGAGGCCGCGGCGCCAGTCGTACCAGCGCCAGACCTTGTGGGGATCGGCGGCGAAGGCGGTGGGGGTGGCGAGCTCCTCGGGGCGGTGGCCCTCCCAGAGGCCGCCGGGCCCGCGGAAGGTGGGGACGCCGCTCTCGGCGGAGATGCCGGCGCCGGTCATCACGGCGATGCGATCGCAGCTGGCGATCCGTTCCCTGACCTCGCTCACGTCGCTCATGGGACCTCCTCGTGCGCGCACGGAACCTCTCGCACAAACGGCGGGTTCGTGGGATATCTTGGGCGATCGGGCCGCGAAAGGCGATCGTGGAGAGTCGATGACGAACCGGACGGTACTGCTGGTGGACACGAGCGCGTCGGCGCTCAAGCAGGCGCGCGTGGCCCTGGAGTTCGAGGGTCTGGACGTGATCCAGGCCTCGGACGTGGCCAGCGCGTGCGATGCAGCGCGGACGCACCTGCCCGCCCTGATGATCTGCTCGCTGGGGGTGCCTGGCGGCGGTGGCTACGACCTGTGCAGCCGGCTCACGGGCGACGAGCTCACCGCGGCGATGAAGGTCATCCTCACCCACGGCTCCATGGACGTGTTCGACCAGGGCCGCTCGTCCCGGTGCGGTGCGGCTGCGGGCCTCGCGCGCCCGTTCTTGCCCAGCCAGGTGGTCACCTGCGTGCGCGCGGTCATGGGAACTGGATTCCTGGCGTCGGGCCTCGACCACGTCCTGGACGGTCACGAGGCGCCGGACAGCATCCCGGAGACGGAGAAGTTCCTCAGCACCGCCGAGACGGCGTTCCTCGAGGACACCCAGGACGAACCCGCCGCCCTGGCGTCGGACCTCTTCCACGCCACCGAGGAGATGCTCGCGGACGCGGGGATCACCCTCAGCGACGGGATCCCCGCGGACAACGTGGAGCTGCTGGACGAGGAGTCCGAGGGGCCGTGGCCCCGCCGCAAGCTCGACGCCGAGGACCTCGAGGCGCTGGTGGAGCGCGCCGTGCGGGGCTACCTGGACCGCTACCTGCCCGATCTCGTCGCCAAACAGGTTGACGAAGCCCTGAGAAACCGCAAAGGATAGCCGCGCCGCGACCGTCGGCACGTCTGCGTGGCGGCTGCGACGGCAACCCGCCCGGCCCCCGCGGGTCGGGCCATCGACACCAGGTTGTGAGATGGACCGCGACAAGCTGAATCTGGACAAGGTCTACAACCCCCGCGAGGTGGAGAAGAAGTGGTACGAGACCTGGGAGCGCGAGGGCCTGTTCCGCCCACGCTCCGAGGGACAGGAGTCGTACTGCATCGTCATCCCGCCGCCCAACGTGACGGGTTCGCTGCACATGGGCCACGCCCTGAACAACACCCTGCAGGACGCCCTGGTCCGGTACAACCGGATGCTCGGCAAGGACACCCTGTGGCTGCCCGGCATGGACCACGCGGGCATCGCCACGCAGAACGTCGTCGAGCGTCAGCTGGCCGCCGAGGGCACGGACCGCCACCAGGTGGGCCGCGAGGCGTTCATCGAGCGGGTGTGGAAGTGGCGCGAGGAGAGCGGCGGCCAGATCCTCAACCAGCTCAAGCGGCTGGGCTGCAGCTGCGACTGGGAGCGGGAGCGGTTCACCATGGACGAGGGCCTCTCGCGCGCCGTGCGCGAGGTGTTCGTC
>CAYRNR010000410.1:0-2529 GCA_964425605.1 uncultured Rickettsiales bacterium | reverse complement strand
AGGTCCGCGTGGAGGAGATGCAGCTGCAGGAGATCTTCATCAACCTGATCAACAACGCCATCCAGGCTCTGGGCGAGGAGGGCGGCGGCAACATCTGGCTGACCACGCGCCTCGAGGACGGCAAGGTGCGCGTCGCCGTGCGCGACGACGGCCCGGGGATCGCCGAGGAGGTCCGCGACCGGCTGTTCGACCCGTTCGTCACCACCAAGCCTCCGGGCAAGGGCACGGGCCTGGGCCTGTCCATCTGCTACGGGATCGTCAAGCGGTACGACGGCGAGATCCAGGTGGATTCCGCGCAGGGTGGGGGGAGCCAGTTCACCGTGGTGTTCCCTCCCCACGCGATCAGGGAGGGCTGAGCCCGAGGGATCGGATCAGGGCCCCGGCCGCGGAGCTACCAGCCCTTCTTGCCGAGGATGTCCGAGACCGCTTCCTCGGCGTGCCCCTGGACCAGGCTGGCCTTGCGGGCGCCGGCCTCCTCGATCTTGGCGAGCAGGTCCTTGAAGTCGGCGGGCTTCTCGAGGAAGTCCATGGCGCCGAGCTTCATCGCCTCCACCCCGGCGCTGACCGTGGCGTGCCCGGTCAGCAGGATGATCTGCAGATCCGGATCGGCGACTCGTAGCTTCTTGAGGGTCTCGATTCCGTCGATCCCGGGCATGGCCAGATCGAGCACGATCACGTCGTAATCACGCGCAGCGGCCAGCTCGAGGGCGACGGTGCCGTTCTCGGCCGTGGCCACGTCGTAGCCGCGCTTCGCCATTCGCTGGGCCAGGGCGGTGAGGAAGAGTTCCTCGTCGTCCACCAGGAGCACTCTGTACTGGGTCATGGTTCCAACCTCGCAACGCGTTCGACGGGCGCATCGTAACCCAAGACCGAGGTCATTTCACCCTGGAGTTCACTGCGAGCGCAGCAATCTCGCGCCGAACGTGAAAAAATGGGCGATCGTCGATGAGATTTCACCTGCCGCTGCTGCTGATCCTGGGCCTGACAGGGGCGGCGTGCACCTCCGAGGTCGGCTGGATCACCGACGACTTCGAGGACGGCCACCTCGACGAGAATCTGTGGAAGGAATTCAGCTACTCCGCCACCGGCATGCTCGAGGAGAAGGACGGCAACTTGCACATGTACCGCCTCAGCGGCGGCTGGGACGGCGTGGGGGTGCGCTTCAAGCAGGTGATCGACCTCACCGCGGGCCCCCTCACCGTGGAGTTCCGCGCGCGCAGCGGCAACTCCGAGGTGGTCTGCGCCATGACCCACCGCGAGACCCAGGGTGATCCCTACCTCGAGCAGCCCATGAGCGAGTGGTACGTCAAGGACGGCGTGTGGAAGTTCAACTCCGCCGACGACGGCCACGACGTCACCCCGAAGTTCTCCATCGACGTGGACCAGCAGCGGTTCCACACCTACTCCCTCACCCTGTCCCCGACCAGCAACCCCCAGGTCTTCGACTACCGGACCACGGTGGACGACGGCGCCCTGGGCGAGGCGCGGGGCAAGTGGATGCCCAACACCGGCGACGCCTCGCGGATCTTCCTCTACTTCAGCGTGTGCCAGGAGGACGACACGCCGCCCAACGACGGCAGCTTCATCGACGACATCTTCATCGAGTCGCCGTCGGTGACCGGCGAGGCCGGCGGCTGCCAGGTGGGGTTGTAGCGCCGCCGCAGCCGCCGAGCCTGTACAATCCCTCCCGACGAGGAGGGAGCTCATGGATCGACCCTGGTTTCGACACTACGACGAGTGGGTATCCACGTCGGTGGACATCCCGGACGTGCCCCTGGACCGGCTGCTGCGGGACTCCGCGCGGAAGCACCCGGATCACACGGCGTTGATCTTCGGCGCGCGGGTGGGATCCCGCGTGCTGGACGCGGGTATCCGCTACCGGGAGCTCGACGAGATGGTCGACCGCTTCGCCGCGGGCCTGCAGGGCCTCGGCGTCGCCCCCGGCGATCGCGTGGCGATCATGCTGCCCAACAGCCCGCAGTTCATCATCGCCGCCTACGCCACCTGGCGCATCGGCGCGGTGGTGGTGTGCTGCAACCCCCTGTACGTGGCGCGGGAGGTGGAGCACCTGCTGCAGGACTCGGGCGCCGAGACCATGGTGGTCATGAGCAGCCTGTACGAGCGGGTCGCGGCGGTGCGCGGCAACACCGCGCTGAAGCGCGTGGTCGTGGCCAACATCAAGGAGCACTTCCCGTTCCTGCTCAAGGTGCTGTTCACCCTGACCAAGGAGCGCAAGGAGGGGCACCGGGTGGACCTGTCCGGCGACGCCGACACCCACCGCTTCCCCGACGTCCTCGCCAGCTCGGCGGGGACCCCGTCGCCGGTGGAGGTGGACCCGCGCGGCGTGTCCACCCTGATCTACACCGGCGGCACCACCGGCGGCCCCAAGGGGGCGCAGCTGACCCACCGCAACCTGGTGTCCAACGCCACCTTGCTCAACCAGTGGGCACGCAGCCGCGAGGCGGGCGAGGTGCTGATCTCGCTGATGCCGTTCTTCCACAGCTACGGCCTCACCGTGGGCATCAACAC
>CAYRNR010000409.1:0-2552 GCA_964425605.1 uncultured Rickettsiales bacterium | reverse complement strand
CCGAGATCGGGGTAGCCGTCGTACTGGCCGTCGGCCACGTCGTCGAGGAAGTGGTGGACGACCTCGGCGGGGATGAAGAACCCGACGTTGTCGAGCCGGGAGATGCCCTGGAAGGCCACGCCCACCACGTGCTCCCCCTGGAGGACGGGCCCCCCGCTGTTGCCGGGGTTGATGGCGGCGTCGGTCTGCACGGTCAGGTGGGTGTCCATGGCCGAGTGGGCGTAGGCGGAGACCTCTACGCGGGAGACCACCCCCGCGGTGATGGAGAGCCGCTTGCCCCCGGCCGGATACCCGTAGGTCTCGACGGTGGAGAGCAGCTCGGGGAACCCCTCGCCCATGGACAACGCCGGGACGTCGTCCAGCAGCCCCTCCTCGGTGGGCTCGAGCAGCGCCAGGTCGCAGTCGTGGCCGATGGCCAGGACGCGCGCCTCGTGGGGCTCGGGATCTCCGTGCAGGTAGATCAGCAGCATCCGCGTGTCGCTGGCCACGTGCGCGTTGGTCATCACGCGGCCCCCGTCGATCACGAAGCCGCTGCCGGTGCTCTGGCGCGCGGCCTTGGTGTTCCACGGCGTGTACCAGTCGCCGCGCTGGCTGTGGTTGACGATCCTCACGACGGAGGACTCGATGGCCGGCTCGTCCGCGGCCGCGGGCGCGGCGGCGAGGCACGCGAGGAGGAGCGCGAGGGTGGAGGTCTTGCTGTTCATGATGATCTCCCAACACCCCAGCCGAGGATTTGCTGCTACCCGGCGTCCACGTGGGGGACGATGACCCAGTTGTCGAGCTCGGTGCCCGGGCCGTCCGCGCAGTCGTAGGCCCCTGACCCGCTCTGGGCGACGGTGATCAGGACGTCGAAGCCGCCGATGATCGCCTCGGTGCCCTGGTACTGGGTGTGGGGTTGCCCCTCGAAGGTCACATGGACCGGGCGGTTGTGGAGGAACTCGTTGCACCCCTCGCTGGGCCGGGCGACGCAGCTCTGGGTGTTCGATGGGCTGTCCAGGGTCCACCCGGCGAGGTCCTCGATCCCGCGACTCCCCGTCAGCAGCACGGTGGCCTCTGCGTCGCCGGGTTCGTACACGTGCACCGCGTTGTAGAAGCCCCCCTTGGGATCGCAGCCACCCTGCTGGATCAGCTCCACCTCGCCGTGGGCCGACAGGTCGGGCAGCAGGATGAAGGAGGTGGGGGAGCCCTCGATCCAGAACTCGATGACGTCGCCCTCGCCGGTCACGAAGTCCACGCTGCCCAGGGCCCAGTCCGAGAAGTGGCCCGTGAACGCCTGGTCCTGGGGGATATCGCTGGAGCCGAAGTAGATGGCGGGCAGCGCGTCGGCGCAGCAGGGATCGGTGGGATCGGCGCCCTCGCAGGGATCGGGGGGGCCGTCGTCGTCGTCGTCGTCGCCGCCGTGGTCGTCGTCGTCGGTGGCCACGCCGCTGTCGTCGTCGTCGCCCCCGGTGGCCTCGAACTCGTCGGTGCAACCCAGCGTCAGTGCGCACGCGAGCGCGATGAGAAGCAGCAGGCGCATCGGAACCTCCCCTGGTCAGCCTACATCATCGGCCAGCGGCCGGGGCTGCCGCGTTCGTAGCTCGAGCCGGTGATCTTCCAGTCCCCGCCGTCGCGCGCGAGCTGCACGTGGAACGTGAAGGAGTCCGCGTCCCCGGGCGCGAGGTCCAGCGAGGCGATGTCGATGCCGTCGGCGAGTACGGCGTGGATGTCCGCATCCGCGGTGTCCCCGCGCAGCGTGATCTGGATTTCCGAGATCACCACGGTGATGCCACCGCGTCGCTTGAACTCCCGGAACAACAATCCGCGCACGTCGTCGTAGGTCAGGCCCTGCTCGTCCACGTAGTCGCGGGACACCGGCTTCATGGTCGCCAGCACGTCGCCTGCGCGCGCACCGTCGGCGACCGCCCGGATGGCGTCGCGGATCTTCTCCTCGTCGGACGGGCCGGGCCAGACGGCCCACAGCGCGACCGCCGCGAGCAGTGCGAAGGCGACGGCGGCCACCACCACGTTGCGCGTTCTCATGTGTTCATCCTAACCGATACGCGGCCCCTGGACCCTCGCCGCGGCCTCGGATAGGCTGTCGGCGATTCTGGAGGACGCTGCATGGATCCGATGCCCCGTGACGTCGGCTGGATCGAGGTCGTCACCGGCTGCATGTTCAGCGGCAAGACCGAGGAGCTGATCCGCCGGGTCCGGCGCGCCATGTACGCGCGCCAGCCCGTGGTGGTGTTCAAGCCCTCCATCGACGACCGCTACTCCGACGACTCGGTGGGTTCTCACTCGGGCCAGATGATCCGTTCGATCCAGATCGGCCAGGCCAGCGAGATCCCGAGCCATGTCGAGGAGGCGCGCGTCGTGGCCGTGGACGAGGCCCAGTTCCTCGGCCTCGAGCTCGTGGAGATCTGCGAGGATCTGGCCAACAGCGGCCTGCGCGTCATCGTCGCCGGCCTGGACATGGACTACCGCGGCGAGCCCTTCGAGCCCATCCCGCAGCTGCTGGCCAAGGCCGAGTACATCACCAAGAACCTCGCCATCTGCATGGTCTGCGGCAA
>CAYRNR010000408.1:0-2575 GCA_964425605.1 uncultured Rickettsiales bacterium | reverse complement strand
CCTCGAAGGCAGACCTGGACCCTCCTTGCTGCCATAATGGGCGTGAACGGTTACAGTCACGATACCAGTGGCGTTGTCGAACAACAAGACGTCAGCCTCAGAACCATCTGGTTTCGACTCCGGAAACGGCCTGACCTTGCGACCCCAATTCCGCCACGAACACGTTATCGCGGGCCAGCTTTCGCTTCCGCTCCACCTCCAAGCAGGGGTGGCTGTCTCGCGTATCCCGGGCATCCGTCCCGTATATCCGTCCCGTATGCCACCCGAGGAAATGGAAACGGAACCTGGGATCAGGAGGCGGCTACGCGGGATGGGTCCGGAGGATGGGATATTAAAGCAGAATCCAGACCTCCTGACATGGGGTACCTGGAACCCAGCAACCACGGGGATTTCCGCCGATTGCGCTTCCCGGAAGTGATCACCCTTTCCTGACAGCGCCGTCAGCACGACATCCAGAGACCATGCCGCAGTTTCGAGGCCCAGCCAGGCATCCGGCCACTTTCGTTGTCATCTCGGCATCGATCCATGTCAGGAGCTCTGGAATCGGCACCAACGCCGAAGCCGAAAGCTGCTAGTAGACATCGTCGTCGGTGCTGATGCTGGCACTGCGGTTCTTCATGGCCATGATCTTCATCGTGGTTCCATCGCCATCCAAATCGCACGTGGCTTCGGCCCAGAAATCCGTACCCCTATAGGTATTCGTCGCATAGGAGCACACTGACTCTTCTCCGGGGCTCCATCCGAGCTTGGTAAAGCAGTCGGTGTCTTCACCTTCCCATGGTCTGGGTTCGACATCTGGAAACCCGGATGGTGTGGAATTACAGCTGGCGAAATACCCGTTGGACCTCTCGAAAGCTCTCATCGCCGCCCGAAGCGACTCCACTCGCTCCAACTCGACCCGTCGGAGCTTTTCTAGGCGAGCCTGTTCATCGTCGACGAAGCATCGGCCTGAAATGGCTCTACGGATCTCCCGTTGTGTCGAGCGCGAATGCAAATCGACCAGGAACGTGATGTTGTCCTGCTCTCGCGGGATCTGTTTACCGAACACCCTGTACGAGCGATTGTCGACGAGCCCCACGACACCGAGAATCTTCCAGTCGTCTCCAGAGCGTACGAGAGCGACACTGCGCTTCACGATCTCGTCCTCATCCATCCCAGTACGCCCCGGCATGTACCCATCCCAACCGAGGTAGGCGACGTGCGCCGCCGGGCTCTTCGGCTGGAGTTCGAGTTCATCCAGCTTGGTAGGCCCGCCCCATCCCCAGGATTGCCCACTCGTTGAATCGGGATTGCGGTTCGACCTTAGCTGAGGCTGCCATCCCTCGAGCAACTCCGGCCGGCAGGCCTCTCCCTCCCCGTTCTGTCTCAGATCACAGCAATGGACATGCTGCAACGCGCTAGCCGCATCGGTCCCCAGGGCCAAGTCGAACCTGTTGACGACGTGACGTGCGCGCTCGCTGTCGAGCGGGATCTCGCGGCAGGTTAGGGATCCAGCGGAGGTGCTCTCGCCGAACGAATGGACCTGCTTGAATAGCGCCTCGAAGCGTCGATCGCCCCGTTCGAACACAGCTCGTATGTCGTTGAGCGCTTCTGCTTCACACAGGGACGGAGCGATTGAAGGAGCATACGCGGTCTCGACGAGAGAGGCTCCAACCAGTTTTCGCGAGCAGGTGCGGTGCTCGCGTTCCATACGATCGGATCTATGATCGATTTTGTCCAACCATGCTTCAGTATCGACTGGGCCTTCCGGCGTCATGATCTGTGTGCACGCCTGAGACCCCGTCGCCTGGTCCTCGGCAAGAGCCAGCAACGTGCTGACAGAGTCCATCTGGGCAGCGACTACGAGAGCGTCCTGTTGACCCTGAATGGAGGACTGTTTCTGCGCGATCACCTGCAAACGTTCACCCAGGGGCCAGGGTTCCCCCTCCGAACGACAGACGTCGAGCACCTGTTCCGCGCTCAGCAGAGCTTCATTCAGCCCCTTGTCGGCGACGGCGACTTTCGCAGAAGCGAGCAGCATGGTGTGAGCATCTGTTGCGGTGTCCGGAGCTGGCAGGAACGCGTCGACGGCCGTCAGAAGCGCTGCTTCGGCAATAGCGGAATATTCCTCCGCGAGATAGGTATCTCGGACGGTAGCGGCCGAGGCGGCTTGCCCGGCGTCTCCTCCGGCGGCTAGCTGATTGTGATAGGCACTCCAGGCCTGGTAGGCCTCGACTTTGGCCGCTTCACAGTCGGCCTTATTCACTCCTCCACAGCAAGCGCCGACAAACAACACCAGCAAGCAAGAAACAACAGCACCGACTCCTCCAAGGTTCATGTCCCTTTGCTGCCGACCGCGTCTGGCGTCTCCCATGGCTCCTCCACATAGGTGAATGCGAGAAGTAACCGTTCAACGCTATTTCCTAACCGGCGATGTTGACCGGCGACTTTGATCCAGTCTACTACGGTGCCTGATCCCTGGTCCATCAACCTGGTCCATCGAGAAAGCCCTGGCAGGCGTTCAACACCGTTTCGAAACCTGGTGATTTCGACACGGGCTAGAGCCGCGATCCGATCTCCTTTCAGTACGCGGGTT
>CAYRNR010000407.1:0-2606 GCA_964425605.1 uncultured Rickettsiales bacterium | reverse complement strand
GACGGCACCGTGGACGAGGGCACGGTGTTCTACGACGACGACGGCGACGGCTACTGCGAGGGGCCGGCCAGCTGCACCGACGGCACCATCCCCGGCGACTGCGACGACACCTCGGTCACGGTCTACCCCGGCGCCCCCGAGGACGGCGGCACCGGCACCGGCCAGGGCAACGGCATCGACGACGACTGCGACGGCCTCGTGGACAACGGCACCGACCAGTTCGACGACGACGGCGACGGCTACTCCGAGCTCGACGGCGACTGCGACGACGCCGATCCCGCGGTCCGCCCCGGCGCCGTGGAGCTGTGCAACGGCATCGACGACGACTGCAACGGCACCCCCGACGACGCCGACCTGGACGTGGACGGGTACGTGGACACCGCCTGCGGCGGCGACGACTGCGACGACGCCGACCCCTACGTACACCCGGGCGCCACCGAGATCTGCGACGGCGTCGACCAGGACTGCGACGGCACCCTCGACGACCGCGACATCGACGGCGACGGCCAGATCGACGACGCCTGCGGCGGCGACGACTGCGACGACCTCGACCCCCTGACCTACCTCGGCGCCGCCGAGATCCCGGACAACGAGGACAACGACTGCGATGCCATCGTGGACGAGGGGACCGTGCTGTTCGACGACGACGGCGACGGCTACTCCGAGGCCGACGGGGACTGCGACGACAACGATCCCGCCACGAACCCCGACGGCCTCGAGGTGTGCGGCAACGCCGACGACGAGGACTGTTCGGGCCTGATCGACGACGCCGACCTCGACCTCGACGGCTTCGTCGACGACGCCTGCGGCGGCAACGACTGCGACGACGCCGATCCCGCCATTCACCCCCTCGCCGCCGAGATCTGCGGCAACGGCGTGGACGACGACTGCAACGGCGCCGACCAGGACGCCGACGAGGACCTCGACGGCTTCGTGGACGAGGCCTGCGGTGGCACGGACTGCGATGACGGCGATCCCGCCATCAACCCCGCCCAGCCCGAGGACTGCAACAACAACGCCGACGACGACTGCAGCGGCCTCGCCGACGACGCCGACGAGGACTACGACGGCCATGTGGCCGCCGCCTGCGGCGGCGACGACTGCGACGACGCCGATCCCTCCGTCTTCCCCGGCGCCGTGGAGACCTGCGACGGCATCGACCAGGACTGCGACGGCACCCCCGACGACCGCGACATCGACGGCGACGGCCACCTCGATCCCGCCTGCGCCGGAGACGACTGCGACGATCTCGACGCCCTGACCTACCCCGGCGCGCCCGAGGTCTACGATCTGGTGGCCAACGACTGCAACGGCAGCGGCATCGTCGACGAGGGTCTGATCCCCGCGGGCGCCGTGGTGGTGGTCGAGGTGATGGTGGAGCCCACGGCCGTCGCCCAGGACGTGGGCGAGTGGTTCGAGGTCTACAACGCCTGGCATCTCCCGGTGAACCTGGACACCTGGACCTTCGGCGACCTCTCCGCCGACCTGTTCGAGGTCATCGAACCCGGCGGCCTCGTCATCGCCCCGGGCGAGGTCGCCGTGCTGTGCGCCGACGACGACGCCCTCGTCAACGGCGGCGTGATCTGCGACACGATCTACGACCACGCCGACTTCCAGCTCGACGACAGCCACGACGACATCACCGCCGAGCTCGGCGCGGAGGTCATCGACGAGGTGACCTACGACGCGGCCTTCCCCCTCGTCCCCGGCGCCACGCTGAGCCTGGACCCGGTCGTCGCCTACGCCGAGCTCAACGATCTGCACGGCAACTGGTGCGCCGCCTCCGACCCCTTCGGCCTCGGCGACCTCGGCACCCCGGGCGACGAGAACCCGTCGTGCTCCTCTGGCCCAGCCATCGCCGCCATCGAACCCGACGAGGCCACCCTGTCGGGCGCCGAGGAGGTCGTCATCACCGGCAGCGGCTTCACCGCCGCCACCGCCGTCACCGTCGGCGGCAACCCCTGCGCCAGCTGGATGGTGGTGGACGATGGCACCATCGACTGCACCGTGCCCCCCGGCGCCATCGGCTTCGCCGACGTGGAGGTGGAGCACGGCATCGACGTGGACACCCTCTTCGACGGGTTCCTCTACACCGGCCAGGCCGTCACCGAGCTGAGCTGGTGCAACCTCCAGTTCCCCACCGCCATGACCCTCGCCGCCGGCGACACCGGCACCGTCTACGGCCGCTTCCACGCCTACGACGTCCACGGGAACTCGCTGACCGATCCCTCCGGCTCCCTCGCCGCCGGCGATCCCGACTACGCCGGCCAGGTGGGCTACGGCCCCGACGCCACCGATCCCCGCATCGAGCCCGGCTGGATCTGGTTCGACGCCGACTACTCCGCCGACATCGACACCAACGAGGAGTACGAGGGCGACCTCGTCGTCTCGACCCCCGGCGACTGGTCCTACGCCATCCGCTTCACCGACGACGGCGGCTTCAACTACCTCTACTGCGACGGCGGCCTCGAGGGCGGCAACGGCTACACCCCCGGCACCTCCGACGGCTTCCAGATCGACGACCTCGGCGAGCTGACGGTGAACTGAGGGGGCAAGAGCGGGGAAAAGGGACGCTCGCAAGAAATCAACTAACTCGACGAGTTAGT
>CAYRNR010000406.1:0-2611 GCA_964425605.1 uncultured Rickettsiales bacterium | reverse complement strand
CCGAGTCAGTGTACGCGGCGGACGTGGACGGGGACGGCGACCTGGACGTCCTCTCCGCCTCCTACTACAAGATCGCCTGGTACGAGAACGACGGCGCGGCCGACCCCAGCTTCACCCCACACACCATCTCCCCCGCTGCCAACGGCGCCGCGT
Source organism: uncultured Rickettsiales bacterium (assembly GCA_964425605.1). GTDB lineage: Bacteria > Myxococcota_A > UBA796 > UBA9615 > CAYRNR01 > CAYRNR01. The sequence continues at coordinate 2,458 of CAYRNR010000406.1, read as the reverse complement.
CAGTGTACGCGGCGGACGTGGACGGGGACGGCGACCTGGACGTCCTCTCTGCCTCAGTCCTCGACGACAAGATCGCCTGGTACGAGAACGACGGCGCGGCCGACCCCAGCTTCACCGAACAGACTGCCATCTCCACCGCTGCCGACGGCGCTTCGTCGGTGTACGCGGCGGACGTGGACGGGGACGGGGACATGGACGTCCTCTCCGCCTCTCGCGACGACGACAAGATCGCCTGGTACGAGAACCAGATCGAAGAAAAAGCCCTGCCCGTGGCCTACCACGTGGGCTGGCCGGACCTGCCGCCGCTCCTGAGCGTGGGCGAGACGGTGTACGAGCGCGCCAAGAGCGGCATCTCAGGCGTGGCCAACCAGTTGGCCGTCTCACGGATCTACGACGACCTGGCACCCGGGGAATGGAGCAACTACGCACAGAAGATCGTGATCGAAGGCGCCGAGGTGCAGCGGTCGCTGGCGGAGCTCGTTGATCCCGTCGGCGAGGTGCGCGTGGCGCTGGACATCACCATTGACGGCAATCCCAGCCTGCCCGAAGAGATCAAGAGCGAGCGGCTGCTGTTCGGCGGCGGCCAGGCCATCGTCGGCAACAAGACCGATCCCGATCTGGCCCTGCCCTTCTCGTTGCGCAGCCGCATCTTGTTCGATGACACCAACGGCGAGTTGATCTTCAGAGGGTACTACGACGGCGCGTCGCCAGAGTACATCAAGGGCGACCCCCTGCTGCTGCTGAACGTGATGTCGAAGTCTGGTATGGCGAGACTGCACAGTCTGTGCCCAGATGGCGGAGATGCTTACCCCTACGATGAGTCCGACTGCGGGAAGTACAAGAAAGCCATTGAAGATCTCTATCACAAGACCCGCAACCCGCGCCAGGTTGATCTGTGCCGGACAGCCGATGGCAAGCTCTACGCTGACGACCCCGACCCGGCCGCAAATCAGGGCGACGAGCAGGCGGACATCTCGCAGGCGTGTGAGCCACTGAGCGACGGCACCGAAACCAATCGCGACGGCGAGCCCGATCAGGCATTCTTGATCGGCGTGCAGGACGCGGACGACAATGGCATCCCCGAACCGTACGAAGGCCTGGGCAAGGGCAAGGCCCTCACCGCCGGCAACGCCGCCGGCACCGGCTACATCACCGTGGTCTACAACAACGACCCCAGTCTCGGCGGGCTGCCGGTCTCGCTGCAAGTCATCAAGGTGGGCTGCACCAAGAACCACCTGGGCGAGGACAGCACCTATCGCGGCAACCTGCTGGTGATCAAGTCGGACAACCTGTTCGACGAGAAGCTCACCCTGCGCCACACTGGCGACTTCGGCGGCCAGCCCGGCAACTTCGAGTTCGAGTGGTACATCGCCGAGGTAGACGAGACGGCCGTCTCGCCCACGGCGCTGCCGCCAAACTATCCGTGGCGCAAGTGGACGCGGGTGGAGCCTGGGGCGGACGATATCGGGCCTGAGATCACCATCGAGGGCGCCAATCCCACCACACTGAGCGACAACTGGCTCATCATGCGCTACAAGAACTACCCCTGCTGCGGCAACAACTACCGCTGGAGCAACTTCGCTGGCGATCCCTCGGCCAAGCCGTCCGAGGTGCGGGGGCAACTGGCCGAGGGCTGGATCAAGCGCGTGGTCGGCGCGCTCAACCCCTTCGACACGCGGGTGGACGACTTCGTCAGCGCGCCGGTGAATACCACGGTGGACATGGTCCGCCAGGCCGGCCCGCGCTACGAGGGCCCCATCGCCCTCAGCAACGACCCTGAAGTGCTCAACCAGATCGGGCTGATCGAGGCCTACCAGACGGTGCTGGACCGTGGGCGCGATCTGTCCATTGATTCCAGCATCAACCACCAGGGCGCCAACGCCGCGCTGCTGAACGTCACTTCGCGCATCGCCGACCTGTACATGCTGCTGGGCAACGACGCCTACATGGACGCCCTCGACCCCACGGTGGGGCTGGGCACGAGCAGCGCGCTGGCCTCGCGAGCGCCGGTCATCTTCTCGTTCATGAACCAGTTCCGCTCCGACAGCTTCGGCCTGATAGACGAAGAGCTGGGCCTGCTGCGCGGGCGGGACGAGACCCTGGGCGGCGTGGCTGCCGCGCCGACCTACAACCGGCTGACCTGGAACTTCACCAACGGCGAGGGCGAGGTGGCCTACGTGCTGAACTACAACATCAAGGACATGAACCAGGACGGCTTCGTCAACGAGGCCGACGCGGCCATCATGTACCCACAGGGGCACGGGGACGCCTGGGGCCATCACCTGACGGCCATCAAGAAGTACTACGAGCTGCTGCGCCATCCGCACTACACCTGGGTGCCGCGCGCGGAGCCGGTCAGCGTGGCCGGAGCGCCGGTGGTGGTGGACTACTACGACGAGCGCCGCTTCGCCATCGCTGCCGCAGCCAAGGCACGCATGGGGGCGGAGATCGTGGACCT
>CAYRNR010000405.1:0-2617 GCA_964425605.1 uncultured Rickettsiales bacterium | reverse complement strand
ACGTGGGCTTCGACGAGGGCCTGGCCCACCGGATCCAGGCGGGATCGGACCTGATGCTGGTGCCGTCCAGGTCGGAGCCCTGTGGCCTGACGCAGATGATCGCGCAGCGGTACGGGACGCTGCCCGTGGTGAGACAGACGGGCGGGCTGGCGGACTCGGTACAGGACGTCGTCTCCGCGGACAGGGGCACGGGGTTCGTGTTTCACGATCCGGACGCGCCCCACCTGATGCGGGCGGTCCATCGTGCGCTGAGGACGTATCGTGATCCACCGACCTGGGACGCGATCCAGCAGCGGGTGATGGGGCTTGAGCTCGGCTGGGCGCGGCCGGCCCGGGAGTACGCGGATCTCTACGAGGAGCTGCTCGGGGAGGAGTAGTCGGCTCGCTCAGTCCTCCGGGGCCTCCGTCCCGAAGTCCGCCAGCAACAGGGTCGTCTTGCTCGATCGGCCCGGCATGATGGTCATCTCGATCACCGCCTTCACCAACCCCCCGGGAACCGCAGGATCGATCCAGTAGTCCTTGGTGACGTCGCGGCCGTGCTCCTTGCCATCGAACCGGAGCTGGTTGCACGAGAACGTGTGGCCGACCGCGTCCATGGGCACGTTCTCTGCCACGAGGACGAACCGCGCGTCCGCGGATCCCTCGCGGTGGGTCATCTGCACGATGTTCCCGGTGGCGGGATCGAACCAGGCCACCACCTCGCCCTCGTGCTGCTGGCGGCCGATGCGCCAGGTGTAGACGGTGGTCTGGCGGGGGGCGCCGAGGACGTCGAGGCTCTCGTCGCGCAGGTGGAGGGGGTACGTGTCCCACTCGTCCCACTCGGGGCTCTGGCCGCGAACCTCCATGCGGACGGTGCGGGTGGTACGGTCGCCGGCGGAGGCGACGAGCTCGTCGAAGCGGTCCTGGGAGAAGGTCTGTCCGACGGGGTTCGCGCTCGTGACGGTGTGGTGGACGAAGGCGCCGGGCGGGAAGCGGCCCCAGGGGGAGTACTCCATCCGGCCGGCGGTGACCTGGCCGCCCGTCACCGGGGTGGCGGCGTCGCCCTCGGGTGTGACGCTGTAGGCGTTGTAGTGCGCCTGCGCGGTCACGTGGTGGTGCTGGTTGCCCTGGACCTGGACCCGGGTCAGCCCGGGGATGGACTCGGGGAACACGGTGGCCAGCTCGCGCCATTCGTAGGGATCGCGCTTCAGCCGCGCGAAGCGGTGGACTGCGGGGCGACGGTGTTCGCCGTCGATGTCCTCGGCGTTCTCGTCGATCCAGTCCTGGATCAGCTCACCCTGGAGTCGGGCGTGTTGCTGCCGCAGGTAATCCAGATGGTGGGGCGGGTAGGGTGTGCCATCCGGGCTCTGCACGGTCTCCCAGTAGGACTCCATCACGTCGAAGTGATCGCAGAGGATCCGTGTCAGCTCCGCCTTGAGTTCGCTCCGAGGCACCCCTGTCCAGTCGTCCGGGCCGTAGTCCGCCGGCATGGCCGGGTACTCGGCGCGCTTGGGGTGCGCGCTGTCCCGGTGGCCCTGCTCGCCTTCGGGGTAGACCAGGGTGATCAGCTGCTCCTGGAAGTCCCAGGCCTCCCACTCCCAGGGATCGTCCAGGTAGGCGTCCTGGGACGACGGGTTGCCCTGGGCGTCCACGCGAACCCAGTCCCCGGACTCCCCACCGGTGTGGTCGTAGTAGGCCTGGCTCTGGACGTTGTGCCAGGTCTCATGGGTCAACAGCCGGCGGATGCCGTACACGGCCCAGTCGAACTCGCTCGACATCCCCTCCCACTTGTTCGTGTACGACGAGCTCTCCCGGCCGTCGATCCACACGGGGATGTCGATCGTGAACTCCGCGATCCCGGACACCCGCTGGTCACCGGGGACGTTGTCGGGGATCCAGTGGTGTCCCGGGATCATCGGGCTGCCGGGCTCCGAATGATCGTGTACGCCACCGGGCGGGAACTGCATGCTCAGGCCCGTGGGCGACGCGTCGAGCCCCAGATACCCGAGGACCAGACGCAACCTCTCCATCGCCTCCAGCACGTCCTGAGCCGCCTCCCGCGCCTCGGCCTCGTCGTTCCAGTTCATCCGATCCACGAGGATGTCGATGCGACCGTCGTCCGTACCAACCTCCAGCTCCCAGTCCTCGGGCGCTGGCGGCACCTCGATCACCGGCACCTCGATCACCTCGAACGCGTTCTCCCACTCGATGCCCCCGATGGCGTCCACCGCGCCCTGCAGGTCGCCACCCTCGTGCCTGACCATCAGGACGAACCGCCCGAACACCGGCGCCGTGATCGTGATCTCGTCGTCGTCGGTGATCTTCATGGCCAGGTGATCCGCGTAGTAGCCGATCTCGGCCTCGGGCGGCAGCAGATGCCGCTGCTGCAGCGCCATGAGCAGGGTCTGCCGCAGGGAGGCCGCTCCCTCGGGATCCTGGGCCAGGTGCATCATCGTCGATCGGTCGGTCTCCCGGTCACCTCCCAGCCCCGCTCCCTGCTCCGCCCCCGCAGGCACCGACACCCACAGCAACCACAACCCGATCCAGACACACCTCATGACCTCTCCCCTCTCACGTCCCCCCTCCACTTCCCCCTCCACTTCCCCCTCCACTTCCCCTCCCCACCCCCATCACCACC
>CAYRNR010000404.1:0-2653 GCA_964425605.1 uncultured Rickettsiales bacterium | reverse complement strand
CCACCCCCGTCCGTGCTCCCGTCCCCACCGTTGTCCGTCGGGTGCCCATCCTCGGCCGGCGCGCTCCGCCACAGATACGGCGCCACCAGCGCCGTGACCACCGTCAGCCCCACCGACAGCATCAGGATCACCGCCCACCCGGTGATCGACAGCCGCACCCGCTGCCGGCCGCTGGTCCGGGTCTCCCGGCGATCGGGCGCGCTGCCCTCGGCGCGCCACCGCGCCAGCCCGAAGGACTGCTGCGCCACCAGGTAGACCAGCACCAGCAGGATGATCCCCGCCAGGATCACGAACGACGGGATGTTCCAGATGGCCCACTTTCGCCCGGCGAACCAGGCCGCGGCGGTGCCCGTCTCCTCGTGGATCAGGATGATCGAGCCGATGGCGAGGATCATCGGATACAGCGCGGCGAAGAGCTGGGTCCGCGCGCGCATCGTCCAGATGCCCGCGTTGAAGGCGATGGGGAAGAGGATGAAGAACACGATCACGTACTCGGTCAGCGGCGTCGGCGGCGTGTAGGCGGTGAACAGGATGCCGCCCACCACCAGCAGGACGACGAAGGTCCACACGATCCACGGGCGCAGCCGCAAGAAGCCGAGCAGCTGGCCCGAGAGGATGCCCACCACCGAGGTGCCGATGATGAGCCCCAGGGCGGCCAGATCCTCGCCCGAGTGGTAGTAGAACAGCACCGTCGCGGACAGGGCCAGGGTGCCGAACGCGGCCAGCGCCCAGTAGGAGATCAGGGCGCCGGCGGCCTCGCGCAGCTGTCTCCACCAGCTCATGCGGCGCCCCTCCCCTGCCCCCTCAACCCCTTGAGGCCACGCAGCACGTAGTGCCGCGGTCCCACCTCCATGCGGTACACCGAGTCCGGCCGGCCCATCAGCGCGGCGAGCACGCGACGCGACGACCGGACCGCCAGGCGGCGGGCCAGGACGAGCCGCGAATCCCGGTCGAGGGTGCGCAGGAAATCGTAGGACCTCCAGATGGGGCTGTTGAGGGTGGAGCCCGCCGAGTAGGGCAGGACGAGCAGGCGCTTGAGGATGCCCAGGGTGCTGGCGTTGCCCTCACCCACCCATCGGTGCAGCGCGGACGGCGGCTTCTCACCCAGCACGTCCTCGGGGGCCAGGTAGATCCAGGTGACCCGCTTGCCGGGCAGCGCCTGCGGCGGCGGCGCATCGAACCGCGAGGACAGGACCACCAGATCCGCGGTCTCCTCGTCGACGCCCTCGAACAGGTCGACGAGATCGTGGCGACTCTGCCACGTGACGCGGGCGCCGAGCTCGAGCCACGGCGAACCCCCGCCGCGGCGGCAGGCCATCTGCTCCACCTCGGGGCCGTCGTCACCCGCCACCGAGCTGACCAGCGTCACGTGCTCGCCGTCGCGGACCATCTCGTCGGCCAGGCTCACCCACGCCTGCACCAGGGCGTCGAGGATCTCCGACAGCGCCGGCTTCACCCGCAGGTTGGCGCGCTGGAGCCGCGTGTCGAGGGCCAGCACCACCTTGCGCCGGGAGATCTCGCGGGACTCGGGGAGGCGAACCTGCAACCGCCCCGCGCGCATGGACAGCTTCCAGTGGATGTGCCGGGTGTCGTCGCCGGGCACGTAGGCGCGGAAGTTGTAGTAGTCCTCGTTGGCCTCCCGGTGGCGGATGGTCAGGATGTCGGGGTTCTCGTCCAGGGAGCGCGGGGGCTCGACCACCCGCACGGTGCGGACCCGCGGCAGGACCGTGAGTTCGGCCGTGGCCATCGACGCCACGGCCACGCGCGTCAGCCCCAGGGCGTCCTCGTACTGGATACGGGCCGCGCCGGTCCGGTAGCGACCCCGCGGCGTGCGCCGCAGCAGGCCAGACACCGTCACCGTCTCGCGGGTGGCCGCCGGCGTGGCGATGTAGCGGCTCTCCGTGTCGAGGCGGCCCGGCAGGCGGTCGTGGATCAGCAGCCGGAACCCCGGGAAGATGGGCACGCGGGTGAGGTGGAAGCGCTCCTCGACGAGCTCCCCCGTCTGGACCACCGCCGGGCTCATCTCCCGCCGGATCCCCGACCGCCGACGGCCCATCCCCCACGCGAAGGTGCGCACCATGAACGCCGACAGGAACACGCTCGCGCCCACCACCCAGTAGAACAGCAGCAGGCTCAGCACCGCCAGCACGCCCAGGCTCGCCCACTGGAACTGCAGCGCCAGCAGCACGAAGACGACGCCCGTGACCAGCACCGCGTAGCCCGTGAGCGTGACCACCGACATGTGCCGGTGCACCACCTCGAGCAACATCAGCGGGTCCAGGCGCCCCTTGTCCCAGAAGAACCGCGCCTCCTGCACCACCTTGAAGAACACCCCCGCGACCATCGCCAGGAATGCCGGTCCCACCACCACCAGCGCGCCGAGGGCCAGCCCCAGGGCGGTCTCCGCCACCTCGCTGACCTCCATGAACAGCGACGCGACGAAGCCCACCATCAGCGGCAGCAGGAACATCATCCCGCCGTGGAACAGGATGCCGGCCACGGCGAGCAGGGGGTGGGTTCGCTTCAAGGGCTAGTCCCTGACGGGTACGGCGGAGATGGCGTCCTGGATGAACGCCTCGCCCACCCGGTCCCCCGCCAGCACCAGCCGGTGGGACAGCACGTCCGCGGCGACGGCCTGCACGTCGTCCGCGCT
>CAYRNR010000403.1:0-2667 GCA_964425605.1 uncultured Rickettsiales bacterium | reverse complement strand
ACGTCCTCGGCGCGTAGCTGCGATCGAGGGATTCGTAGTCGGGAAGATGCGTCATTCCCTCATCCTCGACACGAGGTGGCCGACGGCCCCTCCGGGTAGAACCGCGCGCCGATCGCGACCTGCGCGTTGGAGGCGCCACGGTTTGCGATCGTCGCGACCACGGTGTTGCTCTGGGTCACCCCGATCGGACCGAAGTCCACCCAGCTGTTGCGGCGACCGAACGCCGCGAACATCGGGCCGGGCGCGGCCAGCTCGAAGCCCACGCCTCCGTCGACACCCGTGAGCAGCTCGTTGCGGCCCGGGATCTGGATGGACACCACCTGCAACGCCGGTACGACGTCCTGCTTGTAGTTGGCCGCCGGGTTGGCGCCCGAGAGGAGCTGCAGCGACGCCAGGTCGACCACGCCGTTGCCGTCGAAGCTGATGGTGACAGGTGCGATGACGCCGGCGTTGATGGCCGCCAGCGTGGAGCCCGCGTAGCTGTGCGGTCGCCCGGCGAGGTTGGCCTGTCCCACGGAGACGTGGTCGGGCTCGTCCGGGACGTAAGGTACGGCGAACGACCCCCACGCCACCACGAGGGCCGCGTTGAGGTGCAGGTCGATGGAGATCGTCTCGCGGGCCTCGAGGTGCACCTTGCCCAACCGCACCGGCGTGTAGCTGCGCAGCGGGTTGAAGACTCCACCCGGCGCCTGCACGGGCGAGGCCGTGGAGGCGTCGCCGCGGATCAGCTCCACGGTGTTGCGCAGCCGGATCGACCCCACCCGCAGCAGGGGCGCCAGGTCGATGGTCGACTGGTTGGCAATCGCCGTGGTCGAGATGGCGCCGATCAGCAACCTGTCCAGGTCGACCGTGCCGGCCTGACTCATCTGCAGGACCACGGTGTTGGCGCCGCCGGCGACATCGGCCAGCTGCGTGTTGGGGCTACAGGCGAGGCGTTCTCGCCCCTTGGTGACCGTCTGCGGATCGCGCACGTAGACCTCCCTGGGTTTTTTCCACCCGTCGTGCTGGGTCAGATTTTCTGGGGATTCCGCCTTCGTCGTCCCCCACCACACGAAAGGCTAGACTCGGGAAATCGAAAAAAGCAACAAGAAAAAGCGCTCCTTTGGGTCGATGTAAGAGCCGCGTAAGAAAAAACGCTGCCGTCTCCCCAGTCGGCGCGGAATCACAAGGGGACTTGACGGCCCGTATTTCTTATTTCAGACTGCATATGCAGGAGGAAATACGACTTGGTCACAGGTGCGCAAATCCGGAGACTCCGCAGCGACCTCGACATGGACGCCCAGCAGTTCGCGTCCTTGCTGGGGGTGCACCCCACCACGCTGTACCGCTGGGAGAGCGCCGGGGATCGTCAGGTACGAGTCGACCCTCTCCAGCTGAAACTACTCGTTGCCCTCGACCAGGAAGTCGCCAAGCGCAAGACGATGAAGGCCAAAGCCGAACTCGCCAACACCATCACGACGGCTCTGCTCGTCGGCGGTGGGCTGTTCGCATTGTTCAAGCTCCTGCAGGCGGTGTTCCCGGACGAGGATGCATGACGGGAGAACGCGATGACTCCCGCGCATGGGTCACATCGGCCCAGACGACGCACTCATCGCAAGGCGACAAAGGAGTTGGTCATGGAAGTGATCATCTACCCGAAGGAGGCCCAGGTGAAGGTGCCGATGACCCCCGCCGCGTGTTTTGGCGCGGCGGGGGTCTTTGCCCTTCTCGGCGTGCTGATCTGGGCGGCTAATCAGCCGTAGCAGCGGTGCCTCGATGGGCTCTGGAGGGCGGCGGGTTGCAGCCCGTCGCCCTCTCTCAACTTGCCTACCCGGCGTGCAGATCGCAAGACGAACCGTCGCGATCACGCCGCCTCGATCCCCACCTCGCCGAGCATCCCCAGCGGAAACGCCGCGCTCATCCCGGGCTGCAGGCGCAGCGCGAACCTCGCCACGCGGGCGGTGCCGTCCTGGCTGAGCAGCTGCTCGGGGCCGCGGACGATGGCGCTGGCGAGCTTGCGCTGGATCCAGGAGGCGGCTGGGAGCGGGACGGTGAGGACGAGGATTCCCTCGCGGTTGAAGAACCCGATCTCACCCCATCGCCCCAGCGGCAGCGTGAGGCCTTCACCATCCGGGAGAGCCAACGTGTACACGTCCACGGCAGGTCCGGCCTGGGACGGGCGCTGGGTGACGGGGCCGGTCATCAGCGACTTCAGGATGTCGGCCACAGGGGCACCAATGGCCTGCTCGATCGGGTCGAACGCGAACGGCCCCAAGCCAAGCCGAGCGGACGGCAGGACCAGGTTGAACCGGATGGCACCTCCGAGTGCACCTCCGAGGCCGACGTTGCCATCAGCAGGAGGGCTCCGGGTCGGTGTGACGGGATGGGCGCTCATCCCTCGTCGCCCTCGTCCAGGTCGTCGGGATTGGGCCAGTCGCCCTGGTCGTCGCCCTCGTAGTCCTCGTCCACGGGCGGCGTGACTGCGGCCGGGATGGTCACCTCCGGCGGGCCAGCGGGGGTCTCGGTGGGCTCGCCGTCGTCCGCCTCGAAGTCGTCCTCCTCCTGCTCATCGTCGCCGTGGTCGGCGATGTCCTCCTCCTCGTAGGCGGGCTCGCCGCCGCGGTCACCCTGGTCCTCCATCTCGTCGGCCAGCTCCTCGACCGCGTCCCAGACCTTGCGCAGCAGCAG
>CAYRNR010000402.1:0-2670 GCA_964425605.1 uncultured Rickettsiales bacterium | reverse complement strand
ACGGCGCGGACGAGAACTGCGACGGGATCGTGGACGAGGGCTTCGACGCGGACGGAGACGGCTTCACCACCTGCGACGGGGACTGCAACGACGCCGACGCGGGCGTGAATCCCGACGCCCTCGAGGAGTGTGACGGCATCGACAACAACTGCAGCGGCGACATCGAGGACGAGAGCGAGGACAACGACAACGACGGCCAGACCGTGTGTGGCGGCGACTGCAACGACGAGGACGACACGGTCTTCCTCGGCGCGGACGAACTGTGCGACCTGGTGGACAACGACTGCGACGGCCTCGTGGACGACGACGATCCCGACGTTCCGGACGCCGACGGTGACGGCGCGGGCGAGTGCAGCGACTGCGACGAGACCAATCCCCTGACCTACCCCGGCGCCGCCGAACAGTGCGACGGCGAGGACAACGACTGCGACGGCGTGCTCGATCCCACGGAGATCGACGACGACGGCGACGGCTACACCGAGTGCGAGGCGGACAGCGACTGCGACGACGCCAACATCGCGGTGTTCCCGGGCGCGCCGGATATCTGCGACGGCGTGGACGACAACGACTGCGACGGCCTCGCCGATCCCATGGAGAGCGACGACGACGGCGACTCGGTGAGCGAGTGCGACGGCGACTGTGACGACGGCAACGGCGCGGTCTTCCCGAGCGCGCCGGACGCCTGTGACGGCGTCCTGGACAACGACTGCGACGGCCTGACCGATCCCATGGAGAGTGACGACGACCTGGACGGCGCCACCGAGTGCGACGGCGACTGCGACGACACCAACGCCGCAGCGTACCCCGGTGCCACCGAGCAGTGCGACGGCGTGGACAACGACTGCGACGGCACCCTGCCCGCGGACGAGGCCGACGCCGACGGCGACGGCTCGCTGCTGTGCGACGACCCGGCGGACTGCGACGACAACGACCCCGACACCTACCCGGGGGCCCCGGAGCTCTGCGACGGCCTGGACAACAACTGCGACGGCGACGCCGGCGACGAGGAGGATCTCGACGGCGACGGCTTCGTGGCCTGCGGCTCCCCTGCGGACTGCAACGAGGGCGACGCGACGGTCTACCCCGGCGCGCCCGAGATCTGCGACACGATCCCGGACAACGACTGCGACGGCGTGGACGACACCACGGACATGGACCTCGACGGGGACGGCCAGTCCGAGTGCGGTGGCGACTGCGACGACACGAACACCGCCGTGTACAGCGGCGCCCCCGAGGTCTGCGACGGCGAGGACAACAACTGCAACGGCGTGACCCCCACCGACGAGGTGGACGCCGACGCGGACGGCTACATGATCTGCGCCGGCGACTGCGACGACGGGCAGCCGGCCGCCTACCCGGGCAACCCCGAGGTCTGTGACGGCGTCCTGGACAACGACTGCGACGGCTCCCCCGATCCCGACGAGAGCGATGGCGACGGCGACGGTGTGAGCGTGTGCGACGGCGACTGCGACGACGCCGACGGCGACCGCTACCCGGGCAACCCCGAGGTCTGCGACGGCAAGGACAACGACTGCGATGGGGTCCTCGATCCCACCGAGGTGGATCAGGACGGCGACGGGTTCAACGAGTGCGCCAACGACTGCGACGACGGCAACAACGAGGTCTACCCGGGCGCTCCCGACCAGTGCGACGGGATCCTGGACAACGACTGCGACGGCGTGGCCGATCCCATGGAGGCCGACGGTGACGGCGACGGCGCCTCCCTGTGCGACGGCGACTGCGACGACGCCGACGCCGATGCCAACCCCAACGACGCGGACGGTGACGGCAACAGCACCTGCGACGACCCCGCGGACTGCGACGACAACGATCCGAGCCTCGACAACCTGGACGGGGACAACGACGGGGAGACCTCGTGCGACGGGGACTGTGACGACGACGATCCCAACATGAACAACGCAGACGGCGATCTGGACGGAGTCTCCGGCTGCGACGGCGACTGCGACGACACCAACATCGACGTCTACCCGGGCGCTCCGGACGTGTGCGACGGCGTGGACGACAACGACTGCGACGGCGTCACCGATCCCATGGAGAGCGACGACGACGGCGACGGCAACAGCGAGTGCGACGGGGACTGCGACGACAACGACCCGCTGCAGAACGGCGAGGACGCCGACGGCGATGGCGTGGCCACCTGCGACGTCCCGGCGGACTGCGACGACGGCAACGACGCCATCTACCCCGGCGCGCCCGAGATCTGCGACGGCGAGGACAACGACTGCGACGCCCAGATCGACACGTCCGATCCCGACTACATCGAGGACTACGACGCGGACGGCGACCCGGGCGAGCTGTGCGGCGGGACCGACTGCGATGACTTCGACCCCGCGGTCGAGGGTCTGGACCTGGACGAGGACGGCGTGACCACCTGTGACGACCCCACCGACTGCGACGACCTGGACGAGGACAGCTTCCCGGGCAACGACGAGTGGTGCGACCTGCAGGACAACGACTGCGACGGCATCATCGACCAGGCCGACCCGGACTACCAGGACGACTACGACGGCGACGGCTTCAACGCCCAGCAGTGTGGCGGCACCGACTGCGACGACACCAACGAGCACGAGTTCCCCGAGGCCATCAACGGCTCGGGCTTCGAGCGCGAGTGCGCGGCCTGGCTCGAGCCGGACCTGGACGACGAGGAGT
>CAYRNR010000401.1:0-2672 GCA_964425605.1 uncultured Rickettsiales bacterium | reverse complement strand
GCCGCCGCCGAGGCAGAAGCCGTTGACCGCCGCGATGGTCAGGCCGGGGAACTCGGCGAGCTTGCCGAAGTTGCGCTGGCCGAACTTGGCGAACTCGGGCAGCTCGGTGCGCGGCACATCGTCGAAGCCCTTGATGTCCGCGCCTGCGATGAAGGCCTTCTCGCCGGCGCCGGTGACGATGATCGCCCCCGCGCCGTCGCGCTCGGCTCCGTCGATCTCCTCGCCCAGCTGCGTGATCACCTCCATGCTCAGCGCGTTGAGCGCCTTGGGCCGGTTGATGGTGATCAGCGCGATCCTGCCGTCCATCTCACGCAGGACGACTCTCTCTTTGTCCGACATGTCACGTCCTCCTAGTACTCGTAGACACCCCGGCCGACCTTGCGGCCCAGGTAACCCGCCTCCACGTACTTCACCAGCAGCGGGCAGGGACGGTACTTGGGATCACCGAGGCCGTCGTGCAGCACCTGCAGGATGGCCAGGACGGTGTCGAGGCCGATGAAGTCGGCGAGGGTGAGGGGGCCCATGGGCACGTTGGTGCCGAGCTTCATGACGCCGTCGATGCCCTCGGCGTCGCCGATGCCCTCGAACAGGGCGAAGAACGCCTCGTTGATGTAGGGCATCAGGATGCGGTTGGCGATGAAGCCGGGGAAGTCCTTGGCGCCGATGCAGGTCTTGCCCATGGCCTCGCCCAGGGCCACGGTGGTGGCCAGGGTCTCGTCCGTGGTCTGCATGGCGGAGATGACCTCGATCAGCTTCATGATCGGCACGGGGTTCATGAAGTGCATGCCGATGACCTTGTCGGGGCGGGACGTGGCCGCGGCGATGCGGGTGATGGGGATGGACGAGGTGTTGGTGGCCAGGATGGCGCCCGCGGGCACGATCTCGTCGATGGCCTGGAAGATCTTGAGCTTGAGGGGCTCGTTCTCGGTGGCCGCCTCGATGACGAAGTCGCAGCCCGCGAGGGGCTCCATGCTGCCGTGGGCCTGGATGCGACCCAGGGCGGCGTCCGCGACGGCCTGCTCCATCTTGCCCTTGGCCACGGCCTTGGACAGGAACTTGCCGATGAGGGCCTTGCCCTTGTCGGCCAGCTCCTGGCTGATGTCGGTGAGGATGACGTCGCGGCCGGCGACGGAGGCCGAGACGTGGGCGATGCCGCCGCCCATCTGGCCGGCGCCGACGACGCCGATGGTCTGGATGTGGTCGATACTCATGGTCTACCTCTCGACGATGACGGCCACGGCCTCGCCGCCGCCGATGCACAGGGTGGCCAGACCGCGCTTGGCGTCCCGCTGCTTCATCGCGTGCAGCAGGGTCACGAAGATGCGGGCCCCGGACGCGCCGATGGGGTGGCCGATGGCCACGGCGCCGCCGTTGACGTTGCACTGATCGGCGCTGTAGCCGAGGTGATCCTGGGTGAACAGGGCGACGACGGAGAAGGCCTCGTTGACCTCCCACAGGTCGATGTCGGAGGCCTTGAGGCCGGCCTTGTCGAGCACCTTGTCGCAGCAGTAGGCCGGGGCCTTGGTGAACCACTCGGGGGGCTCGGCGTGGCTGGCCACGGCCGAGATCCGCGCCAGGGGCTCGAGCCCGAGGGCCTTGGCCTTGTCGCCGCTCATCATCACCAGGGCGGCCGCGCCGTCGTTGATGGACGAGGCGTTGCCCGCGGTGACCGTGCCGTCCTTGTTGAAGGCGGCGCGCAGGGAGCGCATCTTGGCCTCGTTGAAGCGCTGGGGCTCCTCGTCGATCTCCACCAGGATCGGGTCCTTCTTGCGCTGGGGGACCGACACGCCGACGATCTCATCGGCGAACAGGCCGTCCGCGGTGGCGGCGATGGCGCGCTTGTAGGACTCGGCGGCGAAGTCGTCCTGGCGCTCGCGGGAGATGCCCTCGGTCTCGGCGCACATGTCCGCGTACTTGCCCATGTGCTTGTCGCCGTAGGGGTCCCACAGCCCGTCCTTGACCATCAGGTCCTCGAGGGTTCCGGGGCCCATGCGGTGGCCCCAGCGCGCCTTGGGCAGGGCGTAGGGGGTGTTGCTCATGGACTCGAGGCCGCCGGCCACGACCACGTCGGCCATGCCGCTCATGATCTCGGCGGCGCCGAGCATCACGGTGCGCAGGCCCGATCCGCACACCTTGTTGATGGTGGTCGCGGGCACGCTGTCGGGGAGCCCGGCGTAGCGCACGGCCTGCCGCGCAGGGGCCTGGCCCTGGCCGGCGGGCAGCACGCAGCCCATCAGGACCTGGTCGATGAGGGCCGCGTCCATGCCGGCGCGCTCCACGGCGGCCTGGATGGCGAGGGCTCCCAGCTTGGTGGCCGGGATGGCGGTGAGGGACCCGTTGAACGAGCCGATGGGAGTCCGTGCTCCGGAGACGATCACGACGTCCTGCATGGTGTTGCCTTTCCGAAAACGTTGCCTGTGAGGGACCCGCGGGTCCCGGACTACCGTATGTACTTCAGTCCACCTTCGCCGTAGCCCTCCATGTGGATCCACATGACCACGTCGTCGCCTGGGTTGGCGACGACGGCGACCTCGCGCTCGTCGTGCTGCCACCACGAGCCCGAGCGGGCACCGAACACGTCGGTGTAGATCACCGGATCGGCGGGCAGCTCCATCACCGAGATGGGGCTGACGCCGTCGTTGACCCAGAACTGGAAGTAGTCGCCGTCGGTG
>CAYRNR010000400.1:0-2678 GCA_964425605.1 uncultured Rickettsiales bacterium | reverse complement strand
CGCTGTCGAAGATCCTCGAGCCGGCCGACGCCAGCCTCGGCGACGTCATCGGTCTGCTGTGGTTCAAGCAGGAGCTGCCCAAGTGGGCCACCCGCTTCCTCGAGCTGGTCGTGATGATCGCCGCCGACCACGGCCCCGCCGTGTCCGCGGCCCACAACGCCATCGTCACCGCCCGCGCCGGCAAGGACGTCATCTCCTGCCTGTGCGCCGGCCTGCTGCCCATCGGCCCCCGCTTCGGCGGCGCCGTGGACGGCGCGGCCCAGACCTTCTACCCCGGCTATCGCAAGGGCCTCAACGCCCTGCAGCTGATCAAGTCGGAGAAGGCCGCTGGCCGCAACATCCAGGGCATCGGTCACAAGATCAAGAGCGTGGACAACCCCGACATCCGCGTGACCGAGCTGGTGAAGTACGCCCGGAACAACTTCCCCAACACCGACCTGCTGGACTACGCCTTCACGGTGCAGGACCTGACCACGCAGAAGAAGGGCAACCTGATTCTCAACGTGGACGGCGCCATCGGTGTGCTGTGCGTCGACATGATGCGCAACATCGGCACCTACACCGACGACGAGGTCCAGGAGTTCGTGGACATCGGCGTGCTCAACGGTCTGTTCGCCCTGGCGCGGACCATCGGCATCGTCGGCCACGTCATCGACCAGAAGCTGCACAAGCAGCCTCTGTATCGCCACCCCTGGGACGACATCACGTTCGGTACGGACATGTAGTCGACCCCATCCGGATTGCGCGGTCCGTCCCGGCTTCACGGCCGGGGCGGGCCGCCGCCCCGGAGACCAGGAGAGACCCTCTCCTCAGATGCGTCGCTCAGACGACCAGGCCGGACCCGGGCACGGGCAGCAGCAGCTGTTCGACGTGCGCGCCGTGTCGCCCAATCCACGTACAATCGGACACGGGAGCGTCTCGCTCGACGACTTCGTCGAGGTGTCCTCGCCGTCCGGCAAAGAAAAACCTTCGAAATAGAACCTAGAAAGGACCAAACCCATGGCCGAGGCTGCCAAGAAGCCCAAGAAAAAGAAGCGGCAGGGCACCGTCTACATCGAGAAGGACCGATGCAAGGGCTGCGCCTTCTGCGTCGAGTTCTGCCCGACCAACGCCCTGATCATGGCCGACGAGTTCAACGCCAAGGGATACCATCCCCCGGCGCTGGAGAACCCGGAAGCCTGCAACGGCTGCGACCTGTGCGGCCTCTACTGCCCGGACTTCGCCATCTTCGGCGTCCGCATCGACCTGTAGGAGGACCGACCATGCCAGTTGAGGTTACCACTGCAGATCCGGCAGGCGTCCTGACCGGATCCCACTACCTGGACGGCGACCACGCGGCCTGCGAGGGCGCGATCGCGGCGGGCTGCCGCTTCGTCGCCGGTTACCCCATCACCCCCTCCACCGAGGTGGTGGAGCGCTTCTCCGGCCGCATCGCGCGTGTCCCGGACGGCGCCTTCATCCAGATGGAGGACGAGATCGCCTCGTCCATCGCCATCCTCGGCGGCGCCTTCGCCGGCAAGAAGTCCATGACCGTGACCAGCGGCCCCGGCTTCTCGCTGATGATGGAGCACGTCGGCCTCGCGGCCATCCTCGAGGCGCCCTGCGTCTTCGTCAACGTCCAGCGCACCGGCCCCTCCACCGGCCTGCCGACGCAGACCGGCCAGGCCGACATGATGCAGGCCCGCTTCGGCTCCCACGGTGACTACCGGGCGATCTCCATCTCCCCGAACTCGCCCCAGGAGTGCTTCGACTTCGCCGTCAAGGCGTTCAACCTGTCCGAGAAGTACCGCTGCCCCGTCTTCCTGATGATGGACGAGTGCGTCGGTCACATGCTCGAGCGCGTCGACATCCCCCGGGCCAACGAGATCGAGGTCTGGAACCGCGCGTACACCGACAAGAAGCCGGGCGAGTACTGGCCCTACGAGGTCCCCGAGGGCGAGATCGTGCCGCCGTTCGCCAAGGCGGGTGACGGCTACCGCTACCATGTCACGGGGCTGACCCACGACAAGCGCGGCTATCCGGTCATGACCTACCCGGTCCACGACGAGATGCAGAAGCACCTCATCGGCAAGATCGACGACAACGCCGAGGACATCATCGACTACGACGAGGACGAGATCGACGGCGCCGACGTCGTGGTCATCTCCTACGGCATCACCAGCCGCGTGTCGGTCAAGGCCATCAACGAGGCGCGCGCCAACGGCCAGAAGGTCGGCCACCTGCGGCTCAAGGTCGTGTGGCCCTTCCCGGAGCGCCGGCTCCAGGAGATCGCGCCCAACATCAAGAAGTTCGTGTTCCCCGAGCTGAACCTGGGCCAGGTGACCCTCGAGGCCGAACGCCTCGTGGGCATCGACAAGGTCGTCCGGGTCTCGCACCCCGGCGGAACGGTCCACGAGCCCCAGGTCATCCTGGCCGCGATCGAGGAGGCAGGACGATGACGGAATTCAAGCACGACCCCTACGCCAAGGACCGCCCGGCCAACCCGGTCGACGGCCTGCTGCGCATGGACCGCATGCCCTCCATCTGGTGCTCGGGCTGCGGCATCGGCACCACGGTGAACTGCTTCGCCCGTGCCATCGAGAAGACGGGCTACGACCTGGACGACATGGCCATCGTGTCGGGTATCGGCTGCACCGGCCGCGTGGCCGGTTACGCCAAGGTGGACTCGTACCACACGA
>CAYRNR010000399.1:0-2710 GCA_964425605.1 uncultured Rickettsiales bacterium | reverse complement strand
TGCCGTAGACCGCCTCCTCCACGTCGAGGATGCCGTCGTCGTCGTCGTCGGTGTCGGCGTTGTCGCCGGTGCCGTCGCCGTCGGTGTCGGTCCACTCGTTCGGATCGTCGGGGAAGGCGTCCTGATCGTCGGGCACGCCGTCGCCGTCGCTGTCCGGCGCCGCGTCGTCGTCGTCCCCGGCCGTGGTGTCGTCGTCGTCCCCCACGGACGTGTCGTCGTCGTCCGCGGCGGTGGTGTCGTCGTCGTCGCCGGCACCGCTGTCGTCGTCCGTGCCGGACGGGCAACCGATGAACAGCAGTGCGATCAGGGACGCTGATAGGGCGAGGAATGAGCGCATGGCGGGGCCTCCCGCCGGCCATTCTACCTTCTGAAGATGTCCAGCGTGTCCCAGACGTTTCGCGCCAGGGTCTCGATGGTGTAGCCGCCCTCGAGGGTGGCCAGCAGGCGGCCGTCGCAGTGGGTGTCGGCGAACTCGCGCACGATGGTGGCGAGGCGCTGGAAGCCCTCGTCGGTGACGGTCATCCCGCCCAGCAGATCCTCGCCGTGGGCGTCGTAGCCCGCCGAGAGCAGCACGAAGTCGGGCTCGAAGTCGTCCAGTGCTGCCCGGAAGGTCTCGTCGAACGCCGCGAGGATCTCGTCGTCACCGTCCCCGTGGGACATGGGTACGTTGATCGTGGACCCGACGCCTGCGCCGCTCCCGGTCTCGTGCGCCTGCCCCGTCCCGGGATAGAAGGGCCACAGGTGCGTCGAGCAGAACAGCACCGACGGGTCCTCGTAGAACACGTCCTGCGTGCCGTTGCCGTGGTGGACGTCCCAGTCGAGGATCGCGACGCGCTCGAGGCCGTGGTGCCGCTGCAGGTAGCGCGCGGCCACCGCCACGTTGTTGAACACGCAGAACCCCATGCCGCCGTTGGGCACCGCGTGGTGGCCGGGGGGGCGCACCGCGCAGAAGGCATTGCGGATCTCACCGCCCATGATCGCGTCACAGGCGGCGAGGGCGCCGCCGGCGGCGCGCAGGGCGATGTCGTAGCTGTCCGCGCAGATGTTGGTGTCGCCCGTGGGGAGCGTGGAGCTCCCCATGGCGCACACCCGCTCGACCAGCTCGGGGTACTGGGGGTGATGGACCCCGGTGAGCCACTTGACGTCCGCCGGGGGGGAGTCGATGGCCACCAGCTCGTCGCGGAGCCCGGACTGTTCCAGGCGCTCGACGATGGCCTCGAGGCGTTGCCGCCGCTCCGGGTGTCCCCACCCCGCGTCGTGGTTCAGGAAGACGGGGTCGTAGACGAAGCCGGTGGCGGTCATCGGTCTACTTCCGCGCCATGATCTCGGCGTAGTTGGCCTCGGAGGCGGCGCGCACGTCGGCGTGCAGGCTCTTGCCGTGGGAGTCCATGGTGACGATGACGGGGAAGTCCACCACGTCCAGGACCCACATGGCCTCCGGGGAGCCGAACTCCTCGAGCCAGCGCACCTCGCGCACCTTCTTGACCGACTGGGCCAGGATCACGGCCAGGCCGCCGATGGCGTGCAGGTAGCAGCAACCCAGCTCCTGACAGGCCTCCAGGGTCTTGGGACCCATGCCGCCCTTGCCGATGGCGGCGCGGACGCCGTACCGCTTGAACACCTCACCCTGGTAGGGCTCCTCGCGGATGGAGGTGGTGGGGCCGGCGGCCAGGAAGTGCCACTCGCCGGTCTCGTCCTGCTTCACGACGGGGCCGCAGTGGTAGATGAAGGTGCCGTCGATGAGGTCGCGCGCGTTCTGGTCGTCATTCTCGACCAGGTACTTGTGCACGTTGTCGCGGCCCGTGACCATCACGCCGGTGACCTCGACCACGTCGCCGCAGTGCAGCGCGCGCATGTCCTCTTCGGAGGCGGGAAGGGTGATCTTCTTGATAGCCATGTTTCCGTCCTCCTCCTACTGGATGAACTCGGCCTGGCCGCCGTCGTATTCCAGCGTTGCCTTGCGGTTGGCCCAGCACATGTACATGACCGACACGAAGTAGCTGGCGGGGACCCGGTGACGGAACGCCATCTTGACGCCCAGCACGGTGGTCTTGCCGCCGAAACCCATGGGGCCGATGCCGAGCTCGTTGCACTGCTCGGTCAGCATCTTCTCCATGGCGTCGATCTCGGGGTCCGGGTTGTCATCGTCCACCTTGCGGAACAACGACTCCTTGGCCGCGAGGAACGAGCTCATGCGGTCGCCGCCCACGCCCACGCCCACGTAGCCCGGCGCGCAGCCGAAGCCCTGGGACTGGAAGACCGAGTCGACGACGCACTTGCGCACGCCTTCCATGTCGCGGCCAGCGCCGATGCGCCCGTCGGGCACGGTGTACTGACGGCTCATGTTCTCGGAGCCGCCGCCCTTGAGCATCAGCTTGATCTCGAGGCCTGGACCGTCCTTCTCCTCGAAGTGGATGTAGGGGGCGCCGAGACCCGTGTTGTCGCCGCTGTTCTTGCCGTTGAACGAGTCCACCGCGTTGGGGCGCAGGTAGGACCTGGACGTGGCGATGCGGGCGGCCTCGGCGATCTCGCCAGCGATGAACTTCTGCCGGTACTCGGGACCGTAGTCCACGTAGAACAGCAGCGTGCCGGTGTCCTGGCAGCAGGGCGTCGAGGACTCCTTCGCGACGGCGGAGTTCTTGAGCATCAGTTCGAAGGTTTCGCGGGACATGCTCCCTTCCGGCTCGAGGTCGGCGGCGCGTCGAATTGC
>CAYRNR010000398.1:0-2721 GCA_964425605.1 uncultured Rickettsiales bacterium | reverse complement strand
GACGGCGACGGCGTGCTGCTGTGCGCCGATGACTGCGACGACCTGGACGCCACCACCTACCCCGGGGCGCCGGAGCTGTGCGACCAGATCGACAACGACTGCGACCTGGAGGTGGACGAGGACGTGGACGAGGACCTCGACGCCGACGGGTTCAACGCCTGCCAGGGCGACTGCGACAACGAGGACGCCACGTCCTATCCCGGCGCGGTCGAGGTCTGCGACGGCGCGGACAACGACTGTGACGGGGACCTGCCTGTGGACGAGCGGGATCTGGACGCGGACGGCTGGCTGGCGTGCGAGGAGGACGGGTTCGCGGCCGACTGCGACGACGAGGACGCGGCGCTGAACAACGACGACGCCGACGGTGACGGCTATACGACCTGCGAGGACGACTGCGACGACGGCGACGCCTCGCTCAACCTCGACGACCTCGACGGCGACGACTGGGACACGTGCGAGGGGGACTGCGACGACGACGATCCCGCGGCCGCGCCCCAGCTGATCGAGGTCTGCGACGGGTTCGACAACAACTGCGACGGCGAGGTGGACGAGGGCATGGACGTGGACGGCGACGGCTTCTTGCCCCTGGACTGCGGCGGCGAGGACTGCGACGACGCCGACGACACCGTCTACCCGGACGCCGAGGAGGACTGCGACGACGGCGTGGACAGTGACTGCGACGGCATCGACGACGTGGACGAGGAGCACTGCCAGGTCGAGGTGCCCGACTACGACGGCGAGGCCGGCTGCGGGTGCTCCGAGTCGCCGGCCTCCCCGCGCGCGGCGACCCTGGCCGTGCTACTGGGCCTCCTCGGCGCGGTCCTGAGGCGCCGCATCTGAGCAGGTTTCCTCCTCCTCCCCCCCCTTGCTGCTCGGCCCACGAAACTCTAGTTGCAAACTCGACTTCGGGTTCGCCCGGCCATCGGGTATGCTGGCGCCTTCTGTCTGGGAGGTTCGAATGCGCGTCTGTACGAGGGTTCTCTCCGGTCTCCTGCTTTTCACCGCCTTGTTCGCCGTGAAACCAGCGTCGGCCCAGTCCATCCTGATCATCCAGGACAACAACCCCTGGGGGTACAGCTACTGGTTCGACCACCTCGCCTCGATGGGGCTGTCCTACTCACAGGTGGGCTCCGGGTCCATCGCCACGGTGAACCTGGACGCGTACGATCTGGTGATCATCCCCAGCCAGCAGCCGACCAGCTTCAACAACAACATGAACACGTACATGTACCGCTTCGAGGACTACCTCGACAACGGCGGCCGGCTCATCCTGATGATGGCCACGTACACCTCGTACACACCGATATCGACGCTGCCGTACGGGGCCGTGCACACCCACAACGGCTCGACGTTGTCGTCCACCATGTACAACACCTACGCGGGTCACCCGGTCATGGCAGGTGTCCCGGCGAGCGTGACCTCGAACTATGCCTCCCACGGCCAGATGAGCAGCTACGGCGCCGCCGACGTGCTGTCCATCAACAACGCCAGCGTATCCAACTCGTTTGCCTATACGCCGGGCGCTGCCGGTGAGTACGTCAGCTCCCTGACCATCGAGTGGGCCGGGTCGTACAACATGGCGGCCATCGGCCCCAACGCCATCGACTGGCTGCTCAACCTGTGCGCCGACGACGACGGCGACGGCTACGCCGACCAGGCCTGCGGCGGCGACGACTGCAACGACGCCAACGCCAACATCCATCCCGGCGCCACCGAGGTCGCTTGCGACTACATCGACAACGACTGCGACGGCAGCCTCCATCCCAGCGAGGTGGACAACGACGCCGACGGCTACGACGAGTGCAACAACGACTGCGACGACGGCAACGGGGGCATCAACCCCGGTGCAGCCGAGGTGTCCTGCGACTACGTGGACAACGACTGCAACGGCGCCCTCCACCCCGACGAGGTGGACAACGACGGCGACGGCTACGACGAGTGCCAGAACGACTGCAACGACGGCAACGCCGGCATCAACCCGGGCGTGGCCGAGGTCGCGTGCGACTACATCGACAACGACTGCGACGGCGCCCTGCACACCCAGGAGGTGGACAACGACGGCGACGGCTTCGACGAGTGCACCGGCGACTGCAACGACGCCGACGCGGCGATCCACCCCTCGGCGGCCGAGGTCGCGTGCGACTACATCGACAACAACTGCGACGGCTCGCTGCACCCCGAGGAGGTGGACAACGACGGCGACGGCTACGACGAGTGTCAGAACGACTGCAACGACGCCGATGCGGCCGTCAACCCGGCCGCCACCGAGCAGGCGTGTGATTACATCGACAACGACTGCGACGGCGCCCTGCACTCCCAGGAGGTGGACGACGACGGCGACGGCTACGACGAGTGCAACAACGACTGCAACGACGCCGACGCCGCGGTGAACCCCGGCGCCGCCGAGGTGCCCTGCGACTACATCGACAACAACTGTGACGGCGTCTTCGACGGCCAGGAGGTGGACGACGACGGCGACGGCTACGACGAGTGCCAGGGCGACTGCAACGACGCCGACCTGTTCATCAACCCCGGCGCCACCGAGCTGGCCTGCGACTACATCGACAACGACTGCGATGGCGTGCTCCACCCCGAGGAGGTGGACGACGACGGCGACGCCTTCGACGAGTGCCTCGGTGACTGCGACGACGCCGACGCCGCGGTGAACCCCGGGGCCGCCGAGGTCCCCTGCGACTACATCGACAACGACTGCGACGGCGT
>CAYRNR010000397.1:0-2758 GCA_964425605.1 uncultured Rickettsiales bacterium | reverse complement strand
CTCGCCGCCGCCGCCGCCGCTGGAGCCGCCGGAGGCGCTCTTCTTCGTCTTCTTCTTCTTCTTGCGACGGTTCTTGGAAACCGGCATGGACCTACCTCCGGTGGATGCAACGCTTCGGGGCGTGATTATGGTAGACAATCGGCTGTCTTGTCAGCCCTGGCCAGGAGCGGATGGATGGATTGCATCGAAGAGGGCATCGTCACGCGCACCATGGGGACCATGGCCGAGGTGACGGCCACGAGGGTCGAGGCGTGCCAGGCCTGCTCGTCCAAGGGCACCTGCGAGGCCCTGGGCGGCAGCACGTCCAAGACCGTGGTGCGCGCCACCAACGTGGCGGGCGCAGCGGTGGGTGACAGGGTGGCCGTGGTCCTGCCCGGCCGATCCATCGTCGGCGCAGCGGGCCTGCTGTACTTCTTCCCCGCGGTGGCGCTCCTCGGCGGGGCAGCGGCGGGGCAGTTCGTGGCCACGCGCATGGAGACGAGCGTCAACGCCGGCGCAGTCCTGGGCGCCGGCGTCTGCCTCCTGGCGAGCTTCGCCGTGGTGGCGCTGTTCGGCCGGCGCCTGGGACGGCGCCAGGACTTCATCCCGGAGATCTCGAGGGTGACGGTTCGGGGGGAGCTGAGCGGCGATCAGGCGGAATCGGACGACGCGGCGTCCTCGCCGGACGCGGTGCGGCGGTAGCACAGCAGGCCGCAGTCCAGGCAGCGCTGCGACTCCTTCAGGGCCACCTCCTCCAGTAGCCCCAGCTCCACCTCGTCGAAGTTGTCTCGACGCTGATCCACGTTGAGTTCGCGCATCTTCGCGCGCTCGGTGTCGCGGTGGACCTGGTCCACGTCATCGGCGTTGAGCACCTCGTCGCCCTGGTGGACCACCGGCGCCCCCTCCTTGACCGTGACCGGCTGGACCGGCAGGCCCTGGAGGTAGAGGTTGATCCCGCCGGCGGCGCGGCGACCGTCGCAGATGGCCTCGACCACGGTGGCGGCGCCGCGCTGGACGTCGCCGCCGGAGAACACACCCTCGATGTTGGTGGTCATGGTGTCCTCGTCCACGAGGATGCTGCGCCAGCGGGTCAGCTCGATCTGCTTGCCGATCTCGCTGTCCTCCTCCAGGCAACCCAGGTCCGGGAACTGGCCGATGGCGGCGAAGCAGTTGTCCACCGGCAGCTCGGTCTCGGAACCCTCCATGGGCACCGGCCGGCGGCGGCCGGACGCGTCGGGCTCGCCCAGGGCCATCTTGATGTACTCCAGCGTCTTGACCCTGTCGTTCTCCCCTTCGAGCTTGGACGGCGCGGCGAGGAAGTGGAACTTCACGCCCTCGTGGTCGGCCTCGACCACCTCGATGTCGTTGGCGGGCATCTCGGTGCGGCCGCGGCGGTACAGCACCGTGACCTCCTTGGCGCCGAGGCGCCAGCTGGTGCGCGCCGCGTCGAGGGCGGTGTTGCCGCCGCCGATGACGATGACGTGATCGCCCACCGGGGTCTCCTCTTCGAGGCCCCGCTTGATCAGGAAGTCGGTGCCGGAGGAGACGCCCTCGAGATCCTCACCGTCCACCCGCATGCTGCGGCTGCCCCACGCGCCCATGGCGAGCAGGATGGCGTCGTAGCCGTCGGCCTTGAGGGACTCGATGGTGTAGTCCTTGCCCAGGCTGGTGTTCAGGTGGACGTCCACGCCCATGTCGATGATGCCCTGGATCTCGAAGTCGAGGACCTCGGACTTGGGCAGGCGGTACTGGGGGATGCCGTAGCGCAGCATGCCGCCGAGCTTGGGCTGCGCCTCGTAGATGACGCACTTGTGGCCCAGGCGCGACAGGTAGAACGCCGCGGTCAGGCCCGCGGGGCCGCCGCCAACGATGGCGATCCTGCGGCCCGACGGGGGCGAGCACGAGAACTCGATGCGCTTGCCGGAGTTCATCTCGTAGTCGGCCGCGAAGCGCTTGAGGTGGTTGATGTTGACCGGCACGTCCACCAGGTTGCGGCGGCACATGTCCTCGCACGGGTGCGGGCAGACGCGGCCACAGGTCAGCGGCAGCGGGTTGCGCTCCTTGATGATGCGCACGGCCCGCTCGTACTCGCCGTCGGCGATGGCGCGGATGTAGGCCGGGATGTTGATCTGCGCGGGGCACGTGCGCTGGCACGGCGCCGTGCACTCGCCGTGGCAGTGGATGGTGGACAGGTCGGCGAAGTTGCCGTGTAGCTGGATGATGCCCTTGGGGCAGGTCCGGACGCAGGTGCCGCAGCCCGTGCACAGGTCCTCGTTGACCACGGGCAGGCCGTCCTCGCTCATGGTGATGGCGTGGAACGGGCAGGCCTTCTTGCAGCTACCCAGCCCCAGGCAGCCGATGGGGCATTCCTTGGTGCCGCCGCCCAGCAGGGCCTCGGCGCGGCAGTCCTGGATGCCGGCGTACCTGTAGCGAAGGTCCGCCTCCTCGACGCCGTAGCGGCAGCCCACCTCGGCGACCAGTTTCTCGGCGGCCCCGACCTCGACGCCCATGATCGCCGCGACCTTCTCGGCGACCTCGTCGCCGCCGGCGATGCAGACGTTGGCCGGCGCCTTGCCCTTGGCGATGGCCTCGGCGCACGACGAACAGCCGGCAAACCCGCAGCCGCCGCAGTTGGCGCCAGGGAGTTCGTCCTCGACCGCGGTGATGTTAGGATCCACGTAGACCGCGAACACCCGCGACGCAATGCCCAGGCCCACCGCGCCAGCGAGGCCGATGCCGCCCAGGACCAGGATGGGAAACAGAATCTCCATCGTTCTCT
>CAYRNR010000396.1:0-2766 GCA_964425605.1 uncultured Rickettsiales bacterium | reverse complement strand
GGACCTCGACGGCGTGGACGACGACTGCGACGGCATGGTCGACGAGGGCTTGCTGGCGGAGGGGGCGTTGATCGTCACGGAGGTGATGTCGAACCCGGACGCGGTGGACGACGAGTACGGGGAGTGGTTCGAGGTCTTCAACACCACGGCGCTGGACGTGAACCTGGCCGGTCTCGTCGTGTCCGACACCCTCGGGGAGTCCTTCGTCGTGGACGGCGACGTCTGGATCGCGCCCGACGAGCACGCGGTCCTGGCCCGCCTGGACGACTTCGACGCCAACGGCGGGGTGATGGCCGACACGACGTACTCCGGGGACTTCTGGCTGGACGACACGGCCGACGCGATCGTGCTCGAGCACGGCGGCGTCGAGCTGGACGCCGTCGAGTACACCGGCTCCGCGCCGTGGCCCACCCCTGTCGGGGTGAGCCTGTCACTGGAGCCCGCAGCCTACGACCCCGTGCTCAACGACGAAGGGGCGAGCTGGTGCGAGACGACGCCCGTGGCGGCTCACGAGCTGGACGGCGGGGACTTCGCGACGCCAGGAACGCTCAATCCCGAGTGCTGTGAGGACGCGGACGCCGACGGCTCCTGGGACGTCGCCTGCGGAGGCGACGACTGCGACGACGGCGACGACACCGTCCACCCGGGCGCCCTCGAGGACTGCGAGGACGGCGTGGACAACGACTGCGACGGGCTGATCGACCACGACGACGAGGATTGCCCGGGCGGAGACGACGATGACGACGACTCGAGCGCAGGTGACGACGACGATACGAGCGCAGCTGACGACGACGATACGAGCGCAGCTGACGACGACGACACGGGTGACGACGACGACATCGCGGATGACGACGACGACACGGGTGACGACGACGACGCAGAGGGGGGCTGCGAGTGCGCGGTGACCGGGGCGAGCGGCTCGCCGATGCTGGCGGTGATCATGCTGCTGATCGCGGTGGCCGGTCGCCGCGGCCGGAATCGTTCCCCTGGGTGGTGGCGTGGAATGCGGGGCATGCTCGCTCGAGGGTGCGTTCTCGCGGCAGTGTTCGGGATCCCGGGGCTGGCCGCGGGCTGGTCGATGGACACGAGCCTGGCCGACTCGGACGCGTCGTTCTGGGGGGCGTTCAGCGGTGAATACTCCGGATACACGGTATCGGGAGTGGGCGACGTCAACGGCGACGGATTCGACGATTTCCTGATCGGTGCCATCCAGAACTGCGAGTTCGATTATCTGGCCGGGAAGGTTTACCTGGTCCTGGGCGGTGCGGGCTCGTGGGCCATGGACAGGAGCCTGGCATTCTCGGATGCCTCCTTCCTCGGCGAGGACGACACGAACTACGCGGGAATAGCGGTGTCAGGCGCCGGTGACGTGAACGACGATGGCTACGACGACTTCCTCATCGGTGCTTCCTACAACGGGGAGGCCGGCTCCCAGGCAGGACAGGCCTATCTGATTCTCGGCCGGGCCGGAGGCTGGGCCATGGACGTCAGCCTCGCTTCGGCCGATGCTTCGTTCCTCGGAGAAGACAGCTACGATCACGCCGGTAATGCGGTCTCGTCGGCTGGGGACGTGAATGCGGACGGATACGACGATTTCATGGTGGGGGCATACGGCAACGGCGAAGCGGTGACGGGCGCTGGACAGACCTATCTGTTCCTCGGTGGAGCCCACGCGTGGTCGATGGATACGAGCCTTTCGGCGGCGGACGCTTCGTTCCTGGGGGAAGCCACAATCGACCATGCTGGACATTCCGTATCCAGCGTCGGCGACGTGAACGGAGACGGGTACGACGACCTGCTGGTTGGGGCACCCAACAACAGCGAGGGGGCCGTCCACGCGGGACAGGCCTACCTGATCTTCGGCGCAGACAGCGGGTGGGCCATGGACACGAACCTCGGTTCGGTGGACGCCTCCTTCCTGGGAGAAAGCACCAACGATGCAGCAGGCTGGACGGTGGCCGGCGCGGGCGATGTCGACGGAGACGGCTACGCCGACATCCTGATTGCGGCGCTGTTGAGTGATGAGAGCGGGCAGGACGCCGGTCAGGTCTACCTGATTCTCGGCGCGGCGGGCGGTTGGTCGATGGACGCGAGCCTCGCGTCGGCGGACGCTTCCTTCCTGGGTGAGGCGGAGATGAACTACGCGGGGACATCGCTATCGGGCGGGAGTGACGTCGATGGCGACGGCTACGACGACATCCTCATCGGCGCGCCCAGGAACAGCGAGTACGATTCTCGCGCGGGCCAGTCCTACCTCGTCTTCGGACGCGATAGCGGTTGGTCCATGGACACATCGCTCGCCAGTGCCGGAGCCTCGTTCATCGGGGAAGCCTATACGGACTACTCCGGGCACGCCGCCGCAGGAGTCGGCGACGTGAACGGAGATGGCGGCAGTGACCTCCTGGTGGGTGCCTACAACAACGGTGAGGGAGGCGCTGGTGTAGGCCAGACCTACCTCGTCCTCGGCGACCCGCCCCCGGATCAGGACGGGGACGGGTACGGCGTCGACGAAGGGGACTGCGACGACGGCGATCCCGAGGTTCACCCGGGCGCACTCGAGCAGTGCAACGGCCTGGATGACGACTGCGACGGGACCGTTCCTGCAGACGAGGCGGACGCCGACGGCGATGGCTACCGGATCTGCGAGGACGACTGCGACGACGCTGCCGTGGACGTCCACCCGGGCGCGGCCGAGCAGTGCAACGGCGAGGACGACGACTGTGACGGCATGGTGCCCGCGGACGAGGCGGACGCGGACGGCGACGG
>CAYRNR010000395.1:0-2796 GCA_964425605.1 uncultured Rickettsiales bacterium | reverse complement strand
GGAGAAACCCACGTGGTGGAGTCCCACGCGGACGCCGGCCCCGGCGGGGGGACCTACGTGGCTCCACTGCCCGAGGGCCAGCCCGAGGTGGCCGGTGACGCGGAGGTGGGTGCCGCCGGCGGCGCGGCGGGGCGCCGGGGTCCAGGTGCCCTCGACCGTGGTGGGCTGGATCGCGATGGGCTCGACCGCGGTGGGTGCGTCATCGAGGAGCTCCTCGGGGCTGAAGAGGGCGAACTCGTCGGGTGGTGGTCCGCTGTCCACGGGGTGCTCGTCCGCCTGCTCGTATCCGGGAGGGAGCGGCTCGGAGACTGCGGCGCGCTCGGCAGCGCCGCCCCGGGCCCTCGGCGGCGAGGTCCGCCGCGCACCGGTGCGCGGCGGGGCAGTGGACTCGGTCTGCGCGTCAGCGGCCGCGCGGTCGGTGACCGCCGGCAGCGTGGCGCTCGTGGCCTGGGCAGCGGCCAGGGCGGCCTCGATGGCGGTCTCGCAGGCGCCGATCTCCTCCTCCTCCAGCGCGCCCAGCGCCTGGTCATGGCGACTGCCCCGCCCCCAGATCCCGTAACCCACGCCGACGCCGACGCACGTGCCGAGCAGGACCAGGGCGGTGACCTTCCACACGGCGACGCCGGCGGCCGCGGCCGGCGTGTAGAAAGCCGCGCGCTCGAGGATGGCACTCGCCGGGGTTTCGGGGACCGAGGCTGCGGCGAAGCCCAGGCCGGCGACGGCCCGGTCGAGGGCCGCGTCGTCGTGGAGCAGATCGTGGTGATCCACAGCCATCACTTACCCCTCGCGTGGTTGGGCTGGTCGTCTCGAGCGGCGGAGAGCTGTTCCCTCAGTTTTTTCCGCGCGTACGAAAGCTGGGAGCGGACCTGCCCCTCGTCCAGGCCCACGACCGCGGCCGTCTCCTTGCCCGAGAGTCCGTGCACCGTGCGCAGCAGCAACACGGTCCGGTGCTCCTCGGACAGCGTCGCGATGGCCCGCTCGAGCTGCTCGGCGAGTTCGCCGAGCATGGCGTCGGATTCGGGCGTGCGCTGGGTGGCGCGGTTCTGTTCCATGTCCACAAGGTGGGGCCGCGCCTCCCTCTCCGTCCTCCGGCGCCGGAGCGTGTCGATGCACAGGTTGTGCGCGATGGTGTAGGCGAAGGCCTTCGGGGTACCCGTGGACTTCCACCTCTTCGCTGCGACGGCCAGCCGGGTGAAGGTCTCCACGTACACGTGCTCGGCCTCCTGTGGGTTGCGCAGCAGGCGTAGCGCATGGGCCTTGATGCCCCGCCCGTGGCGCCGCGCGAGCTCCTCGAACGCAGCTTGGCGCCCCCGCGCGAACGCACGGATCAACCTCTCGTCACTGAATGTGTCGAGCGCGCTCAAGCCTCGATCCCGCTCCTGGCGGTCGTTCCTTCTCAATGAAGAAACGTATCACGTGCGAGAACGTGGAATCACACGGCCCTGGATCGCCCTGGCCGGTCTCCGCAAGAGATTCCACGTTCTGGAATGTGGTCCGTTGTTGTCCGTGTGGAGGCACTGCAGTGACCACGTTCCAGCCCAGCTGGGCTACTCTCGGCCTCGCCGGCGCGGCGCTCGTACTCGTCGCCGTGGCGGGTTGCGGCGTTCACGAGGACTCGTCGTCCTCCCACTTCACCATCGAGGGGGCTCACCAGGACCTCTCCTGCTCGGCCTGTCACGGTGAGGACTTCGAGGAATCCCCGGCCACGAGCTGCACGGGCTGTCACCAGGGGGACCGGCCGACCGCCCACTGGGACGACGAGTGCAACGAGTGCCACGGCCAGTGGCGATGGGACGACCTGGAGTACGAGCACGACGAGTGGCCGCTCACGGGAGCCCACGTGGACACGTACTGCTGGGACTGCCATCCCCAGGACTTCGACGCGGAAGACGACTGCGAGGACTGCCACGACGAGGACCGGCCCAGCGGCCACATCGGATCCGGGTGCGACGAATGTCACGACACCGTCAGCTGGCATCCTCCCACGTGGGACCACCCCGGCTTCGCCCTCGAGGGCGGCCACGGCGGGCTGGGGTGTACCCAGTGTCACGTGAACGGCTTCGGTGACCTGTCCAGCTCCTGCACGAGCTGCCACGCCGGGGACGCGCCGAACGACCACCCAGACCTCGAGTGCAGCCAGTGCCACACCATCTGGGACTGGGACGACGTCACCTTCGACCACGGGTTCTTTCCGCTGCAGGGAGGGCACGACGACCTCTCGTGCAACGCGTGCCACGCCAACGGCTACACGAACACGCCGGACCGCTGCCACGACTGCCACAACGGGCCCAACGGTCACTACCAGACCAACTGCGAGCAGTGCCACGACATCTACGAGTGGGACTGAGCGCGGACCATGAGTGAGGAGAGACGATGATCCATCGAGAGTACGGGATTGCGGTGCTGGCGCTGCTCTTCATCGGGGCGGGCCCGGCAGCCTGCACGTGGGGCTACGCCGAGGACGACGACACGGAGGGCGGGCAGTACGAACCGTGGGGCGGCGACGACGACGACGCGGCGGGCGACGACGACGTGGCGGATGACGACGACGCGGCGGATGACGACGATGTGACCATCACCGACGACGACGACGACGCCACGATCACCGACGACGACGACGACGACGCCGGCGATGACGACATGGGCGACGACGACATGGGCGACGACGACATGGGCGACGACGACATGGGCGACGACGACATGGGCGACGACGACGTGGGCGACGACGACATGGGCGACGATGACGACGACGACGACGACGACGACGACGACGACGACGACGACGACGACGACGAC
>CAYRNR010000394.1:0-2802 GCA_964425605.1 uncultured Rickettsiales bacterium | reverse complement strand
GTCACGAGCTCGAGTACGAGTTCGACAAGGAGCACTTCCGCAACGGCGCCGACACCGTCCTGATCCACGCGTGGCAGAAGGACCCGAAGCAGCTCGAGGCCGTGAAGAGTGCCGTGGGCTTCGTCGAGGGGTTCCTCGATCGTTTTGGTGTGAAGCACCGGGACATCCGCGTCGACGAGGGCGACAGCAAGACCACCTTGAGCCTCTCCGCCGGCGACGAGGCCAACATTCTCATCGGCCAGGACGGCAAGAACCTCGACGCCCTGCAGCACGTGCTGAGCAACGCCCTGATGCACCAGGGCCTCGAACACAAGGTCGTCGTCGACGTCGAGGACTACCGCTCCCGCCGCGAGGGCCGCATCCGCGAGTACGCCGTCGACGCCTGCCGCGACGCCCTCAACGCCGACGATCCCATCAAGCTCGGCCCCTTCAACTCCTACGAGCGCCGCATCATCCACCTGGTGGTCAAAGACCAGTTCGACGATCGCCTCGCCTCGCGGAGCCTGGGCAAGGGCAAGGTGCGGCCGCTGGAGATCTACCGGAAGTAGCGTGGCCTTCGATGGCCGGACAGTCCGATCGAATCGTCGCCATCTCCTCCGCTGCCGGCACCGCAGCCATCGGCGTGGTGCGGCTCTCGGGGCCGGGATCGGGATCGTGCCTGGAGACATTGACGGGCCGGCCCTCGCCGTCGCCGCGTCAGATGGTGGTGCGGACGATCCTGGTGGACGGGGAGCCGCTGGACCGGGCCATGGTGTGGTGGGCGCCGGCGCCGGGCACGTTCACCGGCGAGGAGATGGCGGAGATCCACGCCCACGGCAACCCGGTGATCCTCGACGCACTGGTGGCCGAATGTGTGCGGCTGGGTGCGCGCCACGCCGAGCCCGGGGAGTTCACGCGAAGGGCGCTGCTCAACGGGCGGATGGACCTCGCCTCGTCCGAGGCGGTGCTGGCGGCCATCGAGGCCACGTCCGTGGCCGGAGTCCGCGCGGCGGCGCGGGTGATGCGGGGGGACCTGGGAGATCGCCTGCAGGCGCTGCGCAGCGAGCTGCTCGAGGTCGCCGCGCTGCTCGAGGCCAACCTGGACTACCCGGACGACGTGGAGCCCACGGCCGACCTGGCCGAACGGATGGGTGCGGTGGCCGGGACGCTGACGACCCTCGCCGCCTCTGTTCGCGAGGCCGGCCCCCTGATCGACGGCGTGGACGTGGCCATCGTCGGGCCGACCAACTCGGGCAAGTCGACCCTGTTCAATCGCATCCTCGGCGACGATCGCGCCATCGTCCACCACCGGCCCGGGACCACCCGGGACGTGATCACCGGAGAGCGGATGCTCGGGGGCGTGCGCGTCAGGTTCCACGACACCGCGGGGTTCCGCGACGGCGCCGAGGACGTCGAGGACGAGGGGATGCGGCGCGCGCGCAGGCAGCTCGCCGACGCGGACGTGGTGATCCGCGTGCTGGACGGGACCTGCGCCCAGACCTTCGATGTCGATCCCGAAGAGCTGGTCGTGCTGAACAAGATCGATCTGCTGGAGACGCCGCCCTCGTCGGGATTTCCCATCTCTGCGCGAACAGGCGAGGGCGTCGCGGCGCTGCTGGACCACCTGTCCGGACGAGTGGGCGTCGACCGCGATCCAGGTCTGGTCCTGTGGACCACCCGCCAGGGCGCCGCGGCCTCCGAGGCGTCCTCTCACCTCGACCTCGCCGAAGAGCAACTCACCCTGGACGAGTACGGCACCGCGGCCCTGGAGGTGGGCTCGGCGCTGAGGTGTGTGGACGAGCTGCTGGGGCTCGATCCCACCGAGTCGGTCCTCGACGAGCTGTTCGCCCGCTTCTGCGTGGGCAAGTGAGATGTTCCACGTGGAACAACGGGTGGTCGTGGTGGGCGGTGGGCACGCCGGCATCGAGGCGTGCATGGCCGCGGCCCGCCTCGGCGTCCCCACCACCCTGGTGACCGTGTCGCGCGAGTGGATCGGCCGCATGCCGTGCAACCCGGCCATCGGCGGGCTGGCCAAGGGCCACCTGGTCCGGGAGATCGACGCCCTCGGTGGCGTCATGGCCCGCCTCGCAGACCGGGCGACCCTGCAGTTCAAGCAGCTCAACACCCGCAAGGGTCTGGCCGTCCGCGGATCCCGAGCCCAGGTCGATCGTTTTCGCTACGCCCTGGAGGCCCAGAGGCTCCTCGACGCCCAGCCAGACCTCGACATCGTGCTGGACAGCGTCGTGGGGCTCGAGATCCACGACGGACGCGTACAGGGCCTGCGCACGCGCCGCCACGGCCTGATCCCCGCTGGCGCCGTGATCATCGCCGCCGGCACCTTCATGGACGGCCGGGTCATCATCGGCCCCACCGAGTACCCTGCCGGGCGCAGCGGCGAGGCCGCGACCCACGGCCTCGCCGCCAACCTGCGCTCCCTCGGGCTGTCCCTGCACCGGATGAAGACGGGCACAACCCCGCGCCTGCTGCAGTCCTCCATCCGCTGGGACGATCTCCCCGCGCAGGAGGAGGACGACCCGAACGCGCGCTTCTCGATGCACGAGGTCTCCCCTCCCCTCCCCCGCATCCAGTGCCGGATCACCCACACCAGCGAGC
Source organism: uncultured Rickettsiales bacterium (assembly GCA_964425605.1). Classification (GTDB taxonomy): domain Bacteria; phylum Myxococcota_A; class UBA796; order UBA9615; family CAYRNR01; genus CAYRNR01. The sequence goes on along the minus strand of CAYRNR010000394.1, from coordinate 210 downwards.
GCACCCACGAGATCATCCGCAGGAACCTCCACCGCGCGCCCCTGTACGACGGCACCATCGATGGCGTCGGACCCCGCTACTGCCCCTCCATCGAGGACAAGGTCGTGCGCTTCCACGACCGCCCTCGCCACCAGCTCTTCCTGGAGCCTGAGGGCCTGCACAGCCGCGAGATCTACCCCAACGGCCTCTCCACCTCGCTGCCCGTGGACG
>CAYRNR010000393.1:0-2807 GCA_964425605.1 uncultured Rickettsiales bacterium | reverse complement strand
CGTCAACGCCCTGCTCGGCCTCGTCACCTCCGTCACCGCCGCCAACCCCGACATGGGCACGACCCTCGGCGTCGGCGCCGGCACGGACAACAGCTTCGACGGCGAGGGCTCGACGCTCCGCGAGGGCACCCTCGAGACCACGCTGACCGTCCGCGTGATGCAGGTCCTGCCCAACGGCCACCTGGTCATCTCGGGCACCCGCACCCTGAAGGTCAACAACGAGGTCCAGGTCCTGGCCATGCGCGGCGTCGTGGATCCCCGCGACATCGCCGTGGACAACTCCGTGCTCTCCACCAAGGTCGCCGACGCCCAGATCGAGTTCTTCGGCCAGGGCGTCATCGGCGACAAGCAGCACCCCGGGTGGCTGCAGAGGGGAATGGACTGGATATGGCCCTTCTGAATCCAATGACGCGTCTACTGGCGTTGATGACGCTGCTGTCGATGGCGTTGCCCGCCCATGCCGCCCGGATCGCCGACATCGGCGACTTCCAGGGGGTGCGCGAGAACCAGCTCATCGGCTACGGCCTGGTGGTGGGGCTCGCCGGTACCGGGGACTCCACGAGCTCGGGCATGACCATCCAGTCGGTGATGACCCTGCTGTCCGGCCTCGGGCTGACGGTCAGCGAGAAGGACATCAAGAGCAAGAACGTGGCCGCGGTGGTGGTCACGGCGACCCTGGAGTCCTTTGCCCGGCCGGGCCAGACGTTGCCCGTGCTGGCGTCGTCGGTGGGCGACGCCAAGAGCCTCGAGGGCGGCACCCTGCTGATGACCCCGCTGCGCGCTGGCAATGGCCAGGTCTACGCCGTGGCCCAGGGCCCGTTGACCATCGGCGGGTACAGCGTCTCCGGCGGCGGCGGCTCCAAGAGCATGAACCACGCCAACGTGGGGCGTATCCCCGACGGCGGCATCGTCGAGCGGGGCGTGGAGGTGGACATCCTCCACCGGGACCTGCTGGAGCTGTCGCTGCACGCCTCGGACTTCCGCACCGCCGTGAACGCCAGTCAGGTCATCAACGGCGCGCTGATGGGAGACTTCGCCGCGGCCGCCGACGCGCGCACCGTGGAGGTGACGGTCCCCGAGCAGTACCTGGGCCGCGTGCCCGAGCTGCTCGCGTTGCTGGACTCCCTGGATATCGTGGTCTCGCGCCGCGCCCGGGTGGTGCTCAACGAGCGCACCGGCACCGTGGTGATGGGCAACGACGTGCGCATCGACACCGTGGCCATCGCCCACGGCGGCATCTCGATCCAGGTGCAGCCGCGGGTGGACGTGTTCCAGCCGGACACGTCGTTCGCCGGCGGCCGGACCGTGGTGAGCGAGACCACGGACATCACCGTGGACGAGCAGAGCCGCCAGCTGCAGACCGTGCAGGGCGCGAGCATCGCCGAGGTGGTGTCGGCGCTGAACAAGCTGGGGGTGACCCCCCGTGATCTGGTGTCGATCCTGCAAGCCATCCAGGCTGCGGGCGCCCTCGACGCCGAGGTGGAGGTCATCTGATGATCCCGACCACGCCCATCGACGCTGCGCCCCGCACCGATCCCCTGGATCAGGCCAAGAGGCTCGAGGCGCTGCGCGGTGATCCCGAACAGCTGCGCAAGGCTGCCAAGGGGTTCGAGGCGATGGTCCTGGCCGAGATCATGCGACCGCTGGAGAACAGCGGCGGCGGGCTGATGGGCAAGTCCATGGGCAGCAAGTTCGCCCGGGGCATGTTCCACGACGCCATCGTCAAGAAGATCGCGGATGGCGGCGGCATCGGCCTGGCCGACCTGGTCATGGAGCAGGTGACGCGCGCCACGGCGAGCGAGGCGTACCGGGCGTGGATGGCCCCCGCCGGCGGCGGCTGGCCCATCCAGGGGGGCGACCCCACGACCATCTGCAGCGGCTTCGGCATGCGCTCCGACCCGTTCACCGGCGAGCAGCGCATGCACCAGGGCATCGACATCGACGCCGAGGCGGGCACCCCCGTCTTCCCCGTGCTCGAGGGCAAGGTGATCTTCGCCGGCTCGAGGGGCGGGTACGGTAAACTCGTCATCGTGGAGCACGAGGACGGATTACAGAGCCGGTACGGCCACCTGTCGGACATCGACGTGGCCGAAGGAGATTGGCTCGATACGAGCGGCGCCCTTGGCACCGTGGGCTCGACCGGACGATCCACGGGACCGCACCTCCACCTGGAGGTGAGGCAGGGCGACGTCGCCCTGGACCCGATGGAGTTCCTGCACTGACGGTGCGGGCGCGCCGGCCGAAGGAGAAGGTGGACGGTTCCGAGGATGGAACTGAAAAAAGAACTCAAGGAATGGGAGATTGATCCGATGACCACCAACGAGAGTTCCAGAAGGTCCCAGCAGGGACCGCGAGCCAGGACGGCTCGAGCCGGAGGCGGCTAACGGAGGTCAGGAGTGGCAGGATGTCACTCCGCCTCCCGGAGACTGAGATGAAAGTCAACGACAACTCAGCCGCGAACAAACCCACTCGCGCGGGGCAGGCTCGGCAAGCCAACGCCGGTGCTGCGACCCAGAAGGTCAAGACGACCGCTGGGGGCGCCACCGAGGGCTCGACCGTCACGATGTCGTCCGATGTGGACGACGTGAATCGTATCTCTGCTGCTGCGCAAGAAACTCCGGAAGTACGGCCCGAGGTGGTGGAACAGATCAAGGCGGAGATAGCGTCCGGTACGCTGGACGCCGACCCCGATCTGCTCGCTGCCAGGCTGCTCCAGGACATGGGATGGTTCGCGGATTCCGAGGAATGAGCGACCATGTCCGTCCTTCCGCCCACCCGTGACGCGGGCGCGGCAGAGGAGCTGCTCG
>CAYRNR010000392.1:0-2818 GCA_964425605.1 uncultured Rickettsiales bacterium | reverse complement strand
AGCCGAGCATCCGCGATCCCCGCGGCTGGATGCTCCACGCCCTGGGCAAGGGCACCGTGGTCCAGTGGGACGGCCCCCACGTGATCCAGGGCGGCTGGTGGGTCCGCGAGCTACACCGGGAGTACTGGTTCGCCACCACCAAGGAGGGCGAGCGGCTGTGGCTGTACCACGATCGCCGCAGGCGCCGGTGGGTGGTCCAGGGGCGGGTGGAGTAGGGCGGATCAGGGAGCGGGCGCGAGCCCCAGCGCCACGAGGAACCGGGCGAGCTCGTCGGCGACGATGCGGTGGCCCAGGGCCGTGGGGTGATCGTCGTCGATGAAGAACGGGGAGGACTGCTCCGCTGCGAGCTGGGTCACCACGGGGAGGAGATCGAGCGTGGGCACGCCGCGCGCCTCGAGGTGAGCGAGCAGCGTTCGCTGGGGAGCGTCCAGGGGCGGCGCCGCGCCCATCTGGAGCCGGCTGGGGAACAACACGACGACCAGCGGGATCTCGTGGTCGGCGCAGGTCTGGATGATCTCGTCCATGCTGGCCAGGGTCGCGGCCCAGGCGCTGCGGACGTGCTCCTGGTCGGGCTCGTGCAGCAGCGCCCCGATGTTCAACCGCTGGTGTTCGATGGCGCCCGCGCGGACGTCGGCGCCGAAGCGGAGCCTCGCGTTCAGCTTCCGCGCCGTGTACAGGATGCCGCTACGCCAGACGAGTCGCTCGAAGCCCCCGACCCGGGCGTCCCGCAGCTGAGCCCCCTCCCCGGAGCCCCCGAAGCGCACCAGATCGAACTTCTCGGTCACGTCGTTGAGCACGAACCCCTGGATCACGACATCGGGGGAGTAGGCGAGCCCCTCCCGCCTCAGCCACAGGGCCTCCTGCCAGGGGGAGTAGCCCCCCACGCCGCCGTTGACCGTCTCGACGGTCCCCCCTGTCCGCTCCTCGAGCAGCCGCCCGGTGACGAAGGGGTAGGCCCGCGGGTAGGGCTCGACCATGTACCCGAACGTCACGGAGTCGCCCAGGTAGAGCAACCGTAGGGCTGCCTCGTCGCGCTGGAGCGGCACGACGGGGCCGCGCAGCCCCTGCTCGTTGACGGAGACCTGGTGACCACCCCAGTTGCCCGTGGTCCCGGGGTTCAGGCGCCAGCCCAGCGTGGTGTCCCTGACGAAGATCGGGGTCCCCCCCTCCGTGGACGGGCTCGGGTCCCACACGAAGGGCCTCAGCAGCAGCTCGAGCAGGAGCAACGGGAGGACGAAGCTGACCAGCGCCAGCGCGAGCTTCCCCGTCCAGGGGCGGGAGAAGAGGATCGCCAGCCGCACCGAACGCAGGATTCCCGCCCTCAACGCGAGGCTGGAGCCACCCAGGGCGATCAGGACGATCTCGGAGATCACCACCTTGCGGAACACGACATCCGTGGGCAGGCCCACCCCGCCCAGGTCAACTCCAGGGAGCACCTGAGCCAGCGCCCGGACCAAGAACGGATTGAAGAGCAGGCCCGCGGCCAGGCTGAAGAAGCCCACGACGGTGAGGATGCGGGTCGTATCGTGCTGCTGACGCACCTGATGAGCTCTTCCGATCGATGGAGACCCTATCACGCGTTCGGTGTCGCCGCGCCATTCCCGCACCTCGAACTAAACACTTGTTCAGTATACGATCCCGTGCTTTGATCCCCCCATGACTCCCCTGTGGTGCAAGTCCAACTACTCCTTCCTCGAGGGCGCGAGCCACCCCGAGGAGCTGGTGGAGGAGGCCCACCGGCTGGGGTACAGGTCCATCGCGATCACCGACCGGGACGGCGTGCAGGGGGCGGTGCGGGCCCACGTGAAGGCCAAGGAGCTGGGGATGCACCTGATCCTGGGGTCCCAGGTGACGGTGGACGACGGATCCGAGGTCCTGCTGCTGGTGCGGGACGGCGGGGGGTACGCGAACCTGTGCCGGCTGGTGACCGTGGGCCGGCTGCGCTCGCCCAAGGGGGCGTGCTCGGTGAGCTGGCAGGAGGTCCGGGACCACGCCGAGGGGCTGTACGGGCTGGTGGGCGCGGACTTCTGCGATCCGCCGGACGAGGAGACGGGCCGGGGCCTGATGGAGGCATTCGGAGACCGCCTGTACGCCCTGATCGCACGCCACCTGCGCCCCGACGAGGTGGATCGCGAGGCCCGCCTGCGCGCGTGGGCCGATGAGCACGCCGTGCCCCTGCTGGCCACGGTGGAGGTGCTCTACCACACACCCGCGCGGCGTCAGCTCCAGGACGTGCTGACGTGCATCCACCACGGGGTCTCACTGCACACCGCCGGCCGCCTGCTCAAGCCCAACGGCGAGCACTACCTGCGCGCGCCCCAGGCGATGAGGACCCTGTTCGACGACCTGCCCGACGCCCTGGCGCGGGCCGACCGCATCGCCGAGACGTGCACGTTCACCTTCGACGAGCTGCGCTACCGCTACCCCTCCGAGGCGCTGCCCGACGGCAAGACGTCGGGCCAGTGGCTGCGGGAGCTGACCGAGGACGGCGCGCGCAAGCGGTACGACGGCCGCGTCCCCCCCCAGGTCGCCACGCAGATCTCCAGGGAGCTGGACCTGATCGACACGCTGGACTACTGCGGGTACTTCCTGACGATGGTCGAGATCGTCCGCTTCTGCCGGGAGCAGGGGATCCTCTGCCAGGGGCGGGGATCGGCGGCCAACTCGGCCGTGTGCTACTGCCTCGGGATCACGGCGGTGGACCCGGTGCGCATGGGCCTGCTCTTCGAGCGCTTCTTGTCCCTGGAGCGCGCCGAACCCCCGGACATCGACCTGGACATCGCCCACGCCCGCCGCGAGGAGGTGATCCAGCACGTGT
>CAYRNR010000391.1:0-2825 GCA_964425605.1 uncultured Rickettsiales bacterium | reverse complement strand
GGCTCAAGGTGGTGAGGAACTCGTCGTTCACCTCCAGGGCGGACGACGACGTGCTCGCCTCGTCCACGGTCTTGACCGACACCGACGCTCCCAGCTCCACCAGGACCTGTTCCAGGGCGTTGGCGGCCATCGGGGTCGCGCTGTGCGTCAGGTGCACCGGGGTCACCGCCAGGCCAGCAGCCAGCTCCTCGCGGGATCGCCTGGGAAACAGCCTCGACAACACCTCCACGACCATCTGGAAGCTCTCCGCGTCTCGGTAGCGGGTGATCCGCATCTCGAAAAACTCGGTCATGGCGTCCCCTGGACGAGTGTTGGGCCCACTCACTATTGTATCAGCATGATCAAGCGCATCCATCATCTCGGCATCGCCGTCGAACAGCTCGACGAAGCCTCCCAACGCTACCGCACCGTGCTCGGCACCGACTCCGGCGGCACCCACGACGTGCCCTCGGCCCGCACGACGGTCCAGTTCTTCCCCGTGGGCGAGAGCCGGGTCGAGCTCCTCTCCCCCATGGACGAGGACGCCCCCATCGCCCGTCACCTGCGCAGCCGCGGGCCGGGCCTGCACCACATCTGCCTCGAGGTGGACGACATCGAGGCGGAGGTGGCGCGCATGCGCGCCGCGGGGATGCGGTTCGTGACCGAGGACATCCAGACCGGCGCCCACGACGCACGAATCATCTTCTTGCACCCCAAGAGCACCGGCGGCGTGCTGATCGAGCTCCAGCAGGCCACCTGAGGGCTCGTCCGGCGGCCTCGGAGCGGCGAAAGCGCCCCGGATGCGATAGAGTGGGACGTTCCCACCGCACCGACGCGGTGGTGTGACGCGCCACGGCGAGGGCCACGCGAGATGAACAAGAAACTCAAGATCTACGTTGCCGACGCGGAACCCGATGTGACCCGCCTGCTGCGCGGCACGCTCACTCCCATGGGCCACACCGTCCAGGAGGCCTTCGACCTCGATCGGGTGCTGGACGAGGTCCGCGTCTTCAAGCCCGACCTGATCTTCCTGACCACCGACGTACCGGGCGGGGACTACGCCGGCGTGGTGCGCGCGATCCGGGACAACGAGGACTGCTCGTCGTGTCCGCTGGTGGCCATGGTCGAGCGGGATCGGCAGGACCCCGACGAGGTCCGCGACTGCCCGGGCGTCACCGACGTGATGAGAAAACCGTTGATGGCCAACGACCTGATCGCCCGGATCAAGGCGCTGTCGGGTGAGGCGCTCAACGAGACCACCGACGTCAACCTCTCCGACGAGTTCTCGTTCTCCGAGTCCTCCCGCCGCGTGCCCATCAACGACCTGGAGACGGGCTCGGAGCGCTACGACCGTGATCTCACGACGATCATCGAGATCACCGAGGCCATCTGCAGCTCGCTGGAGCCCGACGACACGTTCTACGTGCTGGTCAAGCGCGCCGCCGACGCCATCACCTGCGATCGCTGCAACGTGGTGCTCACCGGCGTGGGCGAGACCGAGGCGTTCGTCCTGGCCAGCCACGACGACCCCAACCTCAAGCGTCACCCCATCGACCTGTCGCTGTACCCCGAGTACTGCCTGGCCATCGACTCGATGGAGCCGGTGCTCATCGACGACGCCCAGCTCCACCCCGTGACCGAGAAGGTCCGCGAGGAGGTGAGCATGATTCAGCTGGGCTCCACGCTGGTGTTCCCGCTCATCGTGCGCGAGGCGGCGGTGGGGGTGATGTCCCTGTCCACCCGCGGCACGTCTCGCGACTTCGAGCCCGCCGAGGTGCTGCTGCTGAGGTCCCTGTCCAACCTGGCCGCGTGCGTGGTCAAGGCGACCACGGCCCTGGAGTCCATCCGCTACATGTCCGTGGCCCAGAAGGCGCCCGCCGAGGAGTTCGAGAACATCGTGCTCGACCTCGACGACCAGATCGAGATGCTCATCGACGAGTTCGAGGGCAAGTGATGCTGCGCCGGCTCCTCCCCCTGACGCTGCTGGGATTCGTCCTGGCCGGCTGCTGGGAGGTGCTGACTCACCAGGAGTCCGAGACGGTCTGGATGGGCTGGGACGGCGCGGTGGACGTCGCTCCGGCCACGTTGCAGCTGACCGCGGCCGCGGGGGATCTGACCACGGAAGCGTTCACGCTGACCGAGACCAGCGGCAAGGCCGGCGTCGAGATGGAGCTGGCCGTCGAGGGAACCGGCGCGGAGCACGTGACGCTGACCCCCGGGGAGTTCACCGTGGGCCTGACGCCATCGGGCTCTCTGACCGTTCAGGTCCAGTTCCAGGCGCCGGACGAGGCCGCCGAATATGCGCCGGAGCTGGTGATCACCACCACGGGCGAGCCCGCCGAGATCCGCGTCCCGCTGCAGCTGAGCAGTACCTGAGCGCTACCGCGCGATCCTGGACCGTTCCCCATCGAGGTAGACCACGCAGTCGCGCAGCCTCGCGGACGCGGCCACCCTGGCCCCGGGCCAGGCGACGGCGCGCTGGAGCGTGGCGCCCGCGCCAATCTCCACCCCCGCGCCCAGCACGGCGTGGGGCCCCACGGCCGCTCCCGAACGCACGACGCAGCCCGCGCCCAGGGCCACCGGGGCTCTCAAGACGGCGTCGGGCGCCACGGTGACTCGATCCGGATCGCCGTGCTCGGCGCCGTCGGGACCGATCCCGAAGGCGATCCCGTCCGGTTCGACCAGCGCGGCCGCTTCGCCGCCGGGGAATCCCTGGTCCAGCAAATCCACGTGGGTCTGCAGGTAGCGGTCGAGGGTCCCCAGGTCGTTCCAGGTCCCCCGGTGGAACACCGCGCGCACGTCCAGGCCGGCCTTCATCATCGGCACGTACCCCTGGCGCACGATGC
>CAYRNR010000390.1:0-2868 GCA_964425605.1 uncultured Rickettsiales bacterium | reverse complement strand
CCGCAGGAACCGCTGGTACTCGTCCAGGGCGGCGTAGGGGTAGCCCATCATGTCCATGGAGCGGGCGAGGTAGTAGCTGGCGTCGGCGTGGTAGTACTCGTAGTAGTCGTCGGTGACCACTTCCCACAGGTCCAGCGCGGCCAGGCCGTACTCCTTGTTCTTGTAGTGCTTGATACCCCGCAGGAGCTTCTCCGGGGTGGGGGGGATGTACTCCTCCTCCACCAGCACCTCGGCCTCGTCGTCCTCGAACTGCGCGTAGGCGGGCAGCGAGGCGGCGAGAGCGACGATCGCGGCGATGAAAAGCCACTTCATGGCGCTACTCCATCGTCGGGGTTCTGGACTGGCCCACGAAGCCGCCGATCCGGACGCCGAAGATCACGTTGTTGCGGACACCCAGGGTCTCGCTGAAGGCGCGCTTCTCGAAGCTGATGGAGTCGCGGATGTCGATCGAGACGTTCAGCTTGGGGCCGGTGAAGATGCGGAAGCCGATGCCGAACATGGGCCCGGGTACGATCCGCAGCCGGCTGTCGTCGCTGCTCGCGTCGAGGAGGCCGTGGCCGAGGTAGACCGTCCCGCCCGCCAGCACGTACAGGTCGTTGTGGAAGACCCGCTTGCCGAAGAAGTTGTACTTCGCATACGCGGGGATGAACTCCACGGCGACCGTGAGGCCCGCCAGCAGCCGCCTCGCGTCATTGCCCAGGGTGTACCCCACGTCGCTGAAGATGTTGCTCGTGAGGTCCTGGTGATGCTGGTTCGCGCCGCCGTACCCGCCGCAGAGCTGGATGTGGAGCCCTGCGTCCTCCTTGAAGAAGTGGGTCATGTCGAACCCGGCGATGAACCCGACGGTGTACGGGTCGAAGAAGTGGCCGCCGAGGTGGAAGCCCAGCTCCGTCCTGCCCATGTGTGGGTACAGGATCTTCTGGACGACGGCGACGTCCTCGTACTTGAGCACGCCGACCTCTTCGGGGCGGACGACCTCCTCCACCCCCTTCTTCTTGGCCGTCTTCCTCTTGGCACCCTGCGCGGGGAGGGCCACAGCGAACGCGGCCACCAGGGCCAGGCACAGCATCGGGATTGATCTACGCATGGTTAAGGTCTTCCAACTCCGTTCGGGGTTGTCACTCGCGGTCCACCTAGAAAGGCAGCGGCCTTCCACCGCCCGACAGGGGCAGGTAGTAGATGTCCACCACCTGGTTGAAGTCCGGGATGCAGTCACCGTGGAACTGGATGCTCTGCGCGGACTCGTCGTACGTCCAACCGTTGAGGCCGGCCGAGGGGCTGCCCGTACAGGTGGGCGGCTCCTCCGGGGGGCACTCGTCGTACTCGGGATCACACTCGGCGGGCGGCACCTCGAGGCCCTCGACGAACACCGAGACGGTGCCCAGGTCCGGGACGGTGGAGAGGTGCCAGCCGCTGGAGAGGTTGCTGACCAGGCGGCCCAGGTCGCTCAACGCCTGGTTGAAGTCGGCGTCCTCGCACGGGGCGGTGTCGCCGGAGATGGGCACGTCGATGGGGGCGTACAGGCCGTTGGTCAGCTCCGCGCCCCAGAGGTAGAACTCGAGCTCCTGGGGGCTGGAGTTCTGGTCGTTGCACACGCTGGACAGCGACACGTTGCCCTGCTGATCCGTGTTCAGCTCGGCGCCGGGGCCCATCACCGCGAACACCACGCGGCGGTCGATGCTGTCGAAGAAGTCGAAGAAGTACTCGATCTTGCAGTAGTTCTCGCAGGTGATGCTCGTGGCGTTCTCGCACTGCTCCTGGACCGAGACCGGCCACGGCTCGCCGATGACGCAGTCGGCCTCGATGATGTCGGCCCAGGGCCACTCGGCCGTGCCCAGGTGGGGGGTGGAGTCCCCCTCGTCGGTGACCGCGATCACGACGAGCGTGGAGTTGTCGCGGAGGAACCGGCGTTCGTCACCGTTCTCGTCCTCGATCACGTTGTAGTCGTAGAACTCCTGGGGCAGGCAGCGGCAGAAGGGGGCCCAGGGGTGGCTCTGATCCCAGTTGTTGCCGCTGCAGCTCCACAGGGTGTCGCTGCCCCAGTCGGTGAAGTCCGAGTCGAACGGCAGGTCCAGGCTCGCACAGATGGCCAGGGTCGAGACCCAGAAGCCGTACTCCACGTTGGAGCCGTCCACGCCCACGTTGACCAGGTTCTTGAAGTCCTCCACCAGGGTCTCGGAGTCGGGGTAGAGGAACGTGGGCGGATGGCTCACGTCGTCCGCCGCGTTGGCCAGGCTCCGCAGCCGGCCCGTGTTGCCCACCGAGTCCATGCAGCCGGCGTAGGCGTCGGGATCGTTGGCGCACGGCGTCGCCTGGGAGGTCGTCACGCCCATCTGGTAGTTGAGGAACTGGGTGCGGTTGCCCAGGAACTGCTCGTAGACGTCGATGGCGTCCGTCAGGGTGTTCAGCTCCAGGGGCTCCTCGTCCACGTCGCAGTACCCGCAGTTGTTGCAGGTGCCGCCGGTGGGGCAGTCGGTGTCCGTGTCGCAGGCCGTCTGGCCGCCGCTGCCGGCGAGCTGGTTGATGAAACAATCGAAGCTCGTCTGCAGGTTGGCCTGGTTGCCCGCCATGGAGTTGGAGCTGTCCACCTGCCACAGGATGTCCACCCGGTTCGAGAACGAGGCCTGGGCGAAGTGGTCGTGGATCAGCAGGTCGTAGCTGTTGCAGGCGACGTTCGAGGCAGCGAGCCCGACCGATATGCCTGTGACGAGCAGCACGGGATAGAGAAAGAGGGCACGCGCGGACACGGTGTCGTCCTCCCGCAGGGGCCCCCGGGAGATGCCGTCCCGGAAATGGGACGGAGGGGCCTATCTACTTGAAATCTTTTTGACAATTCATCTGTCAAAAGTCGCGCGGATTCTAAACCAC
>CAYRNR010000389.1:0-2883 GCA_964425605.1 uncultured Rickettsiales bacterium | reverse complement strand
AGTCGCCGTCGCACTCGGTCACGCCGTCGCCGTCGTCGTCGATCTCGTCGCCGTCCAGCGCGCCGTCGCAGTCGTTGTCCGCCCCGTCGCACACCTCGGCGTTGCCCGGGAAGTTGGCCGCGTCACCGTCGTCGCAATCGCCGTCGCACTCGGTCACGCCGTCGCCGTCGTCGTCGATCTCGTCGCCGTCTAGGGCGCCGTCGCAGTCGTTGTCTGCCCCGTCACACACCTCGGCGTTGCCAGGGAAGTTGGCGGCGTCACCGTCATCGCAGTCGCCGTCGCACGAGGCGATCCCGTCCCCGTCCGCGTCGGCCGGGTTCAGGTCCGGGTCCAGGTCGTTGCAGTCGCCGTCGCAGGTGGTGAAGCCGTCCCCGTCGTCGTCCAGCAGGTTCAGATCCGGGTCGGTGTCGTCGCAGTCACCCTCGCAGATCATCGCCCCGTCGGCGTCCCCGTCGAGCTCGTCGGCACCGGCCGCGCCGTCACAATCATTGTCCAGCCCGTCGCAGATCTCCTGCGCACCCGGGTACACGTCAGCGTTGCCGTCGTCGCAGTCGCCCACGCAGGGGTTGAAGCCGTCCCCGTCCAGGTCGTCGCCCGTGTCCTCGTCCACGTCCCCGTCGCAGTCGTTGTCCGCTCCGTCGCACTGCTCGGGGGCGCCGGGGAAGGTCAGCGGTTCGGCGTCGTCGCAGTCCTCGCAGGCCAGCGAGCCGTCGCCGTCCGCGTCGCCCTCGTCGGGGCCCGGCGCGCCGTCGCAGTCGTTGTCCAACCCATCACACAGCTCGTCGGCCAGGGGGTAGACCGCGGCATCGCCATCGTCGCAGTCCCCCTCGCACTCGCTGACCCCGTCGCCATCGTCGTCCACGGCCTCGTCGGTCAGGATGTCGCAGTCGTCGTCGATCCCGTTGCACTCCTCCATCGCCCCGGGGAAGACCGCGCCGTCATCGTCGTCACAGTCCCCCTCGCACTCGGAGAAGCCGTCGCCGTCGTCGTCGTTGTTCTCGTCGGTGGCTGGATCGCAGTCGTCGTCCACGCCTCCGTTGCAGATCTCGACCGTGCCCGGTCCCACCTCCGCGTCCTCGTCGTCGCAGTCCCCCTCGCACTCGGCGAGCCCGTCGCCGTCGTCGTCGAGCTCGTCGGCGGGCACGACCTCGTCGCAGTCGTTGTCCAGGCCATCGCACAGCTCCTCCGCCCCCGGGTAGGTGAGCGGATCGGTGTCGTCGCAGTCGTCCTCGGCGGCGTGGCCGTCCCCGTCGGCGTCCACGGGCCCGGCGGAGTCGTCGTCGTCACCGGTCGTGTCGTCGTCGTCACCGGTCGTGTCGTCGTCGTCACCCGTGGTGTCGTCGTCGTCGTCATCGGCACTCGAAGTGGTGTCGTCGTCGTCGTCCCCGGGGTCCGGACACCCCAGCAGCAGCGACGAACCGAGCAGACAAAGGAACAACCAGCGAGCGGACATGGGTACCTCCCTACCTGACGTGGACTCCCAGTTTAGCCCTTCGGGCGACGGTCGACGATGATACGCTCCGGGCCGGGGACAGCAGGAGAGAGACGAGGGGCACCGAGGACGTTTGATGGAGAGACCGACCGAAATCGAGGGATTCGAGCTCGTCTCGAGCGAGCCGGCCGCGGAGATCTATCGGCATGTCCGCACCCACGTCCACTTCAGGCGAATCCCCGGGGGCACCCTGCGACGGGGATTGTCCGGGGAGGAGGCGGAGACGCTGCGACGCAGCCTGATCGTCAAGGGCGACGAGGACGCCGAGTCGGGCCTCGATTTCCTGGACTCCGCGAGCGAGCTGCGGCCCGTGGCCGAGGTGGCCATCGCGCCTTTCCTCCTGGCCGACGAGCCCTTCACGCAGCTGCAACTCGTGGCGATCCTGGGTGCGAGCGCCCCGCCGGAGCTGGGCCACATGCCGGACTGTGTCACGCTGGCCGTCGCCGAGCAGGTCTCCACGCTCCTGGACGGCCACGGCCTGCGGCTGCCGTCCGAGGCCGAGTGGGAGTACGCGTACCGAGCCGGCACTCGTGATCCGTTCCCCTGGGGCACCGAGCTGCCCGGATCACCGTGGGCACCCCCGAATCGATTCGGCTTCGAGGGGATGGGTGAGTTCGCCGAGCTGTGCGCGGATGGCTGGCAGTCGGGTCACGAAGGCGCCCCCCTCGACGGATCGGCGTGGCGCCCCCACGGACGCCCTCGCGTGGCTCGAGGAGGCGCCGCCGAGGTGTGGCCCTGGCAGGACGTGGCCGAGTGGGTGACCCTGCTCTCGGCGTACCGCAGCTCCAGCGGTGAGCACGACGGCTTCCTGAGGATCCGACCTGCGTGTAGCGTGAAGTCCCTCGCACAGCTCCGCTGATGCTCGGGGGCCGCTTCCGCACCAGCTCGACTGAATCACCCCTTGTCAAAGCGCGATTCGTCCCTATGTGGAGACGTGCTGATGGAGGAGACCCACGACATGAGTGCCGAGACCCTGGAATTCAAGACCGAGGTCAAGCAGCTGCTCGACCTGATGATCCACTCCCTGTATTCCGACCGGGAGATCTTCCTGCGGGAGCTGATCTCCAACGCCTCGGATGCGATCGACAAGCGCCGCGTCGCCGCGTTGACCGACGACAGCCTCGAGTCCCCCGAGGGGGGCTGGAAGATCAAGCTGATCGCCGACGAGGAGGCGGGCACGCTGACCGTCCGCGACAACGGCCTGGGCATGAGCAGGGACGAGGCTGTCGAGGCGCTGGGCACGATCGCCCACTCCGGGACCAAGGCCTTCCTCGAGATGCTGGAGCAGCGGGACGTCAAGGATCATCCCGAGCTGATCGGCCAGTTCGGCGTCGGCTTCTACTCGGCGTTCATGGTCGCCGACGAGGTCACCGTGACGAGCCGCCGGGCAG
>CAYRNR010000388.1:0-2903 GCA_964425605.1 uncultured Rickettsiales bacterium | reverse complement strand
CTCGCAAGAAATCAACTAACTCGTCCCTCGGACGAGTTAGTTGATTTCTTGCGAGCGTCCCTTTTCCCACGCCGAATCGTGCCTATGGTGTCTCTTCGAGAGCGACTAGCGAGGTAGGCCGAATGCCCATACACACGTTCGAATGCGAGTTCTGCGGTCACATCTTCGAGGAGCTGATCATGCGCGAGGCCGACGAGGCCGAGCTGGTCTGCCCCTCGTGTGGCGCGACGCGTCCCAAGCGGCGGATGTCGGTCACGGCGCGGTGCGGTAGCGGCGGCGGTGGTGGCGCACCCTTCGCAGGGATGCCCCCTTCGGGCTGCGGCGGCGGCGGTGGGTGAGGCGTGCCGTCGGGGTAGTTCACCCCGATTGTAGCCCGATTGTCCCATCACCCACGCCTACTGCGGGCCGCCGCCAGCGTCCCTGAACACCGACTGCGACTCCTCGCGACGCCGCGCGTGGCGAGACAAGCGGGCTAGAGAGTTCGGATCTCGTTGCGCGACTGGCGGATCGACATGGTCGCGGTGATATACAGGCCGTGGGCCATGGCGAAGGGGGTGGCCTCGGACGGGGTCTCGCCGCTGTACAGCTCCGGGATGGTGCCGTCGTCGAGGATCAGCCCGTCGAGCTTCTCCATGAGGGCGTCCGCCCGGTCCAGCGTGTCCTGCAGCTCGGTCTTGCTGCGCCCCAGATCCATGTCGCGGTAGATGCGCTTGGCCAGGCAGATGGCGAGCCAGGCCAGCCCCAAGGGCCACTGCGCCTCGTCACCGTCGCTGGTGGCCATGAAGGTGTCGCCGTCGAAGCGCTTGACGCCGCGCTCGCCCACCATCCCCTCCACCTGATCGAAGATCACGTCCTGGAGCTCGGGGTCGTCCTTGAGGACGTTGAAGGGCCACAGCAGGGACAGCTGGGCCAGGTCGCGCGGCCGGTCGGCGCTCTCCGCCGGGAGGAGGTCGGCCAGGACCCCGCGGCCCTCCTGGACGAGCCGGTCCGGGATGGGGACCAGGCGCTCGAGGTCGCGGTGGACCGGGTAGCGGTAGTCGTAGAAACCGTGGGCCTGCCACATGGTCAGGCCGCCCACCATGGCGCCGAGGGTGGACGCGCGCATGGCGCGCTCCTCGCGCCAGAAACCCTCGTCCGGTTCGGTGGCCCAGCGGCTGTTGTGCACGTACTGGGACAGGTCCTTGAGCAGGTGGATCTCGGCGGGGCGCACGACCAGGTTGAAGCCGTGCTTCATCATGTCGCCGAGCTTGTACAGCAGCAGGCCGATGGGGTACATGGCGTGGCCGTTGCCGCCGTCGAGCATCTCGGCCAGGGAGCGGGGGTTGAAGCGGTCGGGGAACAGCTTCGAGCCGTAGTCCGCCTCGCCGGGCCAGTCGAGGACCGCGTCGATGATCCGGTGGTGGAACTTCTCCAGCAACTGCAGCGTCAGCGAGTAGGTGCCGAGCAGTCGCTCGGCCTCGCCGAGGTATTCGTTGGCGGTGGAGGCGAGCAGGAGGTCCCGCATCGCGACCACGTCGTAGCCCAGGGTCTGGATCTCCTCGTCGGCCGGGATCGGGGCGCAGATGTAGGCGCCGTTGGCTTGCCGGAGACGATCGAGGTGCCCGTAGACGACGCGCAACCGCTGCTCCGGCGTCAGGTCGTGGAACGAACGGCCCGGAGGTAGAACGATGGGACGGTACTCGGTAGAAAGGGTGCTCATGCTGATCGTTGGCCTTTGGGGACGTCTAGTGTAGCAGAGGAGTTGCCGCTGGGTCGCACCCCCGTTACGCTTTTGCCGTGGCATCCACCCGCACGACAGTGATGAGTTTGGGCTGCTTCGGCGCGGCCGTCGCGCTGCTGATGGCCTGGCTGGGCTACTGGCTGGTGGTCATCGACGCGGGCCCCGAGGACGCATCGGACTACCCGTCCTGGTACCTCGATCCCCTCGACGCGAGCTGGCAGATCTCCCTGTCGCCCAACGACGACGACGCCCTCGGCGCCAGGGCGTCGCGCCCGATCCGGGTCTGTGGCGCCGTGGGGGAGCAGACCTACCTGGCCTCCCTGAACTGCGAGGCAGGCGCGCCGCCGTTCGACTCCCCATTTGCCGCCGCCGAGGCCAAGCGCGAGGCCGTGGCCAGCCCCCTGGGCATGCGCTTCGTCGATCGCTTCGAGGTGCCGTGCCCGGCGGGGACGGTCCACCTGTTCCTCTCGCCCTACCACTGCGGCGACAACGGCACGACCCAGGCCCCCGCGGGCTTCTCTCCCCGTTTCTGATCCGAAGTAATTCTTCGGTAATCCCCTCGCGCGGATCTTATTTCACCTGCCCATCGAATAACTCCGAACGGGGTGTCGTCTTAGTCCGTGTCTCAACGATTGGAGAGAGTCATGAAGACGCTGCTTACGACGATGGTCACCTTCTTCGCCATGACCCTGGTCTTCCCCGCCATGGCGGTCGATATCCCCCGCGAGGTCGAGGAAGCCGGAGTGCAGGACGCCCGGTCGCGGTCCAGGGGCAAGGCCAAGGCCAAGAGCTCCCGCAGCGGCTCCTCCCATCGCCGCTCCAACGGCAACCACGGTGGTAACGGCAACCACGGCGGCAACGGCCACGGCGGTTCGCACCACGCCACGCACAACAACAGCCACGGCAGCCACACGGTGGTGCACCACGGCCACTCGTCGCACTCCCGCGTGGTGGTCCATCCCCGCCGGGCCCACGTGGTCACCCGCGCGGCCGTGGTGGTTCATCCCTCCCGCCCCGCCCGCGACCGCACCGTGACCACCGTGGCGGTCAACCGGCGCGCGGACAAGGCCCAGCGCTTCAGCATCGGCGGTGGCCTCGGCGTCATGTCGTCCCAGACCTTCGACCGGGTCGCCTACGCCAACGTGGGCATCGACGCGCAGGCTCGCTACCGGGTCGCCGACCC
>CAYRNR010000387.1:0-2935 GCA_964425605.1 uncultured Rickettsiales bacterium | reverse complement strand
CCCGCGAGGACGCCCGGGAGATCTCCCACAACCTGACCGGCTTCTTCAGCGTCCTCCTCGAATGGCACCACGCAGAGCAGGCTGAACTCGCCGGCCGCGCCGACTCGTCCGATCCCAGTACCCCAGCGTTGGAGGAATGACCATGTCCGACCTGATGCGATTGACAACCGAGTTCGAGGGCCATCGGCTCACCACCATCAAGTTCCGCGGCCGACCCTGCTGGATCGCCCGGCAGATCGGAGCGAGCATCGGCTACAGCCACGCCGGCAAGCGCCTCCCCAACAAGATCACCGGCGAGTGGAGCGACGAGTTCATCGCCGGGCATGACTACGAGCTGCTCCAGGGCGAGGACCTGGCCGCGTTCAAGGCGCTGTTCCAACTGGGAACCGGATCGGTTCCCAGTCGTACCCGGGGAGTGGTCGTCCTGTACGAGCCCGGGCTCCACCTGGTCCTGGCCAAGACCAACAAGCCGGTCGGCAGGCGGCTGCGTCGGTTCCTGGTCGATCACGTGTTGCCCCAGCTCGCTCGCGACGGGCACTTCGACCCGGCGCGGCGCGTCGAAGAGGGGCAGGTAGTCGAGGGGGTGGTTGCCGCCGGCGCACCACTTGCCGAGCGCCGGGAAGAACGTCTGGCTCGCCAGGCCGAGATCCGGGCCCACGAGGTGGACCTGCAGGATCGCAAGTTCCGGGTCGCCACGCTCCACCGGACGATCTCCTCCCTCAACACCACCGGGCATCTCAGCCAGCCGGCCGCGGCCTCCCTCGAGGTGTCGGCGTCGGAGATCGCGTTGCAGGAACGCCTGGACCACATCAAGCCGGTGCTCGACCACGGAGACTGGGTGTCTCCATCGGCGATGGCCAAGCTGTGGGGTGTGAGCGCGCAGCGGGTGGGCCGCACCATCAGCAGGCTCGACCTGCGTAGGGAACAGCCCGGACTGGCTCTCTCCATCCTGAACGTAGCCCCCGGGAGCGGGCGGCAGGTCGTCACCTGGATCTACAGCCCCGCGGCGGTCGCGGCCATCGAGGCGGAGCTGGTGGCCCAGGGCCACATCGACCCCGACATGCGCTGAGGGGGTCGGCTGTCCTATGTCGGAATCCTCGAAGAACGACCGATCCGCCACCGAGATCACGCCCATCCGCGACCTCGTGATCGACGCCGTGCGGTTCCGCGACGAGCGCGCCCGGCAGCCGGTGCCCTGGACCGGAACCCTCCTCGATCTCGTCGGCCGCCAGCACCTGCCACGAATCGAGAAGAAGGGAACCCCAGCGTTCTCCCCCGTGCGTTACCCGGCGGGGGCCACGAGGGGGAAGCGGCGCGTGCTCGAGGCCACGGCGCTGGTGCTGGACTTCGACCACCTCACCACCGAGACGGCCGAGTCGATCTGGATGCGACTCCGGGAATTCGGCTGGGCCTTCCTGGCGTACTCGTCGTTCAGCCACCTCGCCACCGGCGCCGACGACTGCTGCTTCCGGGTGGTCCTGCCCGTATCCCGTCCGATCCGCCCGGAGGAGTACGAACGGGCGTGGGACTCGGCGCACGTCGCCCTGGATCGCTGCTCGGACACGAACAGCCGTGACATCAGCCGCATCTGGTTCGTGGCGTCTTGTCCGCCGGAGCGAGCAGATCGGGCCTGGCTCCGCTCCGTCGATGGAAGCCCATTCGACGTGGATCGGGCTGTCGGAGACGGCAAGCGAACGTCGCGTGGCCGGAAGCGCCGGAGTCAACGCCGCAATCGTGGTGAGGACGACGGCACGTTTGGCCAGGGGGACCGGAACGCTGGCTTGACCAGCCTGGGCGGGGCCATTCGGCGCAAGGGCGCGACCCGTGACGAGCTACTCGCGTACCTCCGCACGGCCAACCAGGATCGTTGCCGTCCCCTCCTCGACGACGGCGAGGTCGAACGGATCGTCGAGTCCCTGTTGAAGTACGATCCGCAGTCCGCGCTGTTGGCCCTCAACCGTACCGACGCCGGCAACGCGGAGCGGTTCCGCGAGCACGTGGGCCAGCGGTTCCGGTATTGCCACCCCTGGGGTAGCTGGCTCTGCTACGACCAGGCCCGCTGGACGCGGGACGCCAGCGGCGAGGCTACTCGCGCCTCCATCGCAACGCTGCGGGCTACCGCCGCCGAGGCCGCGTGCATCCCCGAGGAGAAGCTGCGGAATCGGCTGCTGAAGCACGCCTTCGATTCGGAGTCATCTGCCCGTATCGCCGCCATGCTCAACATCGCCCAGGCGCTACTGCCCGTGGCGCCGGAAACCCTGGATGCCAGCACCGATCTGCTCAACGCGGCCAACGGTACCCTGGACCTCCGGACCGGCGAGCTCCGCCCCCACGACCACGAGGACTACCTGACCCGGCTGGCGCCCGTCGCGTTTAGCCCCGAGACCCCGTGCCCGCTCTGGGAGGCGTTCCTCGAGCGGATCATGGGGGGTAACCAGCGGCTGATCTCGTTCCTCCAGCGGGCGGTGGGCTACTCGCTGACCGGCCACACCAGCGAGCAGGTCCTGCTGCTGCTGTACGGGACCGGCGCCAACGGCAAATCTACGTTCCTCGAGATCCTGCGGATGATGCTCGGCGACTACGCGACCATCGCCGACTTCACCACGTTCCTGAAGCGGGACAGCGAGGGCGCCCGGAACGACCTGGCGCGGCTCGTCGGTACGAGGTTCGTCTCGGCGGTCGAGGCCGAGGCGGGCAAGCCGCTCGCCGAGGCCCTGGTCAAGCAGCTCACCGGCGGCGACACCATCACCGCGCGGTTCCTGTTCAAGGAGTTCTTCGACTTCAAGCCTCAGTTCAAGATCTGGCTCGCGGCCAACCACAAGCCGGCGATCCGCGGCAGCGACCACGGCATCTGGCGGCGGATCCGGCTCGTCCCGTTCACCGTCACCATCCCGGACGACGAACAGGACCGGCAGCTGCCACAGAAGCTCGCCGC
>CAYRNR010000386.1:0-2960 GCA_964425605.1 uncultured Rickettsiales bacterium | reverse complement strand
CGATGAAGGAGGCGCTCAACGCCATGAGCGACGCCATCCAGCACCACCTCACCGAGCGCCAGCGCACCGTGCTGACCCTGTACTACCTCAAGGACCTGACCCTGCGGGAGATCGGCGAGGTCCTGGGGATCACCGAGTCCCGCGTATCCCAGATCCACTCGGAGGCGTGCCTGAGGTTGCGTCCCCACATGCTCGGCCACACCGGAGGTGTGGGCCCGCCTGGCCGGGGCAGGAGGACACGATGAGTCACGGCATCTACGCATCCCTGGCGGCCGGCGTGCGCTCGTTCGAGAGCCTGGACCTGGTGGCCAACAACCTGGCCAACGCGGACACCCCCGGCTACAAGGCGCAGCGCGCCGTGTTCAAGGTCGTGGCCCCCACCGAGGCCGAGGGCTCGACCGGTGCGCCGGCGCGCATCGCCGAGCGCTACCTGATGCTCGACGAGGTCTCCCACGACATGCGGCCCGCTGGCATCCTCCGCACGGGCGATCCCACGCACCTGGCCCTGGAAGGGGAGGGGTTCTTCGTCGTCCAGGGCGCCGACGGGGAGCGCTACACGCGCGACGGGACCCTGCGGCTGAGCACCGAGGGCAAGCTCGTCCACCAGTCGGGCATGGCCATGCTGGGGGTGGGGGGCGAGCCCGTACAGCTCCGGCCAGGCGCTTTCGAGGTGCGCGCCGACGGCACGATCGTGCAGGACGGCGAGGAGACGGGGCGCATCCAGGTGGTGCGCTTCGACGATCCCGCGGCGCTGACCCGGGAGGGGGACAACCTGTTCTCGGCCGCTGGCGCCCAGGGGGTGAAGGCCGAGGACACGGTCGTGGCGCAGGGGGCGCTGGAGGGCTCCAACGTGGAGCCCCTGCGCGAGCTGGTGGAGCTCATCCGGCTCAACCGCTTCCACCAGGCCTACAAGAAGACGCTGGAGAGCCTCGACGAGGCCAACCGCCAGCTGAACACGCGGGTCGGACGCCTCAACGGCAACTGATCCGCAGGCCGGCCAAGGAAGGCCGGCCAGGAACGAGGAGGACACCATGCGTGCCCTGTACACCGCCGCCACAGGAATGTCGGCGCAGCAGGTGAAGATGGACAACATCGCCAACAACCTGGCGAACACCGGCACGACGGGCTTCAAGAAGGTCCGCGAGAACTTCCAGGACCTGTACTACCAGCAGCTCCGGGCCCCGGCCCCCTCCACGGCGCAGGGAACCCAGAACGGGACCGGCGTGCAGGTGGGCCACGGCGTGCAGCTCGCGTCCCTGCGCCGCTCGTTCGTCCAGGGCAACGCCGAGATCACGGGCAACGCCACCGATCTGATGATCGACGGCGAGGGTTTCTTCCAGATCCAGATGCCCGACGGCACCATCGGCTACACGCGCGACGGCGCGTTCCGTCTCGACGACGAGGGCAACCTCGTGACCATCGACGGTCACATGGTCCTGCCCGGCGTCACCGTCCCGCAGGGCGCCATCCTGACCGTCGGCCAGGACGGGCTGATCACCTCGCAGATGGAAGGCGAGGAGACCGCCACGCAGCTCGGTCAGCTGGAGCTGGCGACCTTCACGAACCCGGCCGGCCTCGCCGCGGACGGGCGCAACCTGTTCCGCGCCACCGAGGCCAGCGGTGATCCCCTGACCGGGGCGCCCCAGGAGGAGGGAATCGGCGGGATCTTCCAGCACGCGCTGGAGGCATCCAACGTGGACGTGGCCGAGGAGCTGGTGAACCTGATCCGGGCCCAGCGCTCGTACGAGCTCGTCAGCAAGGTCATCGAGACCAGCGACGAGGTGCTGCAGACGACCAACAACATCAAGCGTTAGTGGCCGGACCGGCGCAGGAAGCGCCGCGGAGGGACCCATGATGGGAACCGCCCCGAACTCGAGATCGCGTGGACTCGCAGCCCCACTCGCCGCTCTCCTGGCGTTGCTGATCGCGGCTCCGGCCGCGGCGGCGACCCTCACGCCGGATCGCGTGCACGACGAGCTCGAACTCTACATCCGCGACAGGCTCCCCGAGAGCGTCAGCTCGGTGGCCGTGGACGGGATCAACCTCGACGAGCCCGTGCCCGTGCCCGACGGCGAGCTGGCCCTGCGTTTCCGGCCCCGGCCGGGCGAGGACTTCGTGGGCCGCACCGTGGTGTCCATGGACGTGATGAGCGGCAACGACCTCGTCCAGACCCGCAACCTGAGCTTCCGCGTCACCGGCAACGTGGCGGTGTGGACCGTGTCCACCTCCATCGGCCGCGGGCAAGAGGTGCGGACCGCATCCCTCACGGCCGACCTGCGGGACATGGACAGCCTGCCCGTGGACGCGGTGATGGCCGACGAGGACCTGGGGACCTCCGTGGCCTCGCGGGACCTGGCCCACGGGACGGTGCTGTGCCGGTCGATGATGCGGCGGCTGCCCGACCTGGAGCGCGGCGAGCCGGTGGTGGTGGAGATCCGAACCGGGCCGCTGAGCGTCTCGTGCATGGGCAGCCTGCAGGAGAACGGATTCGTGGGCGAGCCCGTGCGCGCCCGCTGCGAAGATACCTCCGCCCTGATCAGCGGCCGCCTCGAGGCCGACGGTCGGGTGGTGATGACCCTGCCCAGCATGATGCGAGTGGGAGGTGAGAGATGAGACTGTTCCTGACCGCGGCGCTGTTCGCAGCCACCCTGTGCGGATGCGCTCACCAGCAGCAGCCCGCGTTGACGGATTCGAGCTGGCTGGCCCAGCTCCCGCCCACTCAACCCGCCCACTCGCAGACCCGGGACGGGTCCCTGTGGATGGAGGGCGGGACCACGTCGGCGCTGTTCGCCGATCGACGCGCGGCGCTTCCCGGCGACGTGCTCACCGTGACCGTGGTGGAGGACGCCAAGGCCAAGAAGACCGCCAGCACCTCCACGAAACGATCCTCGAGCACCGACGCCAACGTCAACGCCCTGCTCGGCCTCGTCACCTCCGTCACCGCCGCCAACCCCGACATG
>CAYRNR010000385.1:0-2969 GCA_964425605.1 uncultured Rickettsiales bacterium | reverse complement strand
CCCTTGGTGATCTTGCGCTCGGCCTTCTTGGTGAAGGTCCACTCCCAGCAGCCGCCGCCCATGTCGTAGACGTCGTAGCCGGTCTTGCAGCCGGGGTAGCTGCCGGTGGTGTAGGCGTTGGCGCCGAGGTAGCCGCTGGAGGGGCAGGCGTTGGGATCGAAGGTGTCGCCGTAGGCGTAGACCCACATGTCGGGGCCCTTGCAGGCCTTCTCCCACTGATCCTCGGTGCACAGCTGCTTGCCCTCGGCGCGGCAGATGTTGATGGCCTCGGCCCAGGTGGCGAGGTTGGAGGGATCGCGGCCCTTCTCGTTGGGCTGCTCGTAGCGATCGATCCAGTAGCCGGCGACGAAGCGGGTGATCTCCTCGACCTCGGAGGCGCCCGACAGGTCGTCGAAGCGCCAGCGCCCCTTCAGGTAGTACCCCTTGGGGATGTAGACCATGTCGGGGTGCTCGGCGGCCTTGGCCTGGATCACGTCGGGGGACGCTGGATCGTCCATGTCCGCGTTCATGGCCTTGACCTGTTCGCGGACAAGCGCCTTGTGGTCCTCCTCCAGCTGGAGGAGCTCCTCCTCGGTCGGACCCTCGTCCAGGTAGAAGTAGGTGCCCACGGCCGCTCCGGCCAGCGCCAGCACGGCGAGCACCGCGAGGATGCGGTAGACGGTGCCGTGGGAGCCGCCGTAGAGGTCGGCGAAGGTGAGCTTGACCGAGTTGATCATGTCGTCGGCGGACTGGAAGCGATCCGCCGGGTTGGGCGCCAGGGCGATCTCGACGAGGTCGTCGAGCTTCTTGGACAGCTGGCTGTTGACCTCGCTGGGGAGCAGGTAGCGCCCCTGGGGCGGCTTCCCGGTGAGCATCTCGTAGAAGATCGCGCCCACGGAGTAGATGTCGGACTCGGGGCCGGCCTTGTCCTGGAAGCGGCTGAGCTCGGGGGCCAGGTAGTGGGCCTCCTCGCGGCTGACGAAGGACGAGGCGAAGATGGTCGGCGAGATGACGTGGGCGATGGCGAAGTCGGTGACCTTGATGCGCATCCGGACCCGTCCGTCGGGGCCCTTCTCCTGCATCATCAGCACGTTCTCGGGCTTGAGGTTGCGGTGCAACGTCACCCGATGGGCGTACTTCAGGATCTCCAGGATCTGGATCAGGAATCCGTACATCTCCTGGGGTGTGAAGTCGCGTCCCGACTGCGCGTACTCCGCCATCTTCTGACGCAGGGACGCACCCTTGATCAGCTCCATGGTGAAGTACTTGATGCCGTCGTGCTCACCCACGTCGTGATACTCGACGATGCCGGGGTGGCGCAGGCGCTTGGCCTGGGCGAGCTCGCGGGTGAAGCGGTTCTCGTCGATCTCCTCGGCCACCAGATTGGGCCGCAGGATCTTCAGGGCGAGTTCGCGCTTCTCCTTGAGCGTGGTGACCTGATAGACGGCGCCGAGCAGGCCCTCACCGAGCTTCTTGGTGACGACATAGGCCTCGGCGATCACCTCGCCAGGCTGAAAGACGGGTAGCTCGAACCGCTCGGTGCTATCCGTCGGCGGATTCGAATCCGGGGGTGGGCTCACCGCAACACCTCGCTTCAGACGTCCTCAACAGAACTACTTTGATCGAATCGAGAGAGACTGCTTCTCCACCAGTTTTCGCGGTGCAGAGTACCAAACGACAGGGTACCCGTGTCTGGCGATCAAGGCAAGAGACGCCCCCGTCGCTCCCATCGCCTATTTGCTCCCCCTGCGAAGCAGCACGGAGACCAGCCGGTTGAGCAGCCGCGAGCGTATCCGGCCGGTCAACACCATGTGGAACACCAGCGTGCTGACCAGACCCGACGCCGCCCCGAGGGAGGTGACGATGGCCAGCGCGCTGATGAACTTCATGAAATCGAAGCCGAAGATGTTGGCCTCGGCACCCGCGGTCAGCACCGCCGCCGAGACCAGCGCCGCCGACGCGCCCACGGCCAACAGCAGGCTCGTGCCCATGCGGCGCACGGCGCTGACGAGCTCGTCGAGGGTCTCGTTGCGCGTGGCCAGGGTCAGCTTGCCGCGCTCCAGGTCCATCATGATCTGGTCCAGCTGCAACGGCAGGTCGCGCGCTGCGATCAGCGCCTGGTTGGCCAGGGAGAGGGCGTCGGCGGACATCTTGGTCGGATCGGTGCGGCGGGTGGCGAGCTTCAGGGCGTGGGGTTTGAGCGTCTCGAACATGTTCCAGTCGGCCACGTGCAGGCGCGCGATGCCGTCGAGGGTGACGCCCGCCCGCGCGAGCATGGCGTACTCCTCGGGCAACCTCAGGCTGTGCCGTGCCGTCAGCTGGACCAGGTCCGTGAGGATCGTGCCCATGGGTTGCTCGGCCATGGTCAGATCGGCGTATCGCGCGAACAGCGCGGCCGCCTCCCGGGCGAAGGCGCGCAGGTCCAGGCGTTCGTCCGTGCCCCCGGCGCGGTAGCAGACCCGCGCCACGGTCTCGGAGTCCTTGAAGATGATGGCCACGAACAGATCGACCAGCTGGTCCTGCTGGCTCCGCGTCAGCTGCCCCACCAGGCCGAAGTCCACGTAGCACAGGGCTCCGCCGGCATCCACGAGCAGGTTGCCGGGGTGGGGATCGGCGTGGAAGAAGCCGTCCACGAACACCTGCTGGTAGGTGGCCGCGACCACCTGGTCCATGAATGCCTGCGAGTCCACGTTCTCGGCGTCCGCGAGCTTGGTGCCGTCGAGCCACTGGAGCGTCAGCACCCGGTGGGAGCTGTAGCGGCGGTGGACCCTGGGGACGATCACCCCCTCCACGGAGGCGAGGTTGCGCCCGAACACCTCGGCGTTGTGGGCCTCCTGCAGGAAGTCCAGCTCGCTGGACACGGCGCGCTCGAACTCCTGGATGATCGCCGTGGGCGGGTACATCCCCACGTTCTTGAGGGAGCCCTCGAGGGCCTCCGCGAGCCGGAACAGGATGTGGATGTCGCTGCGGATGCGCTCCTCGATGTCCGG
>CAYRNR010000384.1:0-2987 GCA_964425605.1 uncultured Rickettsiales bacterium | reverse complement strand
GCCAGTGAAGGGGCTGTTGAACTCGGCCATGTTTCTGCCTCCTTGTGAGGACCGCTCCGTGGGTCCTCCGGTGAGGGGGGTTTACGCTTTCGAGGATCGGCCGCCAGGGCCCCTTGGGGCCTGGATCGGTGGATCCGGGCCGGAAGCCTACCGATCCCGGTGGCGGCGGTCAACTGCTAGCGCCCTATGTCCCACCACGCGCGCGTGCCCGGTGACAACGAGGGGCGGTTCGATAGAATGGCGCCAGGCTTCGACCAACGCCCGTGAGAGGAGATGCCGTGATTCGCATCCTCACCCTGATCTTCGTCCTCGCCCTGCCCGGCGCCGCAGCGGCCCAGTCCGTCCTCCTGGTGGACGACTCCGGTTCGGCCGCGGTCCGCGGCCACTGGGAGACGGCCCTGAACACCCTGGGCCTGTCGTACACGACGCACATCGTGGCCGGGGCCGGCAGCCCCACGGCGGGCGACATGGCGGGCAGCGAGGTGGTGGTCTGGGTCTTCGGCGACGTGGAGGACGGCCCCAGCGGTGGCGACGAGACGCAGATGGCGCTCTACCTCGACACCGGGGGGGCGCTGCTGCTGAGTGCCCAGGACTACATCTTCGGCATGGGGGGCACCATCACCGCGTTCATGACCGACTACCTCGGCGTGGCCAATCCGGCCGGGGCCAACGGCAGCGACGCCGGGGCGGGCCCCCTGTTCGGCATCCCAGGCGACTTCATCAGCGATCCCTACCTCACCCCCGCCTACAACTACGGCGCGGTGGGGATGTACAACACCCTCTACGGGGACGACCTGGTGGACGACGGCTCTGCGACGCGCACGTTCCGCAACGCCGGGGCCCTCAACCACATCGGCGCCATCCGCAAGGAGACCTCGGACTTCCGGACGATGTTCTTCGGCACGCCCTTCACCCCCCTGTTCGCGGACGCGGCCGTGGGCGCGGAGATCCTCGGCGTCTGCCTGCACTGGCTGGCCCACGGGGAGTGCGAACCCCTGGACCTGGACGGCGACACCTTCGGCGAGTGCGACGGGGACTGCGACAACGCCGACGCGGCCATCTACCCCATCGCCGAGGAGATCTGCAACGACGGCATCGACTCCAACTGCGACACGATCGACGGCACCGGCGTGGACTCCGACGGCGACGGGTACCTCGACTGCGGCCCGGGCGAGGACTGCGACGATCTGGTCGCCGAGGCCTTCCCTGGCAACCCGGAGGTCTGCGACTTCATCGACAACGACTGCGACGGGGACGTGGACGAGGACTTCGATCTCGATGGCGACGGCCACAGCCTGTGCGACAGCCCCCCCGACTGCGACGACGCCGATCCCGCCATCTACCCTGGCGCGGCCGAGGACTGCAACGGCATCGACGACGACTGTGACGGCACCGCGGACGAGGGTTCGGACGACGACGGCGACGGGTACGACGTCTGCGGCGGCGACTGCGATGACAACGACGGGGACACCTACCCCGGCGCGCCAGAGATCTGCGACGGCCTCGACAACGACTGCGACGACCTCGTGCCCGCCGACGAGACCACGGACGCGGACGGGGACGGCTTCGTCGAGTGCGACGACTGCGACGACACCGACGCCTCGATCCACCCGGGCGGGACCGAGGTGTGCAACGGCATCGACGACGACTGCGACGGCATCGTGGACGACGGCCTCGACGGGGACGGGGACGGCCAGTCGTCCTGCGCCGGGGACTGCGACGACACCGACCCGGACACCTACCTCGGCGCCCTGGAGCTGTGCGACGAGGAGGACAACGACTGCGACGGCGTCCCTGCGGCGTACGAGGTGGACAACGACGGCGACGGCTACCTCGAGTGCGCCGAGTGCGACGACACCGACGCCACGGTGTACCCCGGCGCCGAGGAGATCTGCGCCGACGGCATCGACTCGGACTGCCTCGACGACATGGACGTCACCGAGGAGGACGACGACGGCGACGGGTTCGCCGAGTGCGAGGGGGACTGCGACGACGAGGACGCCGACACCCACCCCCAGGCCGAGGAGATCTGCGACCAGGGCCACGACAACGACTGCAACGGGGCCACGGACGAGAACGCCGACGCGGACATGGACACCTACACCATCTGCACGGGCGACTGCGACGACTTCGACGCCGGCGTCAACCCCGACGAGGACGAGATCTGCGACTCCAAGGACAACGACTGCAACGGGTTGGTGGACGACGGGATCGACTACGACCACGACGGGTACTCCGGCTGCGACGCCGAGGACTGTGACGACTACAACGCCAGCACCTACCCGGGCGCCACCGAGGTGCCCTACGACAACATCGACCAGGACTGTGACGGCGAGGACCTGGACGACGTGGACGGGGACGGCTACGCGGGCGGTGCCTACGGCGACGACTGCGACGACACCGACGCCACGATCCACCCCGGCGCAGAGGAGGGGTGCGAGGACGGCATCGACAGCGACTGCGACGGCGTGGGCGACGCCCAGGACACCGACTGCCAGGAATCGGAGCCCACCGACGACGACGACTCCGAGGGTGGTTGTGAGTGCAGTTCGGTTGGCTCGTCCGCGCCCGTCCCTGGTGGCCTGGTCGCCCTGCTGCTCTCCCTCGTGATCCTCCGCCGCCGTATCTGATCGCTTTTTACCGCTCATCCTCATCGACTACGCGCGCACCTGCGAGGGCTTTGTGATACGCTCGCCCCGAGAAAACACGTGCAGGAGGGGTGCACACCCTGCCAGGGACAACGTTTCCTGGAGCCGCGTCATCCATGCGAACTGCTGTGAAGAAGCTCAGAAAGGAAGGAATGGGAATGGAACTGCACAAGCTCCGAACGTTGGCCGCGGCGATCACTCTGGTGGTCCTCGGCGTCCTTCTCCAGGCCGGGACGGCTCACGCCACACCTGCCAGGGCGCAGGCCCTGGGCGGACTCGATCCCTACCACCCGGGGATCAACACGGCCGTCTACTTCAACGACGACGTCAACGTGTTCG
>CAYRNR010000383.1:0-2989 GCA_964425605.1 uncultured Rickettsiales bacterium | reverse complement strand
GCCGCGCCGGTCTCGCCGCACTCGGCGTGGAGGTTGCCCACCACCTTGTCGGCGGCGCCGAGCTTGGCCGCGATCTTGCGATGCTCGGCCGCGAAGAAGCACGGGAAGATCAGGGTGTCCACGTCGTCCATGGTGATGGAAAGACGCTTCAACAACCCCTCGATGGCCTCGGGGATGATCTTGGAGTAGCCCTCGTCGCGGACCCAGCGCTCCTCCCACATGTAGTCGTACTCGTTGCCGCTGCCGCGGTAGTGGTCCACGAAGTCGTAGGACACCGAGTAGCTGCCGAGGTACTCGGCCAGCACGCCGGCATTGCCCACGGCCACCGAAGCGGCGCCGTCGCCGAACCACATCTCGTAGAAGTAGCCGGTCTTGGCCTTGCGCATGTCCGTGGCCGTGACCAGGACGTTGCGGGCCTCGCCGGCCTTGACCGTGTCCAGGGCCGTGATCAGGCCCGAGGTGCCGGCGCGCAGCGCCGAGGTGAGGTCCCTCGTGTCCACGTCGGGGCGCAGGTTCAGCGCCGTCTGGAGGATGCCGGCGTTGAGCCGGTCCGAGAATGGCAGGGTCGTCGAGCACAGGAACAGCCCGTCCACCTCGGCCTTGTCCAGCCCGGCCAGCGCGTCGCGCGACGCGGCCACCGCCATGGTCAGGCTGTCCTCGTCGTGGTTGCCAAACGATCGCTCGCCCTGGGCCACCATGATCGTGGCCGGCGCGAACCAGCCCATGGACTGGTACATGGACATCCGATCCATGCGAAGGCGAGGGATGTAACCGCCGAAAGAGGTGATTCCGATCATCGCTGCCTCCTAGAACTTGAAGAGCTTCTCGATGAGCTGGGACTTCATCAGGTCCCCCTCGATCTTGAGCTTGCCGGTGGTGAAGGCGTTCATGGCGTTGAGCTTGCCCTGGATCAGCTCGATGAAGTCCGACGTGGACATCAAGATGGTGGTCGTGGGCTTGTCGTGGACCCCCTCGGCGACCGAGCAGGCCCCGTCGGCGATGGTGCAGTACCACTCGCCGCCGCCGTCTCCGGACAGCTTGTACTGGAACACCACGTCCACGCCCGCGGCCGCGTCGGCCACGAAGGCGTCGGGCATTCCCGCGAACACGTCGGCCGCGGAGACCCCCGACTTCGCCGGAGCCGCTTCCGCTGCTGGAGCAGCCTTCTTCACCGCCTTGGGTTTCGGCTTCGCCGCGGGCTTGCCCGACAGGGCGTCCATCATCGGTCCGAAGGTGGCCATGGCGTCGGTGTACTCCTGGGCCCCGTCCAGGGAGAGCACCTCGTCCCAGGCCCCGGCCATCTCCTCGGGGGTGGCCACGTCGCCGCCGCCAAGCGCCAGCCCGCCGGCGCTGAGCACGGCCACGCGGTTGAAGTAGCCCGCGCCCGCGTTGTAGATGCCGCCGCTCTCGGGGCACCCCTCGGAGCACAGGTACAGCACCAGCGGCGCCACGAACTCCGGCTTGAGCTTCTCCTGCATGTTCGGCGGCAAGATGTCCTCGGTGAGCCGCGTCAGGGCGATGGGCGCCACCGTGTTGACCTTGATGTCGTACTTGCGGCCCTCGATCTTGAGCGTCGAGGCCAGCCCCACCAGGCCCATCTTCGCCGCCGAGTAGTTGGTCTGGCCGAAGTTGCCGTACAGGCCCGCCGCGGACGTGGTCATCACGATGCGGCCGTAGCCCTGGGCCTTCATGATCTTGAACGCCGGCTGGGTGACGTAGTAGGCGCCGTCCAGGTGGACGTTGCGCACCGCGTCCCAGTCCGCCGGCGACATCTTCACCAGGGTCTTGTCGCGCAGGATGCCGGCGTTGTTGATCAGGATGTCGATCCGACCGAAGGCCTCCATGGCCGTGTCCACGATGGCCTGGCCGCCCTCGACGGTGGACACCGAGTCGTAGTTCGCCACCGCCTCGCCGCCCGCGGCCATGATCTCGGCCACCACGTCGTCCGCGGGGCGAGCCGAGCCGCTCCCTGCGCCGTCCGGGGTGCCGCCCAGGTCATTGACGACCACCTTGGCCCCGCGCGCGGCCAGCTCCAGGGCGTAGACCTTGCCCAGGCCGCCGCCAGCGCCGGTGACCACGGCGACGCGGTCGTCGTAGCGGATGCCCTTGCGTTTGTCGCGCTCGACCATGCCCGCGTCGTCCAGCCACTCGACCACGCCGCGGTCGATGACCACCTCGCCCGACTCGGCGTTGACCGTGCGGAAGACGCCGCTGGTGTCGCCGGTCTTCCAGATCTCGGTGCGGATGGGCACCCCGGGGTACAGGGTGCGCGAGAACCGGTTCTTGAAGCGCGCGATGCGCTCGGGTTCGCCCGGGAACAGGTGCTTGACCACCGCGCGACAGGCGAAGCCGTGGGTGCACAGCCCGTGCATGATGGGTTTTTCGAAGCCCGTGGCCCTGGCGAAGTCCGGGTCCACGTGAAGCGCGAAGATGTCACCGGACAGCCGGTACAGCAGGGGCTGATCCATCGACGGCTGGTCCTGTTCGACGAAGTCGGGAGCCCGGTCCGGGAACGCGAACTCCTCCGTGGGCGCGTCCTCCCCGCCGAAGCCCCCGTCCTTGCGGCAGAACAGGGTGAACACGTTGGTGAACAGCCTGTCGCCGTTGGAGTGGACCGTGTCCGCCGCGGCCACCACCAGGGCGCCCTTGTCGGCGCCCTTGTCGTAGATGGCGGTGATCTCGCCCTCGGTGGTCAGCGTCCCCTCGTTGGGGATGGGATTGTGGAAGATGATGTCCTGCTCGCCGTGCAGGATCCCCGCGAGGTTGGCCTCGGAGCTCAGCGCCGACGCGGCGAGGAAGTCGAACACCGCGCCGATGGAGAAGCTGGGGAGCGCCTTGAGCCGGTTCTCGTAGCAGTACTCCAGGTCGTCGAACCCGGCGCCCACCCCCAGGGCGTACAGCACCAGATCCTTCCAGTCGTACTCCTTGACCAGGGGGCCGATCTTCTTGCCGATGGTGTCCAGCTTCAGGGCCATCGCGCTGTCCTCCA
>CAYRNR010000382.1:0-3000 GCA_964425605.1 uncultured Rickettsiales bacterium | reverse complement strand
GGATCGCAGACGAACTCGTCGTCGGCCTGGTCCAGCAGCACCATCGCGGACTCGAAGGCGGACTCCTCTCCTGGATCCAGGCTGTTGCCGTGCATGTCCACGGTCATCAGCCAGAACAGCTGATCGGGCAGGTCGTCGAGGGTGCCGCGGTCGTACAGGTCGCCGATGCCCTCCACCAGCCGCTGCCGGACCACCTCGTCGGCGAACATCGGCTCGGCGTGGGGCAGCATGGTCTGGATGGCCAGGGGCTGGCCCTCGTACTCGGGCACCGGGGACACCAGCGCGTCCACGGCGTCCACCAGGGTGTTGCGGCCGGTGACATCGTCGTGGGTCTGCAGGAGAAACTCGCCCCAGTACTCGCTGAAGTCGTCGAACAGGTGGTTGGTGTCGTTGTCCCGGTTCAGCTCGCGCAGGGTCACCAGGGTGTCGCGCAGCTCGGGCATGGACAGCAGGTGGTCGAGGATCTCGCCGGAGTCCTCCACGTCGTCCGCGTCGAGGATCACCTCTGCCCAGATCCGCAGCACGGGCACGAGGTGGCCGAGGGGACCATCGGCGAGCAGCTCGGCGTTCTGCAGATCCCCGGCGGCGGCGAGCTCCTCCACCTCGGGCCAGGGCACGCCGTAGACGAACTCGGCGACCAGGTGCAGGGCGTCGAGGAGGAACTCGTTCTCCTCGATCAGCAGCTGCTGGGTGGCCCCGAGGGTCTCCCAGATCGGGATCAGATCGGGTGCCGTGTTGACGATGGCTGCGGCGTGATACGCCAGCGGCTCGAGGTTGCGGTCCGATCCGGCCACGACCTCGTCCACCACCGGCACCAGCGAATCGAAGGTGCCGCCCTGGTTCAGGCAGTCGAAGAGATCCTGGATCTCGGCGCTGTCGGTCTCGTCGAGGCCGTCGAGGATGTTCACGTCCAGGCAGGGGCTGCCGTAGACCATCTCCTCGTCCGGATCGAACGGGAGGAAGAAGCAGCCGCTCCCCTGCACGAGCAGGACCAGGCCCAGGGCGAGGAGGGAGCGACCCATGGATCAGTCGATGGGGACGCGCAGGCCCACGGTCAACGCGGCGCCGCCCCAGACCCAGCGGCGGAAGCGGATCTGACCCGAGACCTCGGCGAACACGCCCAGGTGGGGGTGGAAGTCGTGGTGGAGGCCGAAGCCCACCTGGGCCATGCCGAACTCCTCGTGCTGCTTGGCCAGGAACGCTGGCCCCAGATCGAGGTGGACGTGCAGCCCGAAGGGGCGCTCGAGGTTGCGCAGCAGCTGGATCTCCATGCCGAACAGGGCGATGCCGAAGTAGCGGTCGTGCTCCTCGGCGGGGACCACCGCGTTGAACATGCCCCGCACGCGGCCCTTC
Organism: uncultured Rickettsiales bacterium; assembly: GCA_964425605.1. Taxonomy (GTDB): domain Bacteria; phylum Myxococcota_A; class UBA796; order UBA9615; family CAYRNR01; genus CAYRNR01. Next base: position 1,647 of record CAYRNR010000382.1, on the reverse strand, counting down.
ACGCGCGAGGCACGGTTGCCCACCACGATCTCGAGGCCGACGCCTTCGTCCAGCCAGGTGCCGGTCTGCAATCCCTCGCCGCTCACGTCGGGCCCCGCGTGGAACCCGGTCATGTTGAACACACCCACGCCCCCCGCCCACGCGGGTTGCGTGGCCAGGCAGCAGGCGAGCAGGGCGGCGGCGCCCCAGGACAAGTCGGTCATGGATTTCATCGGTGACCCTTCGACGACGACGGCAGCTTATCGAGCCCAGCCGGAACGCGTCAACGCTTGCGCGCGCGCGAGCGAGCCAGGACAATCGTTGTACTGTGTTTCGCATCATCCATGACGGTGGCAGCTTCCGGATCCTGCGCGAGGAGCACGTCGTCGGGCGCAAGGTCCGCCTCGAGGGGATCGTCGACAGCGCCCCGGCCGAGCTCTTCGAGGTGGTCGACGCCATCCACCACGAGGCATTCGGCTGCGCCTGGGTCGAGCTCGATCTGGGTCACCTGCAGTTCATGAGCGCCGAGGGGCTCCGCGCCCTCGTCCACTGGGTGAGGTTGATCCGCGAGCAGCAGCACGCCGACCGCTACAAGCTCCTCGTCCTGCCCGGGTGGGATCACGACTGGCAACGTAGCGCGGTGCAGAACCTGGCGCGGTGGGGGAGGGGATTGCTGGAGATCGAGGGGTAGAAGGCGGACGTAGTCCGCCTCCGTGCCCGTGCCCGTGCCTGATCCATCATCTACTACAAAAGAGGGGCGCTGGAGCGCCCAAGAGGACGTTCCCACGGTGGACCGTGGGAACGAGAGGGGGGGCGGCCTGCGGCCGAAGAGGGGGTGGGTGGAGTCGAGGCTGGGGTTGTCGGGCACGGGCACGGGCACGGGCAGGGGCAGGGGGGTCCCATCTCCGGTCGCGGGCGACCGGAGATGGGACCGGTGCAGTGGTCCTGTAAGCCGGGTCCTGTCCCTCGCGAAGCGAGGCGATGGTCATTCCTCTAGGCCGTCCGTTACCGGATGGCTCGAGCGGTCTACCCGGGAGCTGGGGCGGGCAGCCCTCGTACGCTCCCCTATTCGACCTTGCACCGAGTGGGGTTTACCTGGCCGCCCCTGTCACCAGGGACGCCGGTGCGCTCTTACCGCACCCTTTCACCCTTACCCCTGTGGACGAGCCTCAGGGGCGGTCTACTTTCTGTTGCACTTGCCTTCAGGTCACCCTGACCGGGCGTTACCCGGCACCCTGCCCTGTGGTGCCCGGACTTTCCTCCCGCGGCCGAAGCCGCCGGCGACCACCCGGACCACTGCACCGGCGGGGCATCGTTACCCGCGGGGAGGGTCAGGTCAATCGGTATCGATCACCTTGCCGATGATCTTCTTGCAGCGGGTGCAGGAATGGATGGTCTTCTGCTGGACGGTCTCCACCAGGTACTGGGGAGGCACGGTGTTGTGGCAGGTCTGGCAGACCTTGTCGATGACGGTGGTGAGGGGGCCGCCGCCGTGCTGCGCGGTGGACGCGATGTCGTACATGCGGCGCACCAGCGTCTCGAGCTTCTTGAGGTGCCGCTCGCGGACGACGAGGCGCTTGCGGGCCTCGGTCTTGGCCTCCTCGACGAGGCGGGGCACCTGCTGCTCGAGGTCGTCGACGAACAGCGTCGTCTCCTCGAGGATCTGCT
>CAYRNR010000381.1:0-3003 GCA_964425605.1 uncultured Rickettsiales bacterium | reverse complement strand
GGACGGGGACCAGGTCATGGTCAGCGTCGAGGGGGAGCGCGAGCTGATCTACGGCGACGTGCTCGTGCGGGTCCACCCGGACTACAAGCTGGAGATGCACATCGATACGGACGAGGCCAACGCCGCCGAGCTACCGCAGGTCGCCTCGGGTACGCTCGAGGGGGTTCAGCCCCCTGACTGACTCTCCCGCGCGCGGGTGCTATCCTCGTCCCGAACTGCCCACGAAAGGTCTCCCATGAACCCCATCGACCAGATCGTGATGACCTTCCTCAAGCTGCTCGGCCTGGTGAAGGACGAGCCCAAGAAGTCCCTCCCCAAGACCGAGGCCGCGCCACCACCGCCGCCGGAGCCCGACGAGGACGACGAGGAGGAGACGGTGGACGAGGAGGAGGACCCCGCCGAGGAGGAGTGGCAGGAGCTCCAGCAGTACATCGCCCGCGCCGAGCAGCACGCCATCGACCTCGCCGGCATCGACCTGGCGAGCCCGGTGAGCTACTGGCAGGTCTACTTCGCCATCGAGGAGGCCGAGGCCTACGGCGGCGACCGCGAACAGGCCATCGCCGAGCAAGGATTCCGAAGCGTCCAGCACTGGGAGCAGATGAGCCAGTACGTGCAGGCCAAGTGGTCCGAGCTGGGCGTGGACGAGGACGGCGACAAGACCGTCCGGATCCGCGACGACTTCACCAACGGGATGATGCAGGCGCGCCAGGGCCAGATGCAGACGCAGATCCAGCAGAACGAGGACGCCAACCCCGAGCTGCTCGAGCCGGTGGAGGGGATCACCGTGGACCAGTGGGCCGAGGCAGCCGCAGGGATGACCAAGCTGCCCCCGGACGCCTCCCCGGACGACGTCAACCAGTACCTGATGGGCTTCGGCATGGACCGGGCCAGGTGGGACCGGGTCAGCGCCGAGTGGACCACCCGGATGAGCCAGGACTCGACCATGGTCATCACCAACAAGTACTCGGCCGCGTTCACCAGCGCCGCAGGGGTCGCCACCGAGGCCCAGGGGGGCTCCGAGCCCTGTACCTGGGAGCAGTTCGTCGAGGTGATGGTGGCGCAGGAGGCCTGGTCCAGCTCCGGCATGGACGTCAACGCCCAGCTGAAGGCCGTGTTCGACCTCGACGCGGCCACTTACGGCGCCTGGAGCGGCTACTGGTCCCCCAAGATGAGCACCGACATCGCGCTGATGGGCCAGTACGACTCCCTGCGGGACAAGTACCTGCAGAAGTACGCCGGGGCCGACCTGGACGCGGACCTGGTCCTGTGACGGTCATCGAGCAGATCGACGCCATCTGGGTGCGCTTCCGCGAGCGGATCGGCGAGGCGTACAAGGCCGCCTACGAGGTGGACGAGCCCGCGGGCAGCTCACCGGCGTGGCAGGCCCTGTGCGCGCAGTACGGCGTGGAGCCCATCTCCGACACCGAGCGCGCCCAGGTCGTCGCGGCCCAGAAGCCGCTGCGCGGCGCCCCGGCCATGGAGCTCGTGGAGCTGGTCAAGGCCATCTGCCGCGAGCACCGCGTCCAGCTCAAGAAGGTGGACACCTGGGACGCTTCGGGGGTCGCCGACGCGCGCCACGGCGCGCTGATGAACCTCATCGACCGCACCGACAAGGAGCTTCTGACCGCGTACCGCGGCGAGGTGCTGCCCAAGCCCGCCGGCATGTTCGGCAACGTGTTCGCGACACCCTCCACCACCGCGGCGAGCGCGCACCAGACCTCCACGGCCTCGGCCATCACCTGCAAGGCGTGCGGGGGGCCTCGCCTGAGCCCCAACGACTACACGTGCGCCTACTGCGGCAACCAGTACGCATGAACCCAACCCTGCACAGGAGACTCAACCCATGGCCGAGCTGAAACCCCACTTGCAGCAGAAGGTCCAGCCCACCGTCCAGCGGTGGGAGGCCTTCGTCGCCAAGGTCAACCAGCGCGTCTCCGACGTCATGGAGGAGGCGCAGACCGGCCTCGACCAGCTCATCGCCGCCCACGCCACCGACGCCGGCCCCATGGGCACCGCGCTGGGTGCCGTGCAGAGCCGTTTCCACGGCATCGGTGACAAGGTGGACACGGCGTGGGAGCAGGTGGAGGAGCTCCTCGAGGAGCCCATCGAGGAGATCCTCGACGACGACGACCTGCCCCAGGAGGACTTCGACGCCGTGTACGGGCTGCAGGAGCAGCTCCGCCGTGGCTACGACGGACTGCGCGAGCACATCGAGACCCAGTACGCCTGGCTCGAGATGCGCAACCAGGCCGCGTGGGCGCGCAAGCTGTACGAGCTCGTCCACGAGGAGGCCGGGCGCGGCCTCAACTGCTCCCAGTGCGGCGGCACCATCGAGAACACCACCTTCTGGCAGGCCAGCAACATCACCTGCCCCCACTGCCAGTCGGTGAACTCGGTGCAGCCGGGCATGGCCGCCGGCCTGTTCTACCAGGGCATCGGCCTGCACGCCCTGTCCCACGAGCAGGGCTGGAACGAGTGGCTGGCCGAGCAGGCCGCCAAGAAGGTCTTCGACGACATGCGCAACCAGACCGCCGGCGATCACAGCCGCTGGCTCGATTCGGCGCGCACCTACTGGACCAAGTACTACGAGACCACCAAGTCCATGAACCCCGGCTTCACCCAGGAGGTGGCCGAGGCCGTGGAGAACCGCATCGCCCAGTACACCTCCTTCGAGCCCCCCCTCGTCGCCACCCAGCGGGACTTCTTCGAGCGCGTCTGCGCCACCGCGGCCCAGCGCGACGCAGCGGCCCTCGACGCCGTGCTCGGCGATCTGCCCAGCGGCGTGGACCTCGACGAGTGCGCGACCTGCGCCTACGAGCACGGCGACCGGGACGGCGCCGCGATGGTCCTGGACTACCAGTACCGCGCCGAGGGCGAGGACGAGCCCAAGGCCCGCTGGATCCGCGAACAGCTCAAGGAGATCGCGGACACCCTCAAGGACTGATTTCCCGCAGGGGTCAAGTCTGGTCTTGAGTCTTCTCCGCGGCGGAGAAGACTCAAGAC
>CAYRNR010000380.1:0-3056 GCA_964425605.1 uncultured Rickettsiales bacterium | reverse complement strand
CGTTGTCCGCGTCCAGCGGGCACTCGTCGCAGGCGTCGCCCAGGCCGTCGCCGTCGGCGTCGGTCTGGTCGGGATTGGCGACCTCGGGGCAGTTGTCCACGTTCCCGCAGACGCCGTCGCCGTCCGCGTCGTTGTCCGCGTCCAGCGGACAGTCGTCACAGGCGTCGCCCAGGCCGTCGCCGTCGCTGTCGGCCTGGTCGGTGTTGGGGGTGGCAGGGCAGTTGTCCTCGTCGCCACACACGCCGTCGCCGTCGGCGTCGTCGTCGGCGTCCAGGGGGCAGGCGTCGCAGGCGTCACCCGCGCCGTCACCATCAGAGTCGGTCTGGTCGGCGTTGGGCGTCACAGGGCAGTTGTCCTCGTCGCCGCACACACCGTCACCGTCCACGTCGTTGTCCGCGTCCAGCGGGCAGTCGTCGCAGGCGTCGCCCAGGCCGTCGCCGTCCGCATCGGCCTGGTCCGGATTGGCCACGTCGGGGCAGTTGTCCACGTCGCCGCAGACGCCGTCGCTGTCCGCGTCGTCGTCATAGTCGTTCGGGCACACGTCACAGGCGTCGGGGGTGCCGTCTCCATCCGCGTCGAGGGAGTCGTCACCGTCGGGGCAGAGATCGCAGACGTCGCCCGCGCCGTCGCCGTCCGTGTCGGCCTGGTCGGCGTTGGGATCGGCCGGGCAGTTGTCGAAGTCGTCGCAGACGCCATCGAAGTCCACGTCCGTGCAGGGGTGCTCGGTGGTGTTGGTCTGGAAGGGCTCCGGGAGATCCGGCGTGTCGAGGACGCCGAAGTTGTACACGGTGTTGGCGTCGAGTTCGAAGTCCACCGTGGCCTCGAAGCGCACCTGGACCACGTCACCGGGATTCAGGGTGCCCACGGACCACGTCAGGGTGTCTCCGGCGCCGCAGGGGTTGCCGCTGCACGTACCGCCGTCCGCCACCAACACGTCGGTCAGCGAGGGATCGACCACGTCGGTCACCACGACGTTGGTCAGCGAGAGCATGCCGACATTCTCGAACGTGAGCGCGTACTCGATCCGGTCGCCGTTGCTGACGTCCGAACCGCTGACAGGTGACGAGCTCTTGCTGCCGGAGAGCAACGGGACCGGGTTGGGGTTCACGTATCCGCCCTTGAGAGGCGAGTTGTGGACCTCCAGGATCTCGAGGCTGCCGTAACCGGCCATGCCAAAGGCCGCCTTGTCGATCTGGAACTCGTACACCTGCTGGTAGATCCAGGGGTACGCCGGATCGGCCGTGGTCCCGACGTCGTAGGTGTTGGTCGGGGTACGCTGGGGGCTCTCGTCGAGACGGTCCGGGTAGAGGTAAGGCGTGCCCTGGAAGTTCCACTCCAGGGAGCTGGCCGCACCGGCCACGTACGTCGGATCGCCGTAGACAAGCATCCCGTCCACACCGTCGATCCCGTCACAGACGATGTCGCTGCCGGTGAACGTGGCGTAGTCGAGGAAGAAGTCCAACGCGAGGGTCCCATGCGCGTCGTACAGCTGCACCTCGATGTGATCGCTCTGGTACAGGTCCTTGAGCGTGTGGTCCCGGCCCATGTTCCAGCCGATGCCGTTGGGGCCGTACGAGTTGTCGTTGAGGTGTACGGACTGCGAGAACGCCAGGTAGATGTAGTCGTAGTCCTCGGCGAAGTACAGCAGCCCCGCAAAATCACCCGTCTGGGAATCCAGCGTGTACTGGATCCCACCGACGGTGTACGGAGCCTCGACCACACCGGTGACCGGATCGGCCACGAAACCGTCCACGATCGGGGAGTCCTGGACGATGATCTGGGCAGAGGCCGTCCCGGAGAGCCCCACAATCAGGAACAACAGCAGCAGCGACTGGGCGCGGGGAGCCGGCCGGGGCCGGACAGGTGACTTGGTAAGGTTGACGCGGGGGTAGACCAGGAGCGGACGCTCGACCATCGTTTCTCCTCGACCGTCAGTGAGGCTCCCGACTCACTACAAAACGAACGCCGAGAGAGCAGGATGTGTGGAGTCTTTTTCAGCGATATTCCAATACGTTACAGGTTTGCCTGGGGTGTTGAGGGTTGTTTGGAGAATTGGGGTTTTTGGGAATTCGCTGGATAAAGCGCGGAGGCGGTGGGAGGCGTGATCGGAAATGAGATTCTCGGCCTCCATCTCGTCGTAGACCACTCTACTCGTAGGCCAAGACCCATGCGACGCTGCCCGACACCGTCAAGGAGTGCTCCCCTGGATCCTGGGGCCGAATCATCACTCGGCAGCCTGTCACGATTGCCAGGAGAGGACCGGGTTCGACTCTGCAAGAGAGGGCGAGGAGACCGCGGAGGAGTAGCTACGCAGCACGGCATCCCTCAGATCTCGAAGGCGTCCTCCCACCGATCGGACTCGTCCCCGCACTCGTCCACGATCCGCAGCAGCCAGTTGTACTCCCCGCTCTCGGTGACCTCGAAGTAGAAGCCGAAGTACAGTCCGGACGAAGCTGTGTCGCAGGGCAGGTTGGTCGGGAGTGACCCAGAGTCCCCCATCGACATCTCAGGAGTGCCGTGGCTCGCGTACCAGGAGCCGCACTTGACGTTGCACTCGGTGTCTTCGTAGGCCATCAACACCTCGACCACGTCGCCAATCTGCGGGGCCAGAGTTTTCACGGCGAAGCCGTTCACCCGGTAGACGGGTGCATGCAGGACGGGTGCAGTGTTGCTATCGCACTCGTACAGGCAGTCCCCCTCGTTGTACTCGGGGGTGAAGTCGGGGCTACCGCCACCGCCCATGCAGGCGTACACGTCGCCCGCCATCTCGCCGAGGCCGGTGTCGTCGTCATCGTCTGTGGGGAGGGTGTCATCGTCATCCACGTCATCATCTGCCGTCGCGTCGTCGTCTCCGGAGGCATCGTCCCCACCGGGGCAACCGAGCAGGATGAACGGGACGGTGAACAAGGCCAGCAGGTGGTTGAGCTTCACGGAACACCCCCTTCGTGGAAACCAGGATAGCAGGGGATCGATGCTGCGGAAGGTGTCCCTGGACCCCGTTGCCTAGAGGGCTGATCACGCAACCTCGCCCTAGAACCAACTCCACGATCTTCACG
>CAYRNR010000379.1:0-3062 GCA_964425605.1 uncultured Rickettsiales bacterium | reverse complement strand
GGTTACCAGTTGACGATCTGGATACCCCCTGATAATAATGGGGCCGGCTGAGCCGGAGGCGACATGACCAAGTCCGAACTGATAGACGCCGTCACCGAGAGGGCGAACATCCCGCGCAAGCGCGCAGAGGAAGTGGTCAACCTGATCTTCGAATCGATGAAGGAAGCCCTGATGCAGGGTGATCGTATCGAGATCCGCGGGTTCGGCAGCTTCAAGACCAAGCACTACGAGCCGTACATGGGGCGCAACCCCAAGACCGGCAAGCTGATCCAGGTGAAGGAGAAGGTCCTGCCCGTGTTCAAGGTGGGCAAGGAACTCAAGAACCGAGTCAACGAGGGCCCCGTAGAACCGCGCTGACCTCTCCGAATGGTCCGGCATATCGAGTGAACGACTCCCAACCACGCTGCCGGGGCTGCAGGACCGAGGTCGGTCCCACGCTCCATACCCACTCCGGCTACACGATCCGGGGATACCGGATCTTCTCCGGCGATCTCGTGCCCGCGACCATACAGGCACGGGAGGACGACCGGGGCCTGAACAAGGACTACATGCGGCTGGTGGACCCCGAGGTCCTCTGGCTCTGCACCGAATGCATCAACGACACCGAGCTCCTACAGCGGCTCTACCCGTCCGTGGACGAGTGACCCGGGAGCTGGAGACTTTCCGTGGAAGACACCCTGAACTCCCTCGACGCGATCAAGACCTATGTCTTCGACACCAACGTGGTGCTGCACGATCCCACCGCGCTGTTCAAGTTCGAGGAGAACGAGATCGTCATCCCGCTGGTGGTGATCGAGGAGGTCGACTCGTTCAAGAAGCACCAGAACGAGAATGGCCGCAACGCGCGCCAGTTCAGCCGATACCTCGACGACCTGCGCTCCCACGGCAACCTCCACGACGGGGTGCCCCTGCCCGACGGCGGTACCCTGCGCATCGACCTGACCAGCGAGAAGCTGGTGGAGTTCCAGGGCATCGACGGCCATAGCGCCGACAACCAGATCCTCTCGGTGGCCCTGTCCCTGCGCCAGGCGGGCAACCCCTTCGTCACGCTCGTGTCCAAGGACACCAACATGCGCCTCAAGGCCGACGCCATGGCCCTGCGCGCCGAGGACTACGAGCACGGCAAGGTGGACATCGACGATCTGTACAGCGGCCAGGCCGAGATCCTCGTGCCGCGCGCGGCCATCGAGGCCCTCTACCGCTCCGGCGAGTGTGAAGTGGACACGGGGGACCTCCCCGCCAACTGCTGCCTGGTGCTGCGCAACGACGAGAACCACAACAACACCGCCCTGGGCCGCGTCGTCCCCGGCGGCGGCGCCGTCGCCGCCACCCGCCGCTTCAAGGAGGGGGTCTGGGGCATCTTCCCGCGCAACAAGGAGCAGACCTTCGCCCTGGATCTGCTGCTCGAGGACAGCATCAAGCTCGTGACCCTGGTGGGCATGGCGGGCACCGGCAAGACCCTGCTGGCCATCGCCTCGGGCCTGCTGCAGGCCGCGGACATGGCCACCTACCAGCGCCTGCTCGTCAGCCGCCCCATCTTCCCCCTCGGGCGCGACATAGGCTTCTTGCCCGGCGACATCGAGGAGAAGCTCAACCCCTGGATGAAGCCCGTGTACGACAACGTGGAGTTCATCCTCGACCTGGCCCGCGAGAAGACCCGGGAGAAGAAGCGCGGTTACTCCGAGCTCATCGATCTGGGGCTGCTCGAGATCGAGCCGCTGACCTACATCCGCGGCCGCTCCATCCCCCACCAGTTCCTGCTCATCGACGAGGCCCAGAACCTCACCCCCCACGAGATCAAGACGATCATCACCCGGGCGGGGGAGGGCACCAAGATCGTCATGACCGGCGACCCCTACCAGATCGACAACCCCTACGTGGACTCCACCAGCAACGGCCTGACCTACGTCGTCCACAAGTTCCGCGGCGACCCCCTCGCCGGCCACATCACCCTGCTCAAGGGTGAGCGCAGCCAGCTGGCCGAGCGCGCGGCAGAGCTGCTGTGAGCCGCAAGGGCCGCGGCTTCAAGGGCGATCGCGGCCGCGATCGAGGCCGGGACCGAGGCCGCCCGCAGCCTCCGAGCCACGACACCATCGAGGGTCGCAACCCCGTCTTCGAGGCCCTCCAGGCCTCCACCCGCGTGCGCAAAATCCTGCTGGACGAGCGCAGCAAGCCCGATCCCAAGCTGGAGCGGATCCTCACCCTGGCCGCCGAGCGGCGCGCCGAGATCCAGCGCGTGCCCCGCGCCGAGATCGACGAGCTCGCCGAGGGCGGCGTCCACAACGGCATCATCGCCATCGCCGATCCCCTGCGGCCGCCCACCATGGCCGCCGCCATCGACGCCTCCCTCGACCTCGACGATCCCCTCTTCCTGCTCCTCGACGAGGTCCAGTACGAGCAGAACCTCGGCGCCATCCTCCGCACCGCCGACGCCGCCGGCGCCTGCGCCCTGATCATCCCCAAGCGCCGCGGCGCCCGCCTCTCGCCCGTCGCCCAGCGCATCGCCATGGGCGCCGCCGAGCACGTCCCCGTCATCCACTGCGCCATCCTCGAGGCCCTCTCCATGCTCAAGAAGGCCGGCTTCCGCGTCGTCGGCGCCGACGAGCACGCCCACGACTACCATCACCAGGTGGACATGACGGGCCCCCTGGCCGTGGTCATGGGCGGCGAGGACAAGGGCATCACCCCCACCGTGCGCAAGCGCTGCGACGCGTTGGTGCGTATCCCGATGGTGGGGCACGTGCCGAGCCTCAACGTCAGCGTCTCGACGGGGGTGTTGCTGTTCGAGCGGTTGAGGCAGCTCCAGGCAGGGTAGGGGATTCGCTGATGGACATGGCGGTCTGATGGGCTCTGTGGACGGGCGGGGCCCGCCCACAGAGCCCACAGCCCTTGGACAGCCGCCTCGCCACGCTCGACGCCTGACCACATGCCCACAGCGACGACGGCGGTAGCGAGCGAGGGGGAAAAGGGAAAATAGCGGTCTGGGCCCGCCAGACGCCGAGTTTCGTCCGCCAGACGTACACAACTCCCGGTCTGGCCCGCCAGACGCCGAGTTTCGTCCG
>CAYRNR010000378.1:0-3075 GCA_964425605.1 uncultured Rickettsiales bacterium | reverse complement strand
TCCCGGCGCTGGGGTTCGAGGGCCGCGGCTTCGCCGCCACGGTCAAGCCGCCGCTCAAGCGCAAGCTCGTGGACACCCTCCCCGCGGACGCGGACTGGCAGAAGCTGGTGGACGTCTGTCCCACCGGCGCCCTGACCGCCAAGGCCGCCCGCGTGGCCTCCTGGCCCACCGACTGATCTGGACGAGGCCCGCCCTCCGGGGCGGGTCCCCTCCCCAAGCTCACTCTTTCACAGGGATTGACGCCTGGCGGCTAGCGCCGCGCGGCCTTGCGCGCGCCCACGGCGGGGCCGCGCCAGGCAGACTCCAGGGCGATGGCGAGGACGAGGGCGCCGAAGGTGGCGATGGCAGGGCCGACGAAGAACACGATGCCCAGGAACAGGGCGGCGCTGAGGACGAGGGATGCTCCCCGCGCCACGCCCAGGGCGTTGCGCGAGTGACCGGCCGCGATCCGGGTCGCCATCAGGATGACGCCGCGGCCGATGGTCCACAGCACCACGGTGACGAGAATCTGAAAGCCCACCCCTGACGCCACCTCACCAGCCGGTCCCAGCAGTTCCTGCAGCTCCATGCGACCTCCCGCGTGCCCCTTTGATGAGCAACGACCGTGCCAGGCCGGTTCGGATCTTCGCGGATTTATGGATTTCCGAGATAATCAGGGGAACTCTGGGGATCGGGAAGTGCTGTGGGAGCAACCGGCGCGTTTCGTATTGAGCCCCAAAATCCCCCTTTCGAACTCACGCTCGGTTCATTTCGAAACGTATAGCCATTTCAAAAGGGGTATTCCCCCTCGGTGCCCGGCTGACGGGGGCTTCTCCCGCGCAGGAGCGCGGCCAACTGCCCATACCAACGGTTTCGTTGGCAACCTTATCTTCTTGTTAATACTGGGTTATTATCCGCTTGTCCTGGATCTTCCGGATCACGTCCTGGGCCACCTCGCGGACCTCCTGAGGGGCCACGACATCCACGCCCTCGTCCTGCTCGAGGGCCGCCAGGACCGGCTCCAATCCCACCTCGCAGGGGGTCCCTCGGATGGTCTCGATGGCTCCGGCGGCGTGCCCCGCCACGGCGGCCTCGACGAAAAAATCGACGAGGTCAGCGGTGACGGCGCCCAGGGCCGTCGGATCCTTGAGGCTGGAGCGGGCGACGTCGAGGGAGTCCTCCCAGCGGTCCACCTTGGCGAAGATGGAGGCGAGGGTGTGGTGGACCTCGGAGATGTCGGGGGCGCGGTCCACGGCCAGCCGGGCGAGCGCCGTGGCGTCGTCGAGGAGGTCGGCGCGCCCGGACCGGAACAGCTCCCAGGCCATCTCGTTCATCACCGCCGGGTCGCCGTGGGAGGTGCGGATGCCGCGGTTGAGGATCTCCCGCATGTCGGCGGGGGGCTCGTCGCGCTCGACCGCCAGGTAGACGAGGCCGCCCCAGGCGGGCGCGAGGTTGGGCTTCTCACCGACTGCGCGTTCGAGGACGAAGCGCGCGTCGGACTCCTCGTCGAGGCGGACGTCCAGGATCTGGCGGAGCTCGTCGAAGAGGTGGGCGTGCCGTGGCTTGTCGTCGCGGTCGCCGTAGAAGCAGACCATGAAGTCCACCAGGGCATGGACGCGGATCGCGGCGCCGCCGCGGCGGCGCATGAGATGGAAGACGTTGAAGAGGCGTTCGGTGACCTGGTACCAGATCTTGCGCCCCTTGCGGCGGTAGTCGGTGACCATGCCGCGGGTGACCAGGCGACGCAGCAGGGCGCTGGTCCGGTTGACGTCCATCCGGGCCTGGGCGGCGACCTCCCTGGCCGTGGCCGGCGCCCAGATGTCCGCCAGCGAGACGAAGACCTTGCGCTCGTACGCGGGCAGGGCGTCGAGGCTGGCCTTGAAGTAGGAGGTGCGCTCGTCGATGAGGCGGGGCAGCTCCTCCATCAGCGCGTGGAAGTTCCGGCCCTGGGCGAACCCCGAGAGGATGGTCAGCAGCCTGGGATTGCCGCCGGTGAGGATCTGCAGCGGCCGGATCTGCGATGGGCCGAGGTCCCAGTCGGTCAGGGCGTTCCACAGGGTGCGGCAGCTGTCCCGATCCAGCGGCGCGAGCTGCTGGAACTCGAACAGCCCCGAGAAAGGCTTGTCGGGCCCGTCGATGGCGTCGAAGCGCCCCATGGCCGTGCCCACGAGGGTGATGGCGGGCTCCGCGTCCAGCGCGCGGCGCACCTTCCACGCGGCCTCCTCGTCGAGCTGCTGGCCGAAGATCATGTCCAGGTTCTCGGCCACGAGCAGGATACGGACGTTCCACTCGCGGGCGAACTCGACGATCCGCTTCAACGCGGCTTCACAGAGGCGATCCTCGTCGGGCTCGGACAGGAGCTCGTCGTGGATGGACTGCCACTTCGCCTCCTGGGTCTGTACGCCGAGGTGGAACAGGGCCTTGAGCCAGAACTCGCCGGCCGACAGGACCTCGTAGCTCTCCTCGGAGTAGACCACCGGGTACCACTGGCGGGACAGCTCGGCGTCGCCGCGCACGGCCAGGGCGAGGCGACGCATCAGCGTGGTCTTGCCCATGCCGCGCTGGCCCACGAGCAGGACGTGCCAGCGGCTATCCGCGGTGTTCTCGCGGATGGTCTCCAGCATCAGCTCGAGATCCACGTGGCGCACCACGAAGGCGCGGGCGAGCTCGGCGTCCGAGAGGAACGCCGGATTGTTCATCATCGGGCCCACGAGATCCTCCCAACAGTTTTGTTTCCAACACAACTGTTTTTAGCAAGATACGCGCACGCGCGCAAGGGTTCATGGATCGATGACGCGCCTGGAACAGGAAAAAGAACCACCACGGAGACACCGAGGCACGGAGAAGAGCCGGGCAAGAAGATCAGGAATCCTTCCCCTTGTCCCTCCCCCTCCTTCCTCCATCCTCACTGGATCGGCTCCGCGCAGCAGCGGAAGCCATCGTCCTCGTGGGACGCGTCGGTGTGGTGGTGGCGATGGCGGGCCATACAGCCGCGACCGTAGACGCCGACCCACATGGTGCCACCTCGAACGATGCGGAGCTGGGGATCGTCGTCGTGGGGGACCGCGTCCACCCACTCGGAGAGGCTGCCCTCGA
>CAYRNR010000377.1:0-3086 GCA_964425605.1 uncultured Rickettsiales bacterium | reverse complement strand
CCGCGAACACCTGCTTCACCTTGCGCTTGGACGCGATCATCCCCAGGTAGCGCCAGGTGCGCCCGGCGACCTCTCCGAGGACCCGCTGGTCCACGTCGTGGGAGTGGCTGACGAGCACCACGTAGGCGTCGGGGCCCAGGGGCAGGTCGTCCAGGGCGGCGGCGGGGTCCTCGGCCAGCACGGCGGCCGCGTCCGGGAACGCCTCCGCGACGGCCCACTCGGGGCGCGCGTCGACGACGGTGACGCGGAAGCCGGCGCGGCTGGCCATGGCGGACAGGTCGCGGCCGATGTGTCCCGCGCCGACGATGATCAGGTCGGGAGCGGCGAACAGGGGCTCGACGAACACCGAGACCGCGCCGCCGCAGGCCATGCCGAGGTCGGGGCCCAGCTTGGCCTCGTACAGCTCGGGTTCGCCTGCCTCCAGCGCCCGGGCTGCGCGTCGCCGGACCTCGTGCTCCAGCGCGCCCCCGCCCACGGTGCCGACGATGGAGCCGTCGGCGCGGACCACCATCTTGGACCCGGGCTTCTGGGGGACGGAGCCGCGGGTCTCGAGCACGGTGCACAGGACGCACGCGGCGCCCTCCTTCTCCAGTCTGGCCAGCTCTTCGAAGACTCTCATGGCGGCGATGATGGCACAAAGGCGCACGGTATTCGAGGCCTTGACACGAGCTGCAGCGTGCCCAGGTTGGGACCCCGACGCGCGGCCCGTCGACCGGCGTCCGGCGCCCCCCGAGAGAGAGATCGATGAGGATGGCATACGCTGCCGCCCTGCTGGGCCTGTGCGCCGCGGCCCCGTGCCGCGCGGACGAGCTGGACAGGTGGCTGGACGACCGGGCGCGGGAGTACACCCTGGCGCGACTCGGCCTGGACGCAGAGGAGCTCCGTGACCCGGAGTTGCTCTGGCTCGCGGCCGAGGGGGAGCTCCCCTGGCACCGGCCTGGAACCCGCCTGGGGCCGCCGAGGGTGCTCCCGCCGACGGTCCGGGTCTCCCTGGCCCTGACCGACGGGGAGCCAGAGATCGGGCTGACCCTGGAGTTCCCCTTCCCCAGGCGATTCCCGGTGCCGCGGCCGTCCCCGGAGCCGAGGCCGGTGGCGCCCACCGAGGATCTGGAGGCCCTGCTCGCAGGCGAACCGTCCATCGCAGCGGTCCAGCGCGCGGCGGTCCGCTTCGTGGAGTGTGACGCGGCCACCCTGGCCCGGTTCGAGCGTGACTCCCGCGCCTACGGCGCCCTGCCCGAGCTGACCCTGGGCGGCGGCCTGGACGGGGACCGCGACGTGGACATGGATCCCTTCGACAACGTCGAGGGGGCCGAGGACGGCCGCGGCTGGGATCTGTCGTTGGATCTGGAGTGGGACCTGGGTGACCTGGTGATGAGCTACGAGCGCATCCGGATCCTGTCCGAGCAGCAGGACCGGATGGAGCTGCGCGCCAGGGTGCTCGAGGAGGTGACGCTGCGATACTTCGAGCGCCAGCGCGCGCGGGCCGAGCTCGGCGCTGGAGATCCGGACCGTGACCCGGCCGAGGCGACGCGGCTGCTGCTGGAGATCGCCGAGATCACCGCCGGGCTCGACGCCCTGACCGGTGGGGAGTTCAGCCGACTGCTGCGGGGAGGGGGAGGGGACGGAGAAGCTTCATTCAGGAGGTGAGACAAATGTGTGTATGTAGTTGGAATCAAAGTTGATCAGCATGCCGTCCTGGGCGACGTCCACGCGTCCGGGGTAGCCGCTGAACGGCGTGCCGGGGAGATCGTCCTTCTTGAAGCCAGGACCCACGTGGGTCAGCAGCAGCAGGTTCGGCGGGTTGCGCTCGGCCAGCCTCCGGATCTGGGACGGTGTGAGGTGACCCATCCAGGGATCCGTGTCCGGAGAGGTGCACTCGCACAGCAGACAACCGCGGTGGTCCAGCAGCCGGCTCAGCCCCTCGCACAGCGCCGAGTCGCCCGTGTAGGAGAGCACGCCGGACGTGCTCTCCATGTGATAGCCCACGGCCCCGGAGGCGGCGCCGATCCGGTGGTTCACCGGCACGGCGTGGACCGTCCACGGCCCCACCTCGATGCTGTCGTTGCCCACCTCGTCCCAGACCAGGTCGTCGTTCTCCTCGAGGATCTGGGGGTTCAGGCCGTTGACCCACCCCTCAAGCTCCTTGCGGAACCCCGGAGGCCCGACGAGGCGGAGCCCGGGGTGCCGCTCGTGCTTCTCTCCGATGGCGCGGTGGGCCAGCAGTTGCAGCGCATCGATGGCGTGGTCCAGGTGCAGGTGGCTGAACAGGACCACGCCGATGTCCGACGGGGCCAGCCCCATGACGGCGAGCTGGTGTAGCGTACCGGGCCCCATGTCGAGCAGCACGTTGTGGGAGTCCTGCTGCAGCAGGTACGCGGGGGCGCGGCGGTTCGCCTGGGGGACGATGTTTCCACTACCGATGACCGTCAGTTGCATGGCGGACAGTGTAGCAGCGAGACGCCGCGTTGCGGATCAGTGGAGGGTGCGGTTCGGTGGGATCGGCTCGGCGGCGAAGGCGTCGAACGCCGCGTCCACGGCAGGTGTCTGGCTGAGCCAGTGCGGGCCCCGGTACAGGGCCTCGAGCCCGAGGGCCTCGACCTCTTCGCGGCTGAGGTTCAAGAACAGCTCCACCTCGGCGAGCAGGGCGTTGCGCACCACGTCGGCGAGGACCACTCCCTCGTGCAACGACTTCTCGAAGTTCGCACGGAACAGGGCGACCCCGAGGGGGGCGTGGGTCAGGGGCTTCTCCACCTGGTTGGGATCCCGCACGGGCCCGACGAAGAGGCACAGGGTCAGGGGGCTCAGGGGGGGGCGGTTCCGCGTCAGCAGGGACGTGGGGGGCAGGAAGTCCACGGTCCACGAGGTGGCCGAGAGGTACTCCTGGAGGGGGGCGGGCAGCTGGGTCACCACCTCCCGCGCCGTCTCCTGCAGCAGCTCGTCGGTCAGCGTCTGGGGGATCACGAACCGGTCCGGGGCCAGCTCCACGGCGCTCTCGTAGCACTGAAGGGCCTTGTCGAACTCGCCGCGCCGCTCGTGGAAGTAGCCCAGGTACATGCGGCTCTCGCCGATGCGGGGATCGAGGTCGT
>CAYRNR010000376.1:0-3101 GCA_964425605.1 uncultured Rickettsiales bacterium | reverse complement strand
GACGACTTCGGCGACGAAAAAGCCATCATCATCACCGAGATCCCCTACCAGGTGAACAAGGCCCGGCTCATCGAGCACATCGCCGAGCTGGTCAAGGCCAAGAGCATCGAGGGGATCCGGGACCTGCGCGACGAGAGCGACCGGGACGGGATGCGCATCGTGGTGGAGCTCAAGCGGGATGCCATGGGCATCATCGTGCTCAACCACCTGTACAAGAAGACGGCGCTGCAGAGCACCTTCGGGATGATCAACCTGTCCATCGTCGAGGGCCAGCCCCGCGTGCTGCCCCTGCGCGAGACCCTCGAGCAGTTCGTCCTGCACCGCCGCGAGGTGGTGACGAGGCGCAGCGAGTACGAGCTGGGCCAGGCCAAGCACCGGGCCCACCTGCTCGAGGGCTTCATCATCGCCCTGGACAACATCGACGAGATGATCGAGATCATCCGCGCCAGCTCCGACTCCGAGACGGCCCGCGGGCGCCTCATCGAGCGTTTCGGCCTCTCCGAGGTCCAGGCCAAGGCCATCCTCGACATGCGCCTGGCCCGCCTGACCGGCCTCGAGCGCGACAAGATCCGCGAGGAATACACCGAGGTCATGGCGACCATCGAGCGCCTCGAGACCCTGCTGGCCAGCGAGCGGTTGATCCTGGAGCTGATCAAGGAGGAGCTCCTCGAGGTCAAGGAGCGGCACGACGACGAGCGCCGCACCAACATCATCGAGGCCTCCGCCGACGTGGACCTCGAGGACCTGATCGCCGACGAGGACATGGCGGTCATCCTCACCCACGGGGGTTACATCAAGCGGTCCCCCATGTCCGAGTACCGCAGCCAGCACCGGGGCGGCAAGGGCCTGCGGGGCATGACCACCAAGGAGGAGGACTTCGTCGAGGACGTGTGGGTGGCCTCCACCCACGCCTACCTGCTGATCTTCACCCGCAAGGGCAAGATCTACTGGCTCAAGGTCTATCGGCTGCCCCACGGCGGCCGCGCGGCCAAGGGTCGCCCGCTGGTCAACCTGATCCCCATGGAGCCGGACGACCAGGTGGTGTCCGTGGTCCCGGTGCGGGAGTTCGACGACGAGCGCTCCATCGTCATCGCCACGGTCAACGGCCGCGTCAAGCGCACCAACCTGCACGCCTACAGCCACGTCAAGTCCATCGGCATCATCGCGTGCACCCTGCGCGACGACGACCAGGTGCTGTGCGCCCGCCTGTGCGAGCCCGGCCAGGACGTCATGCTGTGTACCCGCGACGGCAAGGCCATCCGGTTCTCCGAGGAGGACGTGCGGGAGATGGGCCGCACCGCCAGCGGGGTCAAGGGCATCACCCTGGTGGGCGAGGACCGCCTCGTGGGCATGGATGTCATCGAGGAGGGCGCGACCCTGATGACGGTGACCGAGAACGGCTTCGGCAAGCGCACCGACGAGACCGAGTACCGCCGCCAGCACCGCGGCGGAATCGGGCTCATCAACATCAAGACCCGCGGCCGCAACGGCCCGGTGGTGGGCACGGTCCAGGTCACCGACGACACCGAGGTGATGCTGATGACCGACCGCGGTCAGATCATCCGCACCGCGGTCTCGGGCATCTCCGTGATCGGCCGCAACACCCAGGGGGTGACCCTGATCCGCCTGAGCGAACCCGAGAAGGTGGTGGCCATGGCGCGCATCAACCTCGGCGAGGCGGGCGCCGGGGACTCGGAAGACGGTGAGGTGGACGAGGCCGGCGACGGTCAGCCCGAGACCCCCTCGGACGGCGCGGATGAGATCCCCACGGAAGAGTGATCCTCACGTCGCCGCGATCCTGACGGTCGTCCTCTCCATCGCGGCGGGCTGCAACTCCCCTGAACGCCGGCTCGAGCGCGGCGATCGGTTCCGGGACCGCGGCGAGACGGACCTCGCCGTGGAGCAGTACCGAGCGGCCGGCGCCAGTACCGATCCCGAGGTCGGAGGCGTCGCGCTGCTGCGGGCCGCCGAGATCCTGCGCGCATCGAACTCCGACGAGGCGGAGACGTCGTGCGAGGAAGCGGTCGCGCGGTTCCCCGCCAGCGAGCCCGCCGCGACCTGCCTGCTGCTCATCGCGGATCTGCGTCGGGATCGCCTCGACTGGTGGGGGGCCATCGACGCCTATCGTGAGCTGCTGTCCCAGCGGGCCGACGATCCCGGGTGCGCGGACATCCGCCACGAGATCGCCCGGTGCTACGTGGAGCTGGGTGATCCGGGCCAGGCCCTGGTGGAGTGGACCGAGCTGCTGGAGCGGTATCCCGACGGCCCGCGCGCGGCGTCGGCGCTGCTGGGGGTGGCCCGGTGCCACGATCTCGCCGGGGACGCCGGGCTGGCGCTGACGGTGTATCAGCGGGTCCGCGAGCGTTTTCCCGACGGCGCCGAGGCCGTGGAGGCTCTGGTCGGAGAGGCCGGCTGCATGGAGATGCTCGGCGATCTCGACGGCGCCGAGGACCTGTACCGTCAGGCCCTGGAGAGTCACCCCAATCGGGCCATGGTCCAGCGGCGGCTGGAGCTGTTGCAGCAGTCGCGTTCGATCCGCCTCCCGCCCTCTCCTTGACCCCTCTCACGCACGCGTGTTAGTAACGGCGCGCACGAGCGTGACTGGTGGTGATCAGGAGTCGGCCCCCCAGGGGGCAGAGCCCGGGGGCGAGACGCCTCCCCCCTCCCTGATCTCCGTGGTGAGCGTCACCGCAGTCGCGCTAGCTCTTTGGTTGCTGGTGGTCGGTCTGGGGTACTCCCTCGCGGGAGGCAGGTTCGCGTTGGCGGCCGGAATCGGTGGCGCCATCGCCCTGGTCAACTTCCAGGTGATGTGGGTCTCTGCGGCCCGCGCCATGGAAGGGGGCAAGACCGCTCCGGTGTGGACGGTGCTGCGCTGGCTCGGGCTGGGCGGCCTGCTGCTCGCGCTGGTGCTCCTGGTCCGGATCGACGTGGCCGGCTTGCTGGTGGGCCTGAGCGTGGTGGTCGCCGCGATATTGACCTCGGCGGCGCTGGGCCTGGTCCGCGGATGAGAGTATGCAAGTGATCCTGGCGAGTGAGTTCAGCTGGTTCTCCCTGATACCGCAGCTGCAGGTGGAGGGGGTGAACCTGATCCCCTTCTATCA
>CAYRNR010000375.1:1272-3128 GCA_964425605.1 uncultured Rickettsiales bacterium | reverse complement strand
AAGATCCCGCGCGAGACCACCAAGACCAAGGACATCACCGGCGGTCTGCCCCGCGTCGCCGAGCTGTTCGAGGCCCGCAAGCCGCGCGAGATCGCGGTCATCAGCGAGATCGATGGCCTGGTCAGCATGGGCAAGGACTACAAGGGCAAGCGCCGCGTGGTCGTCACCCCCGAGGGCGGCGGCAAGGCCGAGGACTACCTCATCCCCAAGGGCAAGCACATCAGCGTGCGCGAGGGCGACTTCGTCCGCGCTGGCGAGCCCCTGATGGACGGCGCGGCCAACCCCCACGACATCCTCAAGGTCAAGGGTGAGAAGACCCTGGCCCGCTGGCTCGTGGACGAGGTCCAGGAGGTCTACCGGCTCCAGGGTGTGCGCATCAACGACAAGCACATCGAGGTCATCGTTCGCCAGATGCTGCGCCGCTTGAAGGTGCGCAACCCCGGCGACACCGACTTCCTGGTCGAGGAGCAGGTGGACAAGCTGGTGCTCGAGGAGGCCAACAACAAGGTGCTGGAGACCGAGGGCGAGGCGGCCGTGGCCGACCCGGCGCTGCTCGGCATCACCAAGGCCAGCCTCAGCACGGACAGCTTCATCTCCGCGGCGAGCTTCCAGGAGACCACGCGCGTGCTCACCGAGGCCTCGATCAACGGCAAGGTGGACTACCTGCGCGGCCTCAAGGAGAACGTGATCATGGGGCGGCTCGTCCCGGCGGGCACGGGCTTCAAGGGCTACCACCGCATCCAGATCAACACCGGCATGCCGGAAGAGTCCGCGCCCGCGCCCGCGCCGGCAGCGGAAGCGGCGGGGCTGTTCTCGGCCCTGACCGGACCTGCTGGCAACAAGGGCGGCACGGAGATCGCCTGATTGGCTTGACACAGGAGGGTACGCGAGCGTATCTTCCGCGCCGCTCGGGCGCGATCCGCAGCACGCGGGATTCGCGTTTCGCCGAGCGACAAACCTGCCCATCCGCACAGCGCGGGCTGGTTGAAGAGAGGTTAGCTGGATGCCGACGATCCAACAGTTGGTGCGCAAGGGGCGCAAGGTTCAGAAAGAAAAGACAGCTTCCCCTGCACTGAAGAGTTGTCCCCAGAAGCGCGGCGTGTGCACTCGCGTGTACACGACCACGCCCAAGAAGCCGAATTCGGCTCTGCGCAAGGTTGCCCGCGTGCGCCTCGTCAACGGCATGGAGGTCACCACCTACATCCCGGGCGAGGGTCACAACCTGCAGGAGCACTCCGTGGTCATGATCCGCGGCGGTCGCGTCAAGGACCTCCCGGGTGTTCGTTACCACGTGGTTCGAGGCGTGCTGGACTCCTCCGGGGTCGAGCGTAACAAGCGGCGTTCCAAGTACGGCGCCAAGCGGCCCAAGAAGTAGGAGGAACAGCCATGCCTCGCAGACGCGAAGTGCCGAAGCGGATCGTCATCCCCGATCCCAAGTACCACGACGTGGTGGTGACCAAGTTCATCAACAACATGATGAGCGACGGCAAGAAGTCCACGGCGGAGAAGATCGTCTACGACGCCTTCGACGTCATCCAGGACAAGACCCGCGAAGATCCGCTCAAGGTCTTCAAGAAGGCGCTGGAGAACGTCCAGCCCCAGATCGAGGTCAAGTCCCGGCGTGTCGGTGGCTCCACCTATCAGGTGCCCATCGAGATCCGGCCCAACCGCCGGATGGCGCTGGCCATGCGCTGGCTGCGCAACTACGCGCGCCGCCGTCACGGCCACGCGATGAGTGAGAAGCTGGCCGCCGAGCTGATGGAAGCCTCCATGGGCCGCGGCGAGAGCGTGAAGAAGCGGGAAGACGTCCACAAGATGGCCGAGGCCAACAAGGCGTTCGCCCACTACCGCTGGTA
>CAYRNR010000375.1:0-1172 GCA_964425605.1 uncultured Rickettsiales bacterium | reverse complement strand
GTGAGCCACAAGATGGGCGAGGTCCACGAGGGCACCGCCGTCATGGACTGGATGGACCAGGAGCAGGAGCGGGGGATCACGATCACCTCCGCCGCGACCACCTGCTTCTGGCGCGACCATCAGATCAACATCATCGATACCCCCGGGCACGTGGACTTCACCGTCGAGGTGGAGCGCTCGCTGCGGGTGCTCGATGGCGCCGTCGCCATCTTCAGCGCCGTGGAGGGGGTGGAGGCGCAGTCGGAGACGGTCTGGCGCCAGGCGGATCGCTACGAGGTCCCCCGCATCGCGTTCGTCAACAAGATGGACCGCGTTGGCGCCGACTTCGTCGCCGTCCTCGAGCAGATCTCGAAGAAGCTGGGGGCCAGGCCGGTCGCGTTCCAGCTCCCCCTGGGCGCCGAAGAACATCACCAGGGTGTGATCGACCTGCTGGGCATGAAGGCGGTCGTGTACGACGACTCGACCCTCGGCGCCCAGTACCGGGAGGTCGCGGTCCCCGACGAGTTCGCCGAGATCGCCGAGGAGTACCGCGAGACGCTCATGGAGGCCATCGTCGAGGACGACGACGACCTGGCGATGCGGTACCTCGAGGGCGAGGAGATCGGCGAGGACGAGCTGAAGGAAGCGGCGCGGAACGCCTGCATCAGCATGCGCTTCGTGCCTTGCTTCTGCGGCTCGGCGTTCAAGAACAAGGGGGTCCAGCCGCTGCTGGACGCCGTGATCGACTACCTGCCGTCGCCCCTGGACGTGCCGCCCATCGTGGGCGTCTCCCCGGACGATCCGGACGAGGAGATCCCGCGCCCGCCAGACCCCAAGGCTCCCCTCGCGGCGCTCGCATTCAAGATCATGTTCGACCCCTACGTGGGCAACCTGACCTATCTGCGGGTCTACTCGGGCACGGCCGAGGCGGGCAAGCAGCTGTTCAACTCGTCGCGCCGCAAGCGCGAGCGTCTGGGGCGCATCCTCAAGATGCACGCGAACAAGCGCGAGGACGTCAAGACCATCCAGGCGGGCGACATCGTCGCCGCGGTCGGGTTCAAGCACACGGCCACGGGGGACACCCTCAGCGACAAGCGCGACGTGGTGATCCTCGAATCGATGGACTTCCCCGACACGGTGATCTCCATCGCCATCGAGCCGCGGACCAAGGCCGACCAGGACAAGCTCGGCGA
>CAYRNR010000374.1:0-3139 GCA_964425605.1 uncultured Rickettsiales bacterium | reverse complement strand
AGGCGTCCGCGCACCAACTTGTTGCACGCGCGCGCCGGGTCGGGTATTGCTCCCCAGTTCATCGAGGAACGATCCGGAGGTCCACAATGCGTGCATTCGTCTTTCCCGGCCAGGCGTCCCAGAAGGTGGGTATGGGGGACTGGTTGATCGAGAAGTACCCGGTGGCCCGGGAGGTCTACGAGCAGGCCGACGACGAGCTCGGGTACTCCCTGACCGAGCTGATCCTGCAGGGGCCGCTGGAGAAGCTCACCGAGACCGAGGTCACCCAGCCGGCCGTGCTGACCACCTCGGTGGCCTTCGCCCGGGCGATGATGAGCGAGCTGGACATCCAGCCGGACGTGGTCGCGGGCCACAGCCTGGGCGAGTACTCCGCCCTGGTGATCGCCGGCGCCATGGACTTCGGCGAGGCCGTGCGAGCCGTGCGCGACCGCGGCAGGTACATGCAGGACGCGGTCCCCCTGGGCGAGGGCACCATGGCGGCCATCTTCCGGCTCACCGCCGAGCAGGTGGACGGCGTCTGCGCGTCGGTGCGCGAGGACACCGGCGGCGTGGTCGAGAGCGCCGGGTACAACGCCCCGGACCTCAACGTCATCTCCGGCGACAAGGCGTCGGTGGGCGTCGCGATGGGGCGCTGCAAGGAGCTGCGCGGAAACGCCACGGAGATCGCGGTGAGCGCGCCTTTCCACTGCGCGTTGATGCGCCCCGCGGCGCAGCGCCTCGCCGAGCGGCTGGAGGACGTCCAGATCGGCGCGCTGGGCGTGCCGTACATCCCCAACGTCAACGCCGAGGTCGAGCGCGACCACGCCCGCGTGATCGGACACCTGGTGGACCAGGTCTGCGCGCCGGTGCGGTGGGAGCCCACGGTGCGCGCCATGCTCGACATGGGCGTGGACGAGTTCTACGAGGTGGGCCCTGGCAACGTGCTGTGCGGCTTCATCCGCCGCTGCGACCGCGCGCTCAAGCCGGTGCCCGTGGGTGATCCGCGCGGCCGCAAGCTGTTCGAGTAGGCGGGAGGTCCCTTGCCGGAGGAGGCCAAGCTCGCGCTGCTGTTCGCCGCCGTCGCCGCCGTCCTGTACGGATACGGCGTGATGCTGCTGCGCCGGATGGGCACGATCCTGCAGCAACGGTCCGGCGCCCCGATGCCCCGCATCGTGTCCCCCTACTGCGGTGGAGACATGGTCCGCGCCTACCGCGACCTGTACGAGGCCAGCGACGGGAAGCTGCCGCGGCTCCACCGCTCCATCGGACTCAACCGCGTGCTGTTCGTGGTGGTGGTGGTGGCCGGCGTGGTGCGGATGGTGCTGTAGGATGGGACGACCGAAGGGGACACGTTGATCAGTCTCGTGCACATCAGCGGCGCCCGCGCCGGCGGCGTGGATCAGGTGGACACCGAGCACTTCGAGCTCGGCCGGGGCCCCGACTGCGAGGTGAGGTTCCACGCCGAGCAGGACCGCGCCGTGGGCAAGGTGCACGCGGAGGTGGAGTTCAAGCAGGGGCGCTACCTGCTGCGCGATCGCGACTCCCGCAACGGCACCTACGTCAACGGCCGGCTCGTGCGAGAGGTGTACCTGCGCCAGGGCGACGTGATCCGGCTCGGCGCCGAGGGGCCCCAGCTGCGGGTCGACCTCACCGGCGCCGACGTGTCGTCGGTGATCCGCGCCATGCGCCGCAAGCGCTGGCGACCCATGTGGATCCCGGTGGCCCTTCTACTGGTGGTGGCGTTGGGTTTTGCCGCGATCTGGGCGTGGCGCCAGGTGAGCCAGCGCCTCGACGGCGTGGAGCAGGAGATCGCCACCCTGGACGAGGAGATCGACGCCCTGCTGGCGGTGATGGAGGAGAGCCCGGGGACCCTCGACGAGCTCGCCGCCCGGCACGACCGGATGGTGGACCTCGAGGGCCAGGCCGCCGGCAAGCCCGGCCGCCGCGGCGAGGGCCGCGGGGACGACGCCAACCTGGACCACCAGATGGACGGCGTGCTCCGGGCCTTCGGTGAGCCGGCCTACGCCGTGCCCGGCTCGTTCCGCGCCGCGGTGCGCAAGCGCGTGGGAGCCTGGCTCGAGGCCGACGCGCTCGGTGAGATCTACTGCACGTCCGAGGTCCACATGCCGGCCATCCAGCCCGTGCTGGCGCGGTACAGCCTCCCCGACGTCCTCGCGTTCCTGCCGTGGGTGCTCGGCCACGGCGCCGCCGAGGGGGATCTCAGCGGACCGTGGGGGATCGGCGCGGAGGAGGCCCGGGCGATGGGCCTGCTGGACGAGGACGACGATCTCCGGAGCGACCCCCTCGCCTCCACCGAGGCCATCGCCACGCGCCTGCAACAGGACGTGGAGGCGCTGAGCACCTCGTCGATCCTGCTGGCGACGCTGGCCCGAGATCCGGCCATCGCGGCGACGGTGGAGACCCTGCGCGAGCAGGGCGCCTGGACCCGGCCCCGCCGCAACGTGAGATTCCTGTGGCTCGCCGGCCTGCTCGACGACGACGCGCGGCATCGCATCCCGAGCCTCGTGGCGGCGGCCGTGGTGGGTCGAAACCCCGATCAGTACGGCCTCGCACCTGACAAGTGCGCGCCGCCGACCCAGGATAGGGCCGACACGAACGACGTCCCGACGGAGGAGATCCCATGAAAGGTCGAGCGAGGTTCCTGGCCGCGTGCACCGGAGCGCCGGTGGACCGCCCCCCGGTGTGGATCATGCGCCAGGCGGGACGTTATCTGCCCGAGTACCTCGCGCTGCGGGCGAAGCACTCGTTCACCGAGGTCTGCCAGACACCGGCGTTGACCCTGGAGGTGGCGCTACAGCCCCTGCGGCGGTTCGATCTGGACGCAGCCATCGTGTTCTCCGACATCCTCGTCATCCCCGAGGCCATGGGCCAGACCGTGACCTACCCCGAGGGGGGGCCGCAGCTGAACCCGCCCCTGGTGGGCGACTTCGATCCGGACGCCCTGGTGCCCCGCGACGTCTCGTCGGCCCTGGGCTACGTCTACGAGGCGATCCGCCTGCTCCGACGGGAGATGGGTGACGAGCGCGCCGTCCTGGGTTTCGCTGGCGCGCCCTACTCCCTGGCCTCCTACATGGTCCAGGGCGGCGGCAGCCGCCACAACGAGGCGATCAAAGCCCTTCTCTACAAGGACCCCGAGAGG
>CAYRNR010000373.1:0-3155 GCA_964425605.1 uncultured Rickettsiales bacterium | reverse complement strand
GCCAGGCCGGTGAGCGAGTCGTGGAAGGCCAGGCGCTTGATCTCCTCCTCGGCCTTCTTGCGTTCGGTGATGTCGTGCAGGGTCCCCAGCAGCCGGTCGGGCTTGCCGTTGTCGTCCCAGTGGATCAGGCCCTCACCCTGGTAGTGCCGCTCCGAGCCGTCGTGCATCAGCATCCGGTGCTCGACGCGGTACGGCTCCTGCTGCTCGAAGGCCGAGGCGATGCGCTCCTTGACCACGGGCAGGTCGTCGGGGTGGACCCGCTCGAACAGGGCCCCGAACAGGGTGTTGACGTGGTTGGGCTTCAGGTCGAGCCGCAGGATGCGGTACAGCTCGTCCGAGCAGTAGACGTCCTGGTGCTTGAAGTCCCACTCCCACGAGCCCACGTGGGCCACCCGCTGGGCTTCGGAGAGGCGCTCCTCGCTGCGCTTCTGCTCCAGCTGGGCCCGCTTCCTCACCGGGATCTCGGCGCGGAGCTCGCGGGCCTTGTCCTTGAGCTCGACGGTCTGCCGGGTCATGCCGTCGCGGATGTAGATGAGGATGACGCCCAGGGTGAACACCGCGAGGATTTCGGCGGACACGCCGACCACGGTGATGTTGTGGGTCAACAACAGCGGTGTCGGGATGAGCGCGCACGCCACCAGGTGCACCAGCCCCCTCGACGGCCGTGTCTGCAGCACGAACGACGCCGCCAGCAGCGTCACGAGCACCAGGTGCAGCTCGGAGCGGCCGGCCAGGAACAGCCCGACCACCTGTCCGGTGATCAGCACCGGCCCGACGCTGGCCATCAAGCACGTGGCCTTCTGGCGGGCGAACCGCCGGGCGAGCCGCGGCGCGGCCAGCAGCCCCAGGGCGTAGACCCAGATGACGCCGTGGGCCGCGAGATAGAAGGGCAAGCTGAAGCTCGAGCCGGCCCTCTCCGAGGCCGCCATCAGGACGTCCAGCCCGCCGAAGATGGGCAGGGCGATGCACAGGACGGGCGCGACCAATCGCAGAACGCGGAGGTTCTGCTGGCGCTGGAGTAGGCGGTAGTCGCGGTCCGCTCGAGTCATAGGAGAATCGACTGAAAGAGTGTCCCCTCGGCCTGTCGAGACCTTTGGTCAACTTCTCATTGTCCCACAATGCGGTAGATCTTCTCCACCCGCGCGCGGGGAGTCCTGCGGAAGCGACCCCGTGGGCCGTGACGTCTGCGCCGGGATCGAGACTTCCCCCCCGATCGGCACCAGGTGTGCATGATCCCCCCGGCAGTGGATTCACGGGTGCGCCGGAGGAGAGCATGACAAGAGCGTTGACGCTGATGACGATGGCCGCCGCCCTGGCGATCTTCGGGGGCTGCCTGAGCTCCGAAGACTACCGGGCCGAGGCGGGCGAGGACCTGTGTGGATGGGTCTACGAGTGTTACCTCGGCGCGGTGGTGGCGCCGCTGGAGGAGACCTACGAGTTCCACGACGAACAGGAATGCGTGGAGTGGTTCTTCGAGCGCGGCCACTACGCCTTCGACGGCGAGTGGGTCGTCGAGGGGGTCGAGGAGTACGGCGAGTGCGACTTCGACCGCGACGCCGCCCACGACTACCTCGACCTGCTGGGATCGCTGCGCTGCGAGGAGCTGGACGTGCGCAGCTTCGTGGAGCTGGGCGAGGGCACGTTCGTCGAGCCCTACCGGGATTGCTTTGGCATGGGAGGTGGATCATGACGAGGACGCTACTGGGAATCCTGGGGGCCTGGCTCTGCGCGTGGGGGCTGGTCAGCTTCGGCTGCGGCTGGGGCAGCGGCGACACCGGCAACCAGGAGTTCAACGATCCGGGCGACGACGCCTTCCTGGACACCAGCTTCGGCATCACCCCGGACGAGCGGTTCGTGGTCGGCGCCATCGACGCAGGCGCCGACGCGTGGCTGCACTTCGTGGACACCACCGACGGCAAGATCACCGAGCTGGCGGTGACCAGCGACGACGACAAGCGCGTCGTGTTCGGCCCGGACGGGCAGCGGGCCTGGTTCATGGCCCAGCCGAGCTCCGGCACCTCGGGCGAGACCTGGACCCTCATCGACCTGGACACGCTGCAGGTGGTCCGCGAGGCCACCTTCCCCGCGGTGTTCTGGGGGACCCGCCTGACCACCGACGGCTCCTTGTTCGCCGTGGCCTGTGACGGCGTCCTGTACGTGGTCGACAGCACCACCATGGAGTACGGCACCATCGAGCCACCCAGCGCGGCCCACGATCTGTTCGAGGCGGAGTGGATCCCCGGGACCCACCGGCTCGTGGCCTCGTGGGTCGTCTACGAGGAGTTCGGCGAGCCGCGCCAGCTGCCCATGCCCGCGCGGCGTGAGCGCCCCGACCGCGGCTGGTCCCCCGACGGCAGCGGCCCCATGTTGCCGCCGGTGGACTCGCTGGAGCTCGACAAGCGCTGGCTGACGTCCCAGGGCACGCAGATCACGGCGCACGACATCGACGACGTGGGCGCCATGCCCGCGGCGCCGGCGCGCACCGCGTTCGTCGACGACAGCCACCCTGCTGCGTGGTGGGGCTACGGCTTCTTCGGCATGCACCCGGACGGGGATCTGATCGCTGTGCCGCTGGAGACCTTCGACGGCGGCAGTTCGTGGTGGGGCGTGGACTCGCTGCTGGTGCTGGACGCGGATCTGGAGACCGTCACGCGCGTGGCCGGCCGCGGTCCGGTGGGCTACACCAGCGACGGCCACACCCTGGTCGCCTACGACTTCACCGACCACGGCAGCTCCGTGGACGAGGTGTTCCTGATGCTCTACGACACCCGGGACTTCGACCTGACCCGCGTGGAGCTGACCATCGGCATCCCCGCGTACTACATCACCCCCGACGGCGGCGAGATCCTGCTGTACTCGTACTGGGACATCTTCTCCACCGGCCACGAGAACGGCCTGCTGCTGTACGACACCGCCTCGGGCGAGACCCGGCACCTCGACGACTCGGCCGGCCGCCACGTCAACCAGGCGGTGATCACCCCCGCCGGCGATCGCATCTACTTCGTGGACTGGACCGACAGCTGGGACGACTGGTACGGCCTGTACACCATCGACCTGGCCGGCGCGGACGTGGACCGCGTCCCCGTGGACTTCCGGCCCTACAACATCAACATCCTGCCCAGCCAC
Source organism: uncultured Rickettsiales bacterium (assembly GCA_964425605.1). Taxonomy (GTDB): domain Bacteria; phylum Myxococcota_A; class UBA796; order UBA9615; family CAYRNR01; genus CAYRNR01. The sequence continues at coordinate 29 of CAYRNR010000373.1, read as the reverse complement.
GGCATGCTGGTCATGACCGAGTACGCCGC
>CAYRNR010000372.1:0-3159 GCA_964425605.1 uncultured Rickettsiales bacterium | reverse complement strand
CGGACGATGGGCTCCTCGTGCATGTTGAACGACGTGTTGACCACCGAGGGCACGTCCGTGCGCTGGCGGTAGGCCTCGACGATGTCCCAGTAGCCGGGGTTCTCGTCGCGGACGATCAGCTGGGGCCGCGCCGTGCCGTCGCAGTGGACCACCCCGGCGCCGTGCTCGGTCATCCAGTCGGTGCAGTCGAAGCACACCGTCATGAACCGCGCCGGGTCACGGGCGCCGTCGAGCCCCTCGTAGCAGCGGTCCGCGTGCTCCCACTGGGTCACCGGCGCGAACGGCATGAACTCGGTGCGCCCGAGGCGATCGTTGAGCCAGTCGTTGACGGATGCGTCGTCGGGCTTGAACAGGATCGTGCGGTTGCCCAGGGCCCGCGGGCCCCACTCCATGCGACCGTCGAACCGGGCCACCACCTCGCCCGCGACGAGGAGATCGGCCACGTCGCCGGCCAGGTCCCCGGGGCGCTGGAAGCTCAGCTGAGCCCGCCGCAGCGCGGCCTCGCAGTCCGCCTCGGTGTACTCGGGGCCCAGGCACACGCCCTCGATGCGCCCCGGACGCGGCCGCTCGCTGCCCAGCAGCGCCGCGCCCGCGGCCAGCCCGCCGTCCCCCATGTTCGGGTAGACGAAGATGCTGTCCACCTCGGGCAGCTCGTGGATGCGCTGGTTGAGCTTGACGTTGGCGAACAGCCCGCCGGCCAGCACCAGGTCGCGCAGGCCCGTGCGGCCCACCCAGTGCTGGACGAACTCGCACACCGCGATCTCGAGGTTGCGCTGGCACGCCGAGGCCACCTCCTCCTTGGTGTAGGGCCGCAAGAAGCGGTGGAAGGCGTCGTCCATGCGGTGGCGGCGCGCGTAGTTCTTGAGGTTGAACCCCCCGCGCGTGAAGTGCAGGTCGCGGCGGAAGTGTTCGAGGAGCTCCGGCGGCGGCTCGGTGTACGCCGCCAGCCCGGTGACCTTGCCCTCGTGCCGCAGGGGACGAAATCCCAGGAACTCGGTGATCCGCGAGTAGTAGGTGTTGATCGCCGACAGGCCGAGGTGGGAGTGGATGCGCCGCAGCTTGCCGTCGCGCCCCTCGTTCACCGTCACCGACAGCCCGTCCCCCATGGCGTCCACGGTCAGCGCCAGCACTGGATCGCGGGACTGGGAGAAGTACGCGGACGCGGCGTGGGACTCGTGGTGCTCGGTGGTGGTCACCTGCGCCCGGAATCCGTGTTCGGCCATGCGCCGCTGCAGCAACCGCCGGCTCGCCGCAGCCTCGGCGCGCCACGCCCCCGACTGGATCAGCCCCACCTGGTAGCACACGTACAGGTTGAGCAAGGGGTTGAACTGGCCGCCGCTGGCCTTGGCCTGCTGGTGCTGGTCGGGGAACCGCCGCAGCGCCGCCGTGGGGGTGAAGTGGGAGCCGAAGACGACCTTGTCGACGTCCTCGCGCTGGTAGCCGGTGATCCGCAGGACCTCGTCAATGGCGTCCCACGGGAACACCGACGAGTTCTTGACCCGATCCAGCCGCTCCTGCCCCACCGCGGCGACGATCCGGCCGTCCACGGCCAGGGCCGCCGACGAGTCGTGGTTGTCGTTGATGCCGAGAACGATCATGGGGTTAGGACTCCTGGGGCCCGCTGTCGTCCCCCTCTGGCGGCGACAGCAACATCTGGGCGGCGGTACGAACCGAGCGCCGCAGCTCGTCGAAGCTGCGCAGCCGCCCCAGCGCCCGGGCGATGTAGCTGGGGCGGTAGTAGAAGCGCAGGTACGCCAGCCGCACCATCTCCTGGATCTGTTGCTCGCCCAGCTCGCAGAGGGGCCGCGGCATGTAGCTGTCCTTGGCCGGGTCGAGCACGATCTCGCGCCACAGGTCGTGCCCGGTCTCCTCCACCAGCATGCCGTACAGCTCGGTGCCCGGCATGGGCGTGACCTTGCTGAACTGGGCGTAGTCCAGGTCCAGCCTCAGCGACAGCCGCACGGTCTGGCGCGCCGTGGCCTCGGTCTCGCCCGGGCTGCCGATCATGAAGTAGCCGAAGGTCTCGATGCCGATCTCGCGCGTCATGGCCACCGTCTCGACCATCTGGTCCAGGTCGGCGGCCTTGCGCAGGGTGCGCAGGATCTCCCGGTTGCCGCTCTCGAGCCCGTAGTAGATCCGGTCGCAGCCCGCGGCCTTCATCGCCCGCAGCATGGGCACGTCCACCGAGTCCACCCGGCTGCGGGCCGCCCAGACGAAGTCCAGGCCGCGCCGCTGGATCTCCTCGCAGATGGCGTGAACCCGCCCCTTGTCGATGGTGAACGCCGAGTCGAAGAAGTCGAACTCCCGCACGCCGTGCTCGGTCATCGCGTGCTCGATCTCGTCCACCACCACCTCGGGGCTCCGCGGACGGAACCGCACCCCGCCCTGCTCGCAGAAGATGCAGCGGAAGGGACAGCCCCGGCTGGTCATCAGCGGCGTGAAGTTCCGCTTGCGGCTGATGAACGAGTAGTAGACCGAGTTGTCGATCAGGTGTCGCGCGGGCAGCGGGACGTCGTCCACGTCCTGCACCAACCCCGCCGGCGGCGTCACCACCACCTCGTCGCCGCGCCGGAACACGACCCCGGGCACGTTCGCCGGCTCCTCGCCCGCGACGAACGCCTCGAGCAGCCCCGGCAGGGACATCTCCGCCTCGCCCGTGACCCCCAGATCCAGGCAGTCGTGGCTGAACGACTCGCGGGGGAACAGGCCCAGGTGCACCCCACCGACCAGCGAAGGCACTCCCAGCGCCTCGCGGATGTCGCGGATCCACTCCAGGTTCTGGTGGAACAGGTAGGTGGTCAGCGTGTAGCCCACCATGTGGGGCCGGAACGCCTCCAGCCGATCGAGGGTAGCGCGCTTGTCCAGGCAGTGCGCGTTGGCGTCCACGAACTGGACCTCGACGTTGCACGCCTCCAGCACCCCCGCCACGTACAGCAGCGACAGGGACGGGAAGACACCGTAGTTCTCCTTGACGGCCCGGATCCCCGGCTCGTTGTACGTGACACCGTAGGGGGGATAGACCAGGGAGACGCGCAGGCCATGGAGGTCCGGCCATTTCATGGACACTACGATAATGGGAGGGGGTGCGACTGCCAAGCGGTCGCGCGGAAAAGGGACGCTCGCAAGAAATCAACTAACTCGACGAGTTAGTTGATTTCT
>CAYRNR010000371.1:0-3165 GCA_964425605.1 uncultured Rickettsiales bacterium | reverse complement strand
CCGCGGCCACCACCGCGACCACCGCCGCCGCCTCGGTAGCCGCCGCCGCCCCCTCGGGGGCCGCCGCGGCCACCACCGCGGGAGGCTCCCTGGCGGTTGTGGTACGGGGTGCGCTGCTGGATGTCCTCGGTGTCCTTGCCCTCCCGCCGACGCTTCTCCATGCGGGCCCAGATGAAGAACCCGCGCAGCGCCGTGGCGAGGAGCATGTCGCCGTCGGGGCGCTCCTTGAGCTCGCGGGCCATGGAGATGTAGGCGTCGAAGGCGACGTGGTCCATGGCCTCGCGGATCTCGCCCACGTGACGCTCGGACCAGAGCCGGCGGGCGTCCTCGGGGGTGGGGAGCTCCTTGACGATGAACTCGATGCCCCAGGTGAACTCCAGGGTCTTGCGGCAGCCGAGCTCGCGGCCGGACACGAGGCTGATGGCGGTGCCCTCCTTGCCGATGCGGGCGGTGCGGCCCACGCGGTGGAGGTAGGACGCCGGGTCCTCGGGGAGCGCGTAGTTGATCACGTGGGTCAGGTCGCTGATGTCGATGCCGCGCGAGGCGATGTCGGTGGCGACCAGGAAGCGCACGTCGCCGGCCTTGATGCGGCCCATGACCTTCTCGCGGGACTTCTGCGTGAGGTCCGAGCTGATGTACACGGCGTCGATGCCCTGCCGGGACAGGTAGTTGCCGAGCATGGCCACGTCGTCGCGGGTGTTGCAGAAGATGATCCCCGACTGCGGATTCTCCATGTCGAGGATGGTCATCAGCTGCCGCGGCTTGGGGTAGTCCGAGACGGTCTCGTAGATGATGTGCTCCACCCCCTCGACGGTGCGCGTGTCCGTGGAGAGGAACAGGTCCTCGGGCTCGGAGGCGTACCGGGTGACCAGATCGCGGAGATCCGCCTCGACCGTGGCCGAGAACAGCAACATCTGGGGCTTGGGCGGCACGTTGTCGAGGATGTTCGAGACCTCCTCGAGGAAGCCCATGGAGAGCATCTCGTCGGCCTCGTCCAGGCCCACCATCTTGCAGTGGCTCAGGTCGAGGTTGCCGCGACGGATGTGATCGAGGAGGCGGCCGGGGGTGCCGACGACCACCTCGACGCCGGCCTCGAAGGCGTCTACCTGGGGCCCGAGGGCCACGCCGCCGTAGACGGCGGTGACGCTGACGTCGCGGTGCTTGCCGAGCCGCTGCGTCTCCTCGGCGACCTGGATGGCCAGCTCGCGGGTGGGCGCGAGGACCAGGGCGCGCACGTGGCGATCCGCGTCCTCGATGAGTTCGAGGATGGGGATGGCGAAGGCCGTGGTCTTGCCGGTGCCGGTCTTGGACCGGACCAGCAGGTCCTTGCCGCTGAGCGCGCGGGGGATGCTCTGCGCCTGCACCGGGGTGGGGTGGGCGTATTCCATCTCCTCGAGGGCCGTCAGCAGCGGCTCGGAGAGGCCGAGGTCGGCCCAGCTGGTGTCCGTGGCGAAGGCGTTCGCGTCGGCCTCGGTCGTTTCGGTCTCTGTGTTTTCGTTCTGCGTGGGGTCCTGCCGGTCGTCTCCGGCTGAGTCGTTCATGATGTGTTCCTGCTTGGTTGTCCGGGAGGGTGCTAGCCGAAGGGGCTAATCATTCGCTGCCGGTGATGATGTGGAATTCGACGCGCCGGTTGAGGACCCGGCCGTCCTGGCTGTCCTCGGCGATGGGGCGGCTCTCGCCGTACCCGATGGCCACGAGCCGCTTGTCGGAGATGCCCTTGTCGATGAAGTAGTTCATCACGGATTCTGCGCGCCGCTGGCTCAGATCCAGGTTGTACTCGTCGTCCCCCTCGGCGCTGGCGTGGCCCTGGATCTCCAGACAGATGTCCGGGTACTTCGCCAGGGTCTTGGCCGCCTGGTTCAGGGTGGGGTAGCTGGACTCCTTGAGGACGTCACTGTCGACCTTGAAGTTGATGCCGCGGATGACGCCGACGATCTTGGAGATGTTGCGCGGCACCTCGTCGGGGCAGCCGTCCTCGTCCTCGTACCCGTTGGCGTTCTCGGGGTCGTTGGGACACACGTCGTTCTCGTCGAGGAAGCCGTCGTTGTCGTTGTCGTTCTCCGGGCAGCCGTCCGCGTCCTCGAAGCCGTCCTCGTCCTCGGGGTGATTCGGACAGTCGTCCTCCTCGTCGGGGAAGCCGTCGCGGTCGTTGTCGTACTCGGGGCAACCGTCGTCGTCCTCGTAGTCGTCCCAGTCCTCGGGGGTGTCCGGGCAGCGGTCGTGCCGATCCGGCACGCCGTCGCGGTCGTTGTCCTCCTCGGGACACCCGTCGTCGTCGTGGTAGCTGTCGAAGTCCTCGGGCAGGTTGGGACAGTCGTCCTCCCAGTCGAGGAAGTCGTCGCCGTCGTTGTCCTCCTCCGGGCACCCGTCCCAGTCCTCGAAGTCGTCGTAGTCTTCCGGCACGTCGGGGCAGTCGTCCACCTTGGACGGGATGCCGTCCTCGTCCGGATCGTCGGGGGGACCGCCGAGGAGCACGAACAGGCCGCCGGTGATGGAGAAGTTGTCCCAGCGATCGGTCAGCGCGCCGTTGACCATGACGGCCTCGTCCGCGGTGGAGGGGCCGACGACCATGATGTAGCGCGCGTCGATGCGAAGGCCGAAACGGGACACGAACAGGATCTTCACGCCGCCGCCGGCGTTCCAGGCGAAGTCGTTGTCCGGATTCTTGGGCTGGAGGTTCGGGTTGAAGTCGGACTCTGCCGCGGCATCCTGCCCGCCCCCCTCGGCCTGGCGGTCGCTGATCTGGAAGTAGCGCATGCCCACGCCGACGGCGAAGTACGGCACGGCGGGCCACTTGCCCAGGTGGATGACCACGGACAGATCGGGCAGCAGGACGTGGGACAACCGCCCCGCGTCGGTGGTGTTGCCCCAGGGGCGGTGGGTGAACGTCTGGCAGTAGCGCAGCGTCACCTCCATGCCCACGTACTCGAAGAAGTTGAAGCCGACGTGGCCACCGAACTCCGGTCCGTTGACGAAGTTCTCCTCCTCCTGGAAGAAGGCGTGGTACCCGCCGAATAGGTCGATGTTGACGCTGCGGGGCTTGATCCCAGGAATGTGCCAGACGCGGTCGGCGCTGGCCACGTAGGGCACGACCAGCGCGCCGATCAGGACCAGCACCGAACACAGCTGCAGAGCGCGGTTGTTCATCTCGGCCGTCCTTTCGAG
>CAYRNR010000370.1:0-3229 GCA_964425605.1 uncultured Rickettsiales bacterium | reverse complement strand
TCGTCCATGCCGAGGATGTTGATGATGTCCTGCAGGTCCTTGTAGCGCTGGAGCAGCTGCTGGACCCTGCGCGCCGTGTTGTAGTGCCGATCGCCGAGCACCTGGGGCTCGAGGATGCGGCTGGTGGAGTCCAGCGGGTCCACCGCGGGGTAGATGCCGAGCTCCACGATCTGCCGGCTGAGCACCGTGGTGGCGTCCAGGTGGGCGAAGGTGGTGGCCGGGGCCGGGTCGGTGAGGTCGTCGGCGGGAACGTAGACGGCCTGCACCGAGGTGATGGACCCCTTGGTCGTGGTGGTGATGCGCTCCTGGAGCTCACCGAGGTCGGTGGACAGCGTCGGCTGGTACCCCACGGCCGAGGGGATGCGACCCAGCAGGGCGGACACCTCGGATCCAGCCTGGGTGAACCGGAAGATGTTGTCGATGAACAGCAGGACGTCCTGGCCCTCCTCGTCGCGGAAGTACTCCGCGGCGGTCAGGGCGCTGAGGCCCACGCGGGCGCGGGCTCCGGGCGGCTCGTTCATCTGGCCGTAGATCAGGGCGCACTTGTGGCCCTCGTCCTTGAGCGTCGGCAAACCGTTCTCGCCGAGGATGATGTGGCCGTGGTCGTCCTTCTCCACGGCGATCACGTCGCCCTCCATCATCTCGAACCACAGGTCGTTGCCCTCGCGGGTGCGCTCACCCACGCCGGCGAACACCGAGTAGCCGCCGTGCTTCATGGCCACGTTGTTGATCAGCTCCATGATCAGCACGGTCTTGCCCACACCGGCGCCGCCGAACAGGCCGATCTTGCCGCCGCGAGCGTAGGGCGCGAGCAGGTCCACGACCTTGATGCCCGTCTCGAACATCTGGGCTTCGGTGGACTGGTCCATGAAATCGGGCGGATGGCGATGGATGGGGTAGTGCATCTTCGCCTCGACCGGCCCCTGCTCGTCCACGGGCTGGCCGGTCACGTTGAGGATGCGTCCCAGTGTCTCGGGCCCCACCGGCATCTGGATCGGATCGCCGGTGTTCCGGACCTCCTGGCCGCGGCGCAGCCCCTCGGTGGCATCCATGGCGATGGTCCGGACCGTGTTCTCACCCAGGTGCTGGGCCACCTCGACCACCAGGTTCCACTCGGTGTCGCTGATGGCGCGGTTGGAGATCTCCAGCGCCGTGTAGATGTCCGGCAGCTGCCCCGGCGGGAACCGGACGTCCACCACGGGACCCATGACCTGAACGATGTTTCCGTTTTCCATCTCAACTTCTCCCGTGCCCGTCCGGTGGCGGCCCCGCCCGTGCCCGTGCCCGTGCGGTCGTCTCCGATGGGCTCGTTATTTACAAAGCTTCCGCCCCCGACACGATCTCCACCAGCTCCTTGGTGATGGCGGCCTGGCGCGCTCGGTTGTACAGCAGCGTCAGGTTGTCGATCATGTCGCCGGCGTTGCGGGTGGCGGCGTCCATGGCCGTCATCCGCGATCCGTGCTCGCCCGCCTCGGTCTCCAGGAAGGCCTGGAACAGCACCGTGTCGAGGTACTTGGGCAGCAGCATGTCCAGGACCGTCTCCTGGTCGGGTTCGTAGGTGTGCTCGGACAGCTCGTTCGCGTCCCCGTCGTGGCCGTCGTCGTCCACCACGGCCTCCAGGGCCTTGCCCAGGGGGAACAGCTGGTTGATGGACGGATGCTGGGTCAGCGCGCTCTGGAACACGTTGTACGCCACGTAGACCCGGTCCAGCTCCTCGTCCTGGTATCGGCGCATCAGGTCGCGCCCCAGGGACTGGGCGGTCTCGAAGAACTGCACCGGCTCGATGCCCACCTCGTCCCGGCCGATCTCGTAGCCGCGGTGCTTGAAGTAGTCGCGGCCCTTCTTGCCGTAGGCGAAGAGGTAGATCTTGTCGAGGTTCTTGAAGCGATCCCGCTGTTCCCAGACGAACCGCTCGACCTCGCGGAACAGGCCGCTGTTGAACGACCCGCACAGGCCGCGATCGGAGCTCAGCAAGACGATGGCCGCCGTCCGTACCTCGTCGCGCTCGGCGATGAGCGGATGGGAGCCCGCGTCATCCATCGAGGCGACCATGGACTGGAAGAGCTCCTCCATGGAGGCGGAATAGGCGCGCGCCTCCATGGCGGCCTCGGTGGCCTTGCGCAGCTTCGCCGCGGCGACCATCTTCATCGCCTTGGTGATCTGCTGCGTACTCTTGACGCTGGCGATCCGCTTGCGGATGTCCTTGAGGTTGGGCATCGAGTCGCTCCCGCTAGTCGAACTGCTCGCCGAACTTGGCCACGGCAGCGCCCATGCGACCCTTGAGGTCGTCGTCGAGCTTCTGCTTGGTGCGGATATCCTCCATCACGTCCTCGAAGTGGGCGTGCATGTAGGGCATCAGCTCCTCGATGTAGCGACCGACGTCCGATGGATCCACACCGTCGAGGTAGCCCTCGGTGCCCGCGAAGATGAGCAGCACCTGGTCCTGGACCGAGCGGGGGCTGTACTGGGGCTGCTTGAGGATCTCCAGCAGGCGCGCGCCGCGCTTGAGCGTCGCGAGGGTGACCTTGTCCAGGTCGGAGCCGAACTGGGCGAAGGCCTCCAGCTCACGGAACTGGGCCAGGGTCAGCCGCAGCGTACCCGCCACCTGCTTCATGGCCTTGATCTGGGCGTTTCCGCCCACGCGGCTGACGGACAAACCGGCGTTCACCGCCGGCCGGACGCCGGAGTTGAACAGGTCCGTGTCCAGGAAGATCTGGCCATCGGTGATGGAGATGACGTTGGTCGGAATGTACGCCGACACGTCGCCAGCCTGCGTCTCGATGATCGGCAGGGCCGTCAGCGAACCGCCGCCCTCGCCGTCGTTGAGCTTGGCCGCGCGCTCCAGCAGGCGGCTGTGGAGGTAGAACACGTCGCCGGGGTAGGCCTCGCGACCGGGCGGACGACGCAGCAGCAGCGACAGCTGGCGATAGGCCACGGCGTGCTTGGACAGGTCGTCGTAGATGACCACCGCGTGACGGCCGGAGTCGCGGAAGAACTCGCCCAGGGTGGCGCCGGCGTATGGGGCCAGGAACTGCAGCGGAGCGGGCTCGGACGCGCCGGCCACGATCACGCAGGTGTACTCCATGGCGCCGTGCTGGCGGAGCTTGTCCACCACCTGGGCCACCGTGGACATCTTCTGACCGATGGCCACGTAGATGCAGAAGCAGTCCAGGCCCTTCTGGTTGATGATGGTGTCCACGGCGATGGCGGTCTTGCCGGTCTGGCGGTC
>CAYRNR010000369.1:0-3286 GCA_964425605.1 uncultured Rickettsiales bacterium | reverse complement strand
AGCCCGGCGAGGAGCCGGTGCAGGGGCTGGCGCTTGCTGTCCTCGATGGCCTCGAGCAGGTTGCGCGCGCTGCGATCCCCCATGCGCTCCAGCCAGACCACGTCGGCGAACCCGAGGCCGTAGATGTCGGCCACGTCCTTGACCAGCCCGGTGTCGACGAGCTGGTTGCACAGCTTCTCGCCGAGGCCCTCGATGTCCATGGCGCCGCGCGACGCGAAGTGGCCCACCCCCTCACGCAGCTGGGCCGGGCAGCTCAGGCCCGCGGTGCAGCGGGTCACCGCCTCCCCCTCGTCGCGCGCCGCCCGCGCGCCACACTCCGGGCAGGCGCCGGGGAACGCGAACGGCTCGCTCCCGGGGGGACGCAGATCCAGCACGGCCTCGACGATCTCCGGGATCACGTCGCCGGCGCGCTGGATCACCACGGTGTCCTCCACGCGCACGTCCTTGCGCTGCAGCTCGTCGGCGTTGTGCAGGGTCGCGCGGGACACGGTCACGCCCCCCACGCGCACCGGCTCCAGCTCGGCCACCGGGGTCAGCGCCCCGGTCCGGCCCACCTGGACGGTGATGGCGCGCACGCGGGTGCGCTTGGTGGGCGGCGGGTACTTGAAGGCCAGCGCCCAGCGGGGCGCGCGTGACGTCTCGCCCATGCGCTCCTGCAGGTCGATCCGGTCGAGCTTGATCACGGCGCCGTCGATCTCGTGGGGCAGGGTCTCGCGGATGGCCGACAGCCCCTGGAGGTGCCGCAACACCTCGTCCACGCCCGTACAGGTCTTCCACCCCGGGGCCACTCGGAACCCCCAGCCGGTGGCGGACCGCAGGAAGTCCGAGTGGGTGTCGTAGGGCAGCTCGGAGGCCTCCGCCGTGGAGTGGGCGTAGAAGACCAGCGGGCGCTCGCTGGCCAGGCGTGGGTCCAGCTGCCGCACCGTGCCCGCGGCGGTGTTGCGCGGATTCTTGAACAGGGGCTCGCCAGCCTCCTCGCGTCTCTGGTTGAGCTTCTCGAACCCGGCCAGCGGCAGGAGGATCTCGCCGCGGACGATGAGCCGCCCCTGCAGGTGTGTGCCCTCGCCCAGCAGGCTCAGGGGCACGGTCTGCACCGTGCGCAGGTTGTGGGTCACGTCCTCGCCCACCTGCCCGTCGCCGCGGCTGGCGCCGATCTGCAGCAGGCCGTCCTCGTAGATGAGCTCCAGGGCCAGGCCGTCGAGCTTGGTCTCCACCACGTACTGGACCGGCTCGTCGTCGGCCAGCCCGAGGAACCGGCGCACGCGGGCGTCGAAGTCACGGACCCCCTCGTGGTCGAACGCGTTGTCGAGGCTGAGCATCGGCACCGGGTGGGTGGCCTTGTCCAGGAAGTCCACGGGGGGACCACCGACCCGATTCGTGGGGGAGTCCGGGGCGCGCAGCTCCGGGAACGCCTCCTCGAGCGCCTTGAGCTCGTGGAACAGGCGGTCGTACTCGTGGTCCGGGATCTCCGGCTGGTCGAGCACGTAGTACTGGTGGGCGTGGTGATTGAGCACCCGGCTCAGCTCCTCGATCCGGGTGCGCGCCGCGTCGCGTTCCGACATGACCCCTCCTGGTGGGGAGAAAACTACAGGCATGATCGGATTGGTCGAGGACGCTTGTCAACGAGCGCGCGCACGAGGAATCGTGCGTTTCCCCGGTGCTTTCGGGGGCATCGGTCCACTTTCCCTTGACAGACGATGGGACCGTGTCGAGAATGTGGGCGTTCTCGGCCCCCGCCGGAACAGTTCCCTGAAGACACCTGGTGGAACGCGCGACACGAAGCGGTTGCCACCAGTTTACGGTTCGAAAATCAGGAACAACGTGCGGTGAGAGCGAATCGAGCGACGTGGGGTCGCCGCTTCCACCCACCTACACATACACACGAGACTTCTCAACCCCTGAAAACTGTGGACCCGACGGCCTTTCTGGCCGTCGCCCAGACACCAAGGACGAAAGCATGACCCGCCCCCCCAAGCAAGGCAGAGATCGATCCCGCAGAGGCCGCCGCGGACCGCCCCCCCCCGACTACTCCCAGGACGGCAACGACGACGGCCCCGTCGGTGATCCCAGCATGGCGCTGGACCTCAACGACATCAAAGCCAAGAAGATCAACGAGCTGGCCACCCTGGCCAAGACCCTGCGCATCGAGAACTCCTCGGGCATGACCAAGCAGGAGCTGATCTTCGCCATCTTGCAGACCCAGGCCGAGTCCGGCGGCGCCGTGTTCGGCGCCGGCGTGCTGGAATGCCTGCCCGACGGCTTCGGCTTCCTGCGCTCCCCCGACTACAACTACCTGCCGGGCCCGGACGACATCTACGTCAGCCCGTCGCAGATCCGCCGGTTCAACCTGCGCACCGGCGACACCGTGGAGGGCCAGATCCGGCCCCCCAAGGACTCCGAGCGCTACTTCGCGCTGCTCAAGGTCGAGAACATCAACTTCCAGCCGCCCGAGGCCGCGCGGGACAAGATCCTGTTCGACAACCTCACGCCGCTGTACCCGGAAGAGAAGTTCAACCTCGAGTACGACGCCAAGAACTACAGCACGCGCATCATGGACCTCATGACGCCCATCGGCATGGGCCAGCGCGGGCTGATCGTGGCCTCGCCCCGCACGGGCAAGACCATCCTGCTGCAGAACATCGCCAACGCCATCGCCGCGAACCACGAAGAGGTGAAGCTCATCGTGCTGCTCATCGACGAGCGCCCGGAGGAGGTCACCGACATGCAGCGCACCGTGCGCGGCGAGGTGGTCTCGTCCACGTTCGACGAGCCCGCCACCCGCCACGTGCAGGTGGCCGAGATGGTCATCGAGAAGGCCAAGCGGCTGGTGGAGCACGGCAACGACGTGGTGATCCTGCTCGACTCGATCACCCGCCTCGCGCGTGCCTACAACACCGTGGTGCCCCCCAGCGGCAAGATCCTCTCCGGTGGTGTGGACTCCAACGCCCTGCACCGCCCCAAGCGGTTCTTTGGCGCGGCGCGCAACCTCGAGGAGGGCGGCTCGCTGACCATCATCGCCACGGCGCTGGTGGACACCGGCTCCCGCATGGACGAGGTGATCTTCGAGGAGTTCAAGGGCACCGGCAACATGGAGATCCACCTGGATCGCCGCCTGACCGAGCGCCGGATCTACCCCTCGCTGGACATCAACAAGAGCGGCACCCGCCGCGAGGATCTGCTGCTACCGGCCGACACCCTGGGCAAGCTGTTCATCCTGCGCAAGGTGCTCAGCCCCCTCAACTCCATCGACTGCATGGAGTTCCTGCTGGACAAGTTCCAGAAGACC
>CAYRNR010000368.1:0-3315 GCA_964425605.1 uncultured Rickettsiales bacterium | reverse complement strand
CCAGGCGTCTGGCCAGAGACGCCACGGCCACGCTGTGGGCCACCAGTCGCTCGGCAGGCTCCTCGAACGGGGCCGGGACAGGCCCGGCAGAGGAGGCGCTCGCCTGTAGCAGCGACCAGGTTCCGTCGGAGCCGAGGCGCTGAACGGCCTCGGGCAGCGACGACACGGGTTCCAGCCCGACCTCCGGCGCGTTCGCTGCGGCCAGGGCCAGTCCGGCGAGCAGCGGGTCGGCGCGGAGGAACAGGGTTTCGTCCGCCACCCCGCGACCGGCGTCCCGCTTCAGGAGAGCGGAGCGGTCGGGGGAGAGGGGCGCCAGGAGCCGGCCGAAGGACTGCCTCGCCACGGCGGCGAGGGCCTTGAGCAACGGCTCGGACAGCGTGGGTGCGTTCTCGGCTTCAGCGATCGTCTGCGTCAGTTGCACAACAACCCCTCTCTTGATCCGGGGTGATTCAAGAGGGGTATCGGTTGCGAGGAACATTTCTTTAGCCCTTTTTTTCACTTTTTTTCGCCGGCCCCTGAGAAACCGTCGAAAACGCTGTACGTCTCTGCCCTGTCGGGCGCACTTCTCCTGCGCCCTCCCCGAGAGAACTCTCAGGGAGGGCCAGGGTGATCAGCCTATGAGGCTGGGCTAAACGATATTTACGAGCTCCTGGAGCATCTGATCCGTCGTGGCCACGACCCGGGCGGCGGCCTGGTAGCCGCGCTGTGCCGTGATCATGTTCACGAACTCGGACTCGATGTCCACGTTGGAGCTCTCGAGGGCGTACTGGTACACCGATCCGCGGCCGCCGCTGCTGGCGGCCCCGACGAGGGGGGCGCCTGCGTTCTCGGTGGCCATCCACAGGTTGTCCCCGGCGCGCTCCAGCCCGTCGGCGCTGGCGAACATCGCCAGGGCGATCTGCCCGAGCACCTGCTCGTGGCCGTTGGAGTAGACACCGCGGACCGTCCCGTCGGGATCGATCTGCCAGTCGATGAGGTCGCCGGCGCCGAAGCCGTCCTGCTCGAGGCCGGTGACCGTGGAGGCGGAGGCGTACTGGGTGAGGGCACCCTCGGCCGTGGTGACGGTGGGATCGCCGAAGTCGAATGCGAAGGTCTGCGCGTCCGCTCCGGTGAAGGTGACGGCGTTGCTCGCGCCCTGGGTGAGGGTGGCCAGCGAGCCGTCGGTGTCGAAGGCCAGCGTGCCCCACTCGGCCACCTCGGTCTCGCCCTCGGTGCCGCCGGTCTCACCGGCGTCCACGGTGGCGTAGTACTCCCAGGTGTTGTTGGCCGCGTCGGTGAGCTGGAAGTAGTAGATGACCTCGTGGGCCTGGCCGAGGCTGTCGTAGACGGTCATCGAGGTGGTGTAGGTGGCCTCGTCGGCCGCGGCCTCGTGGGTGGTCGGCACGGTGCCGCCCCAGCCGGTGGTCTCCTCGGACTCGCTGTCGAGGTTGGCCGTGACCACGATGTCCTCCGTGGCCGCGGGCGCCAGGGAGTTGGGGGTGAGGTACATGTCGCCGAGGCTGGAGCCGACGTTGCCGCTCTCGTCGGCGGTGTAGCCCTGGAGCGCGAAGCCGCCCAGGGTGGTGATCCTGCCCTCGGCGTCCACGGAGAAGGACCCGGCGCGGGTGTAGTAGGTGCCGTCCTCGTTCGAGACCACGAACAGGCCGGAGCCGTCCACGGCCAGGTCGGCGCTGCGGCCGGTGGTGGTGATGGAGCCCTGGCTGAACTGGGAGTTCACGCCACCGAGGAACGCGCCGAGGCCGAGCTGGGAGCGGCTGGACGAGCCAGCCACGTCGGCGATGATCAGGTCCTGGAACTGGGCGCGGCTCCCCTTGAAGCCCACGGTGTTGAGGTTGGCGAGGTTGTCGCCGGCCACGGCCAGCGAGATGGAGTTGACGCCCAGACCGGTCACCCCGGTGCTGAGGGTACTGAACAGAGACATGAGCAATCCTCCGGGCGGACGGGCGCACTGGCCGGGATCCCTCTGCGAGGGCCCTGTGCGTCCACCCCGATACCGGCAGCGCGTCAGTCGATCGGCGCTGCCTGGTCCCCCTGACACCCGGAGGCGTTCAGGCCGGGACCGTGTTTCCACGTTTTGAGCCATCTCCCGCGTTCGTGCGGCCGAGGCTCGTTTCCGAATCGTTGCGGCTACCTCTCCCCTCCCAGCACGATGGTGCTGTCGATGTTGGTGTAGACCCGGTCACCCGGGCCGCTGTGCGCGGTGATCACGGTGCGGTTGGGCACGGAGACCACGAAGGCCACGCCGTCCATCAGGATGAGGGCCTCGTTCGACCCCTTCTCTCCTGCCTGATCCACGGCCGTACTCAGCCGGTCCATGTCGGGCTCGGCCAGCTCCAGTCCGCGGCTGCGCATCCGCTTGGCCGCGTGGCCGCTGATGCGGAGCTTGTCCTCGAGCTGCTCGCCGAACCGTGATCCCTGGACGGCCTCCTCGCGGGGGGCCGATCCGCTCTCCCGGAGGGCGTGCCCCGGCTGGACACCAGTCAGTGCCGCAGTCATGGGTTGCCTCCGTTGAGCTGGGTCCCCAGCGCCTGGACCGCCTCGGTCAGCTGCTGGGCCAGGGTCTCGGTTCCGTCCTCGGTGGGCGCGGATTCCCCTGCCGGGAGCACCACGAGCACCTCGTCCAGACCGATGAGCTGATCACCGACGATCAGCTGGACCAGACCGGCGGAGAAGTCGAGCCCGTCCACACGACCGACCACGGCCGCCTGGGCATCCACCTCCACACCGTCGCTGTACGCGTGCACGACCACGGAGTAGGTCTCACCGGCCTGCGCTTCGTCGAAGCTCAGCTGGGTCAACCCGGCGTTGGTGGCGCCGTACTCGAGGGTCTGGACCGCGTTGCCCTGGGAATCGAGGATGGAGATCTCCACCTCGTCCACGTCCTGTCCGAGCACGTAGCCGAACGGGACCGAGCCGTCGTCGGCGGTGAAGGTGTCCCCCACCACCATGACCTCGCGATCCACGAGCTGCATGGCCGACGCGTTGTTGAGCGAGGCCATCCCCAGGATCAGCGCGTCCAGGGAGTCGTTCGCCACCTGGAGCTGCTCCACCTGGTTGAGCGCGGCGATCTGGTCCATCATGTCCACGCTCTCCATCGGATCCAGCGGATCCTGGTACTGCAGCTGGGTCAGCAGCAGCGTCAGGAAGTCCTCCTCGTCCAGCTCTTGGGATGCCTCAGGTGGTCCCGTTGACGGGATCTCGCTGAGGAGCTGGTTGGTCACCCCATCGACATTCATCGCTCCGTCTCCTTCCTCCGGTGGTGGTTCACACGAACCAGCCGGCGACCACCGGGTCCTCCGACAGCTCGGGCACCTC
>CAYRNR010000367.1:0-3327 GCA_964425605.1 uncultured Rickettsiales bacterium | reverse complement strand
TCTTGGTCGAGGCCTGGGGGGCGAAGTAGTAGGCCTCCTCGCGGATGATGCTCAGGACGTCGGCCTGCCACGCGCGCAGGGGCGCGTTCTCGAGCAGGAACAGCAGGACGTCCCGCTGGGGTTCGGCGGGGAAGGCCTGACCGCGCAGCTCGGCCTTCTCCTCTTCCCAGGCCTGCTGCTGGGCCGCCTTGATCTTGTCGGCGGGATTGACGAACGGCTCCATGTAGGTGCGCTGGGTCTCGAGCCGGAACTCGTCGCCGGGCTTCATGCGGCGCACCGGGATCTCCTGGGAGTCGTCCAGGTCGAGGTCGTCGTCGGTGGGGGCCTCGAAGATCTTGGGGTCGTCACGACGCTGGATCCCCGGCGCGTTGCGGTCGATGAGGTTCTCCAGCGACAGACAGACGTCGAGGAAGGTCTCCACCTTCTCCACACCGTAGCGATCGATGTAGCGGCGCACGCGGGTGGCGTGGTTGGCCATCTCGTCGATCATCTTGCGGTTGGTGTGGGCGAACCACAGGTTGTTCTTGAAGAAGTCGGCGTGGGCGCACACGTGGGCCATGACCAGCTTCTGGTCGGTCATGGGGTTGGAGCTCATGAGGTAGGCCACCACCGGGTCGGTGTTGATGACCATCTCGTAGATCTTCTGCAGCCCGTAGGTGTAGCCCTTGGACAGCTGGTTGTACTCCATGCCGAAGCGCCAGTGGGGGTAGCGCACCGGGAAGCCGCCATACGCGGCGAGCATGGACATCTCGCGGTAGTCGAGCAGCTCGTAGACGACATCGGGGAAGTCCAGGCCCACGGCGCGGGCCTCCTTCTCCACGTTCTCCTGGAGCTCGCGCAGGTCCGGCGGCAGGCCGGAGATGAACTTGCGCTCGAACTTCTGTCGGCTCCACGGCATGGCTACTTCCCCTTTCCAAGGAAGGCCTTGATGGCGTCGTAGATGCCGTCGGTGTCCTCGATCTTGTGGTAGATGACGCCCTCGTCGTCCTCGGAGAAGGCCGTCTGGAGGTCGCGCAGGAACTGGCCGGAGCCGTAGTCGCTGTCCACCTGGCCGTAGCAGAAGACGTTGGACTTGGGGATGAGCTCGTCGCGCATCAGGTCGATGCAGCCGGTGGTGTCGTTGCCCGACCAGTTGTCGCCGTCGCTGAAGTGGAAGGGGTAGATGTTCCACTCGGTGGCGGGGAACTCGTCGTCGATGAGCTGGTTGCACAGCTTGTAGGCCGTGCTGATCAGCGTGCCGCCGCTCTCCTTGGTGTGGAAGAAGGTCTCGCGGTCCACCATCCGCGCCGAGGCGTCGTGGATGATGTAGCGCACCTCGAGGCCCTCGTACTGGTGCGACAGCCAGGTGTCGATCCAGAAGGCCGTGGAGCGCACGATGTCCTTCTGCTTCTGACCCATGGATCCCGAGACGTCCATCATGTAGATGACCACCGCGTTGCGCTCGGGGAGGTTGATGGTCTTCCAGGAGCGGTAGCGCTTGTCCTCTTGGATGGGGACGATGATCGGGTTCTTCGGATCGTAGGTCCCCGAGGAGATCTGGCGCGTCAGCGCCCGGCGGTAGGTGCGCTTGAAGTGGCGCAGGCTCTCCGGGCCGACGCTGCGGATGCCGGTGTACTTGTCCTTGATGGCCTCGAGCTTGGCCTCACCCTTGGGCTCGATCTTGGGCAGCTCGAGCTCCTCGGCCATGATCTCGGCGAGCTCCTCGATGGTGATCTCCACCTCGGTGACGTGCTCGCCGGGCTGATCGCCGGCCTCGCCGGTGCCGTCGCCCTCGCCCTCGCCGACGGGATCGCCCTCTTCGCCCTCGCCGGCGCCCACTCCGCCCTCCTCGTTCTTGCCGTACTTGAAGCGCGGCAGGTCGATCTGCGGGAGCGGGATGGAGACCTTCTCCTTGCCCTTGCGGCCGATGAGCTCGCCCGACGACATGTACTTCTTGAGATCGCGCCGGACGCGGCCGCGCACGATCCCCTTGAAGCGGTTGACGTCCGACTCGATGTTCAGGGCCATGCGCCCCTCCCTACTTGGCGTCGCCCCGGGCGAAGATGGAGGCCACGTAGCTGAGCACGTCGCCGGCGCACACGTCGCAGTAGCCGTAGTCCTTGATCAGGCGGGTCTTGACCACCTCGATCTTCTCCTGGGTCTGCTTGTCCACCACGTCCGAGACCAGGGAGGTGAGGCGGATGGTGTCCTTCTGATCCTCGAACAGCTTGAGCTCGAGGGCGCGTCTGAGGCGCTCGTTGCTCTCCCAGTCGAAGGTCTTGCCGTCGAGGGCGCGCGCGCCGATGAAGTTCATGATCTCCCGGCGGAAGTCGTCCTTGCGGGACTCCGGGATGTCGATCTTCTCCTCGATGGACCGCATCAGCTGCTCGTTCGGCTCCTCGTCCTGGCCCGTGTACTTGTTGCGGACCTTCTGCTTCTGCGTGTACGCCTTGACGTTGTCGATGTAGTTGCCGCAGAGGCGCTCGATGGCGTCGCGGTCCGCCGAGATGGCCTTCTGGACCTCGTTCTTGGCGATGGACTCGAACTCCTTCTTGACGTCGTTGAGCAGCTCCTTGTAGCGGGACTTGATGTCCTCCTGGGCGATCAGCGAGTGGTGCTTGAGGCCGCTCTCGAGCTGGTTGAGCACCATGAACGGGTTGACGCAGCTGGTCTCGTCGTTGACCAGGGCGTTGCTGATCTTGTCCTGGATGTACCGCGGGCTGATGCCCTCCATGCCCTCGCGGTTGCCCTCCTTGCGCAGCTCGCGGACGTTGTCCTCGGTGTAGCCGGGCAGGGACTTGCCGTCGTACAGCTTGAGCTTCTGCATCAGCGTCAGCTGGGCCTTCTTGGGTTCTTCGAGGCGGGTCATGATCGCCCACATCGCGGCCATCTCGATGGTGTGCGGCGCGATGTGCTTGGGGATGGTGTTCCGCCCGAACTCCTTGGCGTAGATCTTCACCTCCTCGTGCAGCTTGGTGATGTACGGCACGTCCACCTTGATGGTGCGGTCGCGCAGGGCCTCCATGAACTCGTTGTTCTGGAGCTTCTTGTACTCGGGCTCGTTGGTGTGGCCGAGGATCACCTCGTCGATGTCGGTCTGGGCGAACTTCTTCGGCTTGATCTTGTGTTCCTGGCTCGCGGTGAGCAGGTCGTACAGGAACGCCACGTCGAGCTTGAGCACCTCGATGAACTCGATGATGCCGCGGTTGGCGATGTTGAACTCACCGTCGAAGTTGAAGGCGCGCGGGTCCGAGTCCGAGCCGTACAGGGCGATCTTGCGGTAGTTGATGTCCCCGGTGAGCTCGGTGGAGTCCTGGTTCTTCTCGTCCTTGGGCTGGAACGTGCCGA
>CAYRNR010000366.1:0-3331 GCA_964425605.1 uncultured Rickettsiales bacterium | reverse complement strand
TCTCCAGCATCGAGGACCCCATCGAGATGGTGCTGGAGGACTTCAACCAGATGGCGGTGCATCCGCGCGTCGGCTTCACCTTCGCCACGGCGCTGAGGACGCTCCTTCGCCAGGACCCCGACATCATCATGGTGGGTGAGATCCGCGACAAGGAGACCGCCGAACACGCGGTCCAGGCGGCGCTCACCGGGCACCTCGTGCTGTCCACCCTGCACACCAACGACGCGGCCACGGCCGTGTCGAGGTTGCTCGATCTGGGGGTGGAGCCGTTCCTGCTGTCCGGCGTGCTCGTGGGCATCGCGGCCCAGCGGCTGGTCCGCACCATCTGCAAGGAATGCTCCATGGAGGGCCTGCTGACCCACGACGAGGCAGCGACCCTGAACATCCCCGGCGCCGAGTCGCGGCGGCTGCGGGTCCAGTACGGAGCCGGCTGCCCCATCTGTCGGGGCACCGGCTATCGTGGCCGCACGGGGATCTTCGAGGTGCTGCCGGTGGATCGACGCATCCGCGAGCTCATCGAGGAGCGCGCGTCGGCGGTGGACATCAAGCGCGAGGCCATGGCCGAGGGCATGATGACCATGCGTGAATGCGCCATCAAGAAGCTCGCCCGCGGCGCGACCACCATCGAGGAAGTGCTGCGCGTCTCCCAGGAGTGATTACAGTTCGGGGCGTGCGACGTCGCGTCCCATGGCTCCTGTCCCTCCTCTTGCCCCTGGTGCTCCTCGCCGGCACGGCCCGTGCGGGCGATCTGCCGAGGGACTGGCTGGCCTTCGAGTCGGAGCACGCCGTGGTGCACGCGCCCGTCCGAGCCGAGCGCACCGCCGCCACCCTGTCCGGCGAGGTGGACGACCTCGTGGAGCAGCTCATGGCGCTTACCGGGCTCGAGCGGGCGCCCGCGCGCATCCAGGCCTACCTGGCCCCCACCCGGGACAGCTTCTCGACCATCCAGCCGGGCTCGCCCCCCGAGTGGGCCGCGGGCACGGCCTACCCGGAGCGGTCGCTGCTGTTCGTGTGCCTCGAGACCCACGGCCAGAAGTCCCCGCGCCAGGTCTTCGTGCACGAGGTGACCCACGTGGTCCTGCACTGGTCGTACGGCGAGGTCGAGCCTCCTCGGTGGCTGGAGGAGGGGCTGGCGCAGGTGGTCGCGGGGGAGCTCGACCTGCAGACCCAGGTGATCCTCTCTCGCGCAGCCCTCGGTGGCGGCCTGATTCCCCTGTCGTCCCTGGTGGACCGGTGGCCTCGCCAGCCGGCGCGGGCGCGCGTGGCGTACGCCCAGAGCCGCGACTTCATCCTGTTCGTGCGGCACCGCCACGGGGACGAGGCGCTGGCCGAGACCATCACCCGCCTGGCCGGCGGCGAGGGGGTCGAGGATGCCCTGCTGGCCGCCACCGGCACCCCCCTGGACGAGCTCGAGGCGCGGTGGCGCGGGCGGCTGAAACGACGGTACGCCTGGCTCCCGGTGCTCGGCGGGTCGGGGAGCGTGTGGAGCATCGCCGCGGTGCTGCTGGTGATCGGCTGGGCGCGCAAGCGCCGGATCAAGCGCCAGCGGCTGGCCGAGATGGCCGACGCGGAGGCGCGGGTGGACGAGGTGCGCCAGCGAGCCTGGGAGCCCGATCCGGACCACACTCCCCTGTGGAAGGAGCCGGACGGCCGGGGGCCTACGGTTCACTGAAGGCTGCTAGACTGTCGGGACAGGAGACCGCCATGAATCGAGCCTTCGGATACCTGTCGATCGCGCTGGGGCTGCTGCTGGCGGCCTGCGGCGGTGACTCCAACTCCGGCGGGGGGATCAAGGACCGC
Source organism: uncultured Rickettsiales bacterium (assembly GCA_964425605.1). GTDB lineage: Bacteria > Myxococcota_A > UBA796 > UBA9615 > CAYRNR01 > CAYRNR01. Next base: position 1,531 of record CAYRNR010000366.1, on the reverse strand, counting down.
GACGCCGCCGTGGGTGGCGGAAAGACGCGGGTTATCGAGTCCGTGACGACGCTGGAGGTGGAAGAGGCCACCCCCAGCGGCCGCAAGATCGAGGACGGCCCCCTGATCGAGGAGGTCCACCTGTCCCCGGATCCCCCCGTGGCCACCGGCCCCTTCACGGTCGCACCGGTGGTGGACAGCCCGGCGCCGGGTCCGCTGAAGCTCACGTACGAGTGGTACGTCAACGGCGACGAGGTGCTGGGCATCTGGAGCGGCTTCCTCGACGAGGACAACTTCTCCCGCGGAGACGTCATCGAGGTGAGCATCCTGGCCCGTGACTACAACGGCAAGGTGGACACCTACCGGGTGCGCAACGTGGTGGTGGCCAACTCCACCCCCCAGATCATCGACGGCGTCGGCGGTGGCGGTCAGCTCGACGGCACCCAGTTCCGGGCCATGGACCCCGACGGAGATCCCATCCGCTGGTCCGTGGCGAACGCCCCGCCCGGGCTGTCCATCCACCCCACGTCGGGCAAGCTCCAGGTGGACAGCCGCGGCGTGTTCGAAGAGGGGGACTACGAGATCGAGGTCATCGCGACGGATCCCGCCGGCGGCGAGGGGCGGATGGGCTTCCGCGTGAACCTGTCCGGCAGCACCACCAGCCGCGTGGAGCATCGGGAGGTGCAGGACGCGGAGGTGATCAGCACCGAGGGCTTCTCCGATGAGGAGCTCGAGCAGCGCACCAAGGACCTGTTCGAGCGCATGGAGGACATGAGCCCCGAGGAGCTCGAGGCGTACCTGGAGAAGACCGCCGTCGTGCCCGAATAGGCGGCCGCGGCGGCCGATCTGCGGCCCCCCGATTCGGGGCGAAGATCCCCCTTGACCGGTCCTTGACTTGAACCTATAGTCCGGCGACTTCAGGAATAGCGGTCTCGGTGGGGGAGACCGCGCGGTCGGCGCCACCGGGCGACCGGCCGAGCCGGGTATCGAAAGGGAGAACCGCGGCACGACGGAGTTCGCGCTCCGCCGCCGGGACGGCGTATGCAGTACAACCCGTCCAATCCACTGATCGTGCAGGGTGACGGCACCGTCCTCCTGGAGGTGCACAACCCCCTCTACGAGGAGGTGCGCGACCAGCTGTCCCGGTTCGCCGAGCTGGAGAAGTCCCCCGAGCACATCCACACCTACCGGATCACCCCGCTGAGCATCTGGAACGCCGCCGCCGCGGGCCTGACCCTTGGGGACATCCGGCACACCTTCGAGGGGTACTCCAAGTACGACGTGCCGTCGCACGTGATGGTGGACATCGAGGACTACCTGTCGCGCTTCGGCAAGATCCAGCTCATGCCGGGCGACGAGGAGTTCCTGCACCTCGAGACCACCGACGGTGACGTGACCCGCACGCTGGCCCGCTCCAAGGTGGTGTCCCAGCTGACGTCTGGCGCGGTGCGCGAGGGCGTGTTCCGGGTGCCCCGCTCCAACCGCGGGGTGGTCAAGCAGGCGCTGCTGAAGATGCAGTACCCGGTGGAGGACCGCGCCGGGTTCGTGGACG
>CAYRNR010000365.1:0-3355 GCA_964425605.1 uncultured Rickettsiales bacterium | reverse complement strand
GGAGGCGCTGTGGATGCTGGCCCACCTCGGCTGGTGCCAGTGGAACCGGGACCAGAGGATGACCGACCCGGGACACCTTCGAGCCGAGAGCGAGAGGCCCGATCCGCGATGACGACCCTGGACCGCCACAAGTACCTCACGCCGGACGAGACGGCCCGACTCCTCGATCTGCTCGACCGCGAGGCCATCGTCGCCCGGGCGCGCGGCCACCGGCTACCCGTCCGCGACGCGATGCTGATCCACCTGGCGATCGTCTCCGGCCTGCGCGCCAGCGAGCTGTGTGCGCTGGTCATCGCCGACCTGGCCCTGGTCCACGGCCAGCCTCCGCGCGTCCACGTCCGCTGCGGCAAGGGCGGCAAGGCCCGGGACGTGCCGCTGCCCACCTCTCTGCGCAAGCCGCTGAAGGAGTACCTCGCCTGGATGCGAAACGCCGGCTACGAGACGGACGGCGACGCCCCGCTGCTGCCCGGCCGGACCGGCAGCCCGATGACCCGCTCGGCGGTCTGGAAGCGCTGGACGGCCGCGCTGGACCGCGCCGGCATCGAGCACCGCCCCCTCCACAGCACTCGCCACACGACGGGCCTCACCGTCTACCGGGCCACCAAGGACCTGCGCCTCGTCCAGCGGCTCCTGGGCCACTCCAAGGTCTCGACCACGGCGATCTACGCCGACGTGCTGGACGAGGACGTGGCGGCCGCCCAGGACGCTGCATGGCCCGCCTGATGCAGGCGAACTCCGGGTCGCGCACCGAGGACCCCGAGGGACGTGCGGACGTCAGGCGACTGGTTTATGGTGTTCATGAAGGTGGACCATGACGTTCGATCTCGTCGAAGCCTACTCTAAGCCTCGCTACCCGGCAGCGGAGACTGCACGCCTGGTCGGGCTGACGCCCAGTCGCGTCCGCAGATGGCTGCACGGGTACACCTACCGTTGGCCCCCCGACGCGCAAGATACCGTTCGACAGAGCCCTATGGTCGCTCGCGCTGGTGATGACCCCTATGCCACGTTCGGTGATCTGGTCGAGCTGTGGCTGATCAAGGAGTTTCTCAAGCGCCGTTTCAGCATGCAGAAGGCCCGTGCCGCCATCAGGGAGGCCGCCGAGCTGTGGGGACCGTATCCATTCGCGCAACGGAGGATCTACGCCCTCGGCAACGCCATCGTCATCGAGGAGGTCAAGAAGGCGGAGAAGGCCACCCTGCTGGAGCTGCTCACCCGCGGCCAGCGGGTCCTTCCGAACATCGTCGAGTCCTGCGCGGATGAGATCGAGTTTCGCAAGGGAGTCCGCTACGCCTCCCGCCTGTACCCCCTCGGGAAGAAGACCCCCGTCGTGATCGACCCGGCGTTCGGCTTCGGCGCACCGACGGTCAAGAACCGCTCTGTAAAGACCACGAACGTCTACGACCTCTACCTGGCTGAGGGGGAAAAGATCGCGCCTGTCTGCCGGTGGTTCGGCATCTCGCGCGCCAAGGCCGAGGCAGCGGTGCGCTTCGAGCGAGAGATCGCTGCATGACCACGATGAAGTTCATCTTCGACGAGAACCTCGCTCTCCAACTCGCCCATGGCATGAAGGAATTCGGGGAGCCGGTGCTGCACACCATCGACGAGTTCGGGGAGGGTGTCCCCGACCACGAGTGGCTGCCCATCGTCGGTGAGCGTGGTTGGTACGTCATCACGCGAGACAAGCGCATCCGGTATCGGCCCGATGAAATCAGCAAGTACAGGGAGAACAAGGTCGGCGGCTTCGTCGTCCGGGGCAAGAAGATGGACGCCTGCGCGCTCATCGAGAACGTGGTGCGCAACTGGAGGAAGATCAAGCGGGCGGCCGCCAAGACCCCAAAGCCCTTCTTCTTCGCCATCCCACCCAATGGGTCCCGTTTCACGAAGATCGACATCCGCTCCGGCGAGAACACCAAGAAGAAGGTGTGACGCCGACGAACCGTTCACGGCCCCGTCATCTTGTCGGCACCAGAACGGCTCATCGGTTGCCGCTCTGCTGCTCCATCAGCATGTGTCGATGCCACCAGCACCAGAAAGGTATCCCGTTGGCCGGCGATCCGGGTGTTGAAGCCTCCTCACAGAATGCGCTGGACCTACTTGCGATGGCGCGGAGTTGAAGCGTAGACTTCTTGGTCGGAGGGTAACCAAGATGCGAATGAGCAGCCTGATAGTCACGGTCCTTTTCGGTGTAGGTTTTCTTCTCACCGGCTGTCCAAGCGGCGACGACGACGACGACACCTCTGGTTCCATATGTGATCCGGGAGTCACCCAACAGTGTCTCTGCCCCGGTGGCGATGAGGGGGTGCAGGTCTGCGAAGACGATGGCAGTGCTTGGGGGACCTGCGATTGCGGGTCCGGCGACGACGACGACGACAATGACACCGGAGATGACGATACCGGAGATGACGACACCGGAGATGACGACACCGGAGACGACGACACCGGAGACGACGACGACGACACGACACCGACGAATCCTTGTCCTTCCGGGTACGACTTGGTGTACGAGACGGACTTCTCGAGCGACCCGGGTTGGACGACGAACAACTCCTCCCACTACTACTGGGACTCAGGTTCGGGCAGCTACCACGTGTGGATGGAGAGTCACTCAAGCGAATACGCTTACAAGAGCGTGAATTACAGTGGTGGCAACCTCTACATGGAATTCGACGTCAAGTATGTCAGCATGCCGTGGGCTCAGCGTCTCTATATTGGCTTGATGGACGCAGCGATGGACGAGAATTCGGACCGCCTGATTGCCTATATGGCAGTAGATGACCAAGGAAATATGACCGGAATCAACTCCTGCGCAGGAGCGGACACTTCTTATAGCCCAGAGCACTCTCCGAACGAGTGGTATACCTATCGGATAGAATACAGTGGCGGAAATGCTCATGCAGAGGTGGAGGATTCGGGCGGTAGCGTACTTTGGACCTTCAATGTGTCAAATGTGACATGCACAAGCCAGCTCAGCCGATTTGCGGCATCGATCATCGGTTTTGATCGATACTCCGTAAATCACTCCGAGGGTTACATCGACAACCTGCTGATCTGCGATCAGTGACTCACCTCGCCAGGTTGAACCTGTTCATCTCTCAGCTGTGACAGCCCCTGCGTAACAGCGGCCCGGGAGACACCGACGGCCCGCGCCAACTCGGCCCGACTCTTGTACACTCCCTCGTCCAGCGAGCGCTGCCAGCCCCGCCACCGCTCACGCACAACCGCTCTCATCTGCTCGCGTGTAGGGCGGTCTGCCGCGGTAGCCCGCGGCACCACCACCTCGAACACCAGAGTTCTATCTACGGTCAACAGAGGGGAGCCAATCGATACACTGGACAAACCCCTGTCCCTCGGCGGC
>CAYRNR010000364.1:0-3379 GCA_964425605.1 uncultured Rickettsiales bacterium | reverse complement strand
TCCGTGGACCATGGGGTACGATCTCTCACCACTGGACATCCTCGAGGAGAAGAGAGCGCTGCTGGAAGAATCCCATCGCCGGGGCACCTGGCTCTGGCTCGAACACGATCCGGCCACCTGCCTGGCGCGCGTGGCGTTCGACGGCCGCCGCACCGAGGTGACCGAGACCGCCGCCGTACGGGAGCCCATCAGGTGAGCGGCGACCGCAAACCCCCGGTGGTGCGCGCCAGGGTGGTGGTGCCCCTGGCGCTGCTCCTCGCCGCAGGTTTGGCGTCCTACCTGTTGCTGGGGCGATCGGGACCATTCGGGCCGCTGCGCCCGGCGCCAGGCACCGACTGGGAGCCCCAGTCCAGTGACGAGGTGGCGGTGTGGGCCTGGCAGTCGGGGATGGCCGCGTACGACAGCGGCGCGTTCGAGGACGCCTCGGTGTTCCTGGGCCGCTCGTCCGGCCCCCACGAGACCCACCCTGCGCCGCTGTTCTACGCCGGTGTCTCCCACCTGATGTGTGATCGGCCGCACGTGGCCGAGGGGCTCCTCGTCCGCGCGGTGGAGCGGGCCCCGGACGAGCCCCTGTACCGATACTACCTGGCCTGGTCCATCCACCTGCAGGAGCGCGACGAGGAGGCTATCACCCTGCTGCGAAAGGCCGCGGCGGGCGAGGGTCGGTGGGCGGAGCGCGCCAACCGGGCGCTCGCCGGTCTCGGCGACTAGCCATCCTTCTTTCGTGTAGAATTGACGGCGACCGGATCCGATTCCGGAACGCGCGCGGACGGCGTCAGGGGAGCGCGTGTCGGGACACCTCAGGAGGTCGTCGTGGCCACAGCGCCGAAGTTCAGCTTCCCCCTGCCCACGGGCGACACGCTGACCCGGGTCCCACTCAAGCTCGCCATGATGTTCAAGATCCTCCCGATCCGGGCGACGGCCACCACCCTCACCGTCGTGTGCGCCGACCCCAAGAACCGCGGGATGCTCACCCGGCTCGAGAAGGAGACGGGGCTCAAGATCGACGCGAGGCAGGCGCCGGGGGGCGAGGTGGAGGAGGCGCTGAAGTTTGCCTACGCCAGCCAGGCCCTCAACGACGGGCCGTTCCCGGCGGCGGGTCCCCTGGGTGGACAGGCCGCGGGCGGGCGCGCGTCCCGTACGTCGGGGGAGTACACACCCCGCGCCTCCACCACGGGCGGCAGGCTGACCAACTCCACGGAGTCGTTCCCCCCCAAGCCCCAGGCGGGCAGGCCCTCGCTCACACGCAAGCCGCCCCGCAAGGCACCCCCTGCGGCGGGCCGGCAGAGCCAGGGCTCGTCCGGCGACCCGTGGTTCGACGACTTCTCCAGCGGCGGCGCGAGCGGGGAGGCACCCGCGACGGAGGAGTGGTCGGATCCCGGCGCCACGGGCACCGGTGAGGTCGAGATCGAGGAGATGGTCATCGAGCGGGCCGGTGACGACGGCGACGTGGAGGTCCCGGACGAGGCCGACATCCGCACCCTGCGCGAGGACAGCAGCGCGTCCGCGGAGCTCGTCAAGCTGGTGGACGACCTGCTCGCCGAGGCCATCCGGATGGGCGCGAGCGAGATCTTCGTGGACACCATGTCCGACCGCTACCCCTACCGGGCGCGGATTCGGATCGCGCATGGCCACGCTGCGCAACATCGACCGCAACGACGGCAGCGACGTACTCAACCGGCTGCGGAACATGGCCCTGATCAGCGAGCGCAGCGAGGACGGCTGCGATTCGGGGCGCATCGACTATCGCCTGGACGGCAAGTACCAGGTGGATCTCTACCTGCGGACGTTCCCCCGCCACCTGTACGAGTGCCAGGTGATGGACGTGATCCGCTACCCCGGTTCCAAGGTGGAGTCGCTGCCCCCGAAGGGCCTGTCCACCGGCTCCCCCGGGAAGCTCAGGGAGCAGCTCGGCGCCCGCCTGAAGGACCGGCGCCTCGGGACCAAGGTGGCCAAGTTGCTGTCCGGACCGCCCACGCTCATCGCCGTGGCCGCGTCCAGGCACCGGACCCGCGAGTCCATGCTGGCCATGCTCGCCGGCATCCTCGCGGGCCCCGCCGTGGGCCAGCGCGTGGTCTACGTCGGGGAGCGCCCCCGGTTCTACCTCGAGAAGCAGAACGTGATCCTGCTGCTGGCGGACCACTACACCTACAAGGGGGTACTCTCGTTCGCGCCGCGCATGAGCGCCGACTACCTGGTCATCGAGCACTGCAAGGACTACGACGACGTGAAGGCCGCGATGCACGCCTCGGCCTCCCAGCACGTGCTCTTCGGGATCGACGCGTCCGACCCCACCGACGCCCTGGTCAACCTGACCTGCGCCCCCGAGACCCAGCGGCTGGCCCACCGCCTCGGCGCGATCCTCTACCTGGACGCCGCGACCATGAAGGTCGTGGAGATGACCCAGCCCCTGCGGGACGCCGTGGGTTCGCCGCAGAAACCCGCGTCGATGCGGCGGATGGTGGAGAAGGAGGTGCAGGAGGGTTCGCCCCTGCTGGGGCAGTCGATGGAGATCTCGCCGCAGGACTTCCTCGGTGACGGCCCGCTGGGGGGCAACCCGGGGCGCAAGTCGCGCGGCTGACGGCTACTTCGCCTTCTTCTGGACCGCTTCAGCTTCCCCTTCGAAGACCAGGTCGTGCACCACGAGGCGGACCTTGCCGTCCCAGTAGTCGGGCTTGACGCTGCGTCCGAACTCGTAGGTCAGGTCGCGGGTCTCGCCGGGCTTCATCGGGACCTGCATCCACTCGGGCGTGGGGTACATGTCCAGGGGCGGAGTGGCCACGTACCACAGGCGCTGCAGGAGCACCACGTCGGCCTCGCTGAGCCACTCGATACGGATCTGGCAGGTGCTGAGGTTGGCGTCCCCGTTGTTCGAGACCTTGGCGTAGATGCCGTGGCCATCGAGGGGGCCCTCTGGATCATTCTGCAGGTTGACCGGCCGCGACGTGGCCTCGGTGATCGCGATGTTCTCGGCGTACCGGTAGACCTTGCCGTAGTGGGTGGCGTCGGCGGACGAGGCGCCCTCGGGATACCTGCGCAGGTACTCCTCCATCTTGGCGCCGCTGACCTCGGACTTCGCCTCCTCGAAGAGCAACCGCGCGTGGTTGAGCTTGGCGTCGTCGGAGTTGGAGCCCTCGGGGTGGCTCTCCAGGTACTTGCGATAGGCGTCGGCGGTACCGAGCTCCGACGCGATCACGTAGTCCTGCTCCTCGATGCGCTTGATCGCCTCGGCGGCGTGCTCGCTGTCGGGGTACTTCTCGAGGAATTCCTCGTACGCGTCCGCCTGATCGTTGAGCTGGGTCTGTCTCCAGGCCTCCTCCTCGCTGCAGCCCGTCAGGGCGATCCCGGCGAAGCCGAGCAGGAACAGGGCGGTGACGAT
>CAYRNR010000363.1:0-3392 GCA_964425605.1 uncultured Rickettsiales bacterium | reverse complement strand
GGGGACTTCGTCGTCGGGCTGGTGATCTTCATCCTGCTGGTGATCATCAACTTCTTCGTGATCACCAAGGGCGCCACCCGCATCGCCGAGGTGGCCGCGCGCTTCACCCTCGACGCCCTGCCCGGCAAGCAGATGGCCATCGACGCGGACCTGTCGTCGGGCCTGCTGACCGAGGAGCAGGCGCGCGAGCGGCGCAAGGACATCGCGCTGGAGAGCGAGTTCTACGGCGCCATGGACGGCGCGTCCAAGTTCATCCGTGGTGATGCCATCGCGGGCATGCTGATCACCGGCATCAACATCATCGGCGGACTCATCGTCGGCGTGGCCCGCCACGGGATCTCCCTGGGAGAGGCCACGAGCGTCTACACCATCCTCACCGTGGGCGACGGGCTCGTCAGCCAGATCCCCGCGCTGATCATCTCGGTCTCGGCCGGTGTCATCGTCACCCGCGTGGGGGACGGCCAGCGGCTGGACAGCCAGATCGGCAAGCAGTTCCTGTCCAACCCCAAGGTCCTGATCGCGCTGGCGGCGCTGCTGCTGCTGCTGATGCTCATCCCCGGCCTCCGCGCGCCGTTCCTGGCCCTGGGACTCGGCGTGGCCTTCCTGGCCTGGCGCGCGAACCGCGCGGCCAAGAAGCAGGCCGCCGTGGCGAAGACAGCCGCGCCCAAGCGTGGACCCCGGGACGCGGCCGAGCCGGTGGAGGAGCTGCTGACCCTGGACACCCTGTCCATGGAGGTGGGCTACGACCTGGTGCCGCTGGCCGATCCGCGGCGCGGCGGCGAGCTCAACGAGCGGGTGCAGCGGCTGCGGCGCCAGCTGGCCAAGGACATGGGCATCCTGGTGCCGCCGATCCACATCCGCGACAACGTGCAGCTCAAGCCCGGCGAGTACAAGGTGATGTTGCGGGGCACCGAGGTGGCGCGCGGCGAGATCCTGCCGCGGCACATGATGGCCATCGACCCGGGCAACGCCCGGCGCAAGATCCGCGGCACGCCGGGCAAGGAGCCCGCCTTCGGCCTCGACGCCCTGTGGATCAAGCCCGAGCAGGTGCAGGAGGCGCGCGCGTCGGGCTACACCGTGGTCGACCCGCCCAACATCATCACCACGCACATCAGCGAGGTGATCAAGGGCTACTCCCCGGAGCTCATCGACCGCCAGGCCCTGCATCGTATCCTCGACGCCGTGGCCAAGACCCACCCCAAGGTGGTGGACGACCTGGTGCCCAACACCCTGTCGCTGGGCATCGTGCTCAAGGTGGTGCGCAACCTGCTGACCGAGAACGTCTCGGTGCGGGACATGCTGACCATCCTCGAGACGCTGGCCGACGAGGGGGAACGCACCAAGGACGTGTCCGAGCTCTCCGAGGCGGTGCGTCGCCGCCTGGCTCGCCAGCTCACCCGCCAGTACGAGGACGACCGCGGCAAGCTGCGGTGCCTCGTGCTGCACCCGACCCTGGAGGAGAAGCTCCGCGAGGGCCTGCGCGCCGACGACACCGGTGCGCAGATCGCCGTCGAACCCGTGCTGTTGCGCGAGCTGGTCCAGAACCTGGGCAAGGCCGTCGAGCGCCACGCTCGCGGGGACAGGTTCCCGGTCGTGCTGACGTCGCCGGCGTTGCGGCGCCCCCTGCGCAGGCTGATCGAGCGGGTCCTGCCCACGGTCGGCGTGCTGAGCAGTGGCGAGATCGCGCACACCGCGCAGGTCGAGAACCTCGGCATGGTGGGTGCCTGAGATGGCTGACGAGATGCGCCCGAAGAAGGTCTACCGGTTCCGGGGTCGGACCATGACCGACGCCGCCAGGCGTGCGCGCGCGGAGCTCGGCGAGGAGACCGCGCTGCTCGAGGTCCTCACCGTGCGGGAGGAGTCGGGCGAGGAGAAGACCGAGATCGTCGTCGGCCTGATGGACCGTATCGGCATCCCGAGCCTGCTGGAGTTCCTCACCCGTCCCACGACATCGGCGCAGTCGGCCAGCATCACCGCCTCGCAGGAGATGTGGCCGGCGCGGTTCCGGCGTGTGCTGGACGTGCTGCTCGCGGCGGGGGTCCGCGAGGACCAGGCGACCATCCTGTGCCGAGAGGCCATGGAGGAGGACTCCGGCCTGGACGCCACTCCGTGGGAGATCATGGAGATGGTCATGGAGCGGCTGGCGCCGTGCAGTCCGCCGCTGGATCTGTCGGTGCGTCAGGTGTTCGGGCTCGCCGGGGACGACATGTCCGGGCGCACCACCGTGGCCCAGGAGATCTGCCGCATGGCCGGCGCGATCGTGCCGGATCGTATCCTCTTGATCACCACCGACACGCAGGTCGTTCCGGAGGCCGGATACGACGTGTCGTATCTCGACGACGCCGATCAGGCCCTACACGCGGTATCCTTGAACGACGAGCTCCGGGTCGTGGTGATCGACCTGCCGGCGATACGCGAGCGCGCACCTGGTCTGGGATACGGGAACTGGATGAACCGCTTCGGCGATCTGGTCCTCATCCCGGTGGTGGACGGCCGTCGCTCCCTCGGGGACGCGGTCACGACCATCCGCAAGTGCGCGGAGCATCGCTCGAGTGGGTGGATCCTCACCGGCCTGGACGACGACGCCAGGCTCGGTATGGTGCTCGGCCTGGCCATGGCTGCCGGAGGCCCCCTGGGTGTCCAGGGTCTGCAGTCGCCAGGCGGAATGCCTCGGCTGCAGCTGGCCCGCTGGAAGACCATCTTCGATCGCTTGCGGCGCCAGGCGGGCGAGGAGCCTGGGGCCCAGGCTTCCCCTGTACCGGGGGAGGAAGGCCGATGATGCCCCGGTTCGAGAGCCCAGGATACGGCGGTCCCTACCAGGACGGATCCTGTATCGACGGCATGTCTCGCGACGAGACGATGGAGCACTTCACCCCGCGGATCGCGGCCATGGCGCGCCGGTTGATGGCGAGGATTCCCCCGGACGCGGCGGTGGAGCTCGAGGATCTGATCAACTCCGGCGCCCTGGGCCTGCTCGACGCCATGAGCCGCTACGACGCGAGCCGGCACGTGATGTTCTCCACGTTCGCCGACTTCCGCATCCGCGGCGCCATGCTCGACGTGCTGCGGCGCCTCGATCCGGTGAGCCGCCAGGCGCGCTCCACCGCCAACCGCATCCAGGCGGCCGTGGTGGAGCTGGAGCAGCGGCTGGGCCGGGTGGCCGAGCCCGAAGAGGTGGCCGACTTCCTGGGTGTGGACATCCAGGAGTACTGGGCGCTGGTGGACGAGGGGCGGTCCGTGTTCCTGGTCTCCTTCGAGGCCAAGCGCGGCGAGGAGTCCCGCCCCCTGTCGGAGCTGCTCGAGGACCCGCGCTCGTCGTCGGTGGAGGAGCAGGTGGCGATGAAGGAGGCGCTCAACGCCATGAGCGACGCCATCCAGCACCACCTCACCGA
>CAYRNR010000362.1:0-3439 GCA_964425605.1 uncultured Rickettsiales bacterium | reverse complement strand
GACAGGGCCAGGTAGTTGAAGTCCTCGCGCACGTCCACGGTGGAGACCTCGTCCGTGTCCGGATCCACCACCGAGACCGAGTCCTCGCCGTCGTTGAAGACCACGGCGCGGGTATAGTCCGGCGTCACCACCACCTGGCTGGGCTCGTCGCCCACCTCGATGGTGGTGATCTGGCGCGTCACCACGTCCACCTTGGTCACCGAGTCGCGGCTGGGGTTGACCACGAACACGAACACGTCGCCCGGGGACGGCGGCACCGAGATGAAGTCGTCCTCCTGCTCCGGCGGCGCGTCGTCGTCGTCGTCGCCGGCATAGTCGTCGTCGTCCGCGGCGGCCATGTCGTCGTCGCCGGCGTAGCCGCCACCGTCTGCCTCGTCGGCGGACGCCATGTAGCTGTCGCTGCACGCGAGCTGCAGCAAGCCCAGCGGCAACAGGGTGACTGCCAGCCATGGCAGCAAGGTGGTGGTTCTCATCGCTCCTCCTGGTGCCCCCGGGAAATCCGTGTCCGAACAGGGCCATCTTCCCCCCGGTCCCGGATTCCAGGGTAGGGCAAAATCAGTCCCGATTTCAATAACTTGGGTCCTCACCAGGGCAAAAAGAAAGGGCCGCGCCGGCGGCCCTGTTCTCGTTCCTGGTTTGGACAACCTCGGTCCCCCTCGAGGAGGGGCACGTTAAACCTCGAGGGGAACCGGGTTGTCCGTTCGAGGAACCTGATTGCTCCCGAAGACACTTCAAGGCTCGTGCCAATATCGGCACGTTTTTCACTTCTTTTTCGAAACCTTTGTGATATCCAGGCGTTGGAAACCTGGGTGCACGGGTCGCCGCCTCCTCGGTCCACGGACCGCCTTCGAGTCCAGGACACGGATGTCACTGTCGGCCCGGACCATCCCGCCGATCGGGCACGTTGGTGCCCGGTCGCGTCGCCGAGTGAATTGACAGGCTGTGGCGAGGTCTGTTGTATTCGGACGCGCGCGAAGCTACGGAGGTCCAACGATGAGAACGACGACCCTGTTGATGTTGCTTCTGGTGGCGACCCTCTCGAACCCCGCGACCGCCGAGGAGACCGAGGCGATCGAGTCGCCCCTGGTGCTGCCCGCCGATCTCCAGTGGTGCGAGTCCCTGGAGTCTGTCGCGGCCAAGCTGGGGATCACCGACACCAGCGAGGCCGGGCACGCGTACCGCGCCGACGGCGAGTACCTGGTCACCGGCGTCATGTGGAACCACAAGGGCAACTACACGGTGCGCTTCGAGGAGTGGGGCTCCCAGGCCACCCTGGTCGAGGTCGAATTCCGGATGTTCCGCGAGGCCTCCGCCTGGGAGGACGTGGTGAGCGAGCTGAACAAGATGCTCGGCGCGGGCACCTCCGAGACCGTCGCCAACGCCCAGTTCGGTCCCGACGGGGAAGAGCTCGCGGCCCAGCGCAGCAAGCACACCTACAGCGACTCCACGGGTGACTGGGAGGTCTTCGCCCGCCAGATGTCCAACGAGATCGACGCGGTGAAGTTCTCCTACACCATCGACCTGTGTCGCCCCGAGGGCTGGACTCCCGGCCAGGTGCAGTACGACGTCCAGGCCCCGGCCCAGAGCGAGAAACGCGGGGACGACATCTTCAACTTCGACCAGTGGGCCGATGATCCCCTCCACGCCGACACCCGTGAGGCCGAGCTCGAGGAGGAGCGCAAGCGCGAGGAAGAGGAGAAGAAGGCCAAGGAGGAAGAGCAGGAAGCCAACTCCGAGATCGACTGGGAGGACGTGGACAAGGCCGACGAGGACGCGGACATCGAGTGGTGATCCAAGAACTTGCCGGAGGATGATCCCGCGCGCTTGATCACCTCGGAAAGCTGTGCTATTTCACCCGGCACTTCGCTGGTGCGAAAGTGGCGGAATTGGTAGACGCGCTGGGTTCAGGGTCCAGTGGGCTTTCGCTCGTGGGGGTTCGAGTCCCCCCTTTCGCACCATCGTTCAATCGACCAGGGCTCCCGACCGGGAGCCCTTTTTTTGTCTGGAGGGCACCGCAGTGTTCCCACCGAACTGGATGTCCACCCACAGCCGCGCCGGGGCCCTGAGCTGGTTCCGGGCGAAGGCGATCCCCGGGAGCGACTGGGCCTCTTGCGAAGACGGCCTGCTCTGCCTCGCGCCGCTGCATTCCGACCCGGACGCCTGGTGCCTCGACAGCGAGGCGGCCATCACGGGCACTCGACCCATACCGGCCGACCTCGCCGCGAGCATCGCCGAGCGCCCTGTGTACGTCTTCGCCGAACTCGCCCCGGACGAGTGGGCCTACCTCGGCAACGGCCACTCTCCGGTCGTTCGGCGAGGCGCCACTCCCGAGATCCGGCTCTCCTTCGCGCCGGGCCTCCCCATGGACGTCTACCGCGACCTCGGCGCCCCGCCTGTCCGTCCGCGGCCGAGTCCGGAGTTCCTCCTGGGCGCGCAGACCGATCCGGAAGCCACCCTGCGCGACCTGGCCATCTGGGCCCTCGGCAGTGACGTCCCCGCCGTCGGCGACGAGCCGTTGATCTGGCTCCACGAGACCGGCCTCCTCCACGGCACCTCCAACCACTGGGTTCCTCCAGCAGAACTCGGCATCGAAGGTGACCAGCGCATCTTCTGCATCGAGAACCAGGGCGTGTGCAGCTGGGCCTTCGACGTCGCCTCCCCCGACCAGCCCGTGTCGGTTGCCTGGGATGGGTCGTTCGCGCCGGAGTCCCCTTCACTGGTGTCCTTTCTGGTCCAGGCGCTCTCCCTCGAGCTGCTCTGGGGCAGCGACCACACCGCCGCCACCTGGGTCCCCGACGAGACCGCCACCGCCATGCTCGATCATCTTCGGGAGATCCCCCTGCCTCCCTGGTCCTGGCCAGCCCATCCCCACCGATTCCATTTCGCCGAGGACTTGCTGGTCTCGTCCTGCCCGGGAGAACCCGGCGTACACCTGAACGTGGGCTCCCGTAGCGCCCAGACCCTCGACGCCCTGCGAGACCGTTTCGAGATCGAGTGGGACTGACGGGCCGGAGCGCCATGGACAGTGGCGGACCTGCCGGGGGCCATGGACAGGTGTTGGACGGCTGACGCCGCCCACGACCTGCCCACAGCCCCCTTGCACGACCGCTTCGCGGCTCGCGCACAGGCCCTTGGACAAACACCTCGCTGCGCTCGGAGTTTGCCCACACTGCCCACAGCGCCGACGGCGACGAGATCGAGGGAAGGGGACGGGGAAGGGGACGGGGAAGGGGACGGGGAAGGGGCAGGGGACGGGGAAGGGGCAGGAGACGGGGAAGGGGCAGGAGACGGGGCAGGGGACGTAACTTCGTGTCTGGCCCGCCAGACGGCGAGTTTCGTCCGTCTGACGTACACAACTCGGGCTCTGGCCCGCCAGACGGCGAGTTTCGTCCGTCTGACGTACACAACTCGGGCTCTGGCCCGCCAGACGGCGACTTTC
>CAYRNR010000361.1:0-3439 GCA_964425605.1 uncultured Rickettsiales bacterium | reverse complement strand
GCTCCCCTTCTGACCAGGGGAGCCTGATGCGGCCAAACCTAGCCCACCTCGTAAACCGGGGTAATCGGGCTGTCCCCCTTACGGCCGCGCCGGGGAGGTTCCTGTTTTTCGTTCGGCTGATCAGCCTGCTGATCGCCGCCACCCCCGCCATCGCCGCCGCGACATCCCCCGAGGAGCTCCTCGAGGAGGGACGGATCTTGATGGAGACGGGCGCGTGCGAGGAGGCGCTGGTCCGCTTCGACGACGTGGCCGCCGTCGCGCCGCGGAGCGGCGAGGCAGCGCTGGCCCACTACCTGGCGGGCCAGTGCCTGGAGCGCGCGGGCGAGCTGGAGGGCGCCGTCGAGCGATTCGGGCGCGCGATGACCGCAGGCCGCGGATCCGACGTGGCCGTGGACGCCCGGTTCCGCCGAGGCCTCGCCTGGCTGCTGCTGGACGAACCCCGGAAGGCCCAGCGCGACTTCCGGAGCCTGCAGCGGAGAGGGGCGCCGACGAGCGATCTGGAGACGGCCAAGCTGGACCTCCAGCTCGCCTCGTGCCAGCACGCCCTCGGCCGCGACCGGCGGGCCACCGACCTGCTGCTGCCCGCCCTGGAGACCCTCACCGCGGCGAATGCAGGCGCGGTGGGCGTGGACGCCGATCCGGAGGTCCTGTGGTACCTGTCGCAGGCCCACGTCCTCGCCGGCGACCTCATCGCCGAGGAGATGGACCGCGTCTCCATGGACGTGCCGACCCTCGAGGCCCAGCGCGAGGGGCTGAAGCGGCGGATCGAGCTGTTCGAGGAGGCCGGCCAGCACTACCGCTGGGCAGGTCACCTGTCGTCGCCGCTGTGGGTGTGCGCCGCGGGCTACCAGCTCGGTCAGCTCCACGAGAGGCAGCGGCGAGGGGTGCTCGAGGCCCCCGCCCCGGACTTCCTGACCGTCGAGCAGCAGGCCGTCTACGCCGCGCAGCTGCACGAGACCCTGGGCCGCTGGCTGGACGAGGCGATGGCCATCTACCGCGACATGTTGTCGTTCGCTGCGGCCGCCGGCGTGCGAAACCGATGGGTGGATCGGGCCGAGGAACGACTCGCCGAGGGCCCTGCAGAGCCACTCGCGGATTGACATCACGGGGGTCCAGACCTCAGAATCTGGCGATCCATCGAGGAGACGGGCCCCCGTCGGGGCCGAAAGAGCTCGATCATGAGGACCCAGTTCATCTTCGTCTGCGGGGCGCTGCTTGGCGCGCTGACCGCCGGCTGTCCAGGTGAAGGCGACGACGACGACACCACCTCCGGCGTCGAGCCCGAGGAGTGCGAGAACTTCGGCCTGGACAACATCCTGTACAGCTTCGAGTTCACCGAACCGGAGAACGCGTACGGCTACGACGGCACGGACGACGAGTACTGGACCGACTTCGCTCGCGAGCTCGCCGACGACGGCGATCCCCTCAACGACGTGCTCGCCTTCGGCATCGAGTTCACCGTGGGGGGGCACGTGCAGGACGGCACCAAGCAGGTGCTGACCCTCAACATCGGCGAGGGCGAGAAGCTGCTGCTGTGGCTGGACTTCGAGTACTACCTGCCCCAGGGGCGGACGATCCCCGTCGAGGTGGGCGCCACCGTGATCTGGTACTTCATCTGGAACTTCTCCAGCATCGAGTTCCCGTCCACCACGGCGCTGATTACCGACGCCGACGGCCTCGTGCTGTTCTACGGCGAGCCCGGCGCCAACGGCGTGGCCCTGGACAACGACGATCGCTTCTACGACCCGGTCTGGGACTACAACCCCACGGCCAGCCCGTTCTTCGAGAACGTGGTCCCCAACGACGTGGGCTGCTCGCCCACGCTGGAGCTGGACTGCGGCGACCAATACAACCTACAGGTGCAGTACTTCACCTGGGACCAGCTCAGCCTCGCGCTCTGGCCCGGTGAGAGCAGCACCTTCGAAGTGACGTACTCCGACGATGTCGTCGCGCAGTACGAACTCATCAACGTCTGGAGCTACGACTGGGCCGACGTCAGCTGTGAGGGCCCGCAGTACGAGCGCAATTACGCGTTCTTCGTCCTGCCGGCCTCCTGAGTCGGACCCCGGTCGAGCACCGGAGGGCATTCATGCAGTGGGAATACCGAATCTATCGTGAGCTGCCCGAGAGCAGCCTCAACAACATCGGCGGAGAGGGCTGGGAGATCATCTCGGCCGACTTCGGCGAGGACGACGGCATCCTCGTGGACGTGCTGGCCAAGCGCTCCAAGGGTGGCGGCGGTGGCGGCCGCGGCGGACGCGGTCGTGGCGGTGGCCGCGGACGCAAGCGCGGGCCGCGGATCGGCGTGATGGGGGGAACCTCCATCGACGACACTCCGGGATACTGAATCCGGCGCAGCCGGAACCACGCCCCGTTCCCAGTTCCCGTTTGCCCGATCCCTTGCCCATCGGCGGGATCGGCAATGCCCGATCCGTACGGAAGGTCCATCCATGTCCAAGCTCATGCTGATCAATCACGCGCGCGCCGAAGAGGTGCGAGCGGCCATCGTCTGTGACGGCGTCCTCGACAACATCGAGATCGACGCGCAGAACTCCCACCTCATCAAGGGCAACGTCTACCGCGGTACCGTGGCCAACGTCGAGCCCAGCCTCAACGCCTGCTTCGTCGACATCGGCGCGCCGCGCCAGGGGTTCCTGCCCCTGGACGACATCGTGCCCGCGGCGTACCACGAGAAGGCCCCCCCGCGAGCCAAGGGGGAGCGGCGTCCCCGGATCAACGAGGTCATCAAGCGCGGCCGCGACATCGTCGTGCAGGTGACGCGCGACTCCATCGGCAACAAGGGCCCCGCCCTGACCACGAGCTGCTCCCTGGCGGGCCGCTTCCTGGTGCTGATGCCCTTCGACAGCTCCCGCGGCATCAGCCGCAAGCTCGAGTCCGAGGACGAGCGCAAGACCCTCAAGAACCTGGCGTCCAAGCTCGACGCGCCCGAGGGCTCCGGGTTCATCGTCCGCACCGCGGGCGTGAGCCAGACCAAGACGGCCCTCAACCGGGACCTCAACAGCCTGCTCAAGCTGTGGAAGCGCATCCACCAGGACGCCAAGCGCGGCAAGGGCCCCCTGCTGCTGCACCAGGAGGGGGACCTCGTGGTGCGGATGATCCGCGACTACTACTCCAGCGAGATCGACGAGATCGTCGTCGACACGCCGGCCGCCCTGGATCGCGCGCAGGCCTACTTCAAGGCGGTCATGCCGCGCACCAAGGGCAAGATCACCCTGTACGACGGCCGCGGTCCGCTGTTCACCCACTACAAGGTGGAGGAGCAGCTCGAGGCCATCCACCGGCGCAAGGTGCGCCTGCCGTCGGGCGGGTCCATCGTCATCGATCCCACCGAGGCCCTGACGGCCATCGACGTCAACAGCGGCAAGTCCACCAAGGGCAAGAGCCAGGAGGAGACCGCGCTGAAGACCAACGTCGAGGC
>CAYRNR010000360.1:0-3474 GCA_964425605.1 uncultured Rickettsiales bacterium | reverse complement strand
CAGCTCGAGAAGATCAACATGATCGACGCGGCGGACCTGATCGTGCTCAACAAGTACGACCGCCGCGGCAGCGCCGACGCCCTCAAGGCGGTGCGCAAGCAGGTGCGGCGCAGCAAGCTGCTGTTCGATCCGGCGATCACCGACGAGGACCTCGCGGTCTACGGCACCATCGCCAGCCGCTTCAACGACGACGGCGTGAACGCCCTCTACCACGCCGTGCGGGGACTGCTGGAGGGGGACACCGGGCGCGACTGGGCGTCGGATCTGGAGGCGCCGGCGAGCAAGGTCTCCTCCGACCGCGGCGCCATCATCCCACCCGAGCAGGTGCGCTACCTCGCCGAGATCGCCCTGGCGTGTCGCGACTACCGCCGCCGGGCCGGGCAGCAGGCCGAGGTGGTGCGCCAGCTGTGGCACATCGACCAGGTGAAGGGCCAGCTCGACGGCGACGCGGGTGACGCGCTGGACGACCGCCGGCAGCACTGGGAGCGGCAGCTGAGCCCCGAGGCGCGGCAGCTCCTGGAGGAATGGCCCGGGCTCCGCGAGGCCTACGATCAGGAGACCTACACCTACCAGGTGCGCGAGCGCGACATCAGCGTCGCTCTCGCCACCGAGAGCCTGGCCGGCAGCCGCATCCCCAAGGTGGCGCTGCCCCGGCTCACCGATCCCGGCGAGGTGGTCCGCTGGCGCCTGCTGGAGAACCTGCCGGGGCACTTCCCGTACACCGCGGGCATCTACCCCTTCAAGCGCACCCAGGAGGACCCCAAGCGCCAGTTTGCGGGCGAGGGACCGCCCGAGCAGACCAACCGCCGGTTCCACTACCTCGTGGCCGGTGACGAGGCCGTGCGGCTGAGCACGGCGTTCGACAGCGCGACGCTGTACGGCAACGATCCGGACGAGCGCCCGGACATCTACGGCAAGATCGGCGAGAGCGGCGTCAGCATCTGCACCCTCGACGACGTCAAGAAGCTCTACGACGGGTTCGACCTGTGCGCGCCCACCACGTCGGTGTCCATGACCATCAACGGCCCCGCGCCGATGATGCTCGCCATGTTCCTCAACGCCGCCATCGACCAGCAGCTCGACAAGGCCGCCGAGGACAAGGGCAGGGCGCTACAGCCCGCCGAGGCCGAGGAGATCCGTGCCCAGGTGCTGCGGTTCGTCCGCGGCACGGTCCAGGCCGACATCCTCAAGGAGGACCAGGCCCAGAACACCTGCATCTTCTCCACCGAGTTCGCCCTGAAGATGATGGGCGACATCCAGCAGTACTTCATCGACCACAAGGTCCGGAACTACTACTCGGTGAGCATCAGCGGCTACCACATCGCCGAGGCCGGGGCGAACCCCATCACCCAGCTCGCGCTGACCCTGGCCAACGGCTTCACCTACGTGGAGTACTACCTCTCGCGCGGCATGGACATCGACTCCTTCGCGCCCAACCTCAGCTTCTTCTTCAGCAACGGCATGGAGGCCGAGTACTCCGTCATCGGCCGGGTCGCGCGGCGGATCTGGTCCGTGGCCATGCGAGACAGGTACAGCGGCAACGCCCGCAGCCAGATGCTCAAGTACCACATCCAGACCTCGGGCCGGTCCCTGCACGCCCAGGAGATGGACTTCAACGACATCCGCACCACCTTGCAGGGCCTGCTCGCGTGGTACGACAACTGCAACAGCCTCCACACCAACGCCTACGACGAGGCCGTCACCACGCCGTCGGAGGAGGCGGTGCGCCGCGCCATGGCCATCCAGCTGATCATCGGCAAGGAGTTCGGCGTCGCCCGCTGCGAGAACCCCAACCAGGGCGCCTACATCTTCGACGAGCTCACCGATCTCGTGGAGGAGGCCGTCCTGACCGAGTTCGAGCGCATCAGCGAACGCGGCGGCGTCCTGGGCGCCATGGAGCTGCAGTACCAGCGCTCCAAGATCCAGGAAGAGTCGATGCACTACGAGTACCTCAAGCACAACGGCGTGTACCCCATCGTCGGCGTCAACACCTTCCTCAACCCCGCCGCCGAAGCCGGCGAGTCGCTCGTCAAGGACACCGAGCTCACCCGCTGCTCCGTCGAGGGCAAGCACGCCCAGATCGACAACCTCCGCGGCTTCCAGGACCGCAACGCCGACGCCTGCGCCGCCGCCCTGCAGCGCCTCCAGCAGGTCGTCCTCGACGACGGCAACATCTTCGCCGAGATGATGGACACCGCCCGCGTCGCCAGCCTCGGCCAGATCAGCCACGCGCTCTACGAGGTCGGCGGCAGGTACCGGCGGTCCATGTGATCTCGCTCGCCTTCATCGTCATCTGGGGCAACAAGTGGCTCTTCAAGCCCGTCCAGGGCGGCTGGTGCGGCGAGATCCACTGCCCCGACTGCGGCGTGCCCCGCAACTTCGTGGAGAAGCAGCCCGTCAAGTACTTCACCCTGTACTGGATGCCGTTGTTCGCCACCTCCAAGGGCGATCCGTTCATCGAGTGTGTGAAGTGCGAGGGGAAGTTCGACAAGCCGGCGAACATCGAGACGCTCGTACCCGGTAGCGGCCCCTCCCGACGGATCGTCTGAATCACCCCTCATTTCTCCGCCTACACGTCGGGTCTCCTCCGGAACAGCGGACAGAAGAAGCACGCAACGGCGCGGCGACGCGACGACGCAACGGGGAATCGGGGCGGGAGAGGCTTCGGGCGGTGCGCTTCGCGCGAGTGGCGCCGGCGGTGGTTCGAACAGGGGGATGAGAGGGGGGGAAGAAGGGGACGGAGGAGAAAAGGGGACGTTCATTACTTTATAACTTCTTTGCGCTCGGGCACTTGACCAGGCCGCGAGGCGGTGCCCGTCCCCACCATGAAAAATGAGCGCTTCCGCCCCCCCTGATCCGGGCCGTCACCTTGACTATTTCGCCCATGTCATGTAGGTGAATGAACGCTCATTCATTTCCGAGAAAAGGAGGATCCATGGGCATCCAGATCGAACGTGTAGGCGTCTTGGGTGCAGGGGTCATGGGCCAGGGGATCGCCGCGCACCTCGCCAACGCGGGCATCCCCTCCTACCTCTTCGACATCGCCCCGGGCGAGTTGGACGAGGCGGAGAAGGCCAAGGGACTGACCCTGGAGGACCGCGCGGTACGCAACCGGTTCTCCGACGCTGGGATGAAGGCCATGATCAAGGCCCGACCGGCGCTGCTGTACCGCAAGGACCTTTCGAAGCTAGTCACTCCGTGCAACTACACCGACGACGTGGAGAAGCTCTCCGAGTGCGACTGGATCGTCGAGGTGGTGCTGGAGCGGATCGACGTGAAGCAGAAGGTGTTCACCATGGTGGACGAACACCGCAAGCCGGGGAGCCTCGTCACCTCGAACACGTCGGGCCTCTCCGTGGCCTCGATGATCGAGGGGCGCAGCGAGGACTTCCGCAAGCACTTCATGGTCACGCACTTCTTCAACCCGGTGCGTTACCTGCGGCTGCTGGAGCTGGTGCCCTGCGACGACACGGA
>CAYRNR010000359.1:0-3495 GCA_964425605.1 uncultured Rickettsiales bacterium | reverse complement strand
GGGCTGGTGATGCGCTCGATCTACGGCTTCGGCACGCCGCGGGGCTTGGTGGCGGGCCAAAACCGCCTGTTCGAGGCGATTCTGGCGCTTCTGGGCGGATTGTGGAGGCGATCCGGCGACCAGTTACTCGTGGTCAGCAATATCGTGGATCAGAACAAGGGTCAGAGCCGAACGCTCGTGCCAACCGATGCGGGTGGATAGATCAACGGGCTGTTAGGGACAGCTTCCACTGGTGTACATGTATGTCCAGCCGTGGCCTACACATCTACCGCCTCCCGAGCACTCCGCATCAATCCACGTATCGCCCGGATTTGGTAGGCCGCCAAAACTGTACTGGAAGTCGTTCAATCCTGTGCCACCTTCGGCGCAGTCGTCACCGCTGCCACCAAGGATGTCATCCAGGCCTGCACCACCGTACAGTGTGTCATCATCCGCTTCACCGGAGATGGTGTCATCTCCATCTCCGCCGTACAGTACGTCTTCCTCGTCTCCCCCTGTTATGATATCATCTCCCGCACCTCCGGAGATGGTGTCGTTTCCGTCTCCGCCGCTCAGGGTGTCCGAATTCGGGCTACCGGTTATTGTATCGTCCCCTGTCCCACCGTAGACCGTAACCTGGACACCATTGGAAGCGTCAACCACGTCAAACCCACCATCGGCCTCGACAGTCGTATAGTAGCCTCCAACATAAATCAGGTCATTCCCCGCGCCCCCGCTCACGTAACCCCAATTTCCATCTCCCGTGTAGATGGTGTCCTCGTTGCCATCTCCGTAGATGAAGTCGTAAGCAGCGTCGGTTCCGGAGTAGCCCAGTTCATAGTCTCCGAAGAGATGATCTTGGCCGTTATCTCCGTGTAGTTGGTCGTGATCTGGCCCACCTACTATCCAGTCCTCTCCATCACGACCCCATATCTGATCCTTGTCGTCGTAGCCGTCGCAAATCGTCGAATCACGATTGGTGCACTCGCAGCCGCACAGTCGGTCGTCTTCATAAGAAGAACTCACACAGTCCGAACCATAAATGTCGTCGTTTCCTCGACCACCCCGCACTACATTTCCTTCCTGCTCGTCACCATCTCCTGCATCAAGGGTATCATTACCAGCATCACCGTAGATTGTGTCGGCACCATGATTCCCGTAGACGATATCATCACCGTCTCCGGCCTCTACATGCTCTGTGTTGTCTGGATCCGCATTCAGAAACACTTCGTCGTCGCCATCTCCCCCGTAAACTACGGTGTCGTTCTCCCATGGGACATCAGGTTCGCTAGAATAGTACGTGTAGATGTCGTCATTTCCATCACCTCCAATGATCTTTAACGTGCTGGCGTTCCCGAAATCGTCACTTGTGCAACAGAATTTTACGCTGTTGATTTCACCGAACACGAATCCATCTGTTCCATCGGTGTAGGCCATGAAGCGATCAGCGTTATCACCACCTTCGCAGACAGGATAGTAGATACCTGAGGCTTTGCAGACTTCCACTCCCCCAGTCAACTCTGTTGATGTACACGGTTCTCCGCTCCATATAGTGGGGCAGTCCAGAGCGCTTGCGCTGTTGGAGAATAAGGCACACAGACAGAGGGTCGAGGCCAGAAAAAGGAGGGTCCGAAGCATGTCTACTCCTTGTTGGATTGCTTCTATTTCGCCGATATGGCCCGAGTAGAGTTTGCGTAAGATACGTAACCCTAGGCACAACTACTCTAGCCCCCAATTCGAATAAACGTATTCTACTGGTCCGAGAAACCGACGTGTCAAGCGAAATCGTCGGCACTGCGTGCTTGACTCAGCCGTCGCAGTCCAGCGCAATGCCAGGGTGGGCGCATCCTCAGAGAGGGGGCATTTCGGACCTCCCATCACGCTGCTGAGTCCCAGGCTTGAGGGAACTGGAACTCCAGGAAGTACGTGTTCCTGACCAGCCCCCGGCTCATGTCCTCCCACCGCCCGGACTTCTAGATGGCTCGGAGGAACAGCAGCGGTTCGAGGTGCTCGACCTTCCAGAAGATCGAGGCGCCGTTGAACCTGCAAAGTCCGCTTCCTCTGCCAGTCGTGCCACCAGCGCAAGGCGACCCTGTGGGCCGAGTGGCTCGTCGACGATGTACTGGCGGATGTTCCCCATCGGCAGTGGGTGTTCACCATCCCCAAGCGCATCCGTCCCTTCTTCCGGCACGACCCGTCCTTGCTCGGCCAGCTGTGCCGCCTGGCCGCCAAGGTCCTCACCGATTTCTTCCGTGAGGCCCTCGGCCAGGACGGTCTCAAGCCCGGCATCGTGTCGGTCCTGCAGACCTTCAACTCGGATCTCTCGTACAACCCACACCCGCACCTGATCGCCACCGACGGGTGCCTGGGCCCTGACGGCACCTTCGTCCGGATCTCGATCCACCGAGGTCACGACCTGTCCCTGATCGAGGAGCACTTTCGGCGCGAGGTCCTCGCTCTCCTGCGAGCCCGAGATCTGCTCACCGAGGAGACGGGGGCGCCCAGCCGTCGAGAACATGCTGTCGTGGCCTCACAGTGCCGGGCTGGCGCACCAGCTTTACGGTGCATAACGACGTGAAGATCCTGCCTGGCGACCGGGACGGGTTGATGGACTTGAGCAAGTATCTTGCTCGCCCTCCCGTCGCGCTGTCCCGCATGCGCCACGACGGCCAGAACGATCCCCTTGTTCACATCCGTCTGAAGCGCCCCCACTGGCGCACGGGCCGCCGAGAGATCTCCTTCGAGCCGCTCGAGTTCCTGGCCCGGCTGGTCCAGCACATCCCGCCGCTGGGGTTCAAGCGGGTGGCCGCCCCGGCCTGGAGGCAGTACGGCGCCTACTCCGCGGTCGTGCGAGCGCGCTGGCGTCGGGAGGCTGGCGCCGAAGACGTCGCGGACCGCGAGGCCCAGCCACCGCCGCCCAGTCCTGGCCGTAAGCAGTGCTCCTCGGCCTGGGCCGCCCTTTTCTCCCGGACCTGGGGATTCGATCCCCTCGAATGCCCCGACTACGGGGGGCGGCTCGAAATCGTCACCGCCATCCACGATGCCAACTCTCTGCAGCGCATCACCCACCACTACGGACTCGACACCGAGGTCCCCGAACTCAAGCCTGCCCGTGCTCCTCCCTGGCTCCAAGGGGAGTGGGAGTTCGACGTCGTCCCGCCCGCGGAGTTCGACGCCGTCACCCCACCTATCGATGACGAGGCCTACTTCGTCGATCCGCCTGGTGACGACGGGCTCCCCGTCATCGAACTCACTCGACGTTGCTCACCGAAGGCGGCATCCGCGCCGTCAACCCGACCGCTGCGCCCTCCACCCCCACGGTGGCGATGTCCAGCGATTCCGCACCGTTTCCAGGTGGTTGGGCGGCTCGCCGGTGGGCGTCGGATTCGAAAAACGCCAGAAAACACACACCGTGGCGTCACGAACACCTCCCATGGTGACGTCGCCACACCGCCGTTCGGCCCCATCCGTGATCGGTTAGCCTAATTCCCATAGAGAAAACGACCACATAGCTGG
>CAYRNR010000358.1:0-3495 GCA_964425605.1 uncultured Rickettsiales bacterium | reverse complement strand
AGGACACGCCGACCTCCGGGGCGACCGCCCGGAGGGAGCGCCCGGTGGCCTCCCGGAGTTCTTTGAGGTAGTCGCCGAAAGCGGTGGCGCGCGGTCGTTTCTCGGTCATCGTCGGCTCCGTTCGTAACTTGGCTACAGTGAGGTTACATAATCCTCTTGCCCTCGTCAAGAGGTCAGTGTATCTAGGATACGAGAGGATACGATGATGACTCCGACACACACAACCTACCGGCTCCGCCGCGAGACCATCGAGCGGGTGCTGGACCATCTCTGCTGGACGCAGGAGGGCCTCGCCGACGAGGTGGGGATCTCCCGCGTCCACTTCAACCGGCTGCTCAACGGCCGACGACCCCTGACGAGGCGCAGCCGCCGCAAGCTGATGGATTGTATGTACCTCGAACACCTCACGACCGACGAACTGTGGGACGTCGTGGAGGGGTGAGTCGATGGGCGGACGGCAGCGACAGCAGCGCGAGTATGAGGGGGGCGATGCCTTCCACGGTGGCTTACGCCAGCTCGCCCGGTTGCTCGCCGCCGCCATCGAGGAAGACCAGGACCTCGGCCGATCCACGGAGCCACCCACCGATCCGGTGGGCGCCCTGCTCGACACCGAGATCCGCCAGCGCGGGGCCAGGAGCACCGTCTCCTTGTCCGCCGCTAGGGCCGACCGATGACAGCCGTCTGGATCGAGGACGCGCGCCACGCACTCTTGCTCGATGTAGCGGCTGCTCTCGGCCTTGAGTCAGATCGGACCAAGCGAGCCCTCCGCCCCTGTCCTGCCTGCGGAGCCGAGCGCCGTGGAAGCCGCGACCAACGCGGACCGTTGGGCCTGACGCCCGACCGGGGTGGCTGGCGCTGCTTCCGCTGCGGGGCCGGCGGTGACGGCCTCGACCTGGTGGCGACGCGGCTGGCCGGTGGCCGGCTGCGCGACCTGGTTCCCGATTACGTTCAGGACGTCCGGGAATGGTATGTCGAACACGGCTGGTGCTCCGCAAGTACGACCTCGGAGAGCACGCCGGCCCCTGCTTCGTCGCCGGCGACGACAACGGCTACTTCAACAACCCATCCCGATCTGCAGTCCGCTCGCCCGCCCGCGGGTGAGGTGGCCGAGCTGTGGGACGCCTGCGATGACGTCTACGACGACGCGGAGGTGAGCGCCTGGCTCACGTACCGCGGGCTGGACACGGCGAAGGTCTCGGACCTGGACCTGGCGCGGGCCCTGCCCACGACTGGCGCGTTGCCGGCGTGGGCGCGCTGCGCAGGCCGTCCGTGGTCGGCGGGCTGGCGCTGCATCTTCCCCGTCTACGACGCCACGGGCGCGTTGGCGTCGCTGCGCGCCCGGTGGTGCCGCCTGCTGGCCAGGGGAGAGGCACCCGCGGGGCAGCTCGACCGCCCTCCCGAGGAGTTCCCTGCTGTGAAGTCCGCAGCAGCGGCAGCCGGGCCCGGATCGGCGTCGGGTCTGGTCCTGGCCGATGGCCTGCTTCGCCAGCTCCTGCGGACGGGCGAGAGACCGCGCTGGTGGCCCGAAGCAACGCCGCTACGGATCGTCGTGGTGGAGGGGGAGCCGGACTTCCTGACCTGGGCCACCCGCCACGGCGACGCCGCGGAGACCGCGCCGGCCGTGCTGGGCCTGTGGTCGGGTGCCTGGACCTCGGCCCTCGCCGCGCGCATCCCCACGGGCAGCCGGATACTGCTGCGTACCGATCTGGATGCCAGCGGACACCAGTACGCCACCAGGGTGGCCCACGATCTGGCGGACCGCTGCGAGCTGCGGCGGCTGTCGCCGGAGGCGGCATGACCCCGCTGGACGACAACGACCGCCTGCGGGCCGGCACGCTGCCCGACGACCCGGAAGCGGACACGGTGCCGTTTCCTGTCGAGGACGAACTCTCCGCCGGGGCCAGTGAAGAGGAACCGGCCGCCCCGCTTCCGCCGCTCTACCCGTCGCTGGCGGACCTGAACACCACCTCGGTCGCCGATGGCCTGGGCACCTGGATGACGGGTCCGTACCCGACCCTGCCCGTGTTGCTCGAGGACGCGAACGGCAACCCCTTCCTCCCGCGTGGCGTCGTCGGCTGCCTGGCGGCCGAGCCCGGGACCGGCAAGTCCTGGGGGGTGGTGCAGCTCGGCCTGGCGGTCGCCGCGGGCCGGCCGTGGTTCCGCACCTACCCCGCCGTCGAGGCCGGCGGCGTGGCGATGCTGATGGCGGAGCTGGACGGGCCGCTGCTGCGGTTCCGGCTGCACCGCGCCGGTGCGCTGGACGGCTACTCGGCCGACGACGAGGCGACTCTGGCGCCGCGCCTGTTCCCAGCCGGTCTGCGCGGCCAGAGCGTTCGCATGTCGATGCGCCGGACGAACCCCAAGGAGGGCGACCCGAACATCATGCCCACACCGTACTGGAAGGAGCTGCGGACCTGGCTGTCCGCCTGCGCGCCGCCCGAGGGCTGGGCGCTGATCGTGCTCGACCCGTTCGCGCGGTTCTCCGGCGCCGACGCCGAGAACAGCGTCGAGGCCTCCACCACGATGATCGAGCTGGCCGAGCAGCTCACGCTGTTGCCGGGCCAGCCCACGGTCCTGCTGGTGCACCACACGCGCAAGCCGGACAAGGGCGACGCCACCGGCGCGGACATGAACAACGTCCGTGGCTCGTCTGGAATCCTCGGAGCGCTGCAGTGGATCGCGATGCTGACGATCCCCGTGGTGGACGGCAAGCCCCACCGGCGGCTGGTCCACCTCTCCGTGGTCAAGGCCAACACCGTCGAGAAGCCCGACGATCCGCTCGTGCTGTGGCGCGATCCGGCGTTCCACGGCGCCTTGCGCCCGGCAACCCCGGCGGAAGCCGCGCAGGCGACCTCGGCGCCGTCTGGTGGCTCGAACAGCGGACGGGACCAGCAAGGCTCGTACCGCCGGGGGCCAAACGGGTGGTAGCGCCGGGGGCCGTCGTGGCCTTCCCTTCCCACACCGCGGGCGCAGCGCGCGCCTGGTCGCTGGTGCAGACCCGTCTCCGCGACCCGGCGCCGCCGACTGATCTGGTGCGCCTGGCCAGGGAGCAAGAGGGGCTACCCCCGGACCCGGCTGCCGAGGCAACCCTCGCCCCCGAGCTCGCCGCTCACCTCCGCCGCCTCGCCGCCGTGCTGGGGGTGGACGACTCTCCTCCGCCCGACTCGGACCATGAGGCCCTCCAGCAGCGGGATGGGATGCTCCTGTGGGACGCCCAGTTCTGCTACTACCTGGAGGGGATCTGCGGGGCCGTGGGTGCCGACGCCGCCGAGGACCTCCGGGAGGAGGCCCGTTCGCGATGGGCTGCGCTCAGCGCCGCTGAATCACCCGATCTCGATGCTGCCGGGAGGTCGAGACAAGCCTGGGAACGATGGCTCCCTGTCGCGGCCGAGGACGAAACGGTCACGGGCGACTACTGCCCTGCCCTGCTCGCGCTGGCCAGGGTGCTCGTCGTCGCCGGCCAGGCCCGCCCGCGACTGCCGGTCAAGCACAACG
>CAYRNR010000357.1:0-3529 GCA_964425605.1 uncultured Rickettsiales bacterium | reverse complement strand
CGCGGGTCGTGGGTCATCTTGAACAGCAGCCCGTCGCTCTCGTTGTCATCGTCGCGCTCGGCCCGGAGGTCTGCGGCGTTGGCCACCATCGAGCGGAACTTGTAGAAGGGGAAGACGCGACCGCCCTTGCCGAAGCGGCGATCGACGAACAGCACCGACCCCTTCGAGTCGAGCTTGATCAGCGCGGCCACCAGCAGCAACGGCGGCAGGATGAAGAAGCCGCCGGCGAGGACGGCGACCACGTCGAACACGCGCTTCACTCGATAGGCCACGGCGGTGTACTGCACCGGACGGAACGCCTCGAGTTCCAGATCACCTATGTTCTCGGTGGCGATGCGCGACGAGACCACCCCGTGGGAGTACGGCACCTTGAGCAGCTGCACGCCCATGCGCTCCATGTCCACGGCCAGGCGCACCGCGTCCATGCGCGGATACGCGAAGTCGGACAGCACCAGGTAGTGCAGGTTGTACGCGTTGACCAGGTCACGCAGCTCGTCGAGGTCGCCCAGCACGCGCTCCGGGTCCACGAACGGGCCGCCCGACATGTCGGTGGTGCGCTCGTCCTCGATGAACCCCACGAGCTCGAAGCCGAGCCACTCGAAGCTGCGCACCCGCTCGGCGAGGTGGGTGGCCACCGGGCCCGTGCCGATGATCGCCACGTGCTGGGTCTGAACGCCGCGCAACGGCGCGGCCTGGACGCCCCAGAAGATCAGCAGCCGCACCACGCCGACGCTCAGCAGCGTCGAGAACCCCAGCATGGCCGCGGCCGTGCGGCTGAAGTGCTGCTGGGGCAGCAGGAACTCCACGAGCACCACCCCGACGACGAACACCGCCACCGCCTCGACCACGTCGCGGAGGATGCGGGGCGTGGAGACGTTGCGCTGGGGGTTGTACAGGTGCATCCGGTACGCGATGACGCACCACAGCGGGACGAGCAGGGTGACGGGGGGGACGATGAGGCCCTTGAGGAGCAACCGGCCGAAGGGGATGGGTGCGAGCTGCGCCAGCTCGGGCGCCACGAGCTTCCACCCCTGCAGGGTGAGCCAGTACGCCGCCACGATCGCGAGCACGTCCACGACGACCGCCAGGTCGCGGGCGAGCTCCAGTCGGCGCATACGCGGCTCGGGCACGGAGCCCGGCCGCGGCAGGGACCTCAGCCTCGGATGCCCCTTACCCTTTCGCGCCCGAAGTCCTTCAGGTGACCCCATACGGCAATCACACCCCTCTTCACGTAATCCAGGTCCTCCACGGATCGCATCCGCGCCAGCTGCCGCAGGATGAACCGCGGCCGCAGGAACGACCTGTACACGCCCTGACACATCTCCATGACCTCGGCCGGCTCCATGTCCGGTGTAGTCAGCACCGGCTCGGTCATGTCGTACCGCTCGTAGGCCCTCGGATCGAATCGGAAGCTGCCCTCTTCCAGGCACTCCCGGAACAAGCGCGTACCTGGATAGGGTACCACGACTGTGGCCTGGAGCATCTCGGCATACCCCTTGGTCATGAGCTCGTGGGCCAGATCCAGCGTTCGCTGGGCGTCGTCCCGCGTCTCCCAGGGGTAGCCCACCATCACGGTGAGCTGCACGTCGATGCCCGCCTCGGAGAAGTGGCGGCAGCCGCGGACGATGTCCGCCACGGAGATGCCCTTGTCGATGCGATCCAGGGTGGCCTGGTTGCCCGACTCCAGCCCGCACTTGACCTTGCGCCAGCCCGCCCGCTTCATGCGCTCGGCCATGGCGAAGTCCCGGGCGTAGTCGAAGCGGTCGTTGCTCGAGAACAGGATCTCCCGATCGAGGCCCCGCTCCACCATGCCGGCGCAGAACTTCTTGCGCCAGTTGCCCGGCGGGAAGGTGCCGGTGTCGTCGAACACCTCCTGCACGCCGTGGTCCCGCACCAGCATCTCGAGCTCGTCGAGGAGGTTGTCGGGGCTGCGCGTGGCGAACCGCGGGTAGATGGTCGTCCACGAACAGAACGAGCAGTTCGGCCGGGGGCAGTCGCGGCCGGCCATCGTGTAGAAGAACGGATCGCGGCGCTTCCACTTCTCGAAGTAGCGGTCCGCCAGCGTGAGGCGCCGGTCGATGAACGGCAGCGAGTCCAGGTCCCTGGATCTGGACAGCTCGAACGCGCCGGTCTCCTTCACGTCGTCGCCGTCGCGGTAGTACAGGCCCGCCGGCGGCGCCGTGTCCTTCTCCAGGTGGTCCACCAGGGCCTTGAGGCCCACGTCGTAGGAGCCGCCCGTGAGCACGAAGTCCACCGCGGAGTTCTCGAACTGCTCGTGGGGCTCCGCCGTGACGTGATCGCCCACCAGGACCACGCGGGCCTCGGGCAGCCGCTGCTTGAGCTCGGCGATGGTCTTCCAGTGCAGCTTGACCACGGGGGTCTTGGTCTCGAAGACCACCAGCTCGGGCGCCGCGTTCTCCAGCCCCCGCCACCACCCGTCGAAGTCGAGGCGCCGCACGATGGCGTCGTCCCACAGCACGTCGTGGCCGTCCTGCGCCAGCAAGGTGGCCGCCGTGGCAGGCACGATGGGGTAGATGTACGATCCCACCGACATCCACTGGAACTGCCGGTTCTGGGTCAACATCGGGCTGCCCTTCTCGTGGAAGGGCGGGTAGGAGATGGCGACTCTCATGGAGGTATGGGTTCTATGGCCGGAAAACCCGGCTCGCGCAACCCCGTTGCTAGTCCAGCGCGCCGGACGCGCCCACCGGATTGCCGGTGGTCACGTTGCGGTAGATCACCGTCCCGGACACGAAGGGGCTGAGCATGCCCGTGATGCGTCGGAAGAAGTTCTCCACGTTGACGATGGTCTTGGGCGGCACGAACAGGATGTCGCCCTTTTGCAGCGGCACGTTCTGACGCATGTCGCCGGTGGCCAGCAGTTGCTCGATGTCGATGGTGAACAGCTCGGGCTCTTCCAGACCACCGCGGATGAGCAGGATGTTGTTGGTGCGGCTGTCCTCGGTGAGCCAGCCCACCTTGGTCAGCGCGCCGACCACGTCGAGCTCGCTCTCGATCTGGAGGATGGCCGGATTGCGCACGTAGCCCAGCACGTACACCTTCATCGAGCTGACCTTGACGACGTTGATGGAGACCTGCGGGTCCTTGTAGTACTCGCTGATCCGCGTGCTGAGCATCTCCATCAGGGTGGGATAGGTCATCCCGGCGATCTGCAGGCGCCCCACCAGCGGGTAGCTGATGGCCCCGTCGGGGCTGATGACGATCTGCATGTTCAGGTCCTCGTGACGCCACACGGAGATGTCGATCTCGTCACCGGGTCCGAAGACGAACTCGGGGACGGTCTCTGGCATCAACGCCGCGCCACTGTCGGGATCGGTGGCGGTGAGGTCGGTCACAGGA
This sequence comes from uncultured Rickettsiales bacterium, assembly GCA_964425605.1. Lineage (GTDB taxonomy): Bacteria > Myxococcota_A > UBA796 > UBA9615 > CAYRNR01 > CAYRNR01. The sequence continues at coordinate 169 of CAYRNR010000357.1, read as the reverse complement.
CGCACGTTGCGGCGCGCACAGCTGGGTAGGACCAGCGAAGCGAGCAGCGCGAAAATGGCGATGTTCGATAGACGTCTCATGGAAGCAGCCGGAACGTAGCATCGGGTTGGGGCTTAGTCAATTTGATTGCCCGCGCGATCACCCGCGGCTATATTCCGGCCAGCCGTAG
>CAYRNR010000356.1:0-3544 GCA_964425605.1 uncultured Rickettsiales bacterium | reverse complement strand
CTGCACAGCCGCGAGATCTACCCCAACGGCCTCTCCACCTCGCTGCCCGTGGACGTCCAGGTCGAGCTGCTCCACACCATCGACGGTCTCGAGGACGCGGTCATCGTCCGCCCCGGGTACGCCATCGAGTACGACTTCTCCGACCCCCGCCAGCTCGCGCGCACCCTGCAGGTCAACGACGTCCCCGGGCTCTATCTCGCCGGCCAGGTCAACGGCACCACCGGCTACGAGGAGGCCGCCGCCCAGGGCCTCCTCGCCGGCATCAACGCCGCCCGCGCCATACAGGATCGAGCTCCCGTGACCCTGCGCCGCGACCAGGCCTACCTCGGCGTCCTCGTCGACGACCTCGTGACCAAGGGCACCGACGAGCCGTACCGCATGTTCACGTCGCGCGCCGAGTACCGCCTGCTGCTGCGCGAGGGCAACGCCGAGTACCGCCTCAGCGACCTCGGCGCCTACCTCGGCCTGCTCACCGGCGAGGAGCACGAGGCGTTCAGCGCCCGCCGCGCCCAGGTCGAGCTCGGCCAGGAGCTACTCGAACAACGCCAGGTCCGCACGACCGATGGCCCCGAGCTCGCCGAGCGAGGCATCGAGCCCCCCCGCCGCGCCCTGCGTCTGCGCGAACTCCTCGTCCGCCCCGGCGTGGATCTCGGCGCCCTCGCACCTTGGCTCCCCGAACTCGACAGCTGGCCCCCCGCCGTCCGCGACGAGATCCTCGCCCGCATCAAGTACGCCGGGTACATCGACCGCCAGCTCGACCAGGTCGACCGTCTCGCCCGCACCGAGGACCTCCCCATCCCCTCCGATCTCGACCTCGACGCCGTCTCCGGCCTCAGCTTCGAGGTCCGCGAGAAGCTCCACCGCATCCGCCCCGAGACCCTCGGCCAGGCCTCCCGCATTCCCGGCGTCACCCCCGCCGCCATCACCGCCCTGCTCGGCCACCTCCGCGCCCGAGGAGCCTTCGATGACTGACCTCAAGGCCTCCATCAGCACCGCCATCGAGCCCCTGTTCGCTCCCGAACAGGACCTCGTCGACGGGCTCGCCGACTACGTCGAGGTCCTCCTCAAGTGGAACAAGCGCACCAACCTCACCGGTTTCCGCACCCCCGCCGAGCTCATCCTCCACGGCCTCGTCGACTCCCTCGTCCCCCTCCCCCTCCTCCCCGATCACGGCCCCTGCCTCGACGTCGGCACCGGCGCCGGCTTCCCCGGCCTCATCCTCGCCGCCGCCCAGCCCGACCGTGAATGGACCCTGCTCGAGCCCCGCCGCAAGCGCGCATCCTTCCTCCGCGAGGCCAGCCGACAGATGGGCCTGAGCCACGTCGAGATCGTCCAGCAACGCCTCGAGACCACCGACCTCATCGTCCCCACCATCACCTCACGTGCCGTCGGTGGAATATCCGCTTCCGTGGCCAAGCACCTCGAACCTGGCGGCTCCTGGATCCTCGCTGCGAGCGCCGAAGACGCCCTTATCATCGATGCAGACGGCGCATTCGAGGGGTTCGAGGTCTCTGGGCAGCTGGATTCACCGGCCGGGGGGGCGTGGATACAGCTGAAGAGGGATTGAGAAGCGCCGGTTGAGGGAAGCACGCAACGACGCAACGACGCAACGACGCAACGACGCAAAGAAGAGAGGGGAATCTTAATGTTGGGAAAACAGAAGGAACAATGGTCAGCATAGTATCCGCCCTTTGTTTCTCCTTTCCTGCTCTCCTTCTCCTCTGCCCACCCTCTTGCCCCTCCTCTTCTCCGTTGCGTCGTCGCGTCGTTGCGTCGTTGCGTGCTTCCCCCTCACACCTCCTCGGAATGCCAACGTAGGCGGCTCCGATGGTAAAAACCGGCTTGAAGGCCTCGTTCCGAACCCGTATCGTGTCCGTTCTCTGATGACCGCGCGCGAGGAAGGAACCCCGTTGGCACGCAAGCGCAGCGACAGCAAGGCAAGCCTGGCAGCCCTGATCCCCGATCGGGAGCTGGCGCCAGCTGACGTCGGCCGCGTGCGCCAGATCCCCATCGAGGAGATCCGCCCGAACCGCAACCAGCCCCGCAAGACCTTCGCGCCCAAGGGCCTGCAGGACCTGGTGGCGTCCATCCGCGCCAACGGCATCATCCAGCCGCTGCTGGCCCAGCAGTGTGAGGGTGGGTACGAGCTGATCGCCGGGGAGCGGCGCTACCGGGCGGCGTGCATGGCGGGGCTGCGAGAGGTGCCGACCATCGTTCGCACGGTGGAGCAGGAGGCGGACGCGCTGGAGTTGGCGCTGATCGAGAACATCCAGCGCGAGGACCTCAACCCCATCGAGGAGGCCGAGGCGTACCTCAAGCTGCAAGAGCAGTACGGGTACACCCAGGAGATGCTGAGCCGGAAGCTGGGGCGGGCGAGGGCGACGGTGGCCAACGTGCTGCGGTTGCTGAACCTGCCCGCCGAGGTGCAGGAGGCCATCTGCGACGGTGTGGTGTCCACTGGTCACGGCAAGGCGCTGCTGGGGCTGGAGGCCCACGACGACATCCGCGAGGTGTTCGCCGACGTCGTGAGCCGGTCGCTGAACGTGCGGCAGACCGAAGACGCGGTGCGGCGGTTCCTCAACCAGCCCACCGCTGTGGCGCCGCGGCCGGAGCCACCGGCGTATGTGCGTGGGCTCACCGAGCGCCTGGGAAATTATCTGTCCGCGCGCGTGACCATCAGCCCCAGACGGGGCGGTGGCGGGCGGGTGGTGCTGGAGTACAACGACGACGAGGACCTGGGCCGGATCGTCGAGACAATCGAGCGTGAATTCTGAGAAACGATAGTGATAACGAGCGGTTAGGTAGTGCAACAACAACGTGGTCATAGGCAGGTTGCAGGCCACGTGGAGCTTTGAAGGTATCGATGAAGTTCCTCAGAAAAGAACTGGAACCCGGTGCCGAGGGCGCCGAGGAGGATGGGAACATGAGCGGCAAGGACGGCAAGCAATGGAATGCCTTCTTGGGGAAAGGTTGCTCCTTCGATGGCAAGCTGACGTTCGACGGGACCGTGCGGATCGACGGCCGGTTCATCGGCGAGATCTTCAGCGACGACACCCTCGAGGTCGGACCTGACGCGGAGATCAAGGCCGAGGTCAAGGTGGGGACCGTGATCGTCTCGGGCAAGGTCGTGGGCAACATCCACGCCAAGAACCGCGCCGACCTGCGCGGTGGAGCCGACGTGGTGGGCAACATCCACGCACCCGTGGTCACCATGCAGGAGGGCGCGATCATCGACGGCGCGCTGAAGATGACCCGCAAGGCCGAGGTCAAGGCCGAGGCCCCGCGCAAGCCCACCCCCATCAAGCCCGATCCGACCATCCCTCCCTGAAGGCGGACCGAGCCTCAGCTGATCCTCTTCGATTCATAGACCGTACTGTGGTTGCCGCCAGGCGGACAGGTACGTGCGGCTGGGAATGCACAAACGAACGCAGCATCTCGCCGCAGGGAGCAAGTCAGGGGAGGAGGGGAGGGGACGTGACGAGGCGGGGAGCTACTTGGCGTCCTTGAGGGTGGCCGCCAGGCCCTTCTTCTGGATCGTGCGCAG
>CAYRNR010000355.1:0-3559 GCA_964425605.1 uncultured Rickettsiales bacterium | reverse complement strand
TCGAGCGGCGCCTGGTGCTGCTGTTCGAGCCGGGCCTGCACCTGGTGCTCAACCGGACCTTCAAGCGCACCGCCATGCGCCTGCGCCGCTTCCTGATGGACGAGGTGCTGCCCCGGATGCGCGGCAAGACCCGGCCCTGGCCCGGCCAGCCGCCCTCCAACACCTTCTTCGTGCCGGGGCGGGGACGCGCCCTCGACCGCCACTCCCTGCGCGAGCACCGGCTGCTGGCCCAGCACGAGCTGAGCCGCCGGGTGTTCCAGTCCGAGTCCCTGCGCCGCACCGTCCAGACCCTGGCACACCTGGGGCGGATCAGCGACGACCAGGCCCAGACCTACGAGGTGCTGGCCGCCGAGATCGCCCTGGGGATCGAGCTGCCCGGCCTGCGGATCGGCTCGCCGTTCGACGAGGTGGCGAACCAGAAGCGCCGTCGCGCCCTCGATGGCGTCGTCGAGAAGTTCCGTCGCCAGGAACGGATCCGCGAGCTGAAAGAGGAGCTGGCGTACGCGGAGCCGGCGACCGCCCACTGCGAGGTCGAGAACGACGACGGCAACTGGCCCCAGCCGGACAGCGATGGTGACGACTGGCCTCCGTCCAACGACGAGGACGAGCCGTCCTGCGAGGTCTCCGACCCCGATCTGGACTCCAGCGACGAGTAGTCGGCCCCACGCCGGCACGGAGACGACGGACACCATGTCTGATCCACAACGAGCACCCGAGGTCCACCCGCACCTCCCCATCCGGCCGCCGAGCGCGGTGGCCGAACCCTCCGACCCCTGGGACGGCGCCCCCTGGACGCCGCGACGGTGGCAGGCCCAGGCCCTCCCCGCGGTCCTCGGTGCCATCGACGTCGGCCACCGGGCCGTGGTCTCGGCGGTCATGGGTGCGGGCAAGAGCATCCTCATCGCCGAGCTCGTCCACCAGCGCGTAGGCGAGGACACCGTCGTCGTCACCACGCCGACCCAGGCCCTCGTGGACCAGCTCGCAGACACGCTGGCTCAGCGCGTCGGCCAGGACCAGGTCGGGCGCTACTTCACGCACGCCAAGGACGCCGACCGGCCCGTGGTCGTGGCCTGCAACGCGTCCGCGCCCGCGCTCGCCGAGGTGCTCGACGAACAGGGCCGCCGGGTCGGCCTGTGGATCGCCGACGAGGTCCACCGCACCGAGACCTCCCAGATGATCCAGGCATCGCAGGCGCTGCGGCCCGGGGGCCAGATCGGCTTCACCGCCACGCCGTTCCGCTCCGACGACCGCGAGAAGCTGCGGCTGTGGGACACCGTGGCCTTCCGCTACTCGCTGGCCGACGCGCTGAACGACGGGGTCCTCGTGCCGTGGACCGTCATCCCCTGGGACGGCGACGGCGACGAGGACCTCGACGCGGTCTGCCACCAGCTCATCCACCGGCACGCCGACGGCCCGGGCATGGTCAACGCTGCCGACATCGCCGACGCCGAGCACTTCGCCGACGTGCTGCGCTCCCACGGCATGGACGTCGATACCGTCCACTCCCGCCGCCCCGCGGCCGACAACGCCGCGGCGCTGGAGGCCCTCGAGATCGGCGACCTGGACTGCATCGTCCACGTCAACATGCTCGCCGAGGGCATCGACCTGCCGTGGCTGCGCTGGCTGTGCCTGCGCCGGCCCGTGGGCGCGCGCGTGCGCTTCATCCAGGAAGTGGGTCGCGTCCTGCGAGCCTCCCCGGGCAAGGAGCGGGCGGTCCTGCTCGACCCGCACGACCTGTTCGGGGCGTTCGGCTGGCACCTCAGCGAGGCGCTGGGTGAATGGGAGAAGGTCACCGGCCCGTCGCGCGAGGCCGTGGAGCGGGAGCGCAGCGGAGAGCGGTTCCCCGTCGCCACCGACCCGTGGACCGCGTACTGCCGGCGCCTGCTGCTGCCCCTGCAGGCCGCGGGCTGGGCCACCGACGCCAAGGTCTCCTCCGACGCCTGGCGCCGTGACCTGCCCACCCCCAAGCAGCTCAAGTACCTGCAGGTGTGCCGCAACTGGCGGCCCTGGACCCTGCTACCGGGCGAGCACGCCCAGGTGGTGTCACGGCTGCTGTCCCACACCGATGAGCTGACCCGTGGCGCCGTGTCCGACCTGATCGCCATCAGCCGGGCCGTGACGCGCAAGCGGGGATACCCGGTCGACGCCGAGGCAGTGGACCTGCCCCCGCCGTTCGTGGTCCAGGAGCTGTCCAGGGGGCGCGTGGCGGGCAACGGTGACCCGCGGTGGTACGTCGCCGGGGTCTGGCAGCGCGGCTGCCCCAAGGTCGCCGTGGTGGTCTTCCACGGAGGTCGCGTGGTTCGCGCCTGGACCCGCCAGCGGCGGCCGGACCACGACTGGACCGCCCTGCAGGTCACGGCCATCGGTGCAGCACTTCACATCGCCAACCTGCGTGGCGAGGAGCACGCCGAGGTCGCCACCACCTCCGCGCTGGCCGCGACCATCGCCAACGGCGAGGCGCAGCCGCGCAAGCGGGCAATCCTCGAGGCCATGCAGTACCTCCGCCAGCACGCCCGATCGATCTCGTTCCACGCCGAGGAACTCTCTTCGGAGGACAACCCCGCCCCCTTCCACGGCTTCCGCGCGCTGCGGCAGGCCACGCGCCGCACCAGCCCGGGGGCACCGTGACGCTGTCCGCTCCACTGGCCCTGACCGAGACCGAGGGTGCCCTGGACCTGGCCCTGCTCTACGCATCGCTGGGCTGGCGAGTGTTCCCGGTGCACAGCATGGTCGACGGGGCCTGCACCTGCGGCGCACCGGACTGCACCAGCCCCGGCAAGCACCCCCGCACGCGGCGCGGCTGCAACGACGCCTCGGCGGACGTGAAGCGCATCCGGGCCTGGTGGCGCAAGTGGCCCGACGCCAACGTCGCCATCGCCACCGGCAAGGACAGCGACCTGGTGGTGATCGACGTAGATCCCCGCCACGGCGGTGAGGACACCTGGGACTCGCTCAAGCACGAACTCGAGGTTCCCGCGACCTGGGAGGCGCGCACCGGCGGCGGTGGGGTCCACGCCTACTTCCGCTACCCCGACGGCGCGGAGATCACCATCGGCGCCGGCGTGCTCGGCCCCGGCGTGGACCACCGCGGCAACGGTGGCTACGTGGTCGCTCCGCCCTCCAACCACGCCTCGGGGGGCTCGTACTTCTGGGACGTGCTCGAGGGCGAGCCGCTGGCCGAGCTGCCGTCCGTCCTGGTGGAGCGCCTGTGCGCACCGAAGAAGCCCGAACCAGCCTCGCCCACCACAACCACCGATTCCTCGAACAAGGGACCGCCGTGGTGGGCGGTGCTGCGCCGCATCGGTATGGCCCCGGACGAGATCACGACCATCGCCGGAATCCTCGAAGACGGCCAGGCGGCCCACGCCGCGGCCCTGTACGAGCCGGGCAACCGCCGGCTGCCCGAGGTCATCCCGGACGGTCGCCGGCACGACACCTGCGTCAAGCTCGCGGGCCTGATGCGCCGTGCTGGCGCGGCCGATGCCGCCATCGAGGCCACCCTGGACCTGGTCGCGGCCCGGCGGATGAAGCCGCCCTGGGACGACGCCGAGCGCCAGCG
>CAYRNR010000354.1:2299-3568 GCA_964425605.1 uncultured Rickettsiales bacterium | reverse complement strand
CGAGGTGGCCGACGGCATCCGCATCCTCTACGGCGGGAGCGTCAACGACACCAACGCCACGGAGTACTTCTCACAGCCCGACATCGACGGCGCCCTGGTGGGCGGCGCGTCGCTGAAGCCCCGATCGTTCATCGGCATCGCCCGCGCTGCGTGGGAGACGCGCACCCCGGGAGGCCGGCGATGAGCCACCCAAGACGAGGAGACGGGCCATGACCCAGCTGATCCTGTTCGGCCTGCCCCCCCTGCCCGAAGCGGTGGGTCCCCAGCTGGCGCGCGACTTCGGCGCGTACCTCAGCAGCGCCCTGGCCAACCCGGTGGAGGTGCGGCTGTACGCCAACTACAGCGAGCTGGCCGATCACCTGGCCGAGGGGCAGCTGGACTTCGCCTGGCTCCCGCCCCTGCCCGCGGCCGGCCTGCGCCGCCACTGCGGCGCCCACGTGCTGGCCCACGCGGTGCGGTCCGGGCTGCACGCCTACTACAGCGTGCTGTTCACCCGCGAGGACTCCCCCATCCGCGAGCCCGCCGACCTGCGCGGCAAGAAGCTGGCCTACGTGCACCGGCGCTCGGCGTCGGGGTTCCTGGTGGCCGCGGCCGCCCTGGCCGAGCAGGGTATCCGGCCGAAGTCGCCGCCGGCGTTCCTCAAGTCCCACGCCAAGGTCGTCCAGGCGGTGGTGGAAGGGCAGGTGGACGCGGGCGCGACCTTCTGCAGCTTCCACGGCGAGCCCGACGGGGGTGAGGTGGCCGCGGCCGGCTGGATCCAGTCCAAGATCGAGCAGAAGATGCGCATCGTCCTGTGCACCGATCCGATCCCCGCCGACGTGATCTGCGCCTGGCCCGGCACCACCTTGACCCAGCGCGGGGCCATGACCCTGGCGCTCATCGGGATGACCAACGACGAGGACGGCAAGGATCTGCTCAACACCGTGTTCGGCGCGGACTGCTTCGACGAGGCGGACGCCGCCGGGCTCGATCGCCTCGACATGACCCTGGAGGCCCCCAACCTGCGGCTGCAGGGCCCCGGAGGATCGGAATGAGCAAGCCGGACAAGGCAGCCATCCAGGCCCTCGTGCGCAGATCCCTCGACAAGGTCATGTCCGAGGGTGGCGGGGCCCCGGCGCCCGATGGGAACCGCCTCAAGGCGGCTCCGGGCACGATCACCGAGAGCCACCTCATCGAGGTCCCGCCCGGCTCCACCCTCGAGGTGCCGCGCGGCGCGATCATCACCCCGTCGGCCCGCGAATGGGCCCTGTTCAAGCGCATCGAGCTGGT
>CAYRNR010000354.1:0-2199 GCA_964425605.1 uncultured Rickettsiales bacterium | reverse complement strand
CGATCATCACCCCGTCGGCCCGCGAATGGGCCCTGTTCAAGCGCATCGAGCTGGTCGAGGAGGGCGCCACTGCGGCCCCGGTCGCCACGCCGCCCTCCGGGGCTTCGGCCTCTCCGCCCCACCGCACCGTCGCCATCGGCGCCGACCACGGCGGGTTCGCCATGAAGGAGGCGCTGCGCCCGTACCTGGTCGAGCTGGGCTTCGGCGTGCTCGACTGCGGACCGGGCTCCGACGCGGCCGTGGACTACCCCGACTACGCGTTCGCGGTGGCCGCGCTGGTGTCCGACGGCTCCTGCGGCAACGGCATCTGCATCGACGGCGCCGGCATCGGGTCTTGTATGGCCGCCAACAAGGTGCCCGGGGTACGCGCCGCCCACTGTTACGACGTGTCCACGGCGCTCAACGCCCGCGAGCACAACTACGCGAACTTCCTGACCCTGGGTAGCGGGCTCACGGGCCCCAACCTGGCCAAGCAGATCGTCAAGACGTTTCTCAGGACCCCCTTCGGCGCCGCCCGCCACGGCAAGCGCGTCGACAAGATCATGGGTATCGAGAAGCGCTTCTCGAAGAGGTGAGACGTGAACGACAGCCAACTGCAGAGCCTGGTCGAGCAGATCACGCGTGAGGTGGTGGCCTCCATGGCCGCCACCGACGGCAGCTGCTCCCGTTCCGCCGGCGGCAGCTGCGCCGAGTGCATGCTGTGCGTGCAGCTCACGCCCAACAGCGTGCAGCACATCGTCGATGCGGGCGCGTCCCGTGTGACCACCACCCTGGGGGCGACTCCGGCCGCGGGCGTGGCCGGCATGATCGACCACACGCTGCTCAAGCCGGTGGCCACTCGCGAGATGGTGGCCCAGCTGTGCTACGAGGCGCGGACGCACCACTTCATCTCCGTGTGCGTCAACCCGTACTGGGTGGAGTTCTGCGCCGAGCAGCTGCGTGGCTCCGGCGTCAAGGTGTGCGCGGTGATCGGCTTCCCCCTCGGGGCCACCACCCCCGAGACCAAGCTTTACGAGACCGAGCAGTGCCTGGTGCGCGGCGCCACCGAGCTGGACATGGTGATCAACATCGGCGCGCTCAAGAGCCGCATGGACGACGTGGTCCAGCACGACATCAAGGTGGTCGCCGACGCCTGCCGGCGGATGGGCGCCCTGAGCAAGGTCATCATCGAAGCGGGATTGCTGACCGAGGACGAGAAGGTCCGCGCCTGTGAGCTGTCCAAGCTCGCCGGGGCGGACTACGTCAAGACCTCCACCGGGTTCGGCGCGGGCGGCGCCACCGTGGAGGACGTGTCCCTGATGCGACGCGTCGTGGGATCCACCATGGGGGTCAAGGCCTCCGGCGGGGTGGGCAACCTCCAGGACGCCAACAACATGATCCAGGCCGGAGCGAGCCGAATCGGCGCCAGCGCCGGCATCAAGATCGTCCGTGAACAAGGCGGCGCGTGATCCCCCCGGCGGGGCGCGCCTGAACGAGATCAAGAAGGTTCGAATAGGAGAACGACATGGCTGAAGCGCTTGGAATGATCGAGTGCCGTAACTTCCCCGCAGTGGTCGAGGCGGCCGACGCGATGGTCAAGGCGGCCAAGGTGGAGCTGGTCAGCTACGAGAAGACCGGCGGCGGCCAGGTCACCGCGGTGGTCCGCGGCGACGTGGCCGCGGTCAAGGCCGCGGTCGAGGCCGGTGTGCGCGGCGCCGAGAAGGTCGGCGAGGTGGCCGCGATCCACGTGATCGCTCGTCCGCACCCCAACATCGACCTGGTGCTCCCCCTCGGCCGGGCCGGAGAGGTGCGCGAGGAGATGGCCAAGCTCGGCAAGAAGCGGTAGCGACGGGGTGGGCCGTAGCGGGGGGCAGGTCCCCCCGCCACGACAGGTCTGCGCGGCTCGGCGTACCCGCGGTTCTCCGCGGCGGCGCCGTCCGCGCAACCCCGATCGCGTCGCGCGATCGAAGGAGGCGAAGAGATGCTCCTCGGCAAGATCGTCGGAACCCTCGTGTCCAATCGCAAGGACGAGAAGATGGAAGGCTTCCGCTTCATGGTGATCAAGCAGATCGACGTGGAGGGGAAGGAGACCGGCGCCTACCGCATCGCCGTCGATGCCGTGGGGGCGGGCGTGGGGGAGGTGATCCTCTTCGCCACGGGCAGCGCCGCCCGCCAGACCGTTCGCACCCACGAACGGCCCTGCGATGCGGTGATCATGGC
>CAYRNR010000353.1:0-3576 GCA_964425605.1 uncultured Rickettsiales bacterium | reverse complement strand
CCACCCGTGGACGTGGTCGTGCCCCCACACGCCACGATCATCAGGCCCATCGCAAACAGGGCCACGATGACCATCATGTACTTCGTCATTGTTCTCCCTTTCCCCGGTTGTTGCTCTTTGTTGAACTGGAGTCAGTTTCCCCAATGTGGGGATCAGTTGTCAATTCGGGGACATGTCACACGGTCAGCGCGAGGATGAGCTGGGCGCCGTAGTACAACGGAAGCCCCCACAGCCTGTTGGTGAACCCGGGCGCCACGAAGCGGTCCCGGGCCACGGCGAGATCGGACAGGTAGAACATCACGGCGCCCACCGTGATCCAGACATTGCCCAGCAGCGCGGTCGTGCCCACGGACAGGGCGACCATCGTGGAGATCACGACGACATAGGCCCGCACGGGCGTCCGCATACCCCCCTCGAGGTGGGGGCCGAGCCAGCGCCAGACGGCCAGGGCAGGCAGGCTCGCGGCCGCTGCGGTGGCCACGACCGCGAGGGGATCCGCGCCGCGCACGACGAACGCCGCGCCGAACGCCACGTGGCCCAGCAGGAAGCTCACCAGGCCCGCCAGGAACATCCCCTGGCTCTTGCCCAGCAGGAACACGTCCCCCCACCAAGAGAGGAACAGGGCGGCGAGCACCGCCCACCCGTACGGGGACTCCAGGGCCCCGGCGGTGAGGGCCGTACCGAGGAAACCCGTGGACGCGAGGGTCTTGGAGACGGCGCGGAGGCGGGCCCAGCCGCGGTGTTCGGCGAGGATGAGCAGCAGCATGCACGTGGCGGTGAAGGCGATCCAGGGGAGGGGAGGGCACATGGCCCGTCAGCTTAGCAGGATCCGTGGGCCAGGAGACCGACGGGCGTGGATTGCCAGAGCGTTGGCGCATCGCTACCATGGGCACCTATGAGTCGCGAAGGTCGCCTGATCGGCAAGAAGATCGACCGCTACCGCTTCCAGGAGATGCTCGGACGAGGCTCCTCGGGTGAGGTGTACCGCGCCCACGACATCCGGCTGCGGCGCGACGTGGCGATCAAGGTGTTCGACCCGGAGCTGGTACGCGATCCGGTCATCTTCGAGCGCTTCATGAAGGAGGCGCGGATCCAGGCCCGCCTCGAGCACGCCAACATCGTGCCCATCTACGACCTGCTCGAGCACCGCAAGCAGCTGTGCATCGTGCTGCGCTTCGTCAAGGGCTACAACCTGCGCAAGCTCATCGAGAAGCGCGCCGAGCCCATGGACGCCCAGGATTCGCTGGAGATCATGCGGCAGGTGCTCGAGGCTGTGGGGTTCGCCCACTCCAAGGGGGTCATCCACCAGGACCTCAAACCCCACAACATCCAGGTGACGCCCGCGGCCGAGGCCCTGGTGCTCGACTTCGGCGTGGCCCGGCTCATCGGCGAGCGGCGCGAGGGGCGGACCAAGGCCATCGGAACGCCCGCCTACATGTCGCCCGAGCAGGTGGAGGGGCGCTACACGGACGCGCGCACCGACATCTACTCCCTGGGCATGAGCCTCTACCAGCTGGTCACCAGCCACCACCCCTTCGAGGACGCCCAGGACCTGGACCAGATCCTCAGCTGGCAGTCCTCGCGCGAACCGTTCCCGCCGTCCCACTTCAACCCGCGCCTGTCGCGGCACTTCGAGGCGGCGATCCTCAAGGCCGTGGCCAAGCAGCCGCGGGACCGCTTCCGCTCCTGCCGCGAGTTCACCGAGGCCCTCACCACCGCCGCAAACGAGGTGGCCGTGGCCGCGGACGAGCCCGAGGACATCCGCTGGGACCCCCGCGCGGAGATCGTCGTGCCGGCCCGCGTCTGGGCCGCAGGATCGGAGAAGTTCGAGCCCGCGCGCACCGTGGACCTCTCCGCGGGCGGCGCGGCCCTTCGCATGCGGCGTCCGCCGGCGCCGAGCACCCACATCGTCATCGAGATCTACCTGCCGCCGTCGGGCGGCTCCAAGGTGGTCCGGGCCGACGCCGTGGTGGTCTGGGTCAGCGGCGAGAAGGGGCAGGACACGGTGGGCGCCGGCGTGCGCTTCAACCGCCTCGAGGACGACGATCGCGAGCGCATCGGCGCGGTGGTCAGGGAGGCCCTGGTCCTCGGCGCCGAGCGCACCCCCTACGGGGAGACCACGACGCCCCAGGCCATTCGCGGCTAGCTACTCTTCCACGAACTCGTAGTAGCCCTGGTAGCCGGGTAGTCCAGGCGCCATCCACTCGCCGTCGTTGTCCGCGTCCACCCACACGGCGTTGGTGATGCCCCACGGCACGATGTCGAACACCGAGTGGAACTCGGCGCCGAGGTTGATGTCGATGGAGGCGAAGAACCCGGACATGTCCTCGAATCGCAGCTGCGCCATGGCGCCGCTGAGGACCTTGGAGACCATGATCGGCTCGCGGGTCAGGGCGCTGGCCACGGGCTCCATGCTGGAGTCGCCCATGGCGGCCACGGTGATCCAGGAGTCGGGGGGGAGGATCTCCGACGGCATCAACTCGTCGGGGGTGGCCTTGTACCACCAGTCGGTCAGATCGAGGGTGACCGTCTCGTCGAAGTTCACCACCGCGGTGTTGGGGTGGAACAGCCCGTAGTTGTCGGCGGGCTCGCCGCAGGTGTGGTCCGATTCGATCTCGCAGACCATCACGCCGTTCTGGAAGACCTCGATGCGATCCACGTCGAACCAGGTGGGGCTCTGGACGCGGATGTGCACGTCGATCACGCCGTCGGTGTCGGCCACGGTGTCGCCGACCTCGCCGGTGCCGTGGTCGCCGCTGACCTCCACCTCGATGAACGGGCCATACGAGTGGCTCACGCGGCCGTCGAGGATGTTCTCGGTCATCTCCCGCTCGTCGATGAAGGCGGGCCGGTCGGTGCTGGACCGGACGTAGTTGCGCACCACACCACACTCGTTCTTGGTCTTGGTGTGGGAGTCGGAGTTGCCGGTGATGACGAAGCGGCGGTCCTGGTTGAGCCAGTTGAACCAGTCGTCGAGGGCGCCGGCGTACGAGGGGTCGAAGCCGGTCGCACCGGTTCGCAACGCCTCCTGCTCCTCCTCGGAGCGGGCCAGGAAGTCGTAGAGGCTCCCGCCGGTGGAGAAGTCGTCCACGTCATCGATGGTGGGCGTCTTGATCAGATCCTGGCGCTTGCCGTTGGTGGTCTCGATGGCGTCGAAGTCGTACGAGAAGTGCTCGGCATTGATCCTCGGGTTGAACAGCTCGAGGATGTTCAGCTCGCCGCTGGGCTCGCCAGTGGCGACGTCCACACCGTACATGTAGAAGTTCCCCAGGAGGCCGTCCCGGGGGTGGTTGTTCTGCACCACGGTCATGTCCCTGCCGTACTTCCCGGCGTCGCGCAGCGCGTCGTAGATGTCGTCGGGGGTCATCACGTCGAGGTCGGGCCGGTCCTCCGGCACCTCGGCCCCCATCTCCGACGGCTGCTGCCAGTCGATGGCGCCGTTCTGGGGCTTGTCCGGTGAGAACTCCTGGGGCCAGCCGTTGAAATGACCCATCTCGATGGTGGTCAGCTCGTTGCCCACGGTGGACATGATGAACTCGGACGCCCCCATCTCGTCGATGAGGGGCCGCAGCTCGG
>CAYRNR010000352.1:0-3614 GCA_964425605.1 uncultured Rickettsiales bacterium | reverse complement strand
CCTTCTCGAAGATCGGCGTGCCGTCGAAGTAGTAGGAGATGGACTCGATCCGGTAGGCACCGCCGAGGCGGTTGACGTGGATCAGTCGGGCCTTGGCCCCGGCCACCACGCCGCGGATCACCTTCTCCTCGAGCAGCAGCAAACGAGCCTTGGAACGGAAGACCCGTTCCTTGAGCACGTTGACGTTCTGCTCGACCGTCCGGAGCTCCCGGGTGATGGAGACCTCGTCCACCACGGGCTCGGGCGGCTCCTCGGGCTCGGGAGCCGCTTCGGCCCCCTCTTCCCCGGCTTCGGAGCTCTCCACCCCTTCCTCTTCCTCTTCTGCAGGTTGCGCCTGAGCGGCGTCCAACCAGACGAGCTGGAGGGCGAGGGCGAAGAAAACCAGGGCCGGCAACGCGTAAATTCTCGCTGTCATCTTTGACCCCCTCGGGAGGGCGATTCTCCTGCAACTATCCGCAAGTACTCGCATATCGGGTCTGTAGTGACTAGACGACAGACTGCATTGAGCAGATAGGATAGACGTGAGTGTCACGGCAGTCAACGACTCCAATGACGGATCCAGGCCCCTCAGGAGCCCGACATGAATCGATTTCCAGCCCCCTTCTTACCACTCTGTTACCTCGGGGTCACGGCTCTGTTCACTCAGTTCGACGCCTGGGCCGCAGAAACCGCACCGGCAGATGATCCCTCGGAGCTGTTCCTGCTGGCCCCGGTGGCCTGGGCAGAGGGGCCCCGGGCGCTGGCCGTGAATCCGGCCGGGCTGGGGTTGCGCACGGCGTTCGCCGCGGAGATGGGCCTCACCAGCACCCGCCCGGCCGGAGGCCTGATGGGCCTCGGTGGCTACACCGGCGCCTGGGGGCTGGCGGGCGGCGGAAGATTGATCTTCGATGAATCGGGCACGGGCGCGCACGCGGCGATCGGGTTCGGCCACGCCCCCGTGGATGGGGTCGCCGTCGGCGCGGCGCTGCGGCTGCACGCCCCCGCCAGCGGGGTACGAAGCTACGGCGCGTGGGACTTCGGTCTGACGCTGCGACCCTCCTCCTGGCTCTCCATCGCCGGCGCGGTGCGGGACCTGGCGGCGCTCGAGGGCCACGACGGCCGGTACAGTCCCTCGTTGGTGGCCGGCATCGGCTTGAGGCCGTTCGGGCGGCGGTTCTCGCTGGCGTTCGACTGGCGGTACGAATTCTCGCGCCCCGAGACCGCGTCGCCCTACCACTACGTGGTGGCGGCGCAGCTGGAGCCTCTGGACGGGCTCCAGTTCTTCGCCACCATCGACGAGCGGATGGCGGTGGGCGCCGGCGTCACCCTGGTCTTCCGGTCGGGCTGGATCGGGGGGCGCGCGACGATCGACACCCGGGACGATCCCGGGTTCGCAGGCTGGACGGCGAGCGTCGGCACGTCCGCCGACCACCCACCCACGCGGCTGAACCTGTCGCGCAGCGTCGCCCGGTTCGACCTGGGTCGCTACCCGGAGAACCCCACGGCCAACCCCCTGTTCCCGCGCAAGGGCGGCACTTCCTTCGCCGATCTCCTCGAGGCCCTCAGGAGGGTGGAGACCGACGGCTCGGTCGCCGCGGTCCTGCTCCACCTCGACGGCTACGGCGGTGGTATGGCTCGCACCGAAGAACTCCGCGCCGAGATCCTCAGGCTGCGGGGGGCGGGCACGCCGGTGTACGCCTACCTCGCGGCCGGGGGTGGCAACGTGGACTACTACCTCGCCAGCGCGTGCGACGAGGTGTGGATGCACCCCGGCGCCGTGCTGACCCTCACCGGGCTGTCCACCCGCATGACGTTCTTCCGTGGCTCCCTGGACAAGCTCGGGGTGGAGGCCCAGTTCAGCCGCATCGGCATCTACAAGTCCAGCCCGGAGCAGTACACCGAGATGGAGCCCACGTCCCCCAACCTCGAGGTGCGCAACGCCCTGCTCGACGACCGCTACGACCGCTGGCTCGCCGCCATCGCCGAGGGCCGCGGCCTGGACATCGGCCCCATGGGCGCGCTGGTGGACGACGGTCCGTTCCCCGCTCGCCTGGCCCTCGAGCAGGGCCTCGTGGACGCGTTGATCTACGCCGACGAGGTGGACGATCGGGCCCGTGAGGCCGCCGAGCGGAAGAAGGCGGTGATCCGCGAGCCGTTGAAGGAGCGCGCAGCCCCCGTCCACTGGCGTGCCCCCTGGACCGTGGCCGTGATCCACGTGGACGGTCTGATCAACACCGGATCCAGCGGCCGGCTGCCCTTCGGTCTGCTCGAGATCGCGGGCAGCGACACCACGGTCGCGGCCATCCGCAAGGCCCGCGAATCGCGGGACATCGCCGCGATCGTCCTGCGCGTGGACAGTCCGGGTGGGTCCGCCTTCGCCAGCGAGGAGATCTGGCGCGAGGTCCAGCGCACGCGCGGTGAGAAGCCCGTGGTCGTGTCCATGGCCAGCCTCGCCGCGTCCGGCGGCTACTACGTCTCGTGCGCCGCGGACCGCATCGTCGCCAGCCCCAGCACCCTCACCGGCTCCATCGGCGTGTACAGCGGCAAGGTCAGCCTGGCCGGCCTCTACGACAAGATCGGTCTCACCACCTACCAGCTCAAGCGCGGCGATCACGCCGGGCTGTACGACCTCGCCGAGCCGTGGTCACCCTCCGAGTACCGCTCCGTGGAGCGCATCGTCGATCACCTCTACGCGGACTTCATCGAGCACGTGCGCGAGGGGCGCGGCATGGAGAGCGTCGACGACGTGGACGCCGTGGCCCGCGGGCGCGTCTGGACCGGCGCCCAGGCCCTCGACGCGGGGCTCGTGGACGAACTCGGCGGCCTCATGCGCGCCGTGGAGTTGGCGAGGGAGATGGCCGAGATCCCCCCCCACGCCACCGTGGACCTCGTCCACATGCCGCGGGTCGGCTGGCTCTCCTCCCTCGAGATCGGGAAGGGCTTCGTGGCGCAGCCCGAGATACCCATGCCCGACGCGCTACGCGCCTCGCTCTCGGGGCTGGTGCTGATGGAGATGCAGCGGAGCCGGACACCCGCGATGATGTGGATGCCCGTGTCGGAGACCCTCGACTGAGGGCTCAGGCGGCGGAGTCGTCGTCCCCTTCGCCCTCGTCCTGGCAGGTGGGGTTCTCCTCGGGGAAGCCCGGCGCGAACGGGTCGTACACTTCCTGCCAGTACAGGGAGCACGGCTGGCGGTACAGCTCCTTGTTGTCCTCGCAGTTGCGGTCGATGGCCAGCAGCGTGTTGCTCTCGCACTCGGCCTGGTTCTCTTCGAGTTCCTCGGCCGTCAGGTCCGGGTCCTCTTCCAGGTTGGCGCA
Organism: uncultured Rickettsiales bacterium; assembly: GCA_964425605.1. Taxonomy (GTDB): domain Bacteria; phylum Myxococcota_A; class UBA796; order UBA9615; family CAYRNR01; genus CAYRNR01. Next base: position 318 of record CAYRNR010000352.1, on the reverse strand, counting down.
GCAGTCCGCCACCTGGTCCCGCCCCGTGCTGACGCTGTCCACACACGCGTCGCGGAACCCGCTCTTGCTCTCGTAGCCGAGCCCCTCCCAGGAGCTGTTCCACTCCGAGAGGCACCCCTCGTAGAAGTCGGCCGCAAAGTCGCACCGCTCCTTGCAGGTGTCACAACCGATGCTGAGCAGGGCGAATGATGCGATGACGACGAACCCGACGATCTGGATCTTCATGGTTCTCTCCGGCTTGGTCGAACACGGGCGCACACGTGCCCGTGGCAAGCTCGGCGGATATTACCCAAAGGTCCCGGGCGATGCAACGTAGAA
>CAYRNR010000351.1:0-3732 GCA_964425605.1 uncultured Rickettsiales bacterium | reverse complement strand
CGGTAGTTGGCCAGCTTGGCCTCGGTGAACCACTGCCAGTCCGCGCCGGACTCGAAGGCGATGATCCCGAACACCGACGGGATCTGCACCGACAGCAGGAACAGCAGACCAAACGCCAGCCCGCGCCTCCACCCGCGGCCCGCCGGGAGGTCTTCGCGGACCGCCGCGAACACCAGCAGCATCAGCGCGACCTGCACGCAGATGGCGACCAGCAGCCGGGGGATGATGGGCTCGCCAGTGATACCGGACTCGTACGGGAGGGCGAGGTGCAGCAGCGCGTGGATCGACGGTGTGAGCGCCACCAGCGCGACCGCGACCACGACGAACTTCCCCACCCCGAGAGCGACCTTCGACATCGTTTCACCCCCCCCAACGATACGCCACTGCAGCCCTGCGCACGAGAGCGCGCGCAGGGGTGATTCACCGATCTGGTACCCTCGGCGTATGGAGGGGCCCATGCAAAAGGCCGGCTATCTGGGCGTGACGCTCGTGCTCGCGTCGCTGCTGGGTGGGTGTCCGGGCGAGGACTGCGCCGACACCGTGGTCTGCGGCGGGAGCTACGACATCGACAGCCTGAGCGACCTGGAGGTCATCGCGGAGTGCGGGAGCATCCGAGGCGACCTGCAGATCGAGGGCCACCCCTGGTTCACGAGCGTCGATCTGCCTTGTCTCGTATCCGTGGACGGCGACCTGCGCGCTCAGGATGTCGCCTCTCCCACCGATCCCGACGATCCCCACCACTACAACCCCATCGTCCCCTCCTTGACCCACCTCTCGCTCCCCGCCCTCACGTCGGTGGGCGGCGACCTGTACATCACCGGCTCGGCCCTGACGAGCGTAGAGTTCCCCGTCCTCGCGACCGTGGACGGCAGCCTGGGCATCCTGTGGACCAGCGCGACCCGTCTCGAATTGCCCGCCCTCGAGTCCGTGGGTGGATATCTGGGGTTCGCGTGGCACCCCCATCTGACCCACGTCGAACTTCCTGCCGTCACGTCCGTGGGGAGCGACACCTATATTTCCGACGAAGACGTCTACAGCCTGGCCTTGGTGGACTGCCCCACCCTGACCAGCCTCGACGCCCCCTCTCTCACGGCCGCGGACGGTCTGACGCTGTGGGACCTCGACGCCTTGACCAGCCTCGACGGTATCTCGAACCTCGAGTCCCTGCGCCTGGAGCTGACCATCCTGAACAACGACTCGTTGTCCCACATCGACGCTCTTTCGAACCTCACGGCCGTGGGCAGCAACCTGACCATCCAGGGAAACGGCTCGTTGACCAACGTCGATGGGCTGTCCGGCCTCGTGTCCGTGGGGGATGGCCTGATTTTCCGTGACAACCCCGCGCTGACCAGCCTCGAAGGCCTGTCTGGCGTCGAATCCGTCGGCGGATACCTCGGGCTACACGACAACGCATCCCTCGACACCCTCGCCGGCTTGTCCGGGATCGACTCCCTGGGGAACGGGATGTCCATCACCAACAACAGCTCCCTACCCACCCTCGACGGCCTACCCTGTATCACCTCCCTGGGGGGCACCCTGGCCATCAACGGCAACACCTCCCTGCTCGACCTCGAGGGCCTTTCCTGTATCACCACTGTCGACGGCGAGCTGTCCATCTCGGGCAACGCGGCCCTGACCAACATGGACGGCCTGTCCGGCATCACCTCCGTGAGCGACCACCTGACCATCGAGTTCGAGCCTTCCCTGATCAGTCTCGAGGGTCTGTCCAGTCTCGCGGTCGTCGGCGGGTTCCTCGCCATCGTGGACAACGCGTCGCTGCCCGACCTGGATGGCCTGTCCAACCTCACCTCCGTGGGCGACTACCTGTCCATCCGCCTGGATCCCTCCCTGGCCAGTGTCGAGGGACTGTCCGCCGTCACGTCCGTGGGCGGAGTCCTGACCCTCGAAGACCTCGAATCCCTCGCCAGCGTCGATGGCCTCTCCAGCCTCGTGGCCCTGGAAGGCTCCCTGCGTATCCGCAGCAACCCCGCCCTGACCAACCTCGAAGGACTCTCCCTCCTCGAATCCGTCGGCGACGAGCTGCGTATCCACGCCAACCCCCTCCTGACCAGTCTCGAAGATCTGTCTCTCCTCCAGTCCGTGGGCGGCGACCTCTTCATCCGCAACAACGCCTGCCTGGACCAGGCCGAAGCCGAGGCTTTCGTCGCTGCCCTCGACGTGGGCGGCGAGGCTACCGTGGAGAACAACGGCGCCAACTATCCGTGTGACTGAGGAACCGCCGGAGCCCCCAGAACTGAAAAACCCGGACCGAAGCCCGGGCCAATCAGGGGGAGCGGATGATATGGGTACTTCACGGGTGTCTTCCGCCGGCCTGCTTCTTCAGCCGGTTGCCCGGAGCAGCTCGAAATCCCTCTTCGCATGCCAGGCCGTCGCAAAGGCACAGTAGGCTCGCCGCGCAACCTCTGCCGTAGACAGATCTGCTCGCTGTTCCAGGACGGTCCAGACGTCGGCTCGCCAGCTCGGTCCCAGGTGTACGCGGTTGCGGTATCCCGCATGGACCTTCGCCAGATCAACCTGCGAGAGCACATCCGCGGAGCTGCGGCGCAGGATCTGGGCGGGGACGATGAGCGGAGTGCCGTCGAATCGAACGTCTTCCCCTCTCCGCTCGACGTGATACCGGGTTCCCACGGCTAGCAACTCGACACGATCACCTGGGTGGATGTCCTGCAGGCGAGAGAAACGGCGGTCCTTGTCGAGCCAGGTGGCCACAGCCGCCCAGAACGCACGAACCCGTGAAGATGCGTGACGAGGCACCACACGCACCAGGCGATCGACGTTGATGTATGCATGATGGACCTCGATCCATGTCACGAGCACGCCGAGGACCCTGAGGTCGTTGTCGATCATGCCAAGCTCGGATGCAAAGACGATCGTATCCTCGATGTTGGCATCCTCGATTGCGGGGGCGGCGAAGTTCATCCCAAGGCCCACCATCTGCCCCGTCAGGACATGGGGTGCGGGACGCTGGGGAGGCATCGTCTTCCTACGAAACGCCATGCCCAAGCCTCTCGCGCAGATCGTCGAAGGTTGCTCTGACGTGTTCCGGCCACATGGGATTCGTGTCCTGATACGTGACCCAGGACTCCGCGCTGGACAGTTCGTCCCTCGTCGGAGCGAGCGCGAGGCAGTCCCTGAGATCGGTGCCCCGATCGCACAGTGCGAACAGCTTCGTCCTGAGCAGGTCACTGCGCCCGAGCGTGGACATCGTGATTGCTTCGCCCGAGAACACGACCTGGAGACGTTCATCCCAGCCGTCGGGGAGCAGGTCCTTCAGCGAGGAAGGGCCGTTGTTCAGCCAATCGTCATCCAGATGGAATCCCACCTTCCGCTGGTGCCTTGCGAACGACCTCGATGCATCCAGCATCCCCGCTGAGAGATCGGGGAAGAGCACGTCCACGTCCCTCGTCTGGCGCTCGATGAGGCCCAGCAGACCGAGCGCCGCGCCACCGACGATCACAGCCTGAAGCCCGAGCGCTCGATCACGTAGATATCGGTCGAATGCTCCGATGGTCTCGACGGGAAGCATGTTCCGTTCCTCTCCACTTTGGTATCATTCTATCCGATACCGCGTGAGTTGTCGTTTCCGCCGAGGATAAAACTCGAGCGCAACCGAAGTTACTCTCACAATTTGTGAGTACGCGAGAGGATTTCTGGGGACCCCCAGCTAACCCCAGAACTGAAAAACCCGGACCGACGTCCGGGCCAATCAGG
>CAYRNR010000350.1:0-3741 GCA_964425605.1 uncultured Rickettsiales bacterium | reverse complement strand
GGAACCCGCCGTACGACAGCAACCCAATCATGGAGTTCTCCTTGTCCTTGTGGGCCTCCGCGCGCCGCGCGCGTTTTGCCCGGGAAGACGGGATCATGCCACAACCGCGCGGATGCGTTGCAACACGTGAGGCATCCTGGTAGGAGCATGAAGCCTGCCGGCCCTGCCGGCAGGCTTCCCCGTGCCCGTGCCCGTGCCCGCAAGGAGAACAGCCATGTCCGACAACGCAGTCCAGCTCTTCCTGGCCGGTTTGAACGACCTGCAGCAGAAGGTGGCCCCCGGCTCTCCCCCCGTCGCCGACGAGCTGCCGGCGTTCGACGATCCCGACCTCCAGACCCGCGCCGACGGTTTCCGCGAGGATCTCGTGGTGGTCCTGTCCGATCCCAAGCTCGGCGACGCCTGGAGCCCCGAGAGCCTGTCGGCCGAGGAGGTGTTCACCTGCTACGCCTACCTCGCCGAGGCCTACCTGCGCGGCGCCGACGAGGAGCGACGGCCGTTCCTGCGGCGCATGATCCAGACCGTGCGCGACCTCAGCGAGGAGCCTGGTTACATCCAGCGCGCCCTGCCGGTGATCGCAGAGGCCCCGGTGGACCGCTGGCGGCTCCTCGCCCACGGGGGCGTCGTCTCGGGCGCCGCCAAGGAGGCCAAGGAGCGCTCCTGGCCCGCCACCCGGGACGAGATCGAGGAGGCGGCCCACCGCCTGACCCGTCCCGACACCGATCCCGGCGCCAACTTCCACGTGAAGTTCCTCAAGGACATGGGCCTGGTGAAGGTCTCCAAGAAGCCGAAGCTGGCCCGCGACATGACCGGCACCGCCGCCGATCTGTGGAAGTTCGTCACCCTGACCGACGAGGGCGTCCGCTTCCTGTGGATGCTCGGCTTCGGCTAGAGCCCCGCCATGAGGGAAATCTGAAATCTGAAATCTCTGCCCCATCCGAGGCCGCCCATGTCCGACTCCTTCCGAACTCCAGTCGCCGCAGGCATCCCCGACTCCCTCCCGGCGTACCCGCCCGAGGAGGACGGCATCAACCACGCCCCGGCCCGGCCCCAGGTGCTGAACGCCCTGGAGCGCGAGCAGGCCCTGGCCAACGCCCTGCGCTACTTCCCGCAGCACCTGCACGCCGACCTGGCGCCGGAGTTCGCCAGCGAGCTGGCCGAGGACGGTCGCATCTACATGCGCCGCTTCCGGCCCCACTACGCGATGCACGCGAGGCCCATCGACGAGTACCCGGCGCGCTGCCGCCAGGCCGCGGCGATCATGCTGATGATCACCAACAACCTGGACCCCCAGGTGGCCCAGCACCCCCACGAGCTGATCACCTACGGCGGCAACGGTACGGTGTTCCAGAACTGGGCCCAGTACCTGCTGACCATGCGGTACCTGTCTCAGATGACCGAGGAGCAGACCCTGGCCATGTACTCGGGCCACCCCCTGGGGCTGTTCCCGTCCCACAAGGACGCGCCACGCGTGGTCGTGACCAACGGCATGGTCATCCCCAACTACTCCAGCGGCGACGACTACAACCGCATGGCCGCCCTCGGCGTGACCATGTACGGGCAGATGACCGCCGGTAGCTTCATGTACATCGGTCCCCAGGGGATCGTGCACGGCACGACGCTCACGCTGCTCAACGCTGCGCGGCGTTACCTGGGCCTCGAGCCCGACCGCGACCTGCGCGGCAAGCTCTACGTCACCTCGGGCCTCGGCGGTATGAGCGGCGCACAGGGCAAGGCGTCGGTGATCACCGGCGCCGTGGGCGTGCTCGCCGAGATCAACCCCAAGGCGGTCAAGCGGCGCCACGAGCAGGGCTGGGTCGACGAGGTGGAGGACGACCTGGACAAGCTGCTCGCGCGCATCGAGCGCGCCCGGCGCGACGAGGAGCCGCTGGCCCTGGCCTACCTGGGCAACGTGGTGGACCTGTGGGAGCGCCTGGCGGCCGAGGGCGTCCACGTGGAGATGGGCTCGGACCAGACGTCGCTGCACCTGCCGTTCACCGGCGGGTACTACCCCGCGGGCCTGACCTTCGAGCAGTCACGGCAGATGATGGTCGCCGATCCCGAGGGCTTCAAGGAGCGGGTCCAGGACTCCCTGCGGCGTCAGGTCGCGGCGATCCACACCGTGGTGGACCGCGGCATGAGCTTCTGGGACTACGGCAACGCGTTCCTGCTGGAGGCGTCCCGCGCCGGCGCCGAGGGCATCCTCCGCCCGGACGGCCGCTTCACCTATCCGTCCTACGTCGAGGACATCATGGGGCCCATGTGCTTCGATTACGGCTTCGGGCCGTTCCGCTGGGTGTGCACCAGCTGCGAACCGTCGGAGCTGGCCGTCACCGACCAGCTGGCCGCCCAGGTCCTGCGGGACATGGCCGACCAGGCCGCCCCCGAGGTGCGACAGCAGCTGCGCGACAACCTGCTGTGGGTCGAGCAGGCCGGTCCCAACCAGATGGTGGTCGGCTCCCAGGCGCGCATCCTGTACTCCAACGCAGAGGGGCGCACGCGCATCGCCCGGGCGTTCAACGAGGCCATCAAGACCGGGCTGATCACGCGACCCATCGTGCTGGGCCGTGACCACCACGACACCTCCGGCACGGACTCGCCCTTCCGCGAGACCGCGAACATCTTCGACGGCTCCATGTTCTGCGCGGACATGGCGGTCCAGAACGTCATCGGCGACGGCTTCCGCGGCGCCACCTGGGTCAGCCTCCACAACGGCGGCGGCGTGGGCTGGGGCGAGGTGATCAACGGCGGCTTCGGCATGGTGCTGGACGGCACCGCCGAGGCGGACCGGCGCCTCGAGGCCATGCTCCACTGGGACGTCAACAACGGCATCGCCCGCCGCGCGTGGGCCGGCAACGAGGGCGCCATCTGGTCGGCCGAGCGGGCCATGGAGGACGAGGGCCGGATGCGCGTCACCCTGCCCTCGGGCGCCGACGCAGACGTGATCAGGACCGCCCTGGGCGCGGCCTACGACGATTGATGGCCATGTCCGGAATCGTGCTTACAGTTCTGCCATGACCCCGACGACAGAGGATGCCCCGGCCGTGGAGGTCCAGGGGCTGGTCAAGCGCTACAAGGAGGTCACGGCCGTCGACGGCATCGACTTCCGCATCGAGCCCGGCGAGATGTTCGGCATGCTGGGGCCCAACGGCGCGGGCAAGACCACGACCCTGGGGATCCTCTCGACCCTGCGAAGGGCGACCGCGGGCAACGCCCGGGTCTGGGGTTTCGACGTGTCCCGGCAGCGGGCCGAGGTCCGTCGACGCATCGGGATCGTCTTCCAGGAGTTCTCGCTGGACGACAAGCTTACCGGCCGCGAGAACCTCGACTTCCACGGCCGCCTGTACGGCATGGCCCGCGCCCACCGGCGCGAGCGCATGGCCGAGGTGCTGGCGCTGGTGGACCTCGAGGACCGCGCCGACGCCCAGGTGGAGAAGTACTCCGGCGGCATGAAGCGCCGGCTCGAGATCGCGCGCGGGCTGATGCACGCGCCGCCGCTGCTGTTCCTCGACGAGCCCACCCTGGGGCTCGACGCCCAGACCCGTCGCCAGATCTGGCGCTACCTGGCCGACCTCAACGCGCGCGTCGGGGTCACCGTGATCCTCACGACCCACTACATGGAGGAGGCGGACGTCCTGTGCAGCCGGGTCGCCATCGTCGACCACGGCAAGATCGTGGCCTGCGACACCCCCGAGCGGCTCAAGGAGTCGGTGGGCGGCGACGCGGTCCACCTGCGCGTCTCCG
>CAYRNR010000349.1:0-3784 GCA_964425605.1 uncultured Rickettsiales bacterium | reverse complement strand
GGCGATCGCTCCACCGACGCCGGCCCGGCTCACCGGGCGCTCGGCGTGGCGACGTCCGACGACGGGCTCACGTTCACCAAGCACGCCGGGAACCCCGTCCTCACCCACCTCCCCCACGGGAACGAGGAGGAGGGGATCTTCTCGGCCGGGGCCGCCGCGCTCGACGATGGCTCGGTGTCTCTGGTGTACGGCGCCATCTGGGCCGAGAACGAGACCACCGAATCCGTTCAGGGGTACGTGGCGCTGGCCACGTCCGGGGACGGCCTGGAGTTCGTGGACCAGGGGTACGTGCTGGACTGGGCGGATGCCGGGGTCTGGGGGTACGGCGACGAGCTCTTCCCGCTGGGTGTGCACCGGGGTGACGAGCGGTGGTCGGTGTACTACGGGGCCAAGGGCAACGAGGCCTCGTGGGACCTCGGGATGGCCGACGGACCGACCGCGAGCGAGCTGCTCGACACGCGGCCACTGCTGACGACCGGCGACGTGATCGGCGGCTGCGATCCGGTGCCCATCAGCCCCGACGAGATCGCCCTGTTCGTCGTGCGCAGCTTCGATCAGAACCTCATCGAGGTCCGCGTCGCCCCCACCGCCGATCCGGGCGCGCTCGGCGAACCCGTCGAGACCTACACCGCCTTCGAGCCGGGCTACCGGCACACCACGGTCTTCCTCGACCGTGAGACCGCCACGTGGTTCATGTACCAGTCGACCGACCGCGAGGAGGACGGCAACCACATCGTCGTCCGCACGGCCGCGGCCCAGCCCGTGGAGCCCGGCAGTGAGCTGTTGATCGGCGCCGAGGAGGTCGCGGGCAGCTTCGTGGGAGCCCGGCCCTCCATCGCCGTGGACGCGGCCGGGCAGCCGCACATCGTCGTCGACGAGCCGGGGTGGACCGACGTGCTGTACATCTACCACCGGCTCGGCGGCACCTGGCGCGAGGAGCTGTTCGCCCAGGACAACTGGGGCTCGGATCGCAACTACCTCCCCCACATGGAGATCGACGAGTACGACCGCGCGTGGATCTCGTCGTGGTACGCCACGAGCAACGTGGAGGAGGAGTGCGGCCAGGGCGTGTGGCTGCTGCAGGACATGTCCGGAGCCCCGGCCGAGGTGTTCCACACCAAGATCTACATCACCTGGGCCAACGGGAACCTGTCCATCGATCCGTACCTCCCCGACGAGGCCGTGGTCATGGCCCGCGACGGGGCGTGGCAGACCGTGGACACGGCCGGAGGCGTGATCGACTCCGGGCAGATGTACCTGGGTTCGACGGGGGAGAAGCTACGCTTCTTGATCGCCCCCCGGACGGGCCAGCAGGGGATCTGGCACGGGGTGATGAGCGGCTGGAACGAGTACCACAGCGCCTACCGCAACTCCGTGCTGGCCGACCCGGTCGTCTGGGCCGACTACGGCGTCTACCCCATCCAGGGAGAGGACACGCGGCATCCGAGCCTGGGCCTCGACGGCGCCGATCCCGAGGTGGCCTACATGGCCGCGGCGTACGAGCCCGGCGTGGTGCTCAACGTCTGGGACGGCCAGCAGCTGGTCTTCGATCCGACGAACCTCCCGGTGATCGATCCCTCCCCCGCCACCCACGGCAACGGCATCGATCGGTTCGGCCCCCAGTGGACCCCCGCCCCCGGCGGCGGCGCCTATCTGTGCTGGTCGAGCAGCGACGGGTGGGTCCACCTGGTCGAGGTGGGGCCGGACGGCACCCTCGGCGACGCCGTCGCGGTCACCGAGGGCGACAACTGCGCCATGGCCACGGACGCCGAGGGCCTGATCCACATGGCCTACGTCCACGGCGGGATGCGCTACAGGGTGATCACGCCCCCCTCGAAACGACACTAAACACTTGTTCAGTATCTCATCCTGTGCCAAGATCCCCCAAGGAGGATCGGACACATGTCCAGCGCCGTGGATCAGCTCGCACCGCTGCTCCCTTCCACCACGTACCGCCCGGGCACGGTCGGGCACACGGCGCCCTCCGCATGGACCCGTGACGGGATCTCCGGCCGGCTGGTCGAGCTCACCAGCACCGAGGCCGGCGCCTCCCTCACCCTGACAGCAGCGCTGCTCCTGGATGCCCAGCAGGGGGGAGAGACGACGGCGTGGGTGACGCGGGAGAGCAGCTCGTTCTTCCCGCCGGACCTGGCGGCGTGGGGGGTGGATCTGGACGCGCTGGCCGTGGTGCGGGTGGCGGACGTGCGCTCGGTGGGCAAGGCGGCGGACCGGCTGGCGCGCAGCGGCGCGTTCGGGCTGCTCGTGCTGGACCTGGGCCCCCGGGCGGACCTGCCCGCGCCCCTGCTGTCGCGGCTGCTGGGGCTGGCGCGCAAGCACGACACGGCGATCCTGTTCCTCACCGAGAAGCCCCCCCACGTGCCGTCGCTGAGCTCCCTGGTCTCCCTGCGGGCGGAGTCCGCCCTGCAGCGCGCAGGGGACGACCGCTTCGTCGCCGAGCTGCGCGCGACCAAGGACAAGTGCCGGGCCCCCGGGTGGACGCACGCGGAGTCCTGCTGTGGATCGCCAGGCCTGCGTTGACCTCCCCGCCCTGCCGCTGCAGGTGCTGCTCAACCGCCGACCGGACTGGGCCGAGCAGCCCGCGGCCGTGGTGCTGCGCGACCGCCCCCAGGCGCCGCTGACCTGGATCAACGAGCGGGCCCGGGACCGGGGCATCCTGCCAGGGATGCGGTACGCAGCGGCGCTGTCGCTGGACGGGGAGCTGCGGGCGGACGTGGTGCCCGACCACGAGGTGGAGTCGGCAGTGGCCGCGCTCACGGCCGTGCTGCAGCGCTTCTCGCCCGAGGTGGAGTCGTCCGGGGAGGAGCCGGGGATCTTCTGGCTCAACGCCGACGGTCTGAGCGCCCTGTACGCGTCCATGGGGACGTGGATCCAGGAGATGCGCAGCGAGCTGGAGACGCTGGGGTACGACAGCGCCATCGCGGTGGGGTTCTCCCGGTTCGGCTCGTACGCGATGGCCAAGGACCCGGAGGCCCCGGCCGTCCTGGCGGACCGGCCCCAGGAAACCCGGCTGGCCCGGGGGGTGCCGCTGGCGCGGCTGGCCATCGATCCGCGCTTCCGCGACGCCCTGGCCAAGCTGGGGGTGGACACGGTGGGGGGGCTGGTGGACCTGCCGGCCGCCGGCATCGGGGAGCGGTTCGGACCGGACGCCCTGCGGCTCCACCGCATGGCCGCGGGGGACCTGTGGACCCCCCTGCAGCCCCGGCCGATCCTCGAACCGATCACCTGCCGCAGCCTGCTGTGCGATCCCATCCTCGACACCACCCAGCTGCTGTTCCACGTCAAGGCCCTGTTGCACCCCCTGCTGCGCGAGGTGCGCCGCCGGGACGAGGTGCTGACGCGGCTGGACCTGCGCTTCGTCCTGGAGCGGGGCGGGGACCACGACGACGAGATCGCCCCGGCCGAGCCCACCCTCGACGACAACGAGCTGATGCTGCTGACCCGCCTGCGGATGGAGTCCCTGGAGATCCCCTCGGGGGTGCTCGAGGTCCACCTGACCGCCGCGACCGTGCCCGCCAGCCAGGCCCAGGAGCACCTGCTGGGCGAGCAGGTCAAACGGGATCTGCGGGCCGGCGACCGCGCCCTGGGCTTCCTGCGGGCCGAGTTCGGCCCCGGGGCCGTGGTCCGTCCGCGGCTGCGCGACGGCCACCTCCCCGAGGCGAGCTACACCTGGGAGCCCATCGAGAAGGTGTCCCTCCCCTCCCCCACCCCACGCCCGCGCCCCCCCCTGGTCCGCCGCCTCTTCACCCGCCCACGGACCTTCCCC
>CAYRNR010000348.1:0-3795 GCA_964425605.1 uncultured Rickettsiales bacterium | reverse complement strand
TGTCTTGTCCCGCGTTCACTTCCCAGTTCGATCCCACGCGAGTTGATCGGTACCGCGCGTGAGACGCCGCGTTTTGCGGTGTCCCGTCCCACGTAGTTTTCCCGGTACCGGAGTTGGGACGGGACACGGTGATTCCCTGGATCCCAGCTCAGTGAGCTGGATCAGAACGGGATGTCGTCCTCGGCCTGTTCGTAGCTGAGGGGATCGAGGTAGTCGGGAGGTTCGGGTGGATCAGGGGGCTGGTCGAGCCCCATGCCCTTGGCGAGGTATCGCGGCTCAAGGACGTCTTCGTAGTCCTCCCAGATGGCGTCGTACAGTTCGTGGAGGAGTTCGAGGCACGCCTCGGCCTGTGCCGGCGTCCAGTCTCGGGGGAGGGGGAAGTCGCTCATCGCCCGCCGCCCCGTCCGTTCTGGAAGAGGGGGTGGGCCTTGATGACCTTGGCCATGAAGTCACCGTCGACGGCGACGCGTCCGAGGACGGCGGCCTGGATCAGGGCCTGGAGGCACAGCTGGTTGATGAGCCGCGGCGTGCCGTGGGAGGACTGGAAGACGCGGCGGACGGCGTCATCGGTCAGGGTCTTGGGGTCCACGTCGGCGCGTTCGAGGTGGTAGCGGATGTAGTTGCGGGTGTCTTCGAGACCGAAGGGCCGCAGGGGGTGTGCGTAGAAGATGCGCGAGCACAGGGGGGCCAGCTCGGGCTGGAGCAGGACGCGCAGCAGGTCCTCGGTGCCGGCGAGCACGATGGAGAAGCGGTCCTCGCCGTTGAGCTCGTAGGAGGTGAGCCGCCGCATGGTGTCGACCACGGCGGTGCGGATGCCCTCGGCGTCGTCGATGAGCAGCAGCGGGTGGGTGCCTCGCTCCTGCTCGTGGGTGCCCAGGTGCTTGTGGGCCTGGTCGAAGAGGTCGGCGGTGTGCGCCCGCATGGGCAGTCCGAGCTTGCGATTGAGCGAGCGCAGGAAGCCGGTGACGGTGGTGGGCAGCTGGGTGAAGTGGATGATCCGGAAGCGGGCGTCGTCGAGCTCCTCGACGAATCGCCTCAGGGTGATGGACTTGCCGACGCCGGTCGGCCCGGTGACCAGGCCGATGCCGCCGACCTCGGTCCACATGAGCAGGCCGTGCAGCAGCTCACGCTGACTGCCCGAGTCGAACATCTGCTTGGCCCAGGCGTACTTGGAGAACGGCATGTGAGTGAAGCCGAAGTGGGTGCGCAGGCGCCGCTTCTCGCCCTGGGAGGGCTCTTTGCCGGTCATGGCGCACCTCCTTGGAGGTCGACGCGGATGGCGTCGAGGATCACGGTGACGTGCTGGTCGGTGCGCTGTCCGTGGTCGAGCAGGTCGTCGAGCACCACCGCGGATCGCAGGGGATCGAGTGGTCCGTAGGTCGCCAGCCATGTCCGCACGGCGTCGGGGTCGACGACCTCGGGATCGAGGCGGTCGTGCAGCAGGGCCAGCACGGCCTCGTCGGCCTCGGCCCGGCGTGCGCGAGCCTGCTCGGCGAGGTGACGCGGTGAAGGCTCGACGAAGCCCTCGTCCCGCCGTGTCTGCACGAGGTGGGCGAGCCAGTCGACGCAGGGCTCGTCGTCCCCGTCCGCCGGCGCCGGCTCGGGATCGGGGACGCGGGGCCGGCGCTGGGGGAGGATCTGCAACGGTCGGGCCCGCTGCACGAACTCGCCGCCGTGCCAGACCTCGACCTCCCACAGGACCTCGGGGTCGTAGCGGATCTCGACCTGGCGGCGGGCGATCTCCGGGCCGACCTGGTAGCGGACCCCGAACAGGGAGAAGACGCCGGCCTTGTCCGGGGTACGTCGCTCCTTCCACAGGAACGCCTGGCGCAACTCCTCGTCGTCCACGAAGCGGACGCGATCGATCCCGGCCTGCCAGCGGTCCCGCGGCGTCTCGCCGGTCTCGGCGTGGCAGCGCCGGTTGTACCAGGTGTCGGCCCAGGCCAGGAACGCCTCGTTGAGCGCGTCCAGGGTGGTGATTTGCGACGCCTTGAGCTCGGCGATGAACGCCGACCGGGTCAGCCGATTGAACGCCTCCATCTTGCCGTTGCCCATGGGCCGGTACGGCCGGGTGAACACGATGCGGTGGATGCCCAGGGTGGCCACGATCTGCTGCATGTGCCGCGAGCGGTACGTGGCGGCGTTGTCGTAGTACAGGCGCCGGCAGAGTCCTCGCTTCTGCAAGCAGCGGCGCAGCACGAGCTCCAGCGCGGGCAGATCGCCCTTGAAGGCGAAGCGGCCGTGCAGCAGCAGCCGGCTGTGATCGTCGAGGAACGCGTACAGGTAGGTGCGCCGCGACTTGCCCGGCCGGGCGGGATCGGGCAGCCACGGTCCCACGAGCATATCCGAGTGCCAAATGTCGTTTGACGCGTCGGCCTCGAAGCGGTCGAGGTCCCCGGCGTCAGGGATCCGTGCCTTGCGGGCGGACAGCCCGCGGGCCTGGAGCGCCCGGTGGACCGTGCTGCGGCGTAGCACGCCGGGCTCCACCTTCTTCGTGCCCTCGGCGATGCTGATGATGCGGTCCAGCGACCGCTCGGGTACGTCTCTCTTGAGCTGGCAGACCAGCTCGATCTGCTCGTCGGTGAGCGCCTGCACGCCCGGCCGCGACCGGGACGCGTCCATCAGGCCCGGCAAGCCCTTCTTGCGGTAACGGTGGGTCCACTTGCGGATGGTCCCCGCCGTCACCGTGAACGGCTCGCCGTCCGGGCCGTGCCAGATCCGCCGCGCCAGCTTCTTGCGCAGCGGCCCTCGCTGTCCGCGGGGGGGGTCCTCGGCCAGGTACGCGGCGATGACCTGGTACCTGGCCAGGGCTCGGGCCTGTCGGGGGTCGTGCGTGTCGTCCATGGGTCCTCCTCTCCGCCCGGGCGCACCGAGCGTCCACGCAGGATCGGAGTCCTCGCCGGTGGCGACGACGACACGCACTGTGGGATCGGCAGGGCCGAATGCGCTGGTCAGACGCGGGCCGAACCAGTAGCGTCCCATCCCAGGAGGTCACGGGAAGGGCGTCAGATCACCAAGCTGTCGTCCGGTCCATCCCACCTCCCGCGAGCCTCGGCCAGGAGGATGCTCAGGGGTGTCGACGTAGCCAACGATCCTTGGATCGCGATCACGAGGGCCCGCCATAGGCGACCAACCGGGCGCGGGTCCTTCCATCGGCGACGGAGAAGCCCTCGCGGGGGCGACAGCCCTTGCGGAAACAGTCTCTCTACTGGCCGAGGCTCGCTTCTTTCGATCACCGCCAGGCGGATCGCCTGCTGGATCGCCATCGCATAAGGTCGGACGCGGGCCAGCCACCGCTGCACGGTGCGTCGGGACCCGCATCCGTCGATGTCCGGGAACACGGGATCATGGCGGTGCAGGCCCGCGTCGCTCGATAGCCAGGCCCACAGCGCCAGGAACACCACCAGCGTGCTGCTGCGCGCGCCCAGGGGGTCGTCCGGCGGGCGGCTGTGACACGTGACCCTGAGGGCTGGCTCGAACCACCGCCTCTTGTAGAGCACCACCCGCCGGACGACCCCCTGGGCCAGGACCCACAGACCCACGGCGAAGTACCCGTGGGCGTGCCAGCCGGCTCCGGGGCGTGCCCCGTCGTACTGCAGCGCCCCGTCCGGGCGCTGCACGTACTCCCGGCCCACCACGTACAGGCTGTCTCGGGCGATGCGCCGCACCGCGTCGAGGGCGGGCGTGGCCGGCTCGGGCATCCCAGGCATCCGGACCGGTATGCCACCGCGGGATGCGGGAACGGAAGGTGGGATCAGGTGGGGGCTACGCGGGATGGATCAGCGGGATGGGACA
>CAYRNR010000347.1:0-3852 GCA_964425605.1 uncultured Rickettsiales bacterium | reverse complement strand
TTCTCGCCCCCGCACTCCTCGATGTCCCAGTCGCAGGCGCCGGCCTTGAACTTGACGCGCCAGTCCCGCCAGTAGTCCGCGACGCCCACGCACTGATCGCAGGTCCCCTGGAACTGGAGCTGGGACTCGTCTGCCCCGGCCGCGTCCCAGTTGTTGCCGTGGGAGTCCTCGTACAGGCCCAGGAAGTTGATGTACTCCCCGGTGTGGCCGCTGTTCACGGGATCAAAATCGTAGAACTCGAGGGACACCTCGCCGCAGGCCACGCCGTCGGGGACCAGGGGGCTGAGGTCGAAGTGCAGGTTCGAGTCCCGGGAGATCACCCTCCAACCGCCCGCGTCGAACGCCCCCTCGGACACCGTGCACCCGTTGAAGTCGCACGAGCCGTCGTCGAGGGCCTCGTCCAGCAGGACCGTGTCGGCGCGACTCTTCAGCGGAAGGATCAGGGCCAGCACCAGCGAGCACGCGGCAGCGAGCACGCTGCGGTACTTGCGCCAGATCACGTCCCACGCGTAGGTCTTCACCACGTGGTCGCGGCCGGACGCCCCCATGACCTCGCAACGGCTCGGGTCGTCGAGGAGCTCCGCCGTGGCCTTCGCCATGGCGTCGGCGTCCCCAGCGGGTACGCCCACCGCGTGCCCCCCGCACGCCTCGTCCACGGCGGCGCAGCGGAAGTGCACCACGGGCCGGCCGCAGGCGAGCCCCTCCACCGCGGTATAGCCGAACCCCTCCTCCATCATGGTGGGGAACAGCACCACGTGCGCCGACTGGTAGAAGGGCACGATCTCGGGGACGTCCAGGTGGAACGTGACGTCGAGCCCCTCGGCCTGCCGCCGCAGGGACTCCAGGTACTCGGGATCGGGGGCCGCACCGACGATCCTCAGCTCGGCGCGATCGCGCCAGCGCCGCGGCAACTTCTCGAACGCCTCGATGGCCAGGTGCTGTCCCTTGCCGGGGATGATGCGCGAGGGGTAGGCGAGCACCACCCGGCCGTCCTGGCCGGGGTCGTCGGGGGGCGCCGCTCCCGGGGCGATGAGGTCCACGTCCACGCCGGGGTGGATGACCGCCAGCGATCCCGCGTCGAATCCCTGGGCGATGGCGGCCTGGCGAGTGGCCTCGCTGATGACCACGGTGGCGGCGAACTGTCGCGACTGGCGCCGGTAGAAGCGCTCCCGCAACCGGGCCGTCAGCAGCCGCCGGGAGCTGCCGAAGTTGAAGTCGTAGACGATGGCGACGGTGGGCACGAGGCCGGCCGGCGTCTCGATGGAGTTGGCCAGCACCACGTCCGGCCGGAACCGGCGGATCTCGCGCCGGGCCGCGCGGGCCATGCGCATCCACGCCACGGGCTTCGGGACACCCCCCAGGGGGACCTTGCACGCGTCGGATGGCAGCAGCGCAGGATCCCGGACCCAGCCCGCCACCAGCCGGACCGGGAACTCGTCCCGGGCCTTCTCGTAGACGTGGGAGATGACCGTCTCGGTCCCGCTGAACTGGTCGGGTGGGTACCGACGCGAGACGACCAGGATCCTCAAGGCGTGGCCTCGGCTCCGTCGTCGGGTGCCTCGGTGGGATCGGTCCGGTCGGGCGCGCCAGCGGGCTCGGCGGGCTGCTCGACCGGGGGCCGCGGCTCCGACTCGCCCGGGCGGTCCACGTACCCGAGCTCCTCGAGCATCCGCTGCAGCGCCTCCTCGCCGTCGGCGCCACCGGCGTCGGCCGCGAGGAAGGGGTTCTTGAGGGGGTTCGCGCGGTAGCTGACGGGGCCCTCGGGGAGCTGCGGCGCCTCGATGAACGCCTCGTCGAGGACCCGGCCGATCATCTCCCCGGACGCCGGCAGATCCATCAGGGCCAGCGCGGTGGGCGCCACGTCGTACAGGTCCGCGTCCGCCAGCTCCGCACCGGACCGGATGTTCGGTCCGTACAGGACGATGACGCCGTCCTCGTGGTGGACGCCGGAGTAGTCGTCCCGCATGCGCAGGAAGGTCTCGAACTTCACCGTGCCGCCGTCTGGAAGGCTCACCGACTCGCCGGCGCGGGCCTTCACGTCTCCGTCCAGGGCCAGGGTCAGCCCGAAGACCCCCGGGGACAGATCCTCGATGACGAACAGGGGCTGCCCCGCGATGGCGAACCGCCGCAGCTGGGCGCGCACGTCGTCCTCGGACACGGCGCTGCCCTCGGCCACGGCCACCGTGGCCTTCATCCCCACCTGGGCCACGTCCACCGTGGCGCCGCTGGCCTCGAGGACCCGGTTCACCTCTCCGGCGCGCAGGCCGTACACGGCCACGCCACCCTCGCTGCCCGCCGCGGTCATCCCGTGATCCGACAGCAGGAGGATGTGGGCGGTCTCGGGCAGGCGCGCGCGCACCTCGCCGAGGATCTCGTCGGCCTGGCGGTAGGTGGCGGGGATGACGTCCCACAGTTCCCGCCCCTCCTCCTTGATGCCGCCGAACTTGTCCGGCTGGAAGTACTTCCAGGCGCGGTGCGCCACCGCGTCGGTGGGGTAGTACGTGAAGGTGGCCACGTCCGGGTCGTAGCGGTCGAGCAGGCCGAAGAAGAGGTCGCGGTCGATGGTGGCGCGCAGGCACTGCATCTGCAGCATCCGCTCCACGTCCTCGCCCGTCGGGGCCGGCTGCAGCGACATGCGCGCGGCCGCGATCAGGGTGGACAGCCGCAACCCGTGCCGCGCGCCCTGGGCCGCATACACCAGCGTGTTCACCGAGGTGTCGCTGGACTTGCCGCGGTTGCGAGCGCGGCGGCTCTGCTCGAAGGCGCGCGCAAACTCCAGGTCCTGGGGGTGGACCTCGGGGCCGGTGGCCAGCCAACCGGGCACCATGAACCCGTTGATCTCCCGCGGCGGGTAGGTGACGAGCCACTTGTAGGTGCCGACCACCATGTCCTCGGACTCGAACACGTCCCAGATGCGCGCCACCTTGCAGTCGGTGTTCTCCACGTGGAAGCCGGCCACGCCGTGGGCGTCCAGGGGCTGCCCGCTGGCGATGGTCGTCCAGACGATGGGGCTCAGCATCGGCTCGATGGAGGTCAGCACGCCAGCGGCACCCCCCGCCTCGAGGCGGGTCAGCTCGGGCAGCATCTGCAGCGGCCGGACGGTCTCGATCACGTCCCACGTGGCCCCGTCCACGCCGTAGATCATCAACCTCGTGTGCAGGCGCTTGGCCGGCAGGAACGGCCCCAACACGCAACACAGCAGGGTCAGCACCCCCAGGGCCAGCGCCCCGTGACGGAGCCTCGACACCCAGAGGTCGCTCACGCCCAGCCAGTCCCGCCACGCCCAGCGGAACAGCAGCGAGAGTCCCATGGCGACGACGGATCCGGCGACGGCGGGGAGCACCAGGAACAGGATCACGCCCACCAGCATGTCGTCGAGGAATTGCCGGTTCATGGGCAGGATCCAGCCCAGCAGGACCAGGGTTCCCAGCCACCCCAGGCCGGTACCCGGCAAGATCCACCGCGTGATGCGCTTGTTCATCTCGTTCGAGGCCTCCGCTCGACCCGATCCTACCTCGCGGGCGTGCTGCCCTCTCGATCGGGATCCTCCGCCGGTTCTTCGTCCTCGATGTAGCCCAGGCTCCGCAGCCGCTCCTCCGTGCCGGCGCCGAGCTCCGAACGCTCGAACGCCCCGCTGCCCGCCGCGGCCAGGATCTCCTCGGCCTTCACCGCGAGATCCTGCACCAGGTAGCCCTGGCTGGCCAGCTTCGCGAGGTTCTCCAGCTCTCCGGGATCGCCGCGAAGGTCGTAGATCTCCTCGGGCCCCTCCTCGCGGTAGATGAACGACAGGCCCGCCCGGCGTATCCCCAGCCGGCGGTAGCGCATGAACGCGCCCTTGGCCCGGTTGGCCTC
>CAYRNR010000346.1:0-3859 GCA_964425605.1 uncultured Rickettsiales bacterium | reverse complement strand
TTCTGGGCCTCCTCGATGAACGGGCGGCCCTCCTCCTCGCGGCCCAGCATCATCAGGGTGACGCCGTAGTTCTTGCGCACCTGGGGATCGTCCGGCGTCAGCTCCATCAGCCGGCTCAGGGCCTCGTGGGCCCCCTCCACGTCGTCGTTCTCGATGGCCGCGTAGGCGAGGTTGTTCAGCAGGGTCGTGTCCTCGGGAGCCAGCTCCAGTCCGGCGCGGAAGGCCTCCACCGCGGCCGGCAGGTCGGCGTTGTTGCGGGCGGTCACCCCGGCGGTGTTGTAGTGCTCGACGAGCCGCAGGACGATGGACTGGTCGTCCGGGCGGCACTCGGCCAGCTGCTCGAGGTCCGCGACGGCCGGCGGCTGGCCTTCGTCCTCGCGCAGCTGCAGCGCGGCCCACGCGAGCAGACAGGACACGTCCGCGCCCACCACGTCGGCGACGCGGAAGGCGCTGATGCGGTCGATGAGCCGGGCCGTGCCCTGCTCGGGTTCGAACATCTGCCGCAGGATGGCCAGATCCGACCGGACCGCGGCGAAGTTGCCGCTGTCGAGGCGGCCCTTGAGGGACAACAGCCTGCCCGCGGGCACGTAGGGGTAGGCCGAGACCAGGCTGTCGAGGGTGCCCGGCAGCACCTCGGCGAACTGCATGTCGGCGGTGACCATCATCTCCGCCGCGATCGTGATCTTCCCGTAGACCGGATCGACGATGTTGCGGTTTCGCGCGGCGTTGCATCGGTCGGCGGCGAGCCCGTCCTTGCCCTGGACCACCGAGATGTAGCACAGCCCGGCGAAACCGGAAGGATCGTCGGTGTTGGCGTCGGCGGCGCGCTGGAAGAGCGCCTCGGCCTGCTCCAGGTCTCCGAGCCTCACGTGGATCGCGCCCATGGCCGCGATCACGGTGCCGTCGTCCGGATGGTCGAGGGACGCCTGCTCCAGCAGGGCGAGGGCGCCGTCGGTGTCGCCAGCCCGTTCGAGCTCGTCTGCGGCGGCGATGGACGCGAAGTCGATCTTGAGCTTCACGGGATCGGGCAGCTTGTAGCCCTCCATGAGTTCCGTGTCCACCGGCTGCGCGTCCATGGGCTGCGCGCGAGCCACGTGGGACGACAGCGCGAACGCCAGCGCCAGCGCGATCGCGATCCGTGGGGATGTGGGGCTCGACTCCATCGGTTCTCTCCTCGTGGATGCCGACCCATTGTAGGCGAGTCGGGCGCACGGGCGAAGGAGAGTCGGCGGGACAAAGGAGTCGCGCGCCGCTCGCGCGCGCTCCGGCTATACTTCCGGGCTCGAAGGGAGAGCGCCCCTTGAACGAGGATCACGCCGGGAGCCATCCGACGGACGCGCTGCTGGCCGAGATCCGGCGGGCGTGGCGGTCCCCGCCGGCGTCGCGACGGGCGCGCAGCGGGATCGGGGGGTTCCAGGGGGCGGAGCGGGACGAGCTGCAGTCCCTGATCGACGAGGCGGACGAGCAGCGTCGGAGGTTCTGGCTGGGCTTCGTGCCGTGGTTCGGGTACTTCGGCCTGGCCTCGGCCATCATCCCCTGGTTGATCCTGCTGGGGGCCCCCCACCTGATGAAGAAGGAGGCCGGGGAGCGGCTTCAGGAGCTCGAGGAGACGGCGCGGCCGGTGGTGTACATACCGCCGCCGCCGCCGCCGGAGGAGGAGCCGCCCCCTGTGCTGGATCCCGAGAAGGTCACCGGGCCGGTGCGGCCGACCTCACCGGGCAGCCGGGATGGGGCGTCCGATGGGCTCGATGGGCTGATGATCCCCGCCCTGGACGGGGTGATCAGCGCTCGCATCGACCCCTCGGTGGCGCGACCCACGTGGCTCCAGGCGTTCCAGGGGGGCGCCGGGGGCTCGGGTGGTGGCGAGGGAGGGGGGCAAGGAATCCCCGAGGGGATGGTCTACGTGCCCCCGGGCACCTTCCCGATGGGCACCCTGGCCGGGGTGGGCGAGTCCCACGAGCACCCGCGGCACCCCGTGGAGCTGTCGGGGTACGCCATCGATCGCGACGAGGTGAACGTGGGCGCCTTCAACCGCTGGTGCGGGGACCAGGAGAGCGGCTGCGGCTGGCGACTGGAGCACTCGTCGAGCATGATGGCCGACCACCCCGTGACCGGCGTGACCTGGCACGAGGCCCGGGCGTTCTGCCGCGGGTACGGCAAGGACCTCCCCACCGAAGCCCAGTGGGAACGAGCAGCGCGGTACGACCCCGAGAGCGGCACCACGCGCACCTACCCCTGGGGCAACGACGCGCCCACGTGCGCCCGCGCCAACTTCCTCGACTGCCATCACCAGCGGACGGTCCCCCTGGGCACGACCCGGGGGTACAGCCCCTCGGGCGCCCGCGACATGGCGGGCAACGCGCGCGAGTGGGTCCTCGACCGCTTCGGTAGGTACCCCGCTGCCAAGCAGGTGGACCCGCGCGGTGCCTCCGGGGGCGATTTGCGGGTGCTGCGGGGAGGGTCGTTCGGCGGGGCAGCGGAGGACATCCGGTCCACGGACCGCGACGCGGCGCCCCCCGACCTGCGGCTGGAGTACAACGGATTCCGATGTGCGGTGCCTGTCGTCGGGGAGCCGGTGTTCGAGGAAGAGGAAGAGGAAGAGGAAGACGCAGGGGAAGGATGAGTCGTTGAGCGAAGGACTCCCGGGCATCGAGCGGCTGGAGCTGGACGGTCCGGTGGCGATCGTGGGGGATATCCACGGGCGGCTGGACCTGTTGACGAAGCTGCTCGCGGAGCTGGACAGGTTGCCCGTGCTGGTGGCGGGGGACGTGGTCGATCGTGGGCCGGATCCGAGGTCCGTGGTGGACCTGCTCGTGCAGCGGGACGCGGGGGGCGTGCTGGGGAACCACGACCAGTGGTTGGTGTCCTGGGCGCTGGGCCAGGGCTTCGACGGGTTCGCGCTGCACTCGGTGTTCGGCGGCGAGTCGACGCTGGCGTCGTATGGCGTCGAGGGCCGCGAGATCGGCGACGTGGAGGAGCAGTTCTGGCGGGTCCCCAACCGTCACCGGATCTGGCTGGAGCAGCTACCGCTGGTCCTGGACCTGCAGGTGGGTGACGAGGAGTACTGGTTGATCCACGCAGGGGTGCCGCGGCATCCGGCGCTGGCGCACCTGGCGCCCGAGAAGGTCGTGCCGTGGTACGCGCAGAACGCTCCGGACGCCCTGATGTGGGTCCACACCCCCCCGGAGATGGTGGCCCCCGTGGACCGGACCGTGATCATGGGCCACTACCCGCTGGTGGACGCGGTGGACACGGGCGAGGTGATCGCCCTGGACACGGGCGCCGGCGTGTTCGGTGACGAGGGACGTCTCAGCGCGGTGGTGCTCCCCGGGCGAGAGCTGATCACCGTGGGCCGATGACCTGGCATACTTGGGCGAGGAGGTCATGGTGAACGCGCGAATCTCTTGGATGTGGGTTGTGCTGCCCCTCGCGCTGGCGGCGTGCGAGGAGGACTTCGCGTCCACCACGTCGTCGGCCTCGGACTGGGCGGCCGTGGACACGGGCCGTCGTCACAACTGCGGTATCAAGACGGACGGCTCGGTGGAGTGCTGGGGAGCCGGGCTGGACGCCACGGCGTGCGACTACGAGTCGTGGGCGTGCGGCCAGGCGAACCCCCCTGCGGGGAGCTTCACCGAGGTCGTGGCGGGTGAGCTGCACACCTGTGGCCTGCTCGAGGACGGCACCGCGGTGTGCTGGGGCTTCGACGACTACGGCATGGCCACCCCCCCCCCCGACGAGTCGTTCGTCCAGATCAGCGTCTCTTCGGCCCACTCGTGTGCCGTGCGCACCGACGGCATGCTCGAATGCTGGGGCCTCGACGAGGAGGGGCAGACCGAGGAGCCCGAGTGGCCGTTCACGC
>CAYRNR010000345.1:0-3867 GCA_964425605.1 uncultured Rickettsiales bacterium | reverse complement strand
CGGCGGGGAACGTGGAGATGCTGATGACGATCGGGCTGGTTGATGAGGCGGTGGCCGACGAGTTCGCGAACGTGGCGGGACGGACTGGTGCCCTGATCAATGGCCTGGCGCGGCGCCTGAAGGCGTAAAGGTGTGAGCGTCCCTTTTCCGCCCCGACAAAGTTATAAAGTAATGAACGTCCCTTTTTCCCCGAGAGAGTTGGGAGGCTAGCGCCTCCGTCGTCGGATCCACGCCAGCCCGGTCAGCAGCGCCAACGCGGCCACACCGGCCTTCCTCGGTCCCGCCGCACGGCAGCCGCAGCCGCCCTCGTCGTCCGCCGTGCCTGCGCTGTCGTCGTCGTCCCTGGCTTCGCCTGCGCTGTCGTCGTCGTCCCCCACGGCCTCGGCCGCGGTCAGCGCGATGGGGCCGGCGGCGTTGAGGAGCTGCCCGGCGGCGACGGCCTCTTCGGCGGTGCTGGCCGCGTGGAACCGCCAGCAGGCGTCCTGATCCACGCGCAGGGTCTCGTCGACGAAGCGCACGTGGCCCTGGGGCCGGTCGAAGCGAGCGGCGAGGTGGATGGTCTGGTGGTCCAGTACGAGCCAGCTGTCCGGGGTCAGTCCCACCACGCCGAGCGAGGCGGGGAGACCGAACGTGTCGATGGTGATGTCGTCCGCGTCCACCTCGTCCACGGCGTCGGTGAGGGCGGGGACGAGGCGGTAGGCCGCGCCGTCCCAGGTGGCGACGACCTCGGGTGGGTCGGTGGCCTCGGCGGCGGCGAAGCAGATTTCGAGGCAGGGTAGGGAGGTGACGGGGTCGTTGGTGCAGGTCTGGTCCACGGTCCGGCCGAAGCCGTCGGCGGCCAGCGGGATGGGGAAATCCGTGGTGCAGGCGGCGCCGTCGCCCGGGGCGTCGATGACCTGCCCGGCGCCGTCGAGCCAGATGGTCTGCCCGGGCTCGAGGTCCAGGAGGTCGGCGGCCACGGCGGTGGCCAGGTCGGTGGCGGTGGCGAGGTGGGTCAGGGAGTACTCGGTCTCGGTGCGGTAGGGGTTCCAGCCGGTGGAGTCGCTGACCTGGCCCAGCAGGAGCTCGCGCCAGGCCTGGTCGAGGGCGTCGGGCTGGCCGTGGGCGTCGGCGAGGGCCTGCGCGGCGTGCAGCACGAGGTGGGAGGTGGTGCCGGTGGTGAGCACGACGTTGTCCTGCTCGGTGCCCTCGTCGCCGCCGAAGATGCCGGCGCCGCCCATCCACAGGCCGAGGTTGTCGGTGTCCTCGGGCTGCCAGGCGCCGTCGAGCACGGGTGGCAGGGGCGGGGGCTCGATGCCCTCGGCGCGGAGGCCCTGGACGCACTCGACGATGCCGCTGATGCGGTAGCCGTCGGCGACGCGGTCCTCGAGCTCGGTCTCGTACTCGGCGACTGAGGCGGGGTTGTGGGCGAACAGGGGGCCGGCGTAGGGGGGCATGTCGTTGGTGGCGAGGAGCTCGCCGTCGTCGCAGAAGGTCCAGGTCACGCCGGAGCCGGACTCGGCGTGCTCGAAGGAGCGGCTGGTGACGAGCACGTCGACGTCGCCGCCGTCGAAGAAGGCCTCGGACTGCATGTCGGTGTGCTGGACCTTGAACAGGTTCTTGGGGAGCAGCATCACCGAGTAGCCGTGGTCGGCCATCATCGGGAGCATGCCCTCGCCGAACTGGCCCTCCTGGGTGAAGACGGCGCCGGACAGGGGCAGGTCGTGGTCGGCGAACACGGCCTTGGTCAGGGCCAGGGAGCGCTCCTGATCCTCGGTGGCGTGGGCCAGGAACAGCTGGTCGCTGTAGTGGAACGAGACCAGCTCGGCCTGGCCGCCGTGGGCCAGGGTGTGGAGCTGGGCGAGGACGCCGGGGTGGCGCTGGGCCAGCACCTCGACCATGTAGCCCTGCATCTCCAGGGTCAGGGTCCAGTCGTCGTGCAGCTCCAGCAGGTCGAGCAGCGGCACGAAGCTCTCGACGATGATCGCGTCCTCGATGGCCTCCTCGGACCAGTCGTAGTCCCCGGAGTCCAGGCCGAGATCCTCGGCCATGCCGTCGAGGCCGCCGGCGCAGTACTGGAGGTTGAAGTGGAACAGGGACAGGGCGCAGCGCTCCTGGGCGTGGGCGGGGAGGCTGGCGGTCAGGACCGCCAGGCAGATCAGTACGTTTCTCATGGCGGGCATTGTGACGGAAGGGGGGGGAGCGGAGAAGGGGGGGGACGCTACTGCTGGCTGGCCAGCTCGACGGCGGTGCGGAGGGTCGAGGGGTAGTCCTCGCGGTCGTAGGCGACGACCTCCATGTTCGAGTCCACCAGGATCATGGTCGGGTAGCCGTACACGTTGATGTGGTTGGGCATCACCTGGTCGAGGTCGGCCATGACCGGGATGTTCTCGTTGGGCCAGTTACCGGCCCAGTTGGCGGGGTTAGCCTCGGTGGGCGCGCCGCCGGAGGCGGTCTCGGAGATGATGGTGATCCAGTACAGCGAGCCGTCGTTGACCAGATCCTCCAGGGGGTGCAGGTCGGCCCAGTGGGCGCTGTCGAAGTACGAGGGCATCCCGGCGAGCAGGGCCGCCCACTCGTGGCAGTAGCCGCACCAGCCGGTGGAGATGTCGATGATGGCGTACTTGCCCTGGCCGCCGAAGTCGTACAGGTCCACGTCCTCGGCGTTCTGGTCGGGCCCGATGAAGTGGCCGAAGATGTCGCCTACGGCGATGGACTGGTTGAAGGGGGTGCCCTCGATGGCGTCCTTGTCCGGGTTGTAGGGCCAGTAGCCGATGTAGATGCGGTCGTCGGCGTCGTTGGGATCGGTGCCCTCGGTGACCTCGTCGAAGTCCGAGTAGGTGTCGCCGTCGGTGTCGGTGAGCAGCGGATCCGTGCCGAGATCCACCTCCTCGCCGTCCTCGAGGCCGTCGCCGTCCGTGTCGGGCAGCGCGGGATCCGTGCCCAGCTCCTCCTCGTCGAAGTCGGTCAACCCGTCGCCATCCGTGTCGACGTCGTCCAGGTCGTCGTCGCCGTTCGTGTCGTCGTCGTCGTCGTCACCGGTCGCCGCTGGGCAGCCGGGCAGGAACAGGAAGGCCAGGAGGGTGAGCAGGGTCAACGCGCGCATGGGGGCTCCTCGTGTGAAAGTCCCGAAATGTCGGCACCTTTGGGGTAATTAGCCTACAGATCTGTCGCGCGCAAGGGACATCGCTGTCCCCGGTTCGTCATTTACTCCCGTGGCTCGCTGGAGTACGACGGAGCCATGAGGCGACTCCTCCCCGCGGTCCTCCTGTTGGCCCTGCTGGCGTGCGATGACGAGTCCGCCGAGGTCGTGCCGGAGCCCTGGGACGGCACCTTCGACACCCCCGTCGCGCGCCCCGAGCACCCGCGCCCGGACCTGTGGCGCGACACGTTCATCAACCTCAACACGGTCTGGCAGTTCGCCTTCGACCCCGACGACGTGGGCCTGGACGAGGACTGGGTGAACCGCGACGACGTGTGGGACGACGAGATCCAGGTGCCCTACGCGTGGGAGGCGCCCCTGTCCGGGCTGGGAGAGATCCCCGAGGACTACTCGCCGATGTACACCGCCATGGCCACCACCCACCGCGGTGTCGCCTGGTACCGGCTCCAGCTGCCTGGCCACCTCCCCGACGGCGACGACTGGTACCTCGTGTTCGGGGCCGTGGACTTCGAGGCCACGGTCTGGGTCGATGGCGCCGAGGTGGGCAGCCACCGGGGTGGGTACGCGCCGTTCTCGGTGAACCTCTCCGGTGCCGCGACGGGCGAGGCGCCCCCGGTGATCGTGGTCCGCGCCGTGGACTACACCGAGCTGGCGGACCGGGCCCAGCCCGTGGGCAAGCAGGGGGGGGCCTGGTACACGCGGGTCAGCGGGATCTGGCAGACGGT
>CAYRNR010000344.1:0-3874 GCA_964425605.1 uncultured Rickettsiales bacterium | reverse complement strand
TCGGGGGTGATCATCGATCCCGATGGCCTGATCCTGACCAACCACCACGTCATCCGTGGCGCCGTCGACATCCAGGTCCGCCTCCACGACAACCGCGTCTTCCCCGCCGAGATCGTCGGGGAGGATCCCGACGGTGACCTGGCCGTGGTTCGTATCGACGCCAGCGGCTTGCAGGCCGCCACGTTCGCCGAGATGACCGACGTGCACGTGGGGCAGTGGGCCATCGCTATCGGCGCGCCCTTCGGCTTGCGCTATTCCATCACGGTGGGCCACGTCTCTGCCCGCGCGCGGCGTGATATCGGCGAGCTGACCAGCCGCGAGTTCCTCCAGACCGACGCGTCGATCAATCCGGGGAACTCCGGGGGTCCGCTCGTGGACATCGAGGGCCGCGTCATCGGCATCAACACGATGATCATCGGCATGGGCACCGGCATCGGCCTCGCCATCCCCAGCGACGTCGCACGCGATGTCTCCGAGGTGCTCGTCGCCGAGGGCCGACTGGTCCGCGGAGATCCCGGCCTGACGCTCCAGGATGGCGAGCCGGACCTCATCGAGCGGCTCGGCGCCCCGACGGACACCGCGGGCGTCGTCGTGGCCGAGGTCGAGCCCGGCGGCCCCGCCGACACCGCAGGCATCACCCGCGGCGATGTCATCGTCCGATTGGACGGAGAGCCCGTCGCTGTCGCCGGAGAACTCCTCGAAGCTTTCCTCGCGGCGCGCCCGGGCACCGAGGTCGCCCTCCATTGGTACCACGATGGTGGACTCGAAAAAGGCTCCCTCACCCTCGACGAACGATACGAGGGGCCCGCCATCGGCTCGTCCGGGCCCATCGAGCACACCGGCGACGACATCGGCATCACCGTCGAAGGACTGACCGAGGAGATCAACGTCCGCCTGGGCCGCGCCCCCGACGCCCCCGGCCTCCTCGTAATCCGCGTTCGGGTCGGCAGCCCCGCCCACCGCGCCGAGATCGAGTTCGGCGATCTGGTCCTGGAGGTGGAGAACCTGCCAATGCGTTACCCCATCGATCTGGCGAAGGCGGTGTTGAGGTCGGACGGTGACCAGGTCGTGATGTACGTGGAGCGTCCCACGGAGGGGGCGAAGCGCTACATCCTGGTGGACAAGCCCTGAGCCGGGGCGGGATCAACCGAGATCGAAGTCGATCTCCATGCGGATGACGGTGCGGCCGATGCGGATCTGATCGCCGTCCTTGAGGGCGAACTCGGCGACCGGGGAGCCGTTGAGGAGGGTGCCGTTGGTGCTCTCGGCGTCCGTCAGGCGGAACTCCCCGTTGCGGAACGAGATCTGGATGTGCGTGGCGCTCACGCGGGTGTCCGACAGGATCAGCGCGCAGGCCGTGCCCCGGCCCACGGAGCTCACCGGCTTGTCGAGACGGACGCTGTTGCCGCGATCCGGTCCCTCGACGACGCGTAGGGTCGCCACGAGGTCCCCCGGGATGTCCTGGGTCTCGCCCAGGTCGAACACCTGATCGACGATGGTCTGCGTGAGCTTCTTGTCCACGATGGCTCTCCTCCCGCGGCTCATTGTCACCGCGGCTCTCCGGGGAACTACCCTACCACCGTAGCCCGGCGGGGGGTAGCTGGCGCGCTCGTGCCCGGCCGCGATACCATCGGCCGATGCAATCACCCCCGATCCTGCCCGGCGGCATGAACCGCCGCGATTTCTGCCAGCTGTGCGCCGCGTTGGCGGCCGCGACCGCCCTGCCCGGACCGGCCCTGGGCCAGGAGCACCCGACGGTGCCCACGTTCCGGGGCAACGCCACCCGCTCGTTCCACGGCACGGGCCCGGTGCCCCGCGCGCCCCGGGTGCGCTGGAGCTTCGACACCGGCACGCACTCCGAAGCGCTGGGCGGCGGCGGGAGCCGCAGCTGGAAGGGGACGGGGTGGAGCGGTCAGGCGGCGCTGGCGGGCGGGCGGGTCTACGTGCCCGGCCTCGACGGCGTGTGCTACTGCCGCGACGCGGACACGGGCGAGGAGATCTGGAGCGCGGCGGTGGGGGACTCCATCAAGAGCTCGGTCTCGTTGTGGAACGACCGGCTCCTGCTGGGCAGCCGCGACAATCACCTCCACTGCCTGGCCCTGCGGGACGGGGCCGAGCTGTGGAAGCTCTCCTGCGGTGGCAAGGACGTGGACTCGACGCCGGCGGTGATCGAGGACAGGGCGTGGTTCGGGGCCGAGGACACCCACCTGTACTGCATCGACGCCGACGGCAAGGTGCTGTGGCGCCACGCCACGGGCGGCTCGGTCGAGTCCTCGCCGGCGATCACCGGCGGGCTGGCCTACGTGGGCTCGTACGACGGGTATCTGCACTGTGTCCGCAGCGACGACGGCACCCCTGTGTGGCGATTCCCCACCGGCGACGATACCGACTCGAGCCCGGTGGTGGTGGGCGACGTGGTGTACATCGGCTGCGAGAACGGCTTCCTGTACGCGGTGGACCGGCGGGACGGGACCCTGCGCTGGCGTTACCGGGCCGGCGCGGGGATCTGGGGCACGCCGGCGGTGGAGGGCGGCCGGGTCATGGTGGGCGCCGACGACGCGCTGGTGCACTGCGTGGACGCCGCCAGCGGCGACGTGATCTGGCGCGCCGAGGTCGCCGCGGGCATGTGGGCCTCGCCCACGCTGGTGGACGGCGTGCTCGTGATCGGGGACTGGGAGGGCGTCCTCAACGCCATCGACGCCCGCGACGGCAAGCCCCTGTGGACCTTCGAGACCGGCTCGTACATCGTCTCGTCCGCCTGCGTCGGCGGCGGGCGCGTCTACATCGGGAGCCGCAACGGCACGTTCTACTGCCTCGAGGAGGGTGGAACATGAGTCGCCTCAAGTGGTCGTTCAAGGCCGGCTCCATGCTGGCGGCCTCGCCGGCGGTGGGTCCCGACGGCACGATCTACGTGGGTTGCCGCGACCGGCGCCTGTACGCCGTGGACGCCGCCGGAGCGTTGCGCTGGACCGTCCAGACCGGCGGTCCGGTGGACGCGGCGGCCAGCGTCGGGGCCGACGGTCGCGCGGTCTTCGGTTCGTACGACGGGGTGCTGCGGGCCGTGGACCCGGGCGGCGCCGTGGCGTGGTCGGTGGACCTCGGCGCGCCGGTGATGACGACGCCGTGCCGGGACGACGACGGCAACCTCTGGGTGGGAGACGACTCCGGCCGCCTGGACTGCGTCTCCGCCACCGGGCGGGTGCTCGCGCGGGCCACGGTGAGCGATCTGCTCGCCGCGTCCCCAGTCTGTGCCGGCGGGGAGATCTTCGTCGCCGACCGTCACCTCTTCGGCTCCGGGGGCACGCGCCTGGACCTGGCCACCGAGCCGGTCGTCGCCGCGGCCGCGGTGGGCGAGGGTGGCGTCCTGTACCTGGGCTCGTGGGACGGCCACGTCCGGGCGGTGGCCGATGGCGCGATCGCGTGGGAGGCCGAGGTGGAGGGCCAGGTCTACGCCGCGTGCAGCGTGGGCCCCGCTGGGCAGGTGCTCGCGGGTACGCGGGCGGGTCAGGTGGTGGCCTTCTCCCCCGAGGGGGAGCGGCTGTGGACCCGCAAGGTCGGTGACGGGGTGTACGGCACGCCCGCCATCGCTGAGGGGGGCGTCTGCTTCGTGGGGTGCAACGACAACCGCCTCTACGCCCTGGACCTGGCCACCGGGGAGGTGGTGTGGAAGGAGCGCGTCGGCCGCGACATCCGCTCCTCGCCGGCCCTGACCGCGGACGGCACCGTGGTGGTCGCCTCGTGGGACTGGAGCCTCTACGCCTTCGACGGCGGGGCCGGGGGCCCCGCGACCGCCCCGTGGCCCCAGTTCCAGGGCGACGCGGCGCGCACCGGCCGCTACGCGCCGGCCTCCTCGGCCGCCTCCGAGTCCGCCGCC
>CAYRNR010000343.1:0-3914 GCA_964425605.1 uncultured Rickettsiales bacterium | reverse complement strand
GCGACGACGTCGGAGATCTGCATGATGCAGCCGGGGCACTCGGTGACGACGAGGTCGGCTTTGGTCGCGGCGATGCCGTCGGCCTTCTTGCCGGTGATCCCCTTAGCCGTGTCGTAGTGGAACAGGGTGAAGGTGCCGCCCATGCCGCAGCAGCGGTCGGCGTTGGGCATCTCCACGTACTCCAGGCCGTCCACCGCCGTGAGCAGCTTGCGGGGCTCCTCGCGGATGCCCTGGTAGCGCGCCAGGTGGCAGGGATCGTGCCAGGTGACCTTCTTGCCGCGGTACTCGGCCTTGAGCTTGAACTTCGTGGGGTCCAGGTCGAGGTCCTTGAAGAAGAACTCGGAGGCGCCGCGGACCTTCTTGCCGAATGCCTCGTAGGCCTCCTCGCGCTCGGGGGTGTCGGCGAGGAACTTGTCGTACTCCTTGAGGGTCGACGAGCAGCTCGCGCAGCCGGAGATGACCACGTCGAGGTCCTCGAACGCCTTCAGGTTGACGTCGGCCAGCTCGCGGCCCAGCTCGAAGTCACCGCTGGTGACCACGGGCGTCCCGCAGCAGCCCTGGGTGCGGGGGAAGTGCACCTCGCAGCCCTGCGCGGCGAGCATGTGGGCGAGCTTCTCACCCGACTCGGGGAAGATGAACTCGGTGGCGCAGCCGCTGAAGAAGCCGACCTTCATCTTGGTCTCGACGCCCGGGGGCGGCTCGATGACGTCGGGCAGCAGCTGGCGCAGCTGCTTGGACGCCAGTGACGGGAACTGCCGGCCCTGGGAGAGGCCCTCGAGGAAGGTGGGCAGGTGGCGGATCCTGCCCTCGCGGCCCTCGGTGGCCGGGGTGAGCCACTGGAACCACGACGCCCACTTGAGCGAGGCCCCCATCAGGCCGCGGTTGCGCACGAACGCCTTGAACGCGACGCTCTTGGAGAACGGCAGGCCGTGTTCCTCGACGATGTCCGCGCGGGTGGCCTGCACGAGCTCGGCGGTGGGGGCCTTGGCCGGGCACATGAACTCGCACATGCGGCACAGGGTGCAGCGGTTGAAGCGATCGGCGAGCTCGGGGGTCAGCGCCTGGCCGCCCTTGAGCATCTTGCGCACGTACATCTGGCGTCCCCGCGCTCCCGAGGACTCGGTGAGGTCCTCCAGGTAGACGGGGCAGAAGAAGGCGCAGAAGCCGCACTTCATGCAGTTGCGGGAGATGTCGCGGCGTTTCTCCAGCTCGGTCATCGCCATGCGTCTACTCCCAGATCTTGCCGGGATTCATGATCCCGTTGGGGTCGAGCAAGCCCTTGATCTGCTTCATGATCTCGAGCACCCGGGGCGAGACCGCCTTGGTCATGAACTGGCGCTTCTCCAGCCCGACCCCGTGCTCCCCGCTGACCACGCCGCCCATCTCCAGCGCGGCGTCGAAGATGGCGTGCATGGTCTCCTGGGCCTTGGCGAAGTGCTCCTCGTCCTCCTCGTCGGTGAGGACCGCCGGGTGCAGGTTGCCGTCGCCGGCGTGGCCGATGATCACGATGGTGATGCCGGTCTCCTTCTCGAGGTCCTTGCAGACGCGGATCAGGTCCGGGATCTTGTCCCGCGGCACCGTCACGTCCTCGGCCAGCGTGGTAGGCGACTTGCCGAACACGGCGGCGAAGCCTGCCTTGCGCGCGTTCCAGTACTTCATGGCCTCTGCGTCGTCCTCGGCCACCATGACCTTCGTCGCGCCGTTGTCGAGGCAGATCTCCTTGACCCGCTCGAGCTCCCGGTCCACCGCCTCCTTGGCGCCGTCGAGCTCGAACAGCAGCATGGCGTCGGCGTCGGTGGGCAGGCCCATGGGCATCATCTCTTCGATGCGGTTGATCACCCAGTTGTCCAGCAGCTCGATCTTGCCCGGGACGATGCCCTCCTGGAGCACCTTGAACACCAGCGAGCCGGATTCGGCCACGTCGCCGAACACCGCGGCCATGGTGCGCCGGGCAGGCGGCATGGGGATGAGCTTGAGGATGGCCTTGGTCATGATGCCCAGGGTGCCCTCGGAGCCGGTGAAGAGCTGGGGCAGGTCGTAGCCGGTGCGGTTCTTGGTCGTGGTGGCGCCGATGTCGATCACGTCGCCGTCGGGCAGCACCCACTCCAGGCCCAGCACGTAGTGCTTGGTGACGCCGTACTTGAGGCCGGCGGGGCCGCCGGAGTTCTCCGCGACCACGCCGCCCATGGTGGCGCCCACGAAGCTCTGGGGATCCGGTGGGAACATCAGCCCCTGCTGGGCCAGGGCCACGTTGAGGTTCATGAGCACCACGCCGGGCTCGACGATGGCGATCATGTTCTCCTTGCTGATCTCCAGGATCTCGTTCATCCGGGTGGTGACCAGCACGATGCCGCCCTCGATGGGCACCGAGCCGCCGCTGACGTTGGTGCCGCCGCCGCGGGGCGTGACCGGGACCTTGTGCTCGTTGGCCAGCTTCAGGATGGCCGAGATCTGCTCGGTGGTCGTGGGGAAGACGACCGCGTCGGGGGGGTGGACCCAGATGCTGGTGGCGTCGTACGAGTACGCGTCGAGCTCCTCGGGTTCGGTGCAGACGCTCTCGGTGCCTGCGATCTCTCGAAGCTGGTTCAGGACGGCGGGATCGATGGCCATGGGGCGCTCCAACTCGGGGCGTTTTGAGAACATGCCGGGCGCTGGATCTCTAGTACCCCGCGGGCGTCCGGGTCAAGCTCTGTGACCAGTTGGTGAATTCCCCGCAGATTCGTTGACACCCCCAGAGCCTCGCACTACCCTCCACGCTCCGTTCAATACGGAGTATTGGAGGCTTGTCCAAATGCTGGAAGTTCGCTTTCACGGACGAGGAGGTCAGGGAGCCGTGACCTCGGCCGAGCTGGTGGCCCAGGCCGCCATCGCCGAGGACCGTTTCGCCCAGGCCTTCCCCAGCTTCGGTCCGGAGCGCCGCGGAGCGCCCGTCGTCGCCTACCTGAGGTTGAGCGACACGCAGATCCGCAACCGCACGGCGATCCAGGAACCGAACGTCGTCATCGTGCTCGATCCCGCCCTGCCCGGCATCGTCGAGGTGGACAAGGGGCTGCAGGACGGTGGCATCGCCGTCATCAACTCGAACAAGAGCCCCCAGGAGCTGCGCGAGGCCTTTGGCCTCAACTGCAAGCTGGCGGTGGTGAATGCCAACAAGATCGCCCGCGAGGAGATCGGCCGGGTCATCACCAACACCACCATGCTCGGCGCGTTCCTGATGGCCACGCGGACGGTCAAGCGCGACACCCTGTCGCAGATGATCACCAACCGCTTCGGCCCCATCGCGCCGCGCAACATCAAGGCGTGCCTGCGGGCCTTCGACGAGACGGTCATCGACGACGCGGTCGCCCCGGGCACCTACGTGCGGCCCGAGAAGACCGGCGGCAAGAAGATCGTCACCCCCGACGGCAAGCCCCGCCAGAGCGTCGGCGTGCCGTGGCAGGACCTGAACCTGGGCATGACCGCCCACTCGGGTTCGGCGCGGTACTTCCTCACTGGCGACTGGCGCTCCAGTCGGCCGATCTGGGTCTACGCCGGCAAGGACACCGGCTGCGTGGCCTGCGGCATGTGCACGGTCTTCTGCCCCGAGGGCTGCCTGAAGATGGTGCCCATCGGTGACACGGAGTTCGGCCTCAAGCAGGTGGAGCACTTCGAGCCCGAGCACCTGGGCCCCGACTCCCTGGTGCCGATGGCTGACCTCGACTACTGCAAGGGATGCGGCATCTGCGCCCAGGAGTGCTGGACCAGCTGCATCTCGATGGTCACGGAGGAGAGCTGATGGGACACCGCACCGGCATCGAGGTTTCCATCGCGCTGGCGGAGGCGGCGGGTGCCTGTGACCCGGACGTCATCGCGGCGTACCCGATCACGCCCCAGACCCACATCGTCGAGCACCTCTCCGAGCTGGTCGCCGAGGG
>CAYRNR010000342.1:1874-3995 GCA_964425605.1 uncultured Rickettsiales bacterium | reverse complement strand
GCGAATGTGCGCTTCCTCGTCCCGATCCCAGCGGATGGGGGCGGCCGCGGCCCATTCTCGTTCCATCTGGGCCAGCAAGCGCTCGGGTGGCCGGTGGCCGGCGGCGATACGGTCGTGTGCCTCGGTTGGATCGGCGGCAAGGTCGTACCAACGCAATTGCCCGCTGACCACGTCGCGGATGAGCTTGTCGTGGCCCTTGAGACACGAGAACAGGGAATAGACCGACGCTGGCTCCCTTGGCACGTTGCGGGCGTCGACGAAGTCGCGGTCGGCCACGGCGTAGTGCGGGCGGTCGGCGGGGACCCCCGAGCGGAAGTCCATGCCGTCGGGGAGCTCGGTGGCGTCGATGCCGCACAGGCCGCACAAGGTGGCGGCCAGGTCTGCGTGGGATACGGGGCCGGCCACGGTGCCGCCGTCGATTGCGCCCGACAGCAGCAGCGGCACGCGTAGCGACTCCTCGTGCAGGGAGCGGCCGTGGAAATCGAACACGTCGAGGACCTTGCGATCCGGCGGGTATCGTCCGCACCAGCTCTCACCGTGATCGGCGGTGAGCACGAAGATGGTGTCGTCCCATCCCCGCCCCTCGGCGATGGCCTTCAGCACACGCGGCAACACGTGCTGGTCCAGGTGCCGGATGGACAGCTCGTACATGCCCCGTAGCTTGGCGGCAAAGGTGCGGTCGTGGTTCAGCGCGGCGACGAGCAGGTTCACGGCCTTGCGCCACTGGGGGTTCTTGATGTGCTTGTCGGTGTAGGGGACGTGGGTCCCCCACCAGTGGATGTAGGTCAACGACGGTCGGCCGTGATGGCCGACGATCCAGTCGCGGACCCCGTCGAGATCCCACGAGATCCCCGCGACCTTGGCCTCGGGGACGTTGGTGAACAGGTGGCGGCGGTCGAACGGGAACGAGCCAACCGCGTAACCCTGCTGGCCAAACAGCGAGAACAGGTCGGCCTGGGCCTCGGTCCATGCCTGCCGCCACTTCACCAGGCCCAGCTTGTGGGGCGACACGCCGGTGAGCATCGAGGCCACGGACGGCACGGTCCACGGCGAACCGCTGCGAGCGTGCTCCACCCGCAGCCCCCGTTCGGCCAGACGATCGAGGGTGGGTGTGGCGGCGTTTCCCCCGTAGCAACCGAGGAAGTCGGGCCGCAGGCTGTCCGCGACGAACACCACCACCGACGGTGGCTGACGGCGGGCCGCTGGCTTGCGCTTGCGTTCCACGGCGTGCAGGCACAGCGGATTGTCCCGGAGTTCCGGGTCCATCGACGCCAGCAGGCAGATGCATCCCGACCGACAGCTGTCCAGCAGGTGACACTCACCGCACGTGCCGCTGCGCTGGCCCGGTTCGAACCGCCGCGTGTACGCGAATGCGTCGGGGTCGCGCCAGATCTCCGCCAAGGAGCGATCGGCGATGTTGCCCTCGATGAAACGGTCCCCGCTGGTCAGCAGGGACAGGCAGCCGAGCACGTCGCCGTCCGACGTGATGCCGATCCCGTCCAGACCGGCGTGGCAGCCGTGCCACACCCGCGGCCCCCTGGGAGCCCAGCGCCGGACGTCCAGCTCGTGGCGGCCGAAGTACCCGAAACTGTGTGCCGCGTGGCAGGGCAACTTGCCCTGGCGGTCCGTGCGCCGGATGAGCGCCTCCAGCTCCGGCAACTGCTCGGGCAAGAGCCGCTCCTGCTCGGCCTCCTTGCTGTTGCCCGGCGGCACGGTGAGCTGGACCTTCCAGCGTCCGATTCCCGCCTCGGCCAGTCCGTCCGCCAGGCGGTCCAGATGGGGCAAGTTTGTGCGGTTGACGTGGGTGATGACCCCCACCGGCAGGCCATGGCCGCGGAGGTGGTCCACGGCGCGCAGGAGCTGGTCGTAGCATCCCGGAACTCCCCGCAGCTCGTCGTGGATTTCCCTCGGTCCGTCAAAGCTCAGCGTGACGCCGGCGACACCCGAATCCGCCAGCTTCGCGGCCATCTCGCCGTCGATCAGCAATCCGTTGCTCACCAGATCCGTGCGGACCCCCCCATGCACGAGGTAGCGGGCCAGGCCGAAGAAGCCGTCCTTGAGCAGTGGCTCGCCGCCGGACAGGGTGCAGCTGCGGAGCCCCAGGTCGATGAGCTCGGCCGC
>CAYRNR010000342.1:0-1774 GCA_964425605.1 uncultured Rickettsiales bacterium | reverse complement strand
CCGGTGGCCCAACCCCGCGGTGCCATCGCGCAGGGTTTGACCTTGCCGTCGGACGTCAGCGCCGCCAGTCGCCAGCCGGCCACGCAGCCCACGAAGAACCGCTGCGTGTCCCTGTAACCGCGACGGATGGTCATCTCGTTCTTGCCGTAGTAGCCGATGGAGTGCATCACCGCGATGCGTGGCCCGACCTCTTCTTCGCGACGGGACTCGATGAACGAAGCGCACAGCGCGTCCAGCGCGGGGAGCTGTTCGACGGGCAGCATGTACGGCTCTTCCAGCTCTCGCAGGCGTCCCAGGGGCACGGCGAGTTGAAGCTGCCAGCCACCGACGCCGGATTCCGTGAGCCGCGCATGCATGGACCGCAATTCGTCGTAGTTCCAGCGGTTGATGTGGGTGATGACCACGGTCTGCAGGCCGCAGTCCCGGGCACGCTGGATACCGGCGAAGACCGCGTCGTAGCTGGACCGCCCCTTGCCCGGAGCCACGCGGATACGATCGTGGGTCTCTCTCCCGCCGTCGAGACTGAACGAGATGGTCGCCACGCCCAGGTCCGCGGCCTTGCGCGCGACTTCGTCGCTGAACATCAGGGCATTGGTGACCAGGGCCACCGAGCAGCCACCGGCGGCGAGCTTGCCGGCGATGTCCGCCCAATCCTTGCGCACCAGCGGCTCCCCGCCGGTGATGTTGACGCGGGGCCAGCCCATCTCGACGATCTGATCACATACCGCCATCGCCTCGTCATGGGACAGCTCGTCGGGGTGCCGGCTACCCGCCGATGCTTCGCAGTGCAGACAGCGCATGTTGCACGCGTCGGTGATCTCCCACATCAGGTTCTTGGGACGGCGAGTGATGTGGCTGACGAACCAGCTGTCGTCAGGGCTGGGCTCGGACACGGGTCGGGCTCCCGGGTTCAGAAGCTGACGCCCTTGTAGACGTCGTCGTCGTCGATGTAGTCGCTGTCGTCATCGTCGTCGTCGTCGTCGTCGTTGTTGCAGGGGGGCACCGCGAAGAGGTCCTTGAGGTAGGTGGTGATGTCATCGGGTGACATCTGACACAACTCTTCGATGATCTCGGCTTGCTCATCTTGGGACAGCACGGTCTCGAACTGATGCACGACGTCATCGACCTCACAGTCCTCGATGTCCGTCCCCTTGGCCGCGAGGTCTTCGAAGTTGTTGACGCTGACATCCTCGATGCAGTCTTCCGTCGATTGGCAGCCCGTGCTCGCCGCCGCCCACAGCATCGCGGCGACCAGCGCTCCCAGGGAGTTCCGCAACGCAGGATTCATGCTGGCGGAGATCTCCGTGTCTGTCAGCAGGAGCTCCAGCTCGTTGGCCAGCGCCTCGGGGGACCGGGTCTCACAACCCGGAGCGGCAAGGCGTCCGTCGTCGGCTTCCAGCGAGCGGATCAACGCCTGCAGGTCGAGGCGAAACGCGATCTGATCACGCCGTTCGCGGACCCGCGCCACGAGCATCTCCACCACCTCCTGCGAGGTCGCATACGGGGGTGGGTGCACATCCAGGGTCGCCAGGAACTGCTGTGCTTTCTGAACCGTGTTTTGTTGTAGAGCTGCGGCCATGGAAGTCCCCTCCGACTCGGTTTAGAAACTCACACCCTTGTAGACTGCGTCATCGTCGGCCTGGTCGTCGTCGTCCCCGGCACAACCGGGATCGGCGAAGTTGTCCGACAGGTAGTTCGTGATCTGGTCCGGGGTCATCTCGCAGAGTTCCGCGACCACCTCGGACTTGGTCTCTTCGGACAGGGGCTCGTACTG
>CAYRNR010000341.1:0-4018 GCA_964425605.1 uncultured Rickettsiales bacterium | reverse complement strand
TCGGGCTCGGGTTCGGGCTCCGGCTCGGGCTCGGGCTCGGGCTCGGGCTCGGGCTCTGGCTCCGGCTCGGGTTCGGGCTCGGGCTCCGGCTCGGGTTCGGGCTCCGGCTCCGGCTCGGGTTCGGGTTCGGGCTCCGGCTCGGGCTCGGGCTGGTCCGACACATCGGCGGGCTCCGGCACGGGCTCGGGCTCGGGCTCGGGCTGGTCCGACACATCGGCCGGCTCGGGCTCGGGTTCTGGTGCGGGCTGGGGCTCGGGCTGGTCCGTCGCATCGGCGGACACCAGCTCAGGCAGCTCCGACGCACCTTCGGCGGCCTTGTCGGAAGTGTCTGCCTGCACCGAGGCGAGGGCCTCGACCGGCGTGGGCGCGGCGTAGGGATCGTCGGGACCGCCACGGGAGAATGTTCCAGCGTCCTGAGAGAAGAACAGGTCCTCCAGGTCGCCGAAACCGTCGTCCTCCTCGTGGGTCGGGGCCGGCGGCTTGGGCGGCGCTGGCTGCGCCTTGTTTTTCTTGTTCTTCTTCTTCTTCCTAGCCATGGACTCCGCTCCTTCGTACCCCACGAACCAGCGTGGAGGGGGACCTCACAGGCAACATGGCAAAGTACCAAGGATCTGGCGCTTTTTTCAACCGGCGCAAGCGGTTTGGCTGCGGTTCTTGACGGGCTCTTGGCTTCGCCGGCGGAGCGCGCGGATCAGCCCCGGCCGACGGGCGATCCGCTATCCTGTCGACATGCGCTGCGCCGTGCACCGGGACCGACTCGCCACCGAGGCTTGTAGCACCTGCGGCGAGGCCCACTGCTCGGACTGCCTCAAGGTAATCGGTGAGGAAGCGTTCTGCCCTCGCTGCCTGGGCGCGGCGGCGCGGCCGCGGGAGGTTGCCGAGCCGGCGCGCCGCGCCTCTCCTGGCAGGGGCGCGAAGGTGATCGGCGGGGCATTCGCCGTGCTCCTGGTCGCGATGCTCGTCCTGATGGCCACGCGTCCCGATCCCGCAGCGGAGCTCCGGGCGGTCGAACCGCCCCCACCCCTGGACGAGCGGCGCGCGCGCACCGCCGACTGCTTCTGGGCCCTCGAGGAGGCCGCTGTCGCCGTGGAGATCCACCGCGCCGAGCGCGGGACCTACCCCTCCCGGTGGTCCGATCTGATCCCTGACCCCCTCTCCGAGGCGCCCGCGGATCCGTGGGCGCCTTCCCGGTCCCCCCTGCAGCTCACCATCCCCGAGTGGGACGACGACGCGATCGTGCTGTACAGCGTGGGACCCGACGGTCACGACGACGGCGGGAAGGCCTACTCGGTGGAGACGGGGACCGGCGACATCGTCTACCGGGTGCGATAGGAAGCGGTTGCGCCCTGGCGCAACACGCGACTCCCGTGCCCAGGCCGAAGGCCGGTGCCCGTGCCCGTGCCCGTGCCCGAAAAACTGGAGACGAACCCACGGAGGCACCGCACCAGCCCATCCTGGCGAAGGCGGAGTGACTCAAACAGGTGGGATTCGGAATCGGGCACCGGCCTTCGGCCTGGGCACGGGCACGGGCACGGGCACGGGCACGGGCACGGGGGAAGCTACATCCTCACCTGGATGCCGATCTGGAAGCGGACCATGTACCGCGGCACCGGCGACGGCGGGTCGTTCATCTCGTTGTCCCGCAGCTCGCGGACATCACCCTCGAGCCCCGACTCGACGCCGTGGTCGCTGGCGATGTAGCCCGTGAACGGGATCTCGAAGAAGAACCCGACCCCCAGCGGCGAATCGATCTGGACGCCCAGGGTCGGCTCGAGGCCGAGGATGAACGTGGTCGGCCGGTCCGCCACCCACTCCTCCGGGACCTCGAAGGGCGGCATGAACATCATCGCGATGCCGAAGCCGCCGTAGGGCTTGACCTTCTTGAAGGGCGTGAAGAACAGCCGGACCTTGGGCTCGATGAGGAAGTGCAGGGCCGTGCCCTTGGGGATGTCCTCGGGGGCCACGTCGGTGATGGTCGATTCGCTCTTGTCGGGGGTGCGGTACTGGCGCAGCAGCCACTGCTTGCCCGCGAGCAGGGAGACGTCGAGGCCCAGATCCACGGCCGGGGCCACGCCGAAACCGACGCCGAAGGTGCCACCGCCGCTGGCCGCGGAGAACCCGAAGCTCTGCCAGTAGTAGGTCTCGAGGATGTCCGAGGGATCCCACATCACCACCCGGGCGGAGTAGTAGGTGTCGAGGCCGCCCAGGGCGTAGAACCCGCCGAAACGCAGGTGGAACTTGCCCTTGTGGTTGTACCGGTCCCGCTCCCAGTCCTCGTAGGTCAGGCCCGAGGTCGCGTACCGATTGTACTCGGCCGGCCCCATGCCCCTCTCGCTGGCCTCCTGGTAGGTCAGGGTCCCGGTGCCGCTGCGGCTGGTCTCGTCGAACAGGGCGGAGTCCTCGTCGTCGAAGGTCTCCATCAGCGAGGGGTCGATGTCCGCGCCCCGATCGTCAGGCGGGTGGTCCTCGGGGTGCTTCAGCTTGCGGTTGCCCCGTCCACGGCGCCCGCCCTGGCTCCTCTCCTCCTCGTCCCTCGCGGCCTCGTCGGCGGAGTAGCGGCTGTAGCGTGAGCCGCGCGCTTCGGTGGCCTCCTCCTCGTCGTCATCGCGCGACGACCTCCGGCCGCGGTCGCCCTCGCGCAGGTAGTCGCGGGCGGAGTAACGCCCGGTGGACCGCTCGGCCTCTTCCTCGGCGCGGTCGTCGGCCGCGTCGCGGTTGTATCGGCTGCGCCCGGTGTCCGCAGCTCGCCCGGATCCACCGCTGACAGCGCCCACCACCGCGGCGCCGCCCGCGTCGTCCTCTTCGTCCTCGTCCTCTTCGTCCTCTTCGTCCTCTTCGTCCTCTTCGTCCTCTTCGTCCTCTTCGTC
Source organism: uncultured Rickettsiales bacterium (assembly GCA_964425605.1). Lineage (GTDB taxonomy): Bacteria > Myxococcota_A > UBA796 > UBA9615 > CAYRNR01 > CAYRNR01. The sequence continues at coordinate 1,151 of CAYRNR010000341.1, read as the reverse complement.
CTCGTCCCAGCTGCGGACCGGCTCCGCGTCGTCCCAGCTGCTGCGCGCGTCCTCGTCGTCCCACTCGTTCCGGGGATCGGTCTCCCAGTCGTCGCCCTCTCCCTCGTCCCAGCTGTCCTCGCCGATGGTCTCGAGGCTGTCCACGTCGCCGCCGTCGTACCGGCGCGCCGAGTCGTCCTCTTCGACGGCGTCCCCGACAACGTCCCCGACAACGTCCTCGACGGCCTCCACCTCGTCCGCTGTATCGGAGTCGTCGTACTCGCCGCCGCCGGAGATGGCGTGGTCGTCGTCCCGGCCGTCGTCGTCCCAGTCGATCTCCTCGTCGTCGTCGCCGCCCACGGGCGCCAGGGCGACGGCTCCGCCGTCGTCGTCCTCGTAGTCGCCGTCCTCGTCGCGCTCGGCCTTGTCGAGCACGCCCCCGAGCCGGTCCAGGAAGACGTGGGCGAGCTGGCCCTCGTCGCCCGCCGCGTAGGTGACCTCGCCCCTCTCGAGCTCTCGACCGGAGGCGCATGAGTAGAACGTGTACTCGATGTCGATGTCCGTGCCCCTGCGGGAGATCAACGCGTAGACCATGGCCGCGGCGTCGAACTCCTCGGCGAGACGGTCGAGGCAGGACTGTTTCTCGTGGCAGTCGACGGCGGAGCTGCCCAGGTACATCTCCACGTCCTCGCCGGCGGCCATCCGGTCGCCGCCCTCCTCGAGGAGGGTCTCCGAGACGGTGCTGTACAGCAGATAGGCGATACCGGCGTCGTCGTCCGTGGTCGGCTGGAACTCCACCGCGACCAGGCGGCTGTCGCCCGCGCGAGCGCTCGCGCAAGGCAACATCACCAGGGCGGTGAGCAACATCAGAGCTGCAAAGCGCACGTTGCGTCCCTTCAATAGACTCTGGGGCACGCTGAGGATGCCGCTGCCCGGGTACGCTGTCAAGGGAACCAACGGGCCGCAGCGCTGCAGGTAACAGCTCGCCGATCAGAGGGACACCCTCTCAGGCTCCGCGGATGAACTTGAAGTAGACCAGGGCCGCGATGGCGAGGACCGCCGCGACGGTCAGCGCCGTGTTCAGCGCCTTGGACTGCGGATTCTGGGGAGCCTGGTCGTCGCCGGCGAGCTTGGCGCCCGCGCCCTGGATGCGGGACCGGAATCCCATCAGG
>CAYRNR010000340.1:0-4069 GCA_964425605.1 uncultured Rickettsiales bacterium | reverse complement strand
TCGGCGTCGAGTTCCCCGACGACGGCGAGTACGAGTCCCTCGGCGGCTTCCTCACGTCGCAGCTCGGCCGCGTCCCCGAGGTCGGCGTCACCCTGGACTTCGGCGGCCTCCACATGAAGGTCATCGCCGCGGACCCCACGGCCGTGCAGCGGGTGGCCATCGAGGTCATGGAGGTGGACGAGGAGATCGTGGACGAGGAGCGGCGATCGAGGGACGGGGGGTAGCTCCCCATCTTCTCCCGCACCCGCACCCCCTCAACCGCGCGGGTAGGGGAAGCACGCAACGGCGCTACGACGCAACGGCGCAACGTCGGAGTAGACCAGACCGGCCCAGAAGTTGCGTCCAGCGCAACAAACGCCACGGTCTACCCACCAGACCGCGCCGCAAGTTGTGTCTAGCGCAAGAAATGAGGATGTCTGCTCAGGGGCAGAATCCCGCTGCGGTCCACTCGTCCACCTGCTCCTGGGTGACTTCCACCAGCGTGGTCAGCTCCTCGCCGGTCTCGGGGTGGATGCTGAGCACGTCGGTTCGGTGGGCTTCGAGGAGTTCGAGACGCTGCTGGATGCAGCCGACACGGCCGTCGGGGCACTCGACGCAGTCGAAACCGATGGAACCGACCAGGCGGCAGGGATCGTCGTCTTCGTCGAATCCCTGAACCTCGGCCCGGGCGAGGAAGCTCACGTCGAGCAGCTCCTCGAGGATCAGGCCATCCATGCGGTCGCCGCTGATCCGGAACGAGGCGCTGGCGCTGGCGTCGTGGACCTGCCCGACCGCTGTGGCGCCGTAGTCGTAGTAGAAGTCGAACCCGAAGCCGGTCGCAGAGAAGTATGGATTGTGCCAGGAGGCAGGCTCGCCGGGACTCTCACCTCCCCACGGTGAGGTGGCGAAACACAGATCCTGCTCCATCGTGCCGTCATCGTGATCGACGATCGCGGAGAAGACCTCGATCTGGGCCGGCTCGTCGTCCGTCGCCTGGAAGTGAAGCGCGAGCTCGACGTAGTCCTCGTACCCCATCCACGTCCCGAACCAGCCGCTGGACGCGGTGATCCAACCCGTCTGGTGATCGATGAAGTAGTCCCCTCCTGCCAGCGATGCGGTGTCCACTGCGGCCCCTGCATCGCCGGTCTTGAAGCTCCAACTCACCGGCGGGCATTCGCCCACGGTGACCGTGGCGGTGTAGCCGGTCGTGCTGGCCAGCGGCTCGTCTGGCCGCAAGAGCAGTGAGCGGCCGTCCTGCGCACACGAACCCGGGATCTCGTTCCCGTCCTGGTCGACGAGGTCGAGCCTGGCCCCCTCGGGGACGGAGACGGTCTCCAAACCCTCCCCCAGTATCCGCGCTCCGACGAATGTCCGCGGATGGACGTCCTCGTCTCCATCCTTCGGGTAGATCACGTCGGAGCTGATGGCGATGACCATCGTCTCCTCGCCATCGCAGTCCTGGTCCACGCCGTCACAGACGAGCTCCTCTGCATCCGGGTGCCGCAGCGCGTCCTGATCGTCGCAGTCACCCTCGCACGAGCCGAATCCATCGCCGTCGAGATCGTGGAAGTTCATGAAGGGATCTGCGTCGTCACAGTCGCAGTCCACCTTCCAGTACTGCCGGCAGTCGTAACAGGACGCGGGATGCCCGTCACCGTCCTTGTCCACACAGGGGTCTCGCAGGCACCCCGCCAGATCGGAGAACAAGAATGCCGGGGTGGTGATCCAAAGGAGTACCAGAGACCGTCGATTGGGCATACGTCCCTCCCGTTTCCGGACGTGATGCATGCCCAATCAGCAGTATATCGGATTTCCCTCCTCCGCGGTCATCCGCGGTTGCTTCCCCCTCCCCCCCTCGGAACGCCGTGCCTCCACGTCTTCCGTGGCGTTGTCGTCCGAGGAGGAGTCCAGGAGATTGAAAGGAACAGTTCGTCTGCGGTGCCCGCGCTACAATGGAGAGCAGAGCCGCTTCTGGAGGTGAGACGATGGCCAGAAACGCGATAGTTGTTGATCCCCACGTGATGATGGGCAAGCCCTGCGTCGCCGGGACCCGGATCACCGTCGAGCTCATTCTGGAGAAGCTGGGCGCGGGAGAGAGCGTGGAAGATATTCTCGCTGCTCACCCACGTCTGACTCGCGAGTCGGTCCAGGCTGCACTCGCCCACGCAGCGAGGGTGCTGGGATCCGAGGTCGCCTACCCAGTCGACGACATCCCCGCATGAACCTCCTTGCCGACGAGAATGTGGACGGCCCGATCGTTCGTCGGTTGCGCATGCTGGGCTATCAGGTCGCCTACGTAGCCGAGATGGAGCCAGGGATTCCAGATGACGAAGTGCTCACGAAGGCGAGGGCACTCGGCGCCGTCTTGCTGACCTCAGACAAGGACTTCGGCGAGCTGGTCTACCGCCGAGGACAGGCAAGCGGCGGAGTCGTGTTGTTGCGCCTTGCCGGATTACCACCTGGCGAACGAGCTGAACTGGTCGCGAAGACGTTGGATACGTACAGCAGTGAGCTGGAAGGTGCATTCAGTGTTCTGACGAGCCGTTCTCTGAGAGTTCGTTCCGGGTAGGCGCCGTCGCCATCCCGCGTCGGTGCCCCATTCGGCTTCACGCGGGGAGGCGGGGTGATTGGGGTTCGGGGAGGTCATGGACACACCCCCTCCTCGATCCACGCCTCCACCTGCTCCTGGCTCACCTCCACCAGGGTGGTCAGCTCCTCGCCGGTCTCGGGGTGGATGCTGAGCACGTCGGTTCGGTAGGCCTCTAGCAGCTCGGTCCGCCGCCGGACACAGCCGACGGTGCCGTCGGGGCACTCGACGCAGTCGTGGCCCATTAGCGCGACCGTGGCACAGGGAACGTCGTCCTCGTCGAAACCGGAATCCTGGAGGACGGTGAGGAAGCCCATGTCGACCCACTCCTCGAGCGCGATCCCCGTGATGCGCTCGCCGTCGATGCGGAACGTGCCGCTGGCGGTGGCCTCGTGGACCTGGCCCACTGCGCCGTCGTAGTAGTCGAAGTAGAAGTCGTAGGCGAACCCGGACGCGACGAAGTCGGGATTGTGCCAGTGGGCGGGGATGTCGGGGTTGCCGTCGGTCCAGCGGGAGGTCGCCACGCACAGGCTCTGCTCCACCATTCCGTCCTCGTGATCGACGACCGCCGAGAACAGCTCGATCCGGTCGAGCTCCTCGTCCACATCGACGACGTGGAGGGCCACCTCGACGAAGCGCTCGTAGCCGCCCCAGGAGCCGTGCTCGCCGTTGATGTCGGTGATCCAACCGGCCGGGTGGTCCAGGACGTAGTCCGCCCCTTGTGTCGGTGACGCGTCGATCTCGATCCCGGCGTCGCCGGTCTCGAAGGACCAGTCCATGGGATCGCATTCGCCCGCGAACACCGTCGCGGTGTAGCCGGTGTCCATTTCCAGCGGCGCGTGGGGCCTGAAGAACAGGCCGGTGCCCCCGAGAGCCTGTAACGTTCCCCCGACTCGTCTTCCCCCCTCGTCCGCGAGCTCGAAGCCGAGCCCGTCGGGCAGGTCGAACTGCTGCGGCTCGTCGGCGACGATCCACGTCTCGACGAAGGTGTCCGGGTGGGCGTCGGTGGTGTCCTGGCCGGGCATCGTGCGCAGGGTAGTGAGCCCCAGGGCCGTGAGATCCTCGCCGTCGCAGTCCTGGTCCACGCCGTCGCAGGGGATCTCGTCGGCCTTCATGTGTCGCCCCGCGTCCAGGTCGTCGCAGTCGGGTAACCAGCTGTGGCAGGTGGAGTAGCCGTCCCCGTCGAGGTCGTCGTGGTTCAAGGCGGGATCGCCGTCGTTGCAGTCGGTCTCGACGCTCGGCCAGCATCCCGACGCCTGAGCCGGATAGCCATCCCCGTCGACATCGAAGCATCGTGATTCGGAGCACCCCCACAATCCGAGGCCGAGCCCGGCCGCGGCCGCTGCGGTGATCCATCGGGTTGGTGTTCGAAGCACACAGGCCATGCACGCCTCCCCCGTCTCCATGGCATGCCCACTCCTCGAGTATAGCGCGCATCTCCATCAGACCGGCGATGGAAGTGGAGGTGGAGGTGGAGGTGGAGGTGGAGGTGGAGGTGGAGGT
>CAYRNR010000339.1:0-4095 GCA_964425605.1 uncultured Rickettsiales bacterium | reverse complement strand
TCTCCCTGATACCGCAGCTGCAGGTGGAGGGGGTGAACCTGATCCCCTTCTATCATTCGTGCATGGTGGCGGCGATCATCCTGACGCTGGCGCTGGTGGCTCGTTTGATGCTCAACAAGCGCCTGGCCAATCCCCGCGAGGCGCTGGTCCCCGACGCCAACCTCAAGCCGCGCAACCTGTTCGAGCTGCTCATCGAGTTCATCTACGGCCTGTGCAAGCAGGAGCTGGGACACAACGCGGCGCGGTTCTTCCCGCTGCTGGGCGCGCTGTTCATCTACATCCTGCTGTGCAATCTCTTCGGGCTGATCCCCGGATTCATCCCGGCCACGAGCCACATCGAGACCAACATCGGCATGGCCCTGATCGTGTTCGCGGTCTACAACATCTCGGGCTTCGCGGCCAACGGCTTCGGCTACGTCAAGCACTTCCTGGGACCTGTGCTGTGGCTCGCGCCGTTGATGGTGATCATCGAGGTCATCGGCCACCTGGCCCGCCCGGTCAGCCTCAGCATGCGGCTGTACGGCAACATGTTCGGCGACCACACGGTGCTGGCCATCTTCATGCACGGGTTGCCCGAGCAGACCCATCCGATCCTGGGGTACGGCATCCCGGTGATCTTCCTGGGCCTGGGCACCTTCGTCTGCACCGTGCAGGCGTTCGTGTTCACCCTGTTGACCATCATCTACATCAAGCTCGCGACGGCTCACGAGGAGCACTGACGACTTCGCAAGAATACGGGCCCGACCGGCCCTGGAGGATATGGAAAGATGACTCTGATTCGCAAAGCTACGGTCCTGCTGTCCGGTATCGCCGCCTTCGCGCTGCCCATGGTGGCCTTTGCCGAGGACCCCGCTGCCGCTGCCGGTGGTGGTGCGTCCGGCCTGATCGCCCTGGCCGCTGGTCTGGCCATCGGCCTAGCCGCCCTCGGTGGCGCGCTGGGACAGGGGCGCGCAGCCCAGGGTGCCCTCGAGGGCATCGCCCGCAACCCGTCCGCCAGCGGCAAGATCTTCACCCCGATGATCATCGGCCTGGCGCTCATCGAGTCCCTGGTCATCTACGCGCTGGTCATCGCCTTCATGCTGCAGGGCAAGATCTAGCGCCGAGTCGGGGGTGAGACGTGGGCGGTGGCCCTGCGCGGCCACCGCAGCGAGGTGCCGTTGCCGGCCGCGGATCCCGCGTGCGCGCGGTGTCCGATGAATTGACACCCCTTTTCTCCCGTCGATAACATCGATTCCCCTGCAGGCGCCGCCTGGGGGGAAGCGTGCGCAACCCGTCGAGAGGAGTCACCATGAGACGCGGGACGATCCTGATCGTGACCGTGGCCTTTTCCATGGCCCTGCTGGCCATGCCAGCGACCGCCAAGCGCAAGAAGAAGTCCGACGAGCCACCGCCACCGGATCCAGGCGCATGGTTCGATTACCGCGGGACCCAGTGCTACAACCCGCCGGCGTTCGCCGACGAGCCCAACGAGCCCAAGCGGCGAATGCTGCGCCAGAGCGCGATGGAGGAGATGCTGCGGCTGCTGCGGGGCGAGGTCAACGAGCAGGTCGTGGTGTCCGACGAGCGCAAGATCGACGCGTGGGAGACCGACTTCCTCGGAAAACCCACGGGCATCGAGCCCTTCGTCATCGAGGGCCTGGACAAGTGCAAGGCCTTCGCCGAGGGTGAACTGGGTCTGTCCACCTACGTCAGCTGGCTCGCCGACGGCGGCAAGCGCGCGACCGTGGGCGACTGCCACAACCCCCTGGCCTACGAGCTGCACCAGAACATGAGCGTCCAGGACGGCTGGCAGGTGCGCCGGCACATGTGCAAGGACGATCAGGTGCTCATCGAGACCACCGAGTCCAACAAGTACACCGTGGCGGACACCGGCGACTACGACACCACCGTGTGGATCAACCCGGAAGGCGATCTCGATCAGCCCGAAGCCGGTGAGGGTTTCCCCTGCCCCAGCTGCCCCGTGGGCGCCGTGGTCTACCGCTTCGAGTTCGAGGACGGCTCCCGCGAGCCCGAGATCGCCGTGCTCGGCACGTCCAAGGAGTTCACAGCCCCGGCCAACGGCCACATCAGCTTCACGGTCAACGACCTGAGCTACTTCGACAACACCTTCCACGAGGCCAACGGCGTCATCGACTACCTGCCGGTGAGTGTCTATCCGCCCATCCTGGGAGTCGACGTCGGCGAGTAACGATCCGCGAGGGCTCCGCCCTCAGAACCCCACCTTCACGTGCTGCACCTCGATGCCCTCGTCGGTGAGGGTCATCCGCGCCACCGTGGGCGCGCCGCCGCGTGAAGGCCCGGCAGATCCCGGATTGACGAAGCGGATCCCCTCGAGGGTGTAGTCGGCGGGGCGGTGGCTGTGGCCGAAGACCACCACCGAGACCTCGTCGTGCCTCGCCCGGGCGAGGAAGTCCAGGGAGGGGTGGCCGATCTGGCCGATGTCGTGGACCAGCAGGATGCGGTGACCCGCGATCTCGATCCGCTGCTCGTAGGGCCAGCTGCCCACCGCGTCCATGTTCCCGGCCACCACGGTCAACGGCGCGACGCGCTCGAGGCGTTCGGCGACGTCGGGGCTGCCGACGTCCCCCGCGTGGAAGATCTCGTCGCAGTCCCGCAAGGCGCGGATCGCCTCCTTGCGCAAGGTTCCGTGGGTATCGGAGATCAGCCCCACGATCAGCATCTGTGCGTCCCTCCGGCGGCGAAGTCTCTCACAGCTCTCGGACCAAGATCCAGAACTGGGACTAGAATAGGGTACGGAGGATCGCCGTGCCCACCGTCGTCAAGTGCCCGAACTGCGGCCGTCCGAACGGGACCCGGTTTCCCAAGTGCATGTACTGCTCCACCGATCTGCCCAAGTCCGAGGAGGTCGTGGGAGAGGCGGACGAGGCCAAGTCCAGGCGGTTGGAGCAGGCCCTCGATCCCGCGCTGATGGAGACTCTACCGCCGGGACTGCGCGCCCAGTTCGGGGCCATGTCGGCCAAGAAGGGCGCGTCGCCGCCGGCGACGGTGACCCCGCCGCCCACCCCCGCGGTGGAGCCCCGGACCCGGGTGGAGGCCCCCAAATCCCTGCTCGATGACCTGCAGACGCTGAACGAGGATCTCACGCCGCTGCCGGACACCGTCTCGTACGACGAGACCCTGGACGGCGTGGCGGTTCAGTCCCTGGTCGCGGAGATCGACCAGGACGATCCCACGAGCCTGCCCGATCCCGTCAACCTGGACGAACCCCTGGACCTGGAACCCCTGCCGGTCTCCTCGATCCAGGAGCAGTACATCCCGTCCACCGATCGACCGGGCCCTCTGCTGCGCGGCGGCGGACCGTGGGGGCCCCGCAGCGCAGAGGCGCGCCTGCTGCTGCTCCCCGATCCGAGCTACCGGCAGCGCCTGCCGTGGTTGCGCGCGCGGCTGCACAACTTACTGGGGCTGGACGCGTACACGGCCAACCTGTACCTGCAGCGGACCTTCCCGGTGTTCCTCGCACACTACGACGATCTCGCGCAGGCCGACGAGAAGGCAGCCGAGCTGGATCGCGGCGGGATGGGTGTGATGGTGCTCACCCGCGCCATGGTGATGGCCCACCCCCGCGCCGTGGCCGTGACCGGGGCTGCGGTGGAGGACGAGCTGGTGCTGTTCTCCGTCGACGATGAGACCCAGCCGCTGTTGTCCGTGCCCCGCGACGCCATCGAGGCCGCCTTCACCGGCGAGATCAAGCCCGATCGGACCCCCGACCAGCCGCTGGTGGAGCGGTCGTTCTGGCGCAACAAGCCGCGGCCGAGCCTGTCGTTCGAGGAGATCGGGAACCCCTACTGGATCCTGGACATGGTCACGCCCAGCGCCATCGTCCGAGTGCGGTCCGACACGTTCGACTTCGACTGCCTGGGCGAGGACAAGGGGCCGTCGTCCCTGTTCAATCTCCGGACCCTGCCCGCGGCCCTGTCCAGCGACGAGCTGGTGGCCGACGACCTGTTCAAGCGGGTGCCGCGGATCAAGCACGAGACCAGCCCCGACGCGGCCGCGGATCCGGACGAGCCCTCCGAAGAGGTGACGCTCTTCGACGAGTACGTGATGATCCAGACCGTCACGCGCCGACACCTG
>CAYRNR010000338.1:0-4171 GCA_964425605.1 uncultured Rickettsiales bacterium | reverse complement strand
AGGTCCCCCCGCCGGGGCCGGCGTCCGCGTGGGACTCCACCACGTGGGTTTCTCCAGGAAGCCGGTCCATCCGACCCTCGGCGCGCATCTCGATCTCGTCCTGCTGCCCGGCGCCGGCGACGACGAGTCCCGCCTGCTCCTCGGCGCCCAGGCCACCCCGGGCGCCGCGTTCTGCGGGACCACCGCGTGCCTCGAGCTGGGCTGGGCCGTGGGCATGCGCACCCTGCCACCCACACCCTCGGCCACGGACATCGACGACGCCGGCGCCGGCTGGCTCTTCCTCGCCACCGGCCCCGAGGTCGGCCTGACCACCCTCCCCCGCGGCGGCCGGCCCGCCTTCCACGTCGGCCTCGCCATTCAGGGCAGCGTCCTCGACCTCCAGCAGACCGGCACGTCCACGTTCCTACCCTGGGTCGGGCTCAACGCCGGCGTCCAGCTCCCTGCCCTCCGCCGCGCCGATGATCGGGACCAACCGTGATCCCCCGCCCCCATCTCGCCGCCCTGTCCCTGGCCATCGGGCTCGCCACTCTCTTCGCGGCCCCCGCCCACGCCACCGAGCCCACCGATCTCCCCCACTGGGCCGACGACGATGACGACTCCTCCTACCAGGCCTCCCTCCTCGAAGACGAGGACGACGAGTACGAGGACGACGACAGCGGCGAATACGAGGACGACCAGGTCACCACCTGCAAGTGCCGCGGCGGTGGGCTCGTCTACGCAATCCCCACCCTCGTCCTCTGCCTCGGGATCCGGCGACGTCCCTGAGGCAATAGCTCCCAGGAGAACCGGCGCTAAGCGCCGAGGAAGTTCCATTCCCACGGGGACCGTGGGAACGAGGAGCGAGATACGAGGGAGGCCTTCGGCCGAGGTCCGACGAAGGACGTCTTCCGCAGCTTCGGACCGAGCGAGCGTGGCGAGGTGTGGTCAGATGCAAGGCCTGACGACGAGGCGCACCAGAGGTGCGTCGAGGAGGAAGGCCGCCGCAGATGGCCGCAGATCGTCGCGCTCGCGACGGGAGAAGCAAGGAAGCCGTCCTGAGGAGGAAAATGGCGGGCGTGGCAGGATTCGAACCTGCGGCCCCTGGTTCCGGAGACCAGTGCTCTATCCCCTGAGCTACACGCCCGCCGAGGGTGGATGGGGTTTACCCGGCAAAGGGGGATCGTGTCAACCGGAGTGAGGGGTCAGCCGTTGCGGAGCCACGAGAGAATGGAGGGGAGCTGGGTGGACTCCCAGGAGGGGGCGAGGCGGGCGGTGCAGAAGCGGTCGTAGAGGTCGTCGATGCGGGTCTGGAGCTCGTCGACCATGCGCTGGCGGCCGACGGTCTCGTCGTCGACGATGGGGGGATCGGGGACCTTGGCGCCGCGGACGGAGAGGTCGGAGTGGAGCTCGAAGGTGAACTCGAGGTCCTCGTCGCGGAGCCCGAAGCGGGCGGCCTCGACGGCCTTGCCCTCGAGGATGGCGGTGCGGGCGGTGGCGGAGGTGGCGGGGGCGCCGCCCTTGAGATCGAAGCGCTGGGCCTCGTCAGCCTCGCCGCGCAGGACGAGGCGATCCTCGACCCAGACGTCCATGGCGACGCCGGTGGCGCCGGTGATGCTGGCGTAGTCGACCTCGCTGCGATACCAGAGCCACAGGAGGAACTCGCGTCCGAGGAAGTCGGCCTCGATCTCCTCGTCGATGAACTCGAACTGGATCATGATCCGCTCCCGGTCTGGAGGTCGTCGCCAGCGGACAGGTCGCTGGCGGAGGTGACGGAGATGCGATCCCGGCGCTGAGCGGCGTCGGGGCCCCTGAGGGCCAGGCGGGGCGCATCGACGCCGTAGAGGGCCTGGGAGAAGGTGGCCGAGAACGCCTTGCGGACGCGGCCGACGGCCCGCTCCGAGGTGGACAGGACGCGCACCATGCCGGACTGGAGGTCCCAGCAGACCTCCACCACCGAGACGGAGGGGAGCATCTGGGGCAGGTACTTCTCCTCCAGCTGCTCGCGGATCTCCGCCTTGCCGCCCGGCGGGAGGCGCTCCATGCCGGTGCTCTTGAGCAGCTCGGCCGTCTCGCGCTCCACCAGGGCGCGCAGCAGCGCCGGGGGGATGGCCTTCTTGTCGGTGCGCAGGGCGAACATCAGGTAGGGCGCAAAGTAGGTGTTGGCCACGCTGAACTCGGTGTCCAGCAGGTTGCGGACCGTCACCCAGCCCCAGCGCTCCTCCTTGCGAGGATCGTCGAGCCGGCCGCGGAAGCGGTCGTGGATCAGCAGGTCGACGAGCTCGGCGGACGAGGCGCTGGGCGCGCCACCCTCCGAGAAGAACCGGCGGTAGGTCAGGGGCCCCTTGAGCAGGCTCATGGGGTCGCCTCGGCGGCTTCGGGGTTCGCCGCCTCCGCCGGGGTGTCCGCCGGCGGCGCGGGGACCTCCTCCACGGGCGGGGCATCGACGGGGGCCGGCGGCGTCACCACCGGTGGGGACACGACCTGCACCGGGGCCGGTGCCACGGGTCGCTTGAACACCAGCAGCAGCGATGTCCCGCCCCGGGGCAGCGAGGTCACGAGCTCCCAGCCCTCGCCGCCCAGGGGGGCGAGGGTGTCCTCGAGCTCGTCCGCGGAGAGCAGCAAGTCGTTGGCGAACACGCGGACCTTGGAGATCAGGTCCACCTCCTGGACCTTGTACTCCCAGGTCTGGGCTTGCACGGCAGCTGGAAGTGCCAGGGCGAAAACCAGCGCGATCACGGTCGTCTTTGGCATGTCATCTCTCCGTAAGAAGTGCGCTGTGGGTGCGCGCGCGTTGGAGCGTCGGAAGGAGACGCAGTATATTGTTCGCAATCGGTGGAGAGGTCAATCGCGGCAGCGGTCATGGCAAAGAGTCGTAAAGTCACCCCCAAGATCGAGATCCTGAAGAAGGGGAAGGTCCTCAACTCCTTCCTGCTCAACAGGACCCGGCTCGTCATCGGATCGGCGCCCGGGGCCCACGTCCGCATCAAGGCCGAGCACATCAACCCCGAGCACCTGGTGGTCGAGCTCGTCAACCGCCGGTACCTCGAAGCGGTCAACGTGTCGGGCGACCCGCACCTGCGGCACGAGGGGGAAGGCTTCGAGCGCGTCCGCCTCGTCAAGGGCTCGACCATCACCCTGGGAAACCTGGCCTTCCGGCTGGCGTTCGTGGAGCAGCAGGCGGACGAAGGCTCCTTCGACGGCATCTCCAGGGACGAGGACAGCGTCGCCGAGGCACCCGCGACGCCGCCCGCGGCGCCCGCGGTGCCCGCGGCGGCGACAGAGCCACCCGAGGAGGCCGCGCCGGGACCCGGCGAGGATCTCGTCGACCTCAGCTCCCAGCCGGCCGAGGTCGCGGAGCAGACGACCCCCTCCATGACCCCGGAGGCGCCACCGCCGGAGCCGATCACGGCGGCGACCCCGGAGCCACCACAGGAGCCGGACGCGCCCGAGGCGGATACGCGCGGCGCCGAGCTGCTGATCTTCCTGCTCATCTACCCGCCCGGCAAGGTCAAGCGAAAGCGCGTCCGCCTGCCCACGGGCAACTACTCCATCGGGCGGCAGGACTGCGACATCAACCTGCACTACAGCGGCGTCGCGGACCGCCACGCCTCGCTCATGGTCATGCCCGACGGCAACGTGTACGTGCAGGCGCACACCCACGACCCTCCCGTACTGCTCGACGGCAACCCGGTGGACATCGCGCCGTTCAAGCCGGGCGATTCGGTGACCATCGGCTCGCTGCGCTTCGCCCTGGACGTCATCGCCGTGGACACCGTGGTGGGAGCCGCAGACACCGGCGACGGGGCCGAGAAGGGTACGGCCGGGGCCTGGGTCGAGGCCGCGCTGCGCAACGAACGAGGGGGCAGCTCCCCCGTCACCGATCCGCGCATGGGCGCGGAGACGCCGGCCCCCCTCCCGGTCCGGAGGATCTCGGCGGCCCAGTCCCAGCCGCGAATTCGGGTCCCCACGGACACGGACCCCAAGATGTCCGCCAAGCAGTGGATACGGCAGGTCGTGGAGGACACGGGACCTCACCGCACCGCCGAGGATCCCGCCGCTGCCCCGGCGGCGACACCGGCGGAGACCGCGGCGATTATTGCCAGTGAAATGCTCAGCATAAAGACATTTTCAGTTTTCTGTATGCTCATTTTGCTACCTCCGTTTTTTCCGTGACCGGTTTTTTGAAGCCAAA
>CAYRNR010000337.1:0-4179 GCA_964425605.1 uncultured Rickettsiales bacterium | reverse complement strand
ACGTGGACGGCGACGGCGTCAACGCCTGTCAGGGCGACTGCAACAACAACGACGCTACCGTGTACCCCGGCGCTCCCGAGGTCTGTGACGGTCAGGACAACGACTGCGACACCGTGCTGCCCGCGGACGAGGCCGACGCCGACGCCGACGGCTGGATGACTTGCGAGGGCGACTGCGACGACAACAACGCCGACTTCAACCTCGACGACGCCGACGGTGACACCTGGGACACCTGCGCCGGCGACTGCAACGACTTCGACGCCGACCTGAACCTGGACGACGTCGACGCAGACGGCTACTCCACCTGTCACGGCGACTGCGACGACACCGACGCGGCGCTGAGCCTCGACGACGTCGACGCCGACGGCTACACCACCTGCGACGGCGACTGCGACGACACCGACGCGTCGCTCAACCTCGACGACGGGGACGCCGACGGGTACAGCACCTGCGCAGACGACTGCGACGACGCCGACGCCGAGGTCTTCCCCGGCGCTACCGAGATCCCCTACGACGGCATCGACCAGGACTGCGACGGCGCCGACGTGGGCGACGTGGACGGCGACGGCTTCGACGGCGGCGACGACGGCGACGACTGCGACGACAACGACGCCACGGTGAACCCTGACGCCGACGAGGTCTGCGACGACGGCATCGACAACGACTGCGACGGCGTCGCCGACGACGAGGACGACGACTGCGATCCCGTTGATGACGACGACGACGCGGACGACGACGACGACACGGTGACCACCATCGACGACGACACCGACGACGAGCTCAGCGGCGGCTGCGATTGCCGCCTCGACCGCGCCTCCGCGGCCATGCCGGCCTCCCTCCTCGCCCTCCTCACCGGGCTCCTGGTGGTGCGCCGCCGGCTCGGCTAGCGCTCCGCCGCGCCTGTTCGAACGTTCGCTCGGTCTGACCCGTCCCGATCTCCTCACAAACTCTTCACAAAAGCACTGCTGCGCCGCCTTGCCCCCTTTTCAGGGCACCGATACGATGGTTGGCCTGGGAATTCTCTGAATTCCCCGAAAAGGAACAAAAGGAACCGCAGGAGAGCCCATGCCGATTCGCCCGTTCCTCGCGACCCTGGCTTCCATGCTGCTGCTGAGCGCCTTCGTGCTGACGAGCACGGGCTGCACGACCGAGGAGGCACAGGGACCGACGCTCGAGGAACGGAACTTCATCAAGGGCGAGGTGATCGTCCGCTACCACAAGGAGGTGGAGGAGAACCTGGAGGAGGAGGTGCTGACGCGGCACGGCCTCAAGCGGATCCGACGCTTCGAGCGCGTGCGGGTGGACCACGTGGCCATCGACGACGCCGCGGACGTGCTGGACAAGATCGCGGAGCTGGAGCAGGACCCGGACGTCCTGTACGCCGAGCCCAACTACCTCTACCACTCGCGCGAGCTGCCCAACGACTTCTCCAACCGGCTGTGGGGCCTGCACAACGACGGGTCGTACGGGAAGGTGGACGCGGACGTGGACGCCCGCGAGGCGTGGGCCATCTCCACGGGGAGCCACGACGTGGTCGTGGCGGTGCTCGACACGGGCGTGGACTGGGAGCACCCGGACCTGAACAACAACCTGTGGATCAACCACGGTGAGGTCAACGGCAACGGCCAGGACGACGACGGCAACGGGTTCGTGGACGACATCATCGGCTGGGACTTCGCCAGCGGTGACAACAACCCCAAGGACACCGACGGCCACGGGACCCACATCGCGGGCACCATCGGCGCGGTGGGCGACAACGGCAGCGGCGTGGTGGGCATCAACTGGGACGTGTCGATCATGTGCCTGCGGATCATGGGCCAGTACGGCGCCTCGACGTCGGCCTCGGTGGCGGCCATCGAGTACGCGGCGGACAACGGCGCGGACGTGATCAACGCCTCGTGGGGTGGCCCTGGCTACTCCGCGGCCATCCGCGACGCCATCGCCTACGCCAACGAGCGCGACGTGCTGTTCGTCACCGCGTCGGGCAACGACGGCCGCAACTCCGACCAGATCAGCAACTACCCCAACAACTACGACATCCCCAACATCATCTCGGTGACCTCCACCAACTACAACGACCGGATGTCGAACTTCTCCACCTACGGGCCGACCACGGTGGACATCGCCGCGCCGGGCGAGGACATCTACTCGACCTACGCCGGCGGCGGGTACCAGTGGCTCGACGGCACCTCCATGGCCAGCCCCCTGGTGGCGGGCGCCGCCGCCCTGGCGCTGAGCGTCAACCCCAACCTCAGCGCCGCCGATCTCAAGGCGCTGATCATGGGTACGGGTGACCCCCTGTCCGATCTGAACGGGACCATCGTCACCGGCGCGCGGATGAACGTGAACAGCATGCTGACCTACATCGCCGGCAGCGCGCCGCCGCCGGCCGAGGAGGAGCCGCCGGCCGAGGAGGAGCCGCCGGCCGAGGAGGAGCCGCCCGCAGAGGAGGAGCCGCCCCCGGCCTCCAGCGACTGGACCTACGTGCCCTACGGCATCTCCAGCGACCACCCCTACGCCAACGACTTCCAGGGCAACGCCACGATCTCCCAGCCCGGCGCCTACGAGATCCGCCTGGTGTTCTCGGCCTTCGAGCTCGAGCAGGACTACGACTTCGTGTACCTGCAGGACAGCGCCGAGGAGGTGGTCCTCACCTACACCGGCAAGCTCGGCGGGTTCACCACCGATCCGGTCACGGGAGACAACCTGAAGCTGTGGCTGGTCACCGACTACAGCGTCACCGAGTACGGGATCGATCTCGCCGGCTACGAATGGCGGTAGGATAGGTTCTCACCCACCGCCCGGGAGGGGTGGATCACCGGTGGAACCATGGCGACGCGAACCGTAGTCCCCCACATCGACATCCTCCACGACGGACAGGTTCTGCAGACCGTCGTGTTCACCCAGGCCCGGATCGTGGTGGGTTCGGCGTCCAGCGCGGACATCGTGCTCAACCTGCCGCGCGTGCAGGCCCAGCACTTCGCCATCCAGCTCGCCGAGGGGAGGTACCTCGAGGCGCACAACCTCGCCATGGACCCCCACCTGAAGCACTGGGGCGAGCCGTTCCAGCGCATCAAGCTCGGCCACGGGTCCGAGATCGACCTGTTCGGGTACGTCTTCAGGATCACCTACGTGGAGCAGGACGAACCCACGCCGCCGCGCGTCAGCGCGGACGGAGGCCCGCCCGCCGCCGGTGAGCGGACGCCCACGGCCTACAAGTCCAGCCCACGGCTGCTGGTGCACGGCCCCGACGCCCAGCACAAGGCCGTGCGGCTGCCCGTGGGCAGCTACGTCGTGGGCACCGAGAACTGCGAGATCGCCGTGCCGTTCCAGGGGGTCGCCGGCCGTCACGCCGCGCTGATCGTCTATCCGGACGGGATGGTGGCCGTGGAGGATCTGGGCAGCGGTCAGCCGACGCTGGTCAACCGTCGCCCGGTCGAGCGCTGTCAGTTCCGGCCCGGGGACGTGCTCCAGGTGGGCACCGTGGAGTTCTCCATCGAGCCCTCGGAGGCGCCTGCGGTGCCTCCACCCGCACCCGCACCCGCACCCGCACCCGCTCCCGCACCCGCTCCCGCACCCGCTCCCGTTCCCGAAACTCCGGCGAAACCCGCTCCAGCGGTGGCCGTACCGGACCATCCCGCCCCCACGGCTCCCGCGCCTCCGGCCGCCGAGCCCCCGGCTCCCGAGCCCCCGGCTCCCCCGCCCCCGGCTCCCGATCCCCCGGCTCCGAAGCCCCGGCCCGCGCCACCGGAACCTCCCCCCGCCGAATCCGCTGGGCTCGCGCCGGGGATGTACCCCGATCCCGAGATCTCCCCGACGACCTCCGTCGAGCTCATCAACCAGTTCGACCCCGAGCTGAACATCGACGACGCCGAGGTGCCCGCCGAGTACAGGTCGGCCAAGCGCAAGCAGCTGGCGTTGTCGTGCGTGCTCGTGCTGTTGATCCTGTTCGTGCTCTCGCTCTTCGGGGTCTGGCAGGGGTGGCTCTACTTCAAGCACCGCCGCGACGCCAAGACCATCGACGGCGGCGAGCTCCTCAGCTGGGGCGAAGAGGGGGTCCCCGAATACCGTCGCCCGGGCGACGTGGCCATCGATCCGACCATGGGCAAGCCCCTCGGCGGCGGGGGCGGCGGCGGCGGCGGCGGCGGGGGCGGCGGCGGCAGCGCCGTCAAGTCCGCG
>CAYRNR010000336.1:0-4191 GCA_964425605.1 uncultured Rickettsiales bacterium | reverse complement strand
AACGTGTCAACCTATTGCGACCTCAGATCTGTGACAAAGGTTTCTGGACGCTGCACCGTTGGATGCCCGTGCCCGTGCCCGAGCTCCCAACACTCGTACCCACGGTCCCCGTGGAACCGTGGAAACGGATCCACCCGCCGACGCTCAAGGGGGCGGCCACCCGCTTGGCACAATTTGATTCTTGATTAGGTAGGCAGCGTGGTCCGCGCGCGCTCCAACCAGCGGCGGAGGCTCTTCGCATCTGCGGGAATCTGGTCCAGGTCGGCTTGCTCGACGCTCTCGACCATGGCAGCGGTGCCTTCGATCCCCGTCTCTTGGAGTCGCGTTTTCGCTCTGCCGCGAGACTCGGTGCGCTTTTGTCCCTGCAGGGCCAGGAGCCAGGACTCCAGGCATCGGACGGCGCAACCACCGGCGACTCCGATTTCCGGGAACTCGGTGCCAGTGTGGCCGATACCATCCTCCACCTGCTCGACTCTGCGCTGTGAACCGTCGCTGTCGCGAGAGAATAGAATGGCGTCGTATCCAAGTTCGTGCGCCTTCAATGCGACGCCCAGGACGTTACGTTCCTCCGCAGATCGATGGCCGCCCACCCCGTACTTACGGATGTCCTTCCACTGAACACTTTCGCCGATTTCCCAGGATCCTGGACAGACTCGACGCGCCAGAGCTTCGACGACACCCGGTCCAGGTCGCTCTGGTCGATATTCGGGGAGGCCAGACCAATCGCCGAGGTCGCTTCTGCCTTCGCCAGCAAGGAGGACTTTCACGGCTCCTGATTCTCACCGTTCAGGAGTGGTGCCTCGAAGTCCCCATCCGCGTAGGAGAGCCAAAGCTCCCCAAGGGCGTAGACTTTGGAGCGTTCGTCGAAATGTGGTGTCTCGCTGAGGGGATGGACCTGAGTTCCGGTCGCCTCCTCCCGCACCAGCACGGAGACCTCGTCAGGCTCCAATTCGTTGATGACGAGTGGGCTGTGAGTTGCGAGCACTACCTGGCAACCGTTCTCCGAGACTTCGCGAAGCGTGCGCACAACGTGCCGAATTCTCGCTGGATGGAGTCCATTCTCCGGCTCCTCCACGAGGATCAAGGAGACAGGTTCGGAGTGGAGGAGTGACGAGAAAGCGAGGTAGTACAGAAGACCTTCACTAGCGCTGGAAGCCGGAATGCGGCGCCCGTCCTTGAGTTCGAATTCGAGCTCCTTGTGGCTGGTCGATACGTTCTTCAAGCGAATCCCGCTCAGTATCGGGAACAACTGAAGTGCGCATACCTTCATCTTGTTGAACGAGTCGTCTCCACGGTTGAGTATCGCGTCGAGTACTCCCGGCAGGCCTTCACCACGCTCGCTGCCTTCAGAGAACGCAACAGGATCTCCATCAGTGATCAGCTGGCTGCGTGCTTTCAGCGCGTCTGGATCGAGTCGCAGGAACCTAACTCCCAACATCTTGTCCGCCCCGGGACGTAGCTCGGCATTCTCCGGAACCCTGATCGCGAGACCGTCTTGAGGATTGTTGAGTTGTTCGGCGACCGAGATCGTTCTTCCATTGCTGTGGTAGTCGAGGCGACCGTTAGCATCGACCACTAGAAACTGCGCGCTGTCTCCGAGTTGAACTTCGATGGAGGTACTGTGCTGTGCCTGCTTCAAGTAGCCAGCCCATCGCGGATCATGTCGGACCAAACCGTACCCACTTCTCCAGTTTGCGATTCCGAAGGTGTAGTGCAGCGCTCTGAGCAGCGTGCTCTTCCCGCTGTCGTTGGGCCCGATGAAAGCGTGCAGTGGAGTCAGACATCCCTGGATGTCTCGAATACAACCGAAGTTCTGGATTCGGTAGGCCTCTATCATTTGATCGCCCCGTAGTCGTCCCAGCATTGGAGTCGTTGCTTTCTACAACTCTACCATTGTGCAGCATCACGCGATCTGGGGTGGGACAGAGGCACCCACATCGATGCGGCCACTTCCTGCCCCGGCTTCGCCGGAGCGGAGATTGGACGTCAGCAGGTGTCGCGTTTGTGAGGGGACGCTATCTCTTCCAGAAGCTCTCGAGCCGCAGCGACCGGCTCGGATGCCGCAGCTTGGTCAAGGCCTTGGCCTCGATCTGGCGGATGCGCTCGCGGGTGACCTCGAACTCCTGACCGACCTCCTCGAGGGTGGCGGTGGACTCCTCGCCGATGCCGAAGCGGAGGCGGAGGACCCGCTCCTCGCGGGGGGTCAGGGTGGCGAGGACCATCTTGGTGTGGCGGGAGAGGCTGCGGGCCTCGGCCACGTCGGAGGGGGAGATGGAGGAGTGGTCCTCGATGAGGTCCTTGAGGTGGAAGTCCTCGTCGCCGATGGGGGTCTCGAGGCTGATGGGCTGCTTGGCAGCGCGCAGGGACGCCTGGACCTTGTGCAGGGGCTGCTCGAGCTCCTCGGCGAGCTCCTCGACGGTGGGCTCGCGGCCGAGCTTCTGCACGAGGTAGCGGCTGGTCCGGTAGAGCTTGTTGATGTTCTCGGTCATGTGGACCGGGACGCGGATGGTGCGGGACTGGTCGGCGATGGCGCGGGTGATGGCCTGCCGGATCCACCAGTGTGCGTAGGTGGAGAACTTGTACCCGCGGCGGTACTCGAACTTCTCGACGGCCCGCATCAGGCCGAGGTTGCCCTCCTGGATGAGGTCGAGGAGCTGCAGCCCGCGATTGGTGTACTTGCGGGCGATGCTGACGACGAGGCGGAGGTTGGCCTGGACCAGGGCGCTCTTGGCCTCGTCCACCTGCTCGAGGGCCTCGCCCACGGCGTCGTCGACGCGAAGGAGGGAGTCGACCGGGAGGCCGGAGGACTGGCTGATGCGGCTGAGCTCGGCCATGGAGCGGGCCGCGGAGACCTGGAGGGTGGTCCAGTCGGTGGCGCTGTGGTGACGGCCCTCGAGGCCGGCACCGCCGTCGCGGGAGCTGGCCTCCTGGACGCGGTCGGCCAGCTGGTGGAGGTCCATGCCAGCGTCGCGGGCGAGCCGATCGAGCCGGTGGATCTGGCTGCGGGCGTCATCGGCGAGGGTGTGAAGGCCCTCGTGGATGCGCCGGAACTGGCGGGAACCGAGCCCGAGGGCCTTGTCGGCCTCGAAGAGCTGCTCGTGGGCCTCGTCGAGGGCCTCGAGGAGGTCGGGCCGCTTCTCGGGGGCGTCGAGGGCCTCGAGGGAGGTCGTGATCCGGCAATGCTCGCCGAAGATCTGACGGATCTCGGCGACCAGCCCCTCGAGCTTCTCCACGGCCCCGTTGTCCTCCTCGTCGTCGGGGGCCAGATCGCCCTTCTGGGCGTCGCCGCCGAGGGCGAGCAGGGGCAGCAGGTGTGGCCAGGCCACGAGCGCGCTGGCCCGAGCCGCGAGCTCGCCTGCCTCGATGCAACGGGAGAGCTCGATCTCACCATCCCGACTCAACAAGGAGACCGCAGCCATCTTGTTGAGGTAGGCACGTACGGGATCCTGCGAGGGGCTGACCATGTCGGCGCCGCGGGGATCCCGTCGGTGGTCGAAGAGCTGATCCGTCTGGTTGGCCAGGCGCTGCCGCGAGAGGCGCGCAGTCTGCCTGTTGGGCTCGACCGCGGCGTCCTCACGGGAGATGAGGAATGCACAGTCGTCGAGCTGATCCGTGGTCAGCGCGTGCTGGCTCGGGGCGGCAGTCGTGGCGGTGTCTGCGGCGTCACTCGAACCGGACGCACGGTCGCGCTTGGTTGGGGTCTTCATCCATCTCCTTGAGAGGCGTCCGGACACCATACGCCGAACGGGCCCGCTGTCAACCATCTCGCGAGCCAAACGGGCGGATTGTGTTGCCTGTTTCAGCTCCGAGATGGTAGAAGTCGGCACCCGCCTAGCAACAGTCCATTGGGGGACCCCGCGGCGGTAGACACCGGCCCACTGGAAAGGGGCCGTGCGATGGAGTTCGGAATAGATGAAGAAGATCTACGTGGGTAATCTGCCCTGGTCCGTGGACGACGACGCCCTGGCGGACATCTTTGCACCCTTCGGTGATGTGATCTCTGCCCGAGTGATCACCGACCGCGAGACCGGACGTTCCCGGGGCTTCGGCTTCGTGGAGATGGAAGCCGACGCCGCGGAGCAGGCCATGGAGAACCTGCAGGACCACCAGGTCGAGGGTCGAACCCTCGTGGTCAACGAAGCGCGCCCGCGCCCTGACCGTGGCGGCCGCGGCGGCGGCGGCGGCGGCGGT
>CAYRNR010000335.1:0-4196 GCA_964425605.1 uncultured Rickettsiales bacterium | reverse complement strand
CTCGTGGTGGACCGGGGCAGCATCGGGCCGTACCAGGTGCTGTTCGTGGTGGGGAGCAAGTAGGGGCGCGCGCCCTCAGGGGCCGGCGGCGTCCGCCGGCGGGGTCAAACTCGCGTCGAGGAAGTCGAGGATCTCCGCGAGGTAGTCCACTCGGATACACAGCTCGTGGCCGTAGCCGGTCGCCTCGATCAGCGTCGCGTCCACCCCCTCGGCCACCAGCGCGGCGTGCAGCTCGTACGCCTGCTGGAACGGGATCATGACGTCGAGGTCCCCGTGGAGGATCAGGAACGGCGGATCGTCGACGTCGACGTAGTACAGGGCGCTCGCGGCCATGGCCCGCGCGGGGACGTGGATGGCCGGCGCCCCCAGCAGCTTGGCCTCGGGGCTGTCCGGCGCCGTGTGGTCGATGGCGCAACCGCCGAGGGCCTGACAGTGGTCGTCGAGGTTGGGCAGATCCGTCGGCCCGAAGAGGTCCACGACGGCCGCCACGCCGCTGCGGTACAGCTCGTTGCCGCCCACGTCCCCCTCCAGGAGCGGGTCACCGGCGCTGGTGCCGAGCAGCGCCGCGAGGTGTCCTCCAGCGGAGCTCCCCATCACCGCGAGGTCCAGGGTGTCCAGGTCGTACTCGTGGCCGTGGGCCCGCAGCCAGCGCACGGCCCCCTTCAGATCGTGGATCTGGGCCGGAAACACGGCCACGTCACTGAGCCGGTAGTTGGCCGAGACCACGGCGAAGCCCTCGTCGGCGATGGACTCCAGGAAACACCGGCCGTGGGCCTTGTCCCCCGTCTTCCAGCCCCCTCCGTGGACCCACAGGACCACGGGGAGATCGCCGCTGTAGGCGTCGGGCCGATAGATGTCCAGCTGGAGGTGATGGGTGCCCACCTGGGCGTACTCGATGTCCGCGTCCAGCGTCGCCGCGGACGCAGGGCTCCCCAGCAGCAACAGGATCGTGATTGCCTGGACCGAGACCCAACCCGCGATGCCCACTCTCATCGCGCCCCCTAGTTCGTGTTCACCCCATCGTCTCGTAGATCGTCACCGCCAGCAAGTCGAAGGCTGCGAGTACGGGGATCGCCAGCAACACCCACGGCGCCGTGCCCAGATCGCGGCGGCGCGGCCGCGGGATGCGCCACACGGCCTCGCAGATGGGGACCATCACGCCCAGCACCGAGCCGTGGATGGCCGGGCCGATGAGCATGACGGTGAAGATCTCCAGGTCCCCCCCCATGAAATCCAGCACGGCGTCCATGGCCGTGATGTTCCCGCGGGGCATGGCCAGCTCCCACAGGTACGGGGTGGCCAGGATGAGGATGACGCCCAGGCTCATGGCGAGCACGGGGATGGCCAGGACTCCGGCGACGGCGCCCACCTCGAGGGGGAGGCGGGGCTGCACCCAGTCACAGACCTCCTGGGTGACCCACGCGGCGCCCGCCAGGGTCAGCGAGAAGATGATGGCGGCCAGGACCGGCTCCCAGTCCGAGCCGAAGGCGCTCGGCTGGGAGATGAACACGGCCAGCAGGACCGCCGTGGCCCAGACCAGGAGCGTGGGCAGCGCGTACAGCCACAGGGTGCGTCGCAGGCGATATCGCACGGCGTCGCGGGCGGGATCCGTGGTCTTGAACGGAGGGACGAAGACGAACACGCAGCCGTGCACCAGGCCCCAGGCGAGGAAGATGGTGCCGAAGATGACGTACCCCTCCACCTCGTCGAGCTCGTTCCATAGCTCGGGGTTGAACAGCCAGGTCAACCACCACACGAGGCCGCCCACGGCGCCGCCGGCCAGCCCCAGGGGCAGCGGCAGCAGCCTCGACAGGCCTGGTATCACGGAGGTCTCCGTCTCCGGTGACGGCGCGGGAGGCTTACGCCTCCTCGGCCTTGGCCTCGGGCTCGGCCTTGGCCTCGGGCTCGGCCTTGGCCTCGGGCTCGGCCTTGGCCTCGGGCTCGGCCTTGGCCTTGGCCTCGGGCTCGGGCTCGGGCTCGGGCTCGGGCTCGGGCTCGGGGGGCGGCGGGTCAGGAAGGTCACGCACCTCGATACCGGCGGTCGGGAACAAGGTCTCGGGATCGATCTTGAGGATCACGCTCTGCACGTGACGCTTCATGTCGTCCAGCCGATCGGCCGAGGCGCTCCGCGTGATGGCTTTCCCCAGCCAGCTCTTGCCATCGATGTCGGTGACCTGGAGGAACTTGCCGCCCTCGAAGTACCGCCGGAACGGCAGTGAAGCCGCGTCCAGGCTCTCCTGGATGGCCGCCGTGATGGGGATGCCGACGAATAGGTCCGTCGATTCCATGATCCCTGCTTTCCTTTCCTCGTCTCGTACGCCGCGATCAGTCCAGATTCCGCGGGAACAGCTCCAACCTCTCCGGTTCGAAGGGTGCCGGCGGATCGCCGGACACACCGTGGGCCTGCTGTTCGAGTTCCTCCCAGCGCAGGCCCATGGCCTGCACCCGGAGCTGGCATTCGGTGGTGCGCTCCGACCAGGTGGCCAGATCCAGCAACATCCTGGCTACCCAGGGGGCGTGGCCGTGGTCCGAGAACCCCTGCAGGAAGGCGATGCAGCGGGCGACGCCCTCCTTGGCCTGGTAGCGCGTGTAGTGCATGTAGACGGTCCGGTAGAGCACGTCCGGCGCCTTGGCGTGGTCGGGCGCCGCGGAGACGAAGGCGTCGAGCGCCTCGATCAACTCCTGCTCCGACTCGCGCAGCTCGATGGGCTGGTGACGCGCGATCATGTCCGTGTGATCCAGACGTTCGGTGCGCGCCTGGGCGGCCTGGCCGTCGAAGAACTCCCAGTCGTCGGCCGCGTCGATCCACAGCGAGCCGATCCAGCCGGCGGACGCCTCGAGCCGGCGGCGGCCCGTGCGGGGGTTGAGCTTGTACAGCTGCTCGTACGTCTCCGCGGCGGTGCGGTACTCGCGCACCGTCCAGGCGATCTGGGCCTTCTGGAACACCATCTCGTAGGAGTTGGTGTGCTCGGGCCAGCGCTGCAGGTACATCTCGGCCAGCTCCAGCGCCACCACCTGCACGTCCCGCTCCCGCTTTCGCTCGCCGTACTCCCAGGCGGCCAAGGTGGCCTCGCGCAGGGTCTGCTCCCACTCCAGGCGCAGGTCCACGCCCCGCTCTTCACCCCACCGCTGATCCCACTCGCTGCCCCGCTGGGTGATCTCGAGGCCCTGACGGCACAGGTCGGGCAGCGCGTCCCAGTCGCGACCGGACACGGCCTTGCTCGCCTTCGTGATCAGCTTGTCGGGATCGGACTTACCCGGAGCCTTGGCCAGCGCCGGGGCTGCCAGGCACAGCGCCAGCACCAGCGCGGCAGGGATCCTGAATCGGGTGATCGTGCTCATGGGCGTCCTCGGAGCGACCGAGTATACCAGATCGGGATCTGCGGCCGCCGATTCCAGAGACGTCCACTGATCACACGCACAAAAAAAGGGCCGACCCCGGAGGGCCGGCCCTGGATCGGACGAGGTGGGGGGCCTACAGGCCCGAGTAGCTGGTCAGCTCCCGCAGGATGTACTGGGGGATGTCCGGCCACGACGAGCGCTGCTCGTCCCACTTGACCAGGCCGATGCCCTCGACCCAGTAGGTGTCCAGGGTGCCGGTGTGGTTGTCGCCGAGGGGGTCGCCCGTGGTGTAGTCCGCGTGGATGTGCACGGCATTGTAGGTCCCCGCGGGCACGCTCACCGACTCCATACCGACCACCGACCAGTTCCAGTTGGCGGGCCAGGAGCCGGAGCCCTGGCTGGAGTCCACCATCTGGGTGTAGGTGGAGGTCCAGGAGTCGCCCGCGGCCTGGTCCGGGTCGTAGGGCAGGTACATCACCTCTGGGGAGTTGATGGTCAGCACCGCGCCCTGGCCGCCCATGTCCGGCACATTGGAGCCGTAGTCCACGTTGCCGCCCGCGCCACAGTTGTTGTAGCCGTACCAGTCGATGGCGTACTGCTGGCCCTGGAACGAGCCCAGCCGCTGGTACACGGTGTACCCCTGGAAGTAGGTGGAACCGCCCGTGGTGACCGTCTCGGTCCCGAAGTCCCCCTGGATCCCCTGGTCGGTGCTGAACTGGTACTGGGAGTCGTACACCCACTGGGCGCCCGGCACGTCGATGGGGTCCCAGTCGTTGCACGAGGTCCCGCTGAACGTGTCGTCGTCGTCGCCCACGTTGTCGTCGTCGTCGCCCACGTTGTCGTCGTCGTCGCCC
>CAYRNR010000334.1:0-4203 GCA_964425605.1 uncultured Rickettsiales bacterium | reverse complement strand
ACCCCTTGGTTGGCCAGACAGCGACTGTAAGTACCTCGGCGGTGGGGGCGCGGACTATGCCGGTCTATCCATCGTGATTGGGGACGCCAACGACCACAGCTGGGCTATCGGCGAGGTCGTGTCCGCGCTCGAGGGCCGGAACCTCAGCTCGTTCGACAACCCTGCGCGCTGGGTACGGGTGGACGTGGACGGGCTCGCCGGGCTGGAGCGGACCGGGTGGCTGCAGGACTACGACGCCGGCCAGACCATCACAGGCAACAACCAGACGGTGCTCCATCCCCTGCAGATGAGCATGCTCACCGAACTGCTCGAGGAGTCCTTCTACGGATACGTGAACTCGGGATTGACCACCTACTCGGGCGAGTTCTGCGAAGACCGCTGGGACGCCATCGAGTCGCCGTTGCTGGAGGACTGCCGCGACGCGATCCTCAACCATCCGCAGCGGGACGAACTGTGCGGCTACTACATCAACGAGGCCGCGCTGGCGTTCTACGACTCCTGTGAACAACCAGGGGCGATGGAGATCGCGGGCGGCCGCTGTGCCGGCCTGCAGTCCATCGAGGTCAGCAACGTCGGATTCAGCACCAGCTCTCGGGTCTGGCGGCGGATGTCCTGGGACTACTACGAGACCTACGCAGAACACACGACCTCGTGTCTGTGTGCCGAGCTGGAGAACATGAACAGCGGCGACTTCTCCGTGTGGGACATCGACTACCTGGGCGCTCCCGATCCCTACATAGACACCCGCAACGGGCAGAACGATCACGACACCCTGCACATCCCCTCGTGGATCTCCCTCAACGCCGACCTAGACTCGGCGGTGCTCAAGGTCAAGGTCGAGCAGGGCTGTCCGGAGTACGAAGCTCCCAACGAGGGCCTGTACGCGGCCAAGGAGGCACGGCTGGTCGACGTGGAGTACCTCCTGGCGACCTATCACCCGCCCGACGACCAGCCTCGCTCGTTGACGCGCGAACAGGAGGCCCTCCAGGAGTGGCTCGACGAGAACACCTTGGTCACCACGGCCTCCATCTCCTCCCTCCGCGACGAGGAGGTCGACATCCTCGACGGCGCCGCGTACACGGTCACCATGAGTGGGGAGCTCGAGATGTTGCTCGGTTTCGACTGGGCGATGCCTCTGTTCGTGGATCGCAACTGGGAGCGGGTGGCCCAGCGTTGGGCCAACAACACCATCCCCTACCCCGACCAGATCGCGGACGTGTGGGACCTGATCGACGAGGCCGATCACCTGACCGAGACCGAACTCAACATCACCGTGGATGGCGCCTGCCTCTACCTCGATCCCAGTGATGTCGACGTCGACGGAACCGACCCGACGGTCCGAGGGTACATCGAGGACTACGTCGAGAACTGGGCCCTCGATCCCTGCGGACTGGGCACCGCGTTCCTCGGCGGCGACGCCCTGGAGGACTCCGTCGAGCAGGAGATGCAGGTGCCGTTCGTGGGCAACGTCTACTGGGACGGGGCCGAGAGCCTGCTGCTCAACGACGCGGGATCCAGGGAGTTGGTCGTCAACCACTCGTACGGGGACCTGTACATGAACGACGGAGCCGGGCTGTTCGTGATGCCCCCGGGCCTGGCGGCCATGACCTACCCCACCTACGCGCCAACCACGTGGAGCAGCGACTACTTCTACCTCTTCGATCCTCTCGAACTCGCGGTCGATCCCCGCATGCTCGTCGTGGACGAGCTGTTCCGGGAGGGCTTCGAGTATTACCACGACGGCTGGAACGACTACGAATGGACCATGAACGAGCTGCTGGTGGTCGCCGACTCCTATGCCACGAGGAATATATGGGACTCGGACGACTGGCCCAACGACGACTACCCGTACGAGTACTGGACCGGCCCGGATTATTGGACCGCGTCCGGCAGGGTCTCATGGTACGCGTTCGACCCCAACTTTTCGACGTACCCCAACGAGTCGCTGGACACCCTCGACGGCGTGCCCCAGGACGACGCAGACAACTGGGCCGCGTACGCCGGGACCATGTTGTACGACCGCGTGGAGGAGTCCTTCTTTGGCTTCAACTCCAACTGGTCTCCTCACGATGCACCCATCGATGCTACGGAGTGCCAGCCCGAATGGGAGCCCGGCCAGCCCTGACCCGTGCCTGATGAGACGCCTCTCACCGTACCTGGCCGGACTGGTGCTGTTCGCGACGCCGGCATGCCAACAGGACGATGACGATGTCCCCCCCGTGGTCGAGGACTGCTCGGTCGTGGCCGACGTCGACAACGACAACGACTACGGGTGCGCGGACGCCGACTGCATTGACCACCCCTCGTGCAGGGTTGGGTACGCGCTGTACCGGGAGACGGTCTGGGCGTGGTTCCGGTTGCCCCACGTATCGCAGACCGGGTACGTGGACGACTTCGTGGGCGCACGGGTCGATTCCGGCGGCGAAAACCTGCTCGTGGGTGCGACGTGCGTGCCCCACACCACGGATGCGGATACTGGCACCTGCGGGTACACGGACAACTCTGGTACGTACACCCGGGTCTGGGCGCTTGAACCGGACGACATCCAGCCCGGGGAGAACGTCCTGGACCCCGCCGGCTCGTTCTTCTCCGCCCAGGGTAGCTGGGGTGAGGAATACGTTGGCACTGGCGACGCCTACGCCAAGAACGCGTCGTACGCGACCGCGGTGGTGGTCGATCACGACGGTGATGGACACTCCGATGTGGTGCTATCGCAGCCCGTGGCAGGGGTCGGCGACGTGGTGCACGCCTGGTACGGTGGGGACGGCAAGGATCTGTCCACTACCTTCCCGGATTTCTCGGTCGCCGGCCGCAACCACACCCGCCTGCGTGATGTGGGCGACGTCACCGGGGACGGGATTGCCGATGTGGTGATCATCGAGGGGCCGGTGGATGGTAAGCACGTCGCGCTGCTGTCCTCGGGCACCCGGTACGACGCGACCACCCTGGTCGAGGCGCTGGAGAGCCGGTCGATCGCGATGGAGGACGGCAGCTCAGACGTGCTGAGCTGGTTCGTGACCACTCGCGGCGGCAACGTGGACGGGCAGGCTGGGATCGACCTGGCCGTGGGCATCACCTGTCTAGGACCGGACGGTGGGGACGGCTCGCTGTGCCCGGCAGGCGGTGGTGGCATGGGGGTTGCGGTGTTCTCCGGGCCCACGGACTGGGAGGCTACTTCGGACCTAACTGCCGCTGCGTGGTGGGCGTATCAGTCCGGCTTCCACACCCTGGGCGGGAGCGAGTTGCCCACTCGGTACGGCTTCGATACAGGCGATCTGGACGGGGATGGGGTGGACGACCTGGTAATCGGCAGCCCGGAGTTCGAACTCGACGGGTCGAACGTGGCTTCTCTCGAGGCGTACTCGGTGCGCGAACAGCCCGGCGGGGTATTAGCCCTGCGCGGCGGGTTCGGAGCCGTGTCCGGGGTGGTAGACGCGGGCGGCGACCAAGCCCGGCTACTCAAGCCGACGACCGAGAACCGCGCTGTCTCCAAGAAGTATGGTATGGCTCTGCTGGTGCACGATTTCGACGCGGACGGGTACGACGACGTGCTGGTTTGGGACTACACCACCCGGCCCCCGGCCACTGCCGGGGAGTACACGGACGGCTACAACCACGTGGCCATCGCCATCCACGCGGGCGCGGATGGGTTCTTCGAAGATCCCACCATCTCCCGGCCAGTGGCGGTGATCGTGGCCCTAGACGCGGCCAGCGTGCCCGAGTCGCTGGCAGACGTACCGTGCGGCATGCACGGTAGCGTGCCCCCCACCCCTACAATGGTCGGCGACCTCGACGGCGGCGGCACATCCGACGTGTTCGAGCCGGGGTACGGTCAGTTCCGCACCCTGGACCTGTCCGGTGCCATGGACACCGGGGCGTTCGTTCGTATCCTGTCAGGGGAGGTGATCGCGGACGTGCTTCAGCAGGGAAGGGCGTTGCAGGAGGAGTGACGGGCCGCGCCCCTCTGCGCACCACAGGCCCGGTCAGCGCCAAAGATGGCTCCGGCCGCCACGATCCGCAAGATCGCGATGCCCATACAAACGATGTTGGGAAGATCCGACGGTGGCCGCGCGCCCCGGCGACGATGGTCTCGCGGTCGAGCAGGTCGAGGAGCCGGGCCGTCTCGTCCGGCGTCAGGTACTTATGGCGGTCGTAACCGTTCACGCCCATTATGGCAGCAAGGAGGGTCCAGGTCTGCCTTCG
>CAYRNR010000333.1:0-4217 GCA_964425605.1 uncultured Rickettsiales bacterium | reverse complement strand
ACGCGATGGTCAAGGCGGCCAAGGTGGAGCTGGTCAGCTACGAGAAGACCGGCGGTGGGCAGGTCACGGCCGTGGTGCGCGGCGACGTGGCCGCGGTCAAGGCCGCGGTCGAGGCTGGCGTGCGCGGGGCCGAGAAGGTCGGCGAGGTCGCGGCCATCCACGTGATCGCGCGTCCGCACCCGAACATCGATCTGGTGCTCCCCCTCGGCCGGGCCACGGAGGTCCGCGAGGAGATGGCGAAGCTGGGTCGCAAGTAGTCACGGCCCGGATCGGCCGGGGCGCGCGTCGCCCCGGCCGCCACGGCTGGACCGTCCGACGCGAGGTGCCGCGCCGTCTGCGCGCGCGGCGGACTCGTGCGGATCCATCGCGGCGCGCAGCGCGAAAAGGAGGCCCGGATGCTCCTGGGCAAGATCGTCGGAACCCTGGTGTCCAACAAGAAGGACGCCAAGATGGAGGGCTTCCGCTTCATGGTCGTCAAGCAGATCGACCTGGAGGGGAAGGAGACAGGCACCTACCGCATCGCCGTCGACGCGGTGGGCGCGGGCGTGGGGGAGGTGATCCTCTACGCCACCGGCAGCGCCGCACGTCAGACCGTGGCCACCCACGAGCGTCCCTGCGACGCCGTGATCATGGCCATCGTCGACGAGTGGGAGGTGGACGGGGACTACGCGTACCGCAAGTACCCCGACTGCCAGTGACGGCTCCCGGCCGCTGACCGGATCGGCGGCCGACCAACCGGGCGTCCCGTAGCCTCACGGCGCGGGCTCCCGGGAGAGGGTGCACCAGGTGGACCAGAAACGAATCAACGAGATCGTCCAGCGGGTGGTCGGACGGGTGCAGCGCGGCGAGGCCGCGGCCAGCTACGCGCCCCTGTCCACCCCACCGTCCGGCGGATCGCCGGCGTCGCCCGCGGCCACGCCGTTCACGCCACCGGCGCCGAAGCCGACCGCGCCGCCCATCACGGCCAACGACCCCGGCCCGGGCGGCGACGAGGGCATGCACGACACCATGGACGGCGCGGTGGCCGCGGCCCAGTGGGCCCACGAGCGCCTCGCCGACCTGGACATCGAGTCCCGCGAGCGCATCATCGCCGCGCTGCGGCGCATGACCCTGGAGCAGGCCGAGCACTTCTCCCGCATGGCGCTGGACGAGACCGGCATGGGCCGCCTGGAGACCAAGATCCAGAAGCACGTGCTCATCGGCCAGAAGACCCCGGGTACCGAGGACCTGCGCCCCACCGCCTGGACCGGCGACAACGGCCTGACCCTGGTGGAGTACGCCCCCTTCGGCGTCCTCGGGGCCATCACCCCGTCCACCAACCCCACCTCCACCATCATCTGCAACGGCATCGGCATGGTGGCGTCGGGCAACGGTGTGGTGTTCAACGCCCACCCGGCCGCGAAGAACTGCTCCGAGGAGGTGATCCGCCGGTTCAACCGCACCGTGGAGGCCAACGGTGGCCCCCCGTCAGCGCTGAACACGGTCAAGGAGCCGACCATCAAGACCGCCCAGACCATGATGAGCCACCCCGGCATCCCGGTCCTGGTGGTCACGGGCGGCCCAGCCGTGGTCAAGGTGGCCCTGTCCATGGGCAAGAAGGCCATCTGCGCCGGCGACGGCAACCCGCCTGCCGTGGTGGACGAGACCGCCGATCCCGATCAGGCCGGCCGCGACATCGTCATCGGCGCCGGGTTCGACAACAACGTGGTCTGCGTCCTCGAAAAGGAGGTCATCGCGGTGGACACCATCGCCGACCGCCTCATCGGCGCGATGCAGGCCAACGGCGCGGTGCTGATCCAGCCCCACCAGTGGCAGCGCCTCAAGCGGGTCGTCCTGTCCAAGGACAACGGGCCTGGCCAGCACGGCGTGATCAACAAGGACTTCGTGGGCAAGGACCCCCACGTGATCCTCAAGGAGATCGGCGTGAGCGCCGGGCCCGACGCCAGGCTGATCATCGCCGACGTGCCGGCGGACGACTCCATGGTCTGGACCGAGCAGCTGATGCCGGTCATCCCCGTGGTGCGGGTGCGCAACGCCGACGAGGGCATCGCCCTGGCCGTGGCCGCCGAGGGCGGCCGTCGCCACACCGCGACCATGCACAGCAAGAACATCGACAACCTCTCGAAGATGGCCCGGGCCATCAAGACCTCCATCTTCGTCAAGAACGGCCCCTCCATCGCCGGGCTGGGCTACGGGGGCGAGGGATTCGCCTCGTTCTCCATCGCCAGCCCCACCGGCGAGGGGCTGACCTCGGCCAAGGACTTCTCGCGCGTGCGACGTTGCACCATGGTCGACTCGTTCCGAATCGTATAGAGGGCGCGCCGAAGGCACACGGAAGGCACTCGGGTGAGCAACGAACTGGTCGAGAAGGTCAAGCTGGCGGGCGTCGTGGGCGCCGGAGGTGCGGGTTTCCCCACCCACGTCAAGCTGTCGGCGGACGCCGAGATCTTCATCGCCAACGGCACCGAGTGCGAGCCGATGTTGCAGTCCGACCAGCACCTCATGGCCACCGAGGCCGCCGACGTGCTCGAGGGCATGCGCCTGGGCATGGACGCCACCGGCGCGGCCGAGGGCGTCATCGCCATCAAGCGCCACTACCACGACGCCATCGAGGCGTTCGAGGCGCTGCTGCCGAAGCACCCCGACATCCGCATCCACCTCTTCGACTCCTTCTATCCCGCTGGCGACGAGTACGTGGTCGTGTACGACTGCACCGGCCGCCAGGTGCCCGAGAACGGCCTGCCGATCATGGTCGGCGTGGTGGTCCAGAACGTCACCACCCTGCGCAACATCGCCCAGGCCAACCGCGGCGTGCCCGTCACCGACAAGCTGCTCACCGTGGCCGGCGAGGTGAACACCCCGGCCACCCTGCTCGCGCCCGTGGGCACGTCCTACGCCGCGCTGATCGACGCCGCCGGCGGGCTACGCGAGGACCGTTTCGGCGGCTACTGCGCCGACGAGTTGGCCCTGGTGGAGGGCGGCCCGATGATGGGGCGCATGGCGTCGCCCGACGGCGTCGTCACCAAGACCTCGGGCGGACTGCTCGCGCTGCCGCACTCGGGCGCCGTGGTCACCATGCTCTCGCGGGACGAGGACACCACCGTGCGCCGCGGCCGCTCCACCTGCGACCAGTGCCGGGACTGCACCGACCTGTGCCCGCGCCACCTGCTGGGCCACGAGCTACAGCCCCACACGGTCATGCGCGCCATCAACTACGCCATGGAGGAGGACCCCCGCAGCGTCACCGCAGCCATCCTGTGCTGCGAGTGCCGGCTGTGCGAGGCGTTCGCCTGCCCCCTGGAGCTGTCCCCGTTCCGCTACTACGTGTCCATCAAGCGGGCGCTGCGCGAGCAGGGATGGCGCAACGAGATCCACAAGAACGCGGACCTGACGGCCCACAGCATGCGCGAGTTCCGCCGCGTGCCCACGTCGCGGCTGATGGACCGCCTCGGCCTCGCGCCGTACCGCGGCCAGCCCGCGCCGTTGCGGCCCACGGCCGTTCAGCCCGACGAGGTGCGTATCCCCTTGCAGCAACACATCGGCGCGCCGTCGCGTCCGGTGGTGAAGCAAGGCGACGTCGTGAAACGGGGCCAGCTCATCGCGGCCATCCCCGACAAGGCCCTCGGGGCCGCCATCCACGCCTCCATCGACGGCGTCGTGGCCGAGGTCGGGCAGGGCTTCATCCGCATCGAAAGGCGGTCTTAGGCTCCATGTCCCACCACCCACGACTACTGCGGGCCGCAGCCGGCTACTTCGTAGCCTTCGACGCTGATGCACTCTGTCGGCGTCCTCGACGGGCTCAAAGCCCGCCGTCGGTCACCGCCAGCGCACCTCAGCGCCGCCTGCGACTCCTCGCTACGTCGCGCGTGGCAGGACAAGGAGCCTAGGTATGGACCGGGCCGTAGGAAAGATACGTCTGAACGCCGGCGACGCCATGCTGCGCGACAAGCCGGCCATCGGCATGATGGAGTTCAACAGCATCGCCGCGGGCATCGCCACCGCCGACGCCATGCTCAAGCGCGCGCCGGTGGAGCTGCTCGAGTGCCGCCCGGTGTGCCCGGGCAAGTTCATCGTGCTCGTCCACGGCAAGACCGATCCGGTCAACGAGGCCATGGCCGCCGCCGACGAGCGCGGCACCGAGGCGATGATCGACCGCCTGCTCCTGCCCAACGTCCACCCCTCCATCTTCCCCGCCATCGTCGGCGCGGTGGAGTGCA
>CAYRNR010000332.1:0-4267 GCA_964425605.1 uncultured Rickettsiales bacterium | reverse complement strand
GCGCGCACGTCCAGGCCGGCCTTCATCATCGGCACGTACCCCTGGCGCACGATGCAGGCGAACCCCGACGGCGGCAGGAAGTCGAACACCACGTCGTCGACGATGTGGACACCGGCGAACACGCCGCGGCCCACGGCCGCGCCGGCCGCTCCTCCCGCGGCGTCGTCACCGCGGGACGCCAGGCCCGCCAGGTCCAGCACCCGGCCGGCGTCGTCCACCACGATGGCGCCGAACTTCTCCACGTCCGGATGCTCGGCGAGCAGCAGAGTCGCGGCCGCGCCGGAGCGCCGGTGGTGCTCGACCAGCGCCGGCAGATCGAAGTCGCACAGGATGTCGCCGTTGACGATCGCTGCCGAGGAGGCCCCGATCAGGCTCTTCGCCGCCACCAGCCCACCGCCGGTGCCGAGGATATCGGGCTGCTCCACCGAGTACGCCAGATCCAGGTCCGGACAGTGCCGGTCCCGCCAGGTGGTGACCTCGCCGCGCAGCGCGTCAGGCAGGTGATGGGCGTTGACCACAGCGCGGTCGAACCCATCGCGGTGCAACCGCGCCAGCACGTGCCCCACCATGGGCTGACCCATCAGCGGCACCGCCGGCTTGGGCAGGACGTCGGTGAGCGGCCGAAGGCGGTTGCCGAAGCCCGCGGCCAGGACGAAAGGGGTCACCGCCCCGTCCAAGACTACGCCAGCCCCAGCAGCCGCAGCATGATCGCCTTTTGGATGTGGAGCCGGTTCTCGGCCTCGTCGAAGACCACACTCTGGGGGCCGTCGATGACCGCCGCGGTCTGCTCCTCGCCGCGCATGGCGGGCAGGCAGTTCATGAAGATGGCGTCGGGGGCCGCGTGCGCCATCAGCGCCGAGTTGACCTGATACGGCATGAACAGCGCCAGCCGCTCGGGTCGCTGCTCGGGGGGGATGTGGTAGCTCATCCACGAGTCGGTGTAGACCACGTCCGCGCCGGCCACGGCCTCCACGGCGTCGTGGTGCACCGAGATCTCGGCGCCGGTGCCCGCGGCGAGCTCGCGGCCGCGCTGCAGCACCTGGGGCTGGGGCTCGTGGGCCTCCCCGGGCGGGCAGCCGACGCGAATGTTCACGCCGGCGAGGGCGCACCCGTAGATCAGCGAGTGGGTGACGTTGTTGTTGGAGTCGCCCACGTAGGCCAGCGTCAGCCCGTCGATGCGCTCCTTGTGCTCGAGGATCGTCATCAGGTCCCCGAGGATCTGGCAGGGATGGCTGAAGTCGGTCAGGCCGTTGATCACCGGAATGGAGGCGTCGCGGCCGAGGATCTCCATGTGCTCGTGGCTGTACAGGCGAGCCATGATCACGTCGCACATGCGCGACACAACGCGCGCGAAGTCCTCGATGCTCTCCTTCTTTCCCAGCGTCGACGTGCCGATGTCGTAGTAGATGGCGTGGCCGCCCATCTGGGTCATGCCCGTCTCGAAAGAGACCCGCGTCCGCAGCGAGGGTTTCTCGAACAGCATCAGCAGGGTCTTGTAGGCCATGGCCTCGCGGAACTGGGCGGGCTGCGCCTTGACGCGGCGCCCGAGCTCCACGGTCTCCACGACGTCCTTGGTGGTCCAGCGGTCCAGGGAGATCAGGTCCATCGAGTCCTCCATCAGCGGGATTGTCCAGGCGCAGGATAGGCGCTCCTGCAGCGGCTGAAAAGAGGGCAGATGGACTACAGGATTTTTCCCGGATTGAGCACGTTCGCCGGGTCCAGTGATCGCTTGACGAGGCGCTGGATCTCCATCAGTTCCGGCGAGTGTTCCCACGGCAGGTAGGGGCGCTTGAGCAGCCCGATTCCGTGCTCGCCGGTGAGGGTGCCGCCCAGCTCCAGCGCGGCGCGGAACACCGCCTCGGCGGCCTCGCCGAGGGCGGGCCCGTCGGACAGCAGGTTGACGTGGAGGTTGCCGTCGCCCGCGTGGCCGTACGCGGCCACGGTGATCCCGGCGTGGCCGGCGATGACCTCGAGGCGCTGCATCAGCACGGGCAGCTGGCTCATCGGCACGGCCACGTCCTCGCTCAGGGCGTGGGCGAACGGGCGCTTGACCGCGTCGCTGACGCCCCGTCGCAGGTCCCACAGGGCGCGGCGTCGCTCCGGGTCGGCCGCGATCTCCATCCCCACGACGCGATGGGCGGCGAGGACGCGCTCCAGGGCGGCGAGCTGATCGCGGCAGCTCGCCTCGCAGCCATCCACCTCCACCAGCAGCGCAGCGCCCTCCTCGCGCCCCAGCGCCCGCAGCACGGTCCGGTCCAGCAGCTCGGCGGTGCGGGGGGTCACCCCCGCCCCCATCACCGCGGCCACGGCGCGGCAGGCGTCGTGTGCGCTGTCGAAGGCGAGCCAGGCCGTGTGCACGGTGGGCGGTCGCGGCACGATCCGCGCGGTGACGCCGGTGATGATCCCCAGCGTGCCCTCCGAGCCGGTGAGCAGCCCGCACAGGTCGTACCCGGCCACCCCCTTGATGGAGCGACGGCCCG
Organism: uncultured Rickettsiales bacterium; assembly: GCA_964425605.1. Taxonomy (GTDB): domain Bacteria; phylum Myxococcota_A; class UBA796; order UBA9615; family CAYRNR01; genus CAYRNR01. The sequence continues at coordinate 1,787 of CAYRNR010000332.1, read as the reverse complement.
GGCGCACCACGCGGCCGTCGGAGAGCACCACCTCGAGGCCCATCACGTAGTCCCCGGTGACCCCGTACTTGAGACAGCACGGGCCCCCGGCGTTGGTCGCCACGTTCCCCCCCAGCGTGCACTCGTCGAGGCTGGCAGGATCCGGCGGGAAGAACCACCCCTGCTCGGCCACGGCATCCCGCACGGCTCCCGTGACGGTCCCGGCCCGCACCTGCACGAGCTGGTCCCGGGTCTCCAGGCGCTGGATCCCCGTCAGGTTCTCGAGGCTGCACACCACCGACGACGGCGTAGGGACGCAGCCGCCGGCCTTGCCGGTGCCGCCGCCGCGGGGCACCACCGGGATCCCCTCGGTGGCGCAGGCGGCCACCAGCGCCGACACCTCGGCGGTGGAGCGGGGCCGGCAGACGGCTGCGGGGAGGCACGGGGCCGCCGAGGATCGATCCGAGGCGTAGGTCTCCATCTCGTCGGGATCCACCGTCAGGTCTCCGACGGCGGCGCGCAGCGCCCGCAAGGCGCCGGGTTCAATGGCCAAGGGGCGCCCCCTCGACCAGGTAGACCATGCAGTCCAGGTAGTCGGTCTGCGGGTGGGCGGGGAGCAGGGGGTGGTCCGGGCCGCTGCTGCCGCGGAACACCCGCCGCAGGGACCTGCCCTGCCGCCGCGCGGCGCCCTCGACCACCTCGCAGTGCTTGTCCCGCGTCAGGTGGTACGAGCAGCTCGCCGTCACCAGCAGGCCCCCCGGGGCCACGGCGCGCAGGGCCAGGTACAGCAGCCGCCGCAGCGTGGACACGCCGCGGGACACGTCCTTCTTGCGCTGGATCAGGCCCGGCGGATCACAGATCACCAGATCGCAGGACGCGGGCTCGATCTCCTTGAGCACGTCGCGCACGTCCGCGCGCACCACCTCGACACTTTCTGCCACGCCCGCGGTCTCGGCGTTGATCCGCGCGAGCTCGCACGCGGGCTCGGACGAGTCCACGCACGTGGCATGGGCCGCACCCGCGACCGCGGCGCGCACGCCGATGGTCCCCACGTAGCTGTACAGGTCCAGGACCCGCCCCTGGCCCGCCCAGCCGCTCACCCGGTCGCGGTTGGCGCGCATGTCCAGGAACAGCCCGGTCTTCTGACCTCCGCGGGGATCGAAGTGCACCCGCACACCACCCTCGTCCACGGCGGCGCGTTGGGGCACCTCCCCGATCAGCGGCTCGACCGTCGACTCGAGGCCCTCGAGCTGGCGGCCCCGGGCGTCGTTGCGCAGCAACACCGCCTCGCAGCCGTGCTCGCGGTGCAGCAGCCGGGCCACCGCCCCGGTGATGGAGTCGGCAAAGGCGCTGGTGCTCTGGATCACGGCCAGGGCGCCGTACCTGTCCACCACCAGGCCGGGCATGTGGTCGGCCTCGGCGTGGACGAACCGGTGCGCCTCCCAGCCGGGGACCAGGGTTGCGCGACGGCGGGCGGCTCGCTCCAGCCGGCGCGCCAGCAGCGCCTCGTCCACGGCCTCGGCCTCGTCCCGGGACCAGACGCGCGCGGCGATCAGGGCGTTGGGGTGGTAGCCGGCCGTGGCGAGGTAGCGGCCCCGGTGGTCCTCCAGCCGGACCAGCGCGCCGATCGCGGGCGGCTCCTTGGGCGCTTGGATCTCGTTGCTGTAGACCCACAGGTGGCCCGAACGCAGGCGGCGGTCGCGGCCGCGGCGCAGCCGGATTGGGGGGAGCATGGTGTTCATCCTCTGCGCGTCAGGTGTCGGCGCGTGACGGTCTGGATCATCACGTACTCGTCGAAGAGCGTCACC
>CAYRNR010000331.1:0-4278 GCA_964425605.1 uncultured Rickettsiales bacterium | reverse complement strand
TTTCGTCCGTCTGACGTACACAACTCGGGCTCTGGCCCGCCAGACGGCGACTTTCGTCCGTCTGACGTACACAACTCGGGCTCTGGCCCGCCAGACGGCGACTTTCGTCCTCTTTCCTGGATTCCCCTCTCCCATCCCCTTTCTCGATCTCGTCGTCGTCGCTGTGGATATGTGGTCAACCGCCGAGCACAGCGAGGTGGTTGTCCAAGGCCTGTGGTCTCTGTGGGCGGGCACAAGCCCGTCCACAGAATCCACCAGGCCGCCATATCCACAGCGAATCCCCCACTTCCCCTCCCTCTTCCCCCGCGATACTGTCTTCCCCAGCCCATGCAACGCCGCCTCCTCCTCATCCATCCCCCCTTCTACCGCCTCCACAAGGACGGCTGGTCCCTCGACGAGGTCCCTCTCGGCCTGGGCTACCTGGCAGGGGTGGTACGGGAGGACAGGGAATGGGACGTCAGGGTCCTCGTGGCCGACCAGGCTCGGCGCCGCGCGGCGCCACCGGGGACCCGGGAGTTGATGGAGTGCGGCCATGCCCGGTTCCTGCAGACCCTTGACGATCCCTGTGCCGAGGTCTGGCGTGACGTGGAGGAGGCGATCGCGCGACACCGGCCGGACGTGGTGGGGATCTCGGTGACGAGCCCTGCGCTCGCTTCTACCCGCCGTGTCGCGAACATCGCGCGGTCCGTGGCACCCGGCGCGCTCCTGGTCGCCGGTGGGGCCCATGCCAGCCTCGATCCGGGCACTCTGCTGAGTGACCAGACCGTGGACCTGTGCGTGCTCGGCGAGGCCGAGGGGACCCTGCCCGCCCTGCTGCATGCCATCGCCGGGGGCGGGGACTTGCGTGCGGTCGAGGGCCTGGCCGGAACCAGCGTGGACGGCGTGTGGCAGACCTCGCTCCGCCCTGCCATCGACGACCTCGACGCGCTGCCGCGGCCCGCCGAGTCCCTCGACGACGTCCTGCTCAACCGCGAACGCTTCGGCCCGGCGGCCTTCTCGTCGGTGCTGACCTCACGCGGCTGCCCCCACGCCTGCCGCTACTGTGGCTGCGAACCCATCTGGGGCCGCAAGGTCCGCCGGCGCGCCGCGGGTGACGTGGCATCCGAGGTGCGGGGCTTGCGGTCGCGCTTCGGTGTGGACGAGATCGCGCTGAGGGACGACACCTTCTCGGCGTCGGGCGAGGGGCTGCAGAGCCTGTGCGGCGCGCTGCACGCCACGGGCGTCTCGTGGTCGGCCCAGCTGCACCCGTCGCGGGTGGACGCAGCGATCGTGGAGACCATGGCGGCCGCGGGTTGCGCGATGATCTCCCTGGGCCTGGAATCGGGCAGCGACGAGCTGCTGCGCGTGGTGGGCAAGGCGAGCACGGCGGCGCAGGGGCTGGAGTCGGCCCGGATCATCAGGGCGGGTGGCGTGCGTCTGCTGGCCTACTACATGGTCGGGCTGCCCGGAGAGAGCGCCGAGTCCCTCGCGCAGACCGAGCGGCTGATGCGGGACGCCGGGGCCCACTTGAACGTGCTGAGCGTGTTCACGCCGTACCCGGGCACGGCGCTGTTCGACGATCTGGTCCGCGATGGGCTCGTGCCCCCGGATCACGAACCAGGCAGCAGCTCCCACACGAGCCCGGGCCGCTCGTACTCGCGCGGCCTCACCGAGGATCAGCTCCACGCCGCGGTCCGCCGCCTGTCGGGGCTCGTCGATCGCCTCAACCGCAGCGGCCGGCTCAGGTACTTCGGCCGCCACCCTCGCCGCCTCGCGCGGCGCGTCCTGCGCGGGAGGCGGCCGTGACCCGCCCCGACTTCTTCATCGTGGGCGCGCCCAAGTGTGGCACCACGGCGCTGTACCACTACCTGCGCCAGCACCCCCAGATCTTCATGCCGGACCGAAAGGAACCCCACTTCTTCTCGGTGGACGTCCGCGTGCCGGGCGCCATCCGGAACCCGGTCGAGTACGCGGCCCTGTTCGAGGACGTGGGAGGAGCCGTTCGCGTGGGTGAGGCCTCGGTGTCGTACCTCGCCTCGCGCGCGGCCGGCCCGGGGATCCGGCGACACGCGCCGGACGCGCGCATCATCGTCCTGCTGCGCGATCCGCTGGAGGTCATGGTCTCGCTGCACCAGCAGCTCGTCTACGAGTGCCTGGCCGAGCACGACGACTTCGCCACTGCGCTGCGCATCCAGCGAGAAGCGCGCGAGCTCATCCTGGCGCACAAGGGCGCACCCTACCTCTATCGCGAGGCCGTTCGATTCGCCCCCCAGCTGCGCGGCTACCTCGACCTCTTCGGCTCGGAGAGGGTCCACGTGGTCCTGCTGCCGGAGCTCGGGGACGAGCCGCAGCCGACCTACGAGGCCTGCCTGCGGTTCCTGGACGTGGACCCGGGGTACGAGCCCGACTTCCGCGTGATCAACCCCTCCAAGCGCGCCCGCTGGGGAATGCTGCAGCGGGGATTGAAGAGGCCGCCGCCGCTGGTGGAGTCGATGGCTGGGAAGCTACCGTCCGCTGTCCGGCGGGCGGTGTCGGAGTCCCTGCAACGGGCCAACACCGCGGCCGCCGACCGGATCGTGCTCGACCAGGCGCTGAGAGAACAGCTCGTCGCGGACCTGGCGCCCGAGCGAGAGGAGCTGGAATCGTTGATCGGAAGGCCGCTCTAGCGCGCCAGCACCATCAGCGAGAACCCCCCCAGCATCCGCGCCGCCAGGTCGGGGTCCAGCCCGAACAGGGTGCGGCGTGGCCAGCGCGCGAGCATCGACAGCGTCGACTGGGGCGGCCGCTCCAGCGACCCGCGGGTGTAGAAGCCGTCGATCAGCTCGTACCCGGCGGTCTCGAGGGTGGCCAGGGCGGTGTCGCGGGTGAAGTGGTGCAGGTGTCCGCTGCGGCGGCGCAGGTCGAGCAGGGGCTCGGCGCGCAGCACGGACTGGGCCGAGGCGTCGAGGGGGATGTGCAGCATGGTGTGGGTGGCGGTGCCGCGGAGCCCGCGCAGGAAGCCGATGTAGTCCTCCACGTGCTCCAGGACGTCGATGCACAGCAGCAGGTCGAAGGTCTCCCCTTCCGGGGGACCTCCCTGCCGCAGCTCGATGCGGGGGTCGTCTCGCCCGGGTCCCATGGCGATGGGGTGGGCCGAGACATCACAACCGACGAGGCGTCGGGTGGCGGGGAGCTTGGGGGCCAGCGCCCCGAGGACCGCTCCGCGTCCGCAGCCCACGTCGAGCACCGAATCGGGCCTCAGGCCGTGGCGGTCCATCATCCGGGTGATCTGCACGGCCTTCCAGGCGGAGTCCTCGCGATGCCACGAGGGGTGATGGTGGAGGTGGTCGGTGCCCGTGTAGCGGTCGGACGAGGTCATGGGGCGATCACCCGCCGTCGTCCGCATTCAACTCGTCGAGGAGGTTGGCGCCGTCCGGGATCTCCAGCTTGGTGGGCGCCGCCTCGGCGGGCTCCGGCGTCGGCTCGGCCGGGGTGTCGTCGTCGGCCATCAGCTCCTGCATCAGGTCGATGTTGTCGGGCAGGTCCAGTCCGCCACCTGGGGTGGCAGGCTCCACCTCGTCCCAGTTGATCTCCGGCTGACTGCTGGAACCGTCGAGGTGCCACGTCGTCATCTTCGGGATGTAGGCGATGAGCAGCACACCCACGGCGAGGATGCCCAGGAAGGGCAGGGCCAGCCGGTAGACGGCGGTCAGGGGCTTGTCGAAGCGATAGGACGCCAGGAACAGGTTCATGCCCACGGGCGGCGTGAGGTAGCCCAGCTCGAGGTTGGCCAGGAACAGGATGCCCAGGTGCAGGGGATCGATGCCGAAGGCCAGGCCGATGGGGATGATCAGCGGGACCACCACGACGATGGCCGAGAAGATGTCCATCAGGCAGCCCACGATCAGCAGGAACAAGTTGAGCAGCAGGATGAACAGGATGGTGGAGCCGACGTGGTCCCCCACCCAGCCGGCCATCTTCATGGGCACCTCGGCGTCCACCAGGTAGTTGGTGAACCCTTTGGCCACGCCCAGGATGATCAGCACACCGCCTATGAGGGCCGCGCAGTCGACCATGACCCGCGGCACGTCCTTGCGCAGGCTCAGATCGCGGTGGATCACCACCTCGGAGACGAAGGCGTAGGCGGCGGTGAAGGCCGCGGCCTCGAAGATGGTCATGAAGCCGCCGAAGAACAGCACCAGCACCGAGATGGGCAGGGCCACCTCGAACTTGGCGCGCCACAGCGTGCGCAGTGCCTCGCCCATGTCGAGCTTCTCGCGCTTGATGCCGTTGCGGATGCCCACCACGAGGCCGAACAGC
>CAYRNR010000330.1:0-4292 GCA_964425605.1 uncultured Rickettsiales bacterium | reverse complement strand
AGGACGCTGAAGAAGCCGGTCAGGTTGTGGGAGATCTCCCGGGCGTCCTCGCGGGAGAGCGTCCGCGCCGTACGCGGCTGGAAGACCTCGATGGCGCGGTCGTAGATGTCCGGATCACCAGCGTTGGTGGGAGTCCGGTGCTGGTTCTGTGGACCTTGGCTACGAGGCACGTGGCGCTCTCCGGGGGTTCACCCGGTGAGCGCTACATTTCATGTAGCTGCGGCAACAAACCGCGTAGCAGTTCGTTTTTTTTTAGGTCAGCCAGGTCAGGTCGTTTCGCTCGTAGCGAAGCTCGAATCCGCTGGTGATGAAGCGGCGGAGGTGCTCGCCGAGCAGAGGGTGGTGTTTCCCGATGGCCTTGTAGGCGCGATCCAGGGCAGCGTAGATGCGCGTGCGGGCCCTCTTCCGCTCCGGCTCTTCCGTGCGCGGATGGCCGTCCTTCTTGACGTTGGCGGTCAGGTACTCCTCGAGGGGGGCCAGCTCCGACTTGATCTTCTCGACGGAACCGTTGTCGCAGAACTCCTCGGCTTCGGCCAGATCCGCGCGCAGTTCTTTGCAGCGCCCTACGATCTGGTCGATGGCCTGCTGGTCCGTCGCCTCACCGATGGTCGGCAAATACCGCGGATTGGGATCGCCGTTCATCACGGCCTCGATCTCGAAAGCGGTGAATGTCCGACCCGGATTCTGCAACAGGATGCGGATGAACTCGTATCCCTTGGAGTGCTTGATTCCACGGACCTGGGGCTCGCCCGGGAACGCCATCGTCCATGTATCGCCCTCCTTGCCGAACACGTGTTCGGGGGGCGGCGCGGGCAGCTCGTCAGGCCGTTCGGCTATCCGATCCGCCGTGTCCGTTCCCGTCTCGTCGCCAGCCGCGAGCGCCTCGCTCTTCGCAACTCCAGAACTGGACATGAGGACCAGCAGGGACTCCGCCGGAAGCTCTCCAGCCGTGAGCTGGCGCCGATGGCGGCGGAACGCCTCGTCGAGAACGCCAGCGACAGCCTCGCCGTGACGCCGGTGCAGCTCGAATATCTCCTGCATCACCTGTTGGGCATCCTGGCTCATCCCGGTAACCATGCTGGTGACCGCTCGCCAGGCCTCACCGAAGGAGCTGAAGAACTCCTCGCTGCTGGAACAGCGCGCGAATCGATCTGCCGCGTCGGTGAAATCCAGCACCATCGTGCGGTCCTCCAGCTTGGCCCGCCGCCCGGTGAAGAGATCGACCTCATACGCCTCTGCCGGATCGTGCTCCTCCAGTCCGGCCGCGAGCAGGGCGAATCGCCGTCCGATGCACTGGGAGCAGACGCCACAGTGCGGAAACATCTTGGAGCTGGAACGGACCTTGGCGCAGCTGACCGTGCTCCGGACGAGATCCTCCGCCCCCAGTTCGGCCAGATGGTGCGCCACTTCCGTGCGAGACATCAACTCGAAAGGATTCTCGACGGTGAACGGCTCGCCTGTCAGCTCGGAGATGATGGCCTCAAAACCACGCAAGACCTTGGGATGGGTGGTCCGGGTAGCGCGCGCACCAGTCAGCTGGCGGGAGATCGGCAGATTCAGGCTGACCACACCGTTCTCATATGCTCGCACGCGGTCGAGACCGACGAGACGGGCCACGGTCGCCGCGAGAGCTACGTACAGGAACGACCGCGAACGCTGAGTGGACTCGCGGCGCAGCTCCTTCTCGTGCTTCTGCATCCGGATGGCGACGTGTCCGGGGCCAACGCCGTCCGAGCGCCGTCGGAGTTCTTCGAGCAGGTGCTTCTGCGTCGTCCAGGTCTTGTTGGCGGATCGGTGGCTGACAAGGATGACGTCGCGGTCGTGGCCGAGGACCTCGTCCACAGCCCCACCCAGGGAGTCCATGCCACCGGAGAACAGCACGACCTCATCGATGTGGTTCCACGACACGAACGGTCCGCCCTGCGGCCCGCTGAAGCTGAGCTGCTCGGACTCGGAACCTCCGCCAGGCACAAACTCGAACGTGTAGTTGTCGTCGGAGAGGAAGCCGAGTGTCTGCTGGAGCGCGCTGAGCAACGCTTCCGAATTCCACACCTCGGGGCGCTCGACCGGAATCACGAAGCGGAGCGTTCTCCGCCAGCTCTCTCCCAGATCGTCGGACTGCGCGGAGCCCCTCCCGATGGCCTGGTCGGCAGCGAGCACGTAGGAGGCAACGCGGATCAAGTCCTTGAAACGAGCCGGTACGTTGCCCTTGAGTGCCTGGCTGATCCCTTCGATATCCACCGAGAGGTTGCCTCGCCGTTCTGGCGTGCTGATGTCCAGGCGCAACGCGCCGTCGGGAGCAGCCTTGTGTGTGGCCCCCCCGCAGAGCACCCAGGTCGCGCCACTGGGGCTCATTCCCCCGCTCCCTGGCGCAGCTCGGAGCGCATCTTCTTCAGCGCGTAGCCAATGAAGGCGTTGGTCCGTTCCCGACTGAGGTCACCTTCGAACCGGGCCTTCGAGAACCAGCCCCCGGCAAAGGTCTCGACGATCCGGGACGCTTGCCAGCAATGTCCAACCAAGTCTTCACGGAACTGACGCCGTTGATCCTGGTTGTCGAAGCGCAGGCCGCGACCAACGTGCGCGGGGAGTTCCCGGCTGAGGTAGTAGGTGAGGACGCGCTCGGTGAACCGGGAGAAGAAATCCCGTGCCAGGCTTCCGAACTGGGCCTGGGTAGCGAGCCCGCCCAGCTCGCGCTGGACGTCTGCCGGCGTCGTCCCGAACAGGCTCCGAGAGCGCTCCTCGGTGACACGGTGGAGGGCCTCCACCGCTGCCATCTGGGCCATCTCGCCGAGGTCGCTCCGGGCGTTCGCCGCATCCACGTGCCGGTCGACCGCGTCGGTCAGTGCGGCTACGAGTTCGGGGAGCGAGGGCGCGTCGGAAACCTGGAGTCCGAGGGAACGCAGCTCGTCCGCGAAGTTGTCGCTCCGGGCGGCTTCCGGGATACGGGTCAGCAGCCAGAACGAGTAGACCAGTCCCGGGTCGTTGGCAGCAATCGAGAGGTCTTCGAGGGAGGCGTCGAGGGTGGCATTGGCGACGTCAACGGTTCCACCTCCCCCGCCGACGAGACCGACGACCTCGCTCCACTTGCGAGTCCGCGGAAGCCTGCCTAGACGAATATGACCCATCGACTACTGTTCCAGATATTTCATCGAGGGAACTCTCGCACTACTAATGGGCAATATATCTCGTCGTCGTTCTCAATTAGTTCACTACCTACTCTCGCAAGGATATTCACCGCCAGCATGCCTCCGGGACTAGAGATAGAGATCAATGATGGCCAGTCCTTCCTCAGTGCATTGCCTAACTTCATGGCGGTATCGCTCGGTAGTTGAGACAGAAGTTCTGGCACGAGTCCCGCTCCGAAGTCGAACGACGCAGCATACTCCTCTTCTTCAGAAGTGCAGTTCGCCATTATGGTGTACAACTCATCAGCGACTCGCCCAACTCGAAAGACGCCCACGAATGGCAACAGCACGTCCATATCCCCTGGCACCCCCAAGCGCTTCAAATGGAGCCCGAAGTCCTTGGCAAACTTCCCGTCAATAGCATCATGAAGTGCAAGTGGTGATAGGTGCCTGACTACCTCCTCCTCGTGTTGCGGGACATCAGCCAATGATGCTCGATAGTAGGGTTCGGCACTCATCTTCGATACACGATACACAGCGATTTCATGGCCATTGCAGAGGCCATAGAATTCAGAGCGTACGTCTCTGTGAACCGCGTAGGTATATGCCTGTGACAGGTGGTCGGGATCGTCAACACTTTCCGATGGTGCTTTAGCATCTATCGTACACACAATCCGGTTGCTTACGCTGAGGAGGTAGTCCGGGTAAATGTGGATTTGTCGTCGAATACTCCCTATGGACACGTACGGATGTTGGAGAGGTGTACTCCGTTGAATCTTGAATTTTCCGGAGGCCGCAAATCCCAGCGCCCAAAGAAGCGGAGCCACAAGTTCTTCGCGCACCGAATCCTCCTTGAATCCAGGATCATTCAGAATCGCGAAATCAAAATCCCGGTACAGATCACGCATGATTCTACTTGCGTCCTCCGTGCTCCACCTGGCGCCCGCCTCGCCATCGCAGTTTTGAACGTCTTGGTGTCGTTGCTCTTTGTTGAATCAGAGCTGGTTTCTGTCGACAACGTCCTCCACGACCATCGTCAAATTCAATGTTGACAGCTTGCATGTCAACTGACCCCCAAGGCTTTGTACGCCGCCGTGCGGACGTCGCCGAAGAAGATGGGGTCCACCTTCTCCAGCACGTCGCCGCTGACGTCGAAGAACTGCCGCT
>CAYRNR010000329.1:0-4296 GCA_964425605.1 uncultured Rickettsiales bacterium | reverse complement strand
ACGCGCCGCCGCGCCGCATCGTGGTGTCCGGACACGGCACCTTCATCGCCCTGCACACCCTGTACCTGTTCCCCACGGGCCGCGAGCGGCTGGCGGGGGTGGAGCAACGGGGCCCCACGGTCAGCGACTTCCTGCCGCTGGTGGAGCCCGGGTTTCCCGGCGAGCGGGCCGTGCTGGGCATCGGCGCGGGCCCCGAGCACATCGCCGGGGTGCGGCCCGACGTGGTGCTGATGAAGCACACCGCCGACACGCGGGCGGCCGAGGCGCTGGCCGAGATCGACATCCCGGTGGTCTACCTGGGGCTGGAGAATCCCGAGCAGTTCGAGACCGACATCGTCAACCTCGGGCGGCTGCTCGACGCCGAGGCGCGCGCCGACGAGATCCTGGCGTTCTACCGCGAGCGCAAGGACCGCATCCGCGCGGGGTGCGAGGGGCTCGCCGAGGCCCCCGACGTCCTGGTGTTGCAGTACAGCACGCGCGGCGGCGCGGTCACGGCCCAGGTGCCCGCAGAGCCCTGGATGCAGACCTCCCACGTGCGCATGGCCGGCGCCAACCCCACGTGGCTGGAGGCGTCGGAGCGCACCTACGGCTGGGCCCTGGTCAACATCGAGCAGATCGCCCGCTGGGATCCCGATCGGATCCTGCTGGTGCTGTGGCACGTGGACGATCCCGCGGCCGCCCTCGCCGAGCTGAAGGCCGATCCCCAGTGGAGCCACCTGCGGGCGGTGGAGGCCGGCCAGCTCCACGTGTACCCCGGGGATCTGTACGGCTGGGACTCCCCGGAGCCGCGCTGGATCCTCGGCGCGCTGTGGACCGCGGCGACCCTGCACCCCGAACGGTTCGCCGAGCTGGACCTGGACGCCGAGGCGCGGGCGTTCTTCGAGCAGATGTACGGCGTCGAGCCCGCGGCGGTCGAAGAGCAGCTGCTGCCCCTGGTGCGCGGGAATGGCGACTGATCCCGCCCCGCGCTCCAGGAGCGGCCTGACCTGGCCCATCCTGTGGGTCGGTGTCCCCGCCCTGCTGGGGATCTCGGTGCTGCTGGGGCGCTACCCGGCGCCGCTGCAGCTGGGCCAGCTGCTCGACGACGACCTCGCCCAGGGGGTCGTGCTCAACCTCCGCGCGCCGCGCGTCCTCGCCGCCTTCCTCACCGGGATGATGCTCTCGGGTGCGGGCGCGGCCTTCCAGATGGTGTTCCGCAACCCCCTGGTGGAGCCCGGCCTGCTCGGTGTGTCCCAGGGCGCGGCCTTCGGCGCGGCGCTGGCCATCGTGTTCCTCGGCGGCAACCCGTTGCTGGTCCAGACGTCGGCGGCGGCATTCGCCTTTGCCGGTCTGGGCGGCTCGGTGATGGTGGCGCGGCGCGTGCGGTTCGGAGACTGGGTCCTGCGGCTGCTGCTCGCCGGCATCGCGGTGTCGGCGCTGTACGCGTCGGCCACGGGCGCGTTGAAGTACCTCGCCGATCCGCTGCGCCAGTTGCCCGACATCACGTTCTGGCTGCTGGGGGGCCTGTGGGCCATCACCTGGCCCGACGTGATCCACATCCTGCCGGTGGTCGTCCCCGCGGTGATCGTGCTGTGGCTCATGCGCTGGCGGCTGAACCTGCTGGCCCTGCGCGACGAGACCGCCGCCTCCCTGGGCGTGTCGGCCTGGGCCGAACGCGCCGTGCTGCTGGCCGCGGCGGTCGCCGGGACCGCCGCCGTGGTCTCCAAGGCCGGGCTGGTGGGGTGGGTGGGGCTGATCATGCCCCACATCGCCCGGCGGCTGGTGGGCGCGGACGCCCAGCGGGCCCTGCCCGCGTCCATGCTGCTGGGGGGGATCTTCACGGTGATCTGCGACGACCTGGCCCGGTCGCTGCTGCCCGGTGAGATCCCGCTGGGTATCCTCACCTCGGTGCTCGGCGCGAGCATCTTCATCGTGCTGTTGATGCGCGCGGACGTGGGGGTGCGGCGATGACCGGCCCAGCCCTGCAGCTGCGCGGCGTGGCCTTCGGCTACACCTCCGATCCGGTGCTGGCTGCGCTGGATCTCGAGGTCCCGGCGGGCGGTGTCACGGCCCTGCTGGGGCCCAACGGCTGCGGCAAGACCACCCTGCTCAAGCTCATGCTGGGGTTGCTCAGGCCCGACAGCGGCGAGATCCAGGTGCTGGGTGAGCCCCTCGATCCGCGCCAGCGCCGCTCGCTGAGCCGCCGCATCGGGCTGATCCCGCAAGAGGAGCACGTCCCCTTCGACCTGACCCTGATCGAGTACGTGGTGCTGGGACGCGCGCCGTACCTGCACCTGCTGCAGCTGCCGCGGCCCGAGGACCGCGACGTGGCCCGGCGAGCGCTGTGCGACGTGGGCCTCGACGGGCTGGCGCACCGCCCGGTGCCGTCGCTCAGCGGCGGTGAACGGCAGCTCGCCGCGGTGGCCCGCGCCCTGGCCCAGCAGCCCCGCATCCTGCTCGCGGACGAGCCCACCTCGCACCTGGACCTGCGCAACCGCCGCGCCGTGCTCGACGTGCTCGCTGGCCAGGCCAGCAACGGCCGCACCGTGCTCATGACCACCCACGATCCCAACGCCGCCGCCGCCGTCGCCCAGCAGGTGGTGCTGCTGCGCCGCGGCGCCGTGCTGGCTGCAGGCGCGCCTGCAGACGTGATTTGCTCGACGACCCTGTCGCAGGTGTACGGTGTCGACATCGACGTGGAGATCATCCGCGGTCGTCCCACCGTGCTGGACTAGGAGACTCCGATGACCGAGGTGACCGACTGGATCCGGCTGTGGCGGGATCTGGTGCTCAGCGCAGGCTGCCTGCACGCGGGCAAGCGCTTCAGGGAAGGGGACGACGCCTGGAAGGGCCACGCCGAGACCTACCTGCAGCGCGTGCGCAAGCGGTGGGCCGACCCCGACTCGTCGCGGAAGATCCTCCTTCAGCGCGTCGAGCCCGGCGACACGGTGCTCGACATCGGCGCTGGCGCCGGGACCTGGGCGGTGCTGCTGGCCCGCCACGTGCGTTCGGTCACCGCGGTGGAGCCCTCGGCGGCCATGCGCGAGACCATGGCGTTGTTCCTGGACCAGGAGGGCATCGACAACGTCACCATCGTCGACGGCCGCTGGCCCGAGGTGGAGGTGCCGGTCCACGACCACGCCCTGTGCGCGCACGCCATGTACGGCTGCGCCGATCTCCCGGCGTTCGTGCGGCGCATGGAGGCCGCTGCGCGCCGCACCTGCTGGCTGCTGATGCGGGCGCCGGTGCCCGACGGGATCATGGCCGAGGCGGCGCGCCGCGTCCTGGGGCACCCCCACGACAGCCCCAACTTCGTCGTGGCCTACAACGCCCTGTGGCAGATGGGGGTCTTCGCCGACGTGACCATGGAGGACTCCGGGCTGTGGGGCGCGTGGCGGCACGACTCCCTGGCCGGGGCCCTGGCCGCGGTCAAGGCGCGCCTCGGCGTGGCCGAGGATCCCACCCACGACGCGTTCCTGGAGCAGCTGCTGCGCGCGAGGTTGAGCCGGGAGGGGGACGACTGGCGCTGGCCCGACGGTGTCCGCTCGGCGCTGGTGCAGTGGGAGCCCGCAGGCTCAGCCTAGCAGGCCGCTGATCCGCCGCCGCAGGTCGTCCGGCGCCCTATGATCGTCGTCGAGCCGCGCCACGCGCTCGAAGGGGCCCAGCGCCGCGGTCACCGCGTCGAGCGCCGAGGCGCGAATGCTCAGCACCCACACGCCACAGCCCTCGCCGTCCACGGTCCGCTGCAGGGCCGGCAGGTGCCCCTGCCCCCGGGCCTCGAGCTTGCCCATCTCGTCCACCACGAGCACGTCGGCGTCGCGCCTGGCGCGGGCGATCCGCTCGGCGCCCCAGCCCCAGCCCGCCTCGTCGAAGGCGTAGCACAGCTCGCCGGGACCCAGGGTGGCCTTGCGGGTGGCCAGATCGAAGCGGTCACCGTCGCGGGGATCGAGCAGGTCGTACCCGACGCGTCGCCGTCCCCGGTGCCGGGCCGGCTGGAGCACCCCGGCCACCACGTGCCCGGCGGCGGCCAGCGCCTCGCACAGATCGAGCATGGCCGTGGTCTTGCCCGCGCCCTGGTCTCCCACGACAGCGAAGCGGCGGATGGTCGGACTCACGGAATCAGTACTTGTGCACCGACGTGATCGAGGCGGGCAGGTAGCCGAACAGCAGCAGGGTGATGGCGATGGCGGCGCCGCCGATGATCACCACCCAGGCCGCCGGGCGGCCCTTCCACCCCTTGATCAGCCGCAGGTGCATGTAGATCAGGTAGGTGAACCAGGAGATCAGCGACCAGACCTCCTTGCTGTCCCAGGCCCA
>CAYRNR010000328.1:0-4395 GCA_964425605.1 uncultured Rickettsiales bacterium | reverse complement strand
GGAGAAGAAGCTCAGCCGCAAGATCAAGGAGGCGATCCTCGCCTACCGGATCGAGACCAACTTCAGCAAGGAGTACATCCTCTACCTGTACCTCAACCAGATCTTCCTGGGACACGGCGCGTACGGGGTCGAGGCGGCCAGCCAGCTGTACTTCGGCAAGCACATCGAGGACATCACCCTGCCGGAGGCGGCCCTCATCGCCGGTCTGCCGCAGGCGCCGTCGAGGTACTCGCCCAACAACAACTTCTCGTCGGCCAAGGCGCGCCAGCGGTACTGTCTGGACCAGATGGTCGCCGTGGGCTTCATCGACCAGGCCGAGGCGGACTCGGCGTACGACGCCAAGCTGCGATTCCAGCGCAAGCGGGACAAGAACCTCGATCTGGGGCCGTACTTCGTCGAGCACGTCCGGCGCTACCTCGTGGACCAGTACGGCCACGACATGGCCTACCGCGAGGGCCTGACCGTCTACACGACCATGGACTCGGATCTCCAGGAGGCCGCGAACGAGGCCGTGCAGTGGGGCGTCCGCCAGGTGGACCACCGCGTGGGGCTACACGAGGAGTTCGGTCACGTGGAGCCGGCAGGGGTGGACGCGGAGCTCGCGGCCATCGACCTGGAGCGCTACCTCGCGAGCCTGCCCTACGATCCCAGCTACGAGAAGCCGACCTCGGTGAGCGCCGACAGCGTCCCGCCGCTGGTTCGCGACGAGGTGACCCGCGGCGTGGTCGCGGAGGTCAACAGCAAGTACCTGTGGGTGGACGTCGGTTCCATCCGGGGCATCCTCCACCACGCCGACGGCAAGTGGGCGTACGAGCCCAACGAGCACATCCACACCAAGTGGCGGCAGATCGAGTCCATGCGCGACGCCTACGAGGTGGGCGACGTGATCCAGATCCGGGTGGTCAACCCCACCGAGAGCTGGAAGAAGACGCTGAAGAAGGACGTCGAGTACCCCCGCCTCGAGCTGGATCAGGAGCCGCAGGTGGAGGCCTCCCTGCTGAGCATGCGCGTCACCGACGGCGCAGTGCTGGCCATGGTGGGCGGGTACGACTACCGCAAGAGCGAGTTCAACCGCGCCATCCAGGCCAACCGCCAGGTGGGGTCCACGTTCAAGCCGTTCGTGTACGCCGCGGCCCTCGACTGCAACCGCCACGACGGCGGCCCCCACTGCGGGCCCAAGGGAGAGGACCTCTCCTACACGCCGTCCTCCATCATCGTCGACAGCCCCATCGTGGGCTTCAAGCAGAAGGCCGGCGGTGGCGTCGAGGCGTGGAAGCCGGGCAACGCGGGCGGTGACTTCCTCGGGGACACGACCCTGCGGCGCGCCCTGGTGCTCAGCCGCAACATCGTCACGCTGAAGATCGCCCAGGCGATGGGGATCAACTACCTGCACGACTACGTGCAGCGCTACGGCTTCGAGACCGATCTCGAGCCGAACCTGGCCATGGCGCTGGGCTCGGCGGCGCTGACCCTCGAGGAGATGGTGCGCGCGTACACCGTCCTGGCCAACCTGGGCGACCGGCAGGGGCCGTACTACATCCGCGAGGTCCGGGACCGGGACGGCCGCGTCCTCGAGACCACGGCCGCGGGGGAGCGCGTCCCCGACGTGATGGACGACGTCACGGCCTACCAGATGGTCCGCCTGATGCGCGACGTGGTGAACTCCGGCACGGCCACCAAGGCGCTGGTGCTCGGCGTACCGCTGCAGGGCAAGACCGGCACCACCAACGACTATCGCGACGCCTGGTTCATGGGCTACAACGCCCAGGTCGTCACCGGGGTCTGGGTCGGCTTCGACGACTTCGCCCGCGGCCTCGGCCGTGGACAGTACGGCGGCGACTGCGCCCTCCCCATCTGGATCGAGTACATGAAGGTCCTGCTGGAGAAGTACCCCGACTGCGACATCCAGCGACCGCCCGGGATCGAGATCGTGCCGGTGGACTCGGAGAGCGGGCTGCTGACAGAAGACGGCACCGGGGTCGGTGTCGCCTTCAGGGCCGGGACCGCGCCCACGTCCTACGCGAACCAGGCGGGCGAGGTGGACTCGAGCGACTTCCTCAATCTGGACGGTGGATTCTGATGAAATTCCCTGTTGCGGCGCTGCTGCCCCTCCTCGGCCTGGCTCTCGCCGCTTGCGTGACCGAGGACGACGTCTACTTCCGCATGCTGTGCGATCCCATCGCAGGGGAGCTGTCCCCGGCGACGGGCAGCCCCAACGGCCAGTACGAGGTGGAGATCAGCGGAAGGTTCGTCTCCAGCTCCTACGAGGGCTTCGCCGAGTACGACGTGCTCGTGCGCGTGGGCAGCCAGGACGCCGAGGTGACGCTGGTGGAGCGGGAGGGCTGCGACGCCTGCGACGCCTGCCTCGCCGACGCCGACTTCTGCATCGACTGCCGCGACGTCTGCGACGGGCTCGAGCCGTACGGCGAGGTCACCGAGACGTGCTCCGAGCGCGTGGTGGTGCTGGTCCCCCCGGGCGTACCGGGCGAGGAGGTCGTGACCCTGATCAACGGCCACGGCGCCACGACGGACCTCACGTTCACCTACTCGGGCTACTGCGAGGACGGCGAGGACAACGACGGCGACGGGCTGGCCGACTCCGAGGATCCCGGCTGCGAGGCCACCGACGGCAGCGTGGAGACCGGCCCCTGCGAGGATCTCGCGGACAACGACGGAGACAGCTGGATCGACGCGGAGGATCCCGGTTGCGCGGACGGCCCCCAGGGCACCGGCGAGGAGCTGACCTGGGACTCCGAATGCAACAACGGGGTGGACGACGACGGGGATGGATTCACCGACGGCGCGGATCCCGACTGCGACGACGGCTACGACGAGACCGAGGCCGCCGAGTAGACCGGAGCGCGCCCGTCAGAACTTGAACAGATCCTTGAGCTTGTCCTTGGCCTTCTCGGCCTCGGTGTCCGCGCCCGGCTCCCCCAGTCCGTACTGGAATTCGTTGCAGTGATTCGCACGATCGCGGTCGCGCACATCGAAGGTGCCGTACTCGGTGCACTCGTTGTGGGCGCTCGTGTCGTGGAATTTGCAGTTGTAGCAGACGTGGAGGTCGGCGCCGCACCAGGGGCACTGCTCGCTGCGGAGTATTCGAGTGTCGAAGGGCAGCTCGCGGCGGCACTTCCAGCAGTACTTGTTCGTGGACAGCTCGCTCATGGCCGCAGTATAGGAAGCGGCCGCGAACCTGCCAAGCCGCGGGTTCGAATCACAGGGGCGCGACCCGCAGCGCCACACCGCGGAGGAGGTCCTGCAGGACGCAGCGGCCCTCGGGATCGCAGGTGAAGTCCGCGATCATCTCGTCCTCGGCGAGCAACTCGCCGCGCAACCGCAGCCGTTGCTCCGCGTCGAACCAGATCCGCCAGGTGAGGGTCGGATCCGGCCCCCGGGCGGGACAGTCGACCGCGAGCCCGTTCACCCCCTGGAGCACCACACCCTCGGTGCAGTCCCCCAGCAACCACAGCCCAAACACCGCCGGGAGGCCCTGGAGCTGCTTCCTGACCTCGGATGGCTCGCCATCCAGGTGCTCCCCCTCGTCGTCCCACGAGGCCACCAGGGCCACGCTGCCGAGGGTGGAGGCCATCTCGGCGAGGTACGTGGCAGGCGGCTCGGCCCGGAACTCGGCCGCGTAGATCCAGATCCGATCCCGGAACTCCAGCGTGACGCGTGAGTCCGCGGGCTGCCGCGGGGGCGCGTCGCCGAGGGCGGCGAGGGTCTCGCGGGTGAGGGTGTCGTCGGCGATCGCCGGGTCCAGCAGCTGCGATCTCTGGAGCTGCCGGCAGCCCGGACCGAACGCGAGGCCCAGGACGAGGGCGGTCAGCAGCGGGGCACGGTTGGACACGCTGCCACTGTACGAACGCGGCCCCGCGAACTCAAGCTCGGCACCCGCGGCGGTTGACGCCGCCTGCCCGGTCGAAATAGGTTGAACCAATTCAGCAAACCCATGGAGCCGCCATGCCCGAAGACCCCACGGCCCTCGCATCCCGCCTCGACACCGCCGACGGCATCACCATCGAGGATCTCCACGCCGCGCTGGACGAGATGGACGACGCCGGTCGGCTCGCCTTCGTCCGCATCCTCCACAAGGGACGCCAGGATCGGCTGTGGGCCCTGAGTCACCGGCACATGGAGTCCAGCCTCGACATGCTCGTACCCGAGGACGTGGGGGACGGCCAGACCGCCGTGTTCGAGGGGCGCAACTCCATGGCGGTGTTCAACCAGTTCCAGAAGCGCTTCACGCGGGCCGCCGACGGTAGCGGTGAGCTGTGGGGCTACAACCACCAGACGTGGGGGTGGTTCACCGGTCCGGGCTACTTCGTCACCGTCAAGGACGACGACCGCGGCATCCTGGTGTTCGACTACACCCGCATCCCGGGCCAGGCGCCC
>CAYRNR010000327.1:0-4452 GCA_964425605.1 uncultured Rickettsiales bacterium | reverse complement strand
CGTCGCAGACCTCGGCGTTGCCCGGGAAGTTCGCCCCGTCCGCGTCGTCGCAGTCCCCGTCGCACTCGGTCACACCGTCGCCGTCGTCGTCGAGCTCGTCGCCGCCGAGGAGCCCGTCGCAGTCATTGTCCGCGTCGTCGCAGATCTCGAGGTTGCCCGGGAAGTTCGCGGCGTCCGCGTCGTCACAGTCGCCGTCGCACTCGGTCACGCCGTCCCCGTCGTCGTCGAGCTCGTCACCGCCCAGCTGGCCGTCGCAGTCGTTGTCCTGGCCGTCGCAGATCTCGGTTCCTCCCGGCGTGTTCCAGGCGTCCGCGTCGTCGCAGTCCCCGTCGCAGGAGCTGACACCGTCGCCGTCGAGGTCGCCCGGGTCCAGATCCGGGTTCTGGTCGTTGCAGTCACCGGCGCAGGTGGTGAAGCCGTCGCCGTCCACGTCGAGGAGGTTCAGGGCAGGCTCGAGGTCGTCGCAGTCCCCCTCGCATTCCGAGTGTCCGTCCGCGTCCAGGTCCGCTTCCTCGTCGGGGAGCACAGCGTCGCAGTCGTTGTCCTGGCCATCGCAGAGCTCCGGCGCCCCCGGGTAGACCGAGGCGTCGGTGTCGTCGCAGTCCCCCAAGCAGGCGTTGAATCCGTCGCCGTCGACGTCGGCGCCGGTGTCCTCGTCCACGGCCTGATCGCAGTCGTTGTCGAGCTGGTCGCACAGCTCTGGCGCGCCAGGGTAGACGGTCGCGTCGGCGTCGTCGCAGTCGCCGCCGCACACCATGGTCCCGTCGAGGTCGTCGTCCACCTCGTCCGCGGCGGGCGCGCCGTCGCAGTCGTTGTCCAGCCCGTCGCAGAGCTCGTCGGCGAGGGGATACGTGTCCGCGTCCGTGTCGTCGCAGTCGCCGTCGCACTCCGACAGCGCGTCCCCGTCGTCGTCGGCGATCTCGTCCGTCAGCGGATCGCAGTCGTCGTCGATGCCGTTGCAGACCTCCTCGGCGCCGGGGAAGACCAGCGCGTCCCCGTCGTCGCAGTCACCCTCGCATACGGCGAACCCGTCGCCGTCGCCGTCCACGTTCTCGTCGGTGGCGGGATCGCAGTCGTCGTCCACGCCCCCGTTGCAGATCTCTTCCGCCTCGGGGGAGACGTTCGCGTCCGCGTCGTCACAGTCGCCGTTGCACGAGTCGTACCCGTCCCCGTCGGCGTCCTCCGGCGTGGCCGACGCGTCCTCGTCGTCGCAGTCGCCCTCGCAGATCATGAACCCGTCGCCGTCCGCGTCCGCCTCGTCCGCGGGCACGCCATCGACGCAGTCGTTGTCCTGCCCGTCGCAGATCTCGACGTTGCCCGGGAAGTTGGCGGGATCGTTGTCGTCGCAGTCCTCGCCCTCGGGTGAGCCGTCGCCGTCCGCATCCACCGGCGGCGTGGTGTCGTCGTCGTCACCGGCGGTGGTGTCGTCGTCGTCGCCAGCCGTGGTGTCGTCGTCGTCGTCCGCCGAGCTGTCGTCGTCGTCCTCGGTCGGACAGCCCAGCAGCGCGGCGCTGCTCAGCCAGACCGCGGCCGTCAGGATTCGGAACAGGTCCCTGGATCGCATGATTCCTCCCTCTGTTGTGGGTCCACGGGCGGATTCTACCGGTTGTGGGGATCGGCCGTGCCGGATCCCGCGGTGATGTACTCTCGGTCCCCAGGTCCACGAACGCGAGGGTCAGGTGACCGAGGTCCACAGGAGCACCGATGTCGTGACGATGGGCGACGGGATCCGGCTCGAGGTCTCGGAGTTCTCGCGCGCTGCCCCCACCGCGCACCCGGTCGTCCTCTGCGTCCCCGCCATGGGGGTCCGGGCCCGGTCCTACGTGCGCGTCGCCCAGGCCCTGGCAGCGTCGGGCTGCGTGGCCGTGACCGCTGATCTGCGTGGCCACGGCCAGAGCCCGGTCCGCCCATCGCGATCCGTGGACTTCGGCTACCACGAGATGATCTCGGTGGATCTGGCCGGCCTCGTCGCGTGGGCGAGGCGCAGACACCCGGGCCGCCGCCTCGCCCTTCTCGGACACAGCCTCGGCGGGCAGCTCGGTGCGCTGTTCGCCGGTGGCCACCCCGGAGACCTGGACGCCCTCGTGCTGGTGGCCGCCTGCTCGGTGCACTACGAGGGCTGGCCGCTGCTTCAGCGAATCGGCGTGCTCACCGGCTCCCAGGCCGCGCGCGCCGTCGCCGCCGTGTGGGGCCACTTCCCCGGCAGGACCTTCCGCTTCGCCGGGCTCGAGTCCCGGACCGTGATGCGCGACTGGGCGGTCAACGCCCTGACCGGCCGATACGACCTCGCGGGGACGGATCTGGACTACGAGGCCCTCCTCGGTCGCGCCGAGCTGCCGGTCCTCGCCGTCACGTTCGAGGGCGACGCCCTCGGTCCGCGCCAGGCGTCCGAGAACCTCCTGGCCAAGCTGTCGCGCGCGGGCCTCTCGCGCCTGCACGTCGACCGCGCGACCCAGGGCCAGGACTCGGGTCACTTCGGCTGGCTGAAGAACCCCGAATTCGTCACGGATCCCGCGGTCGCGTGGCTCGAGGGAGCGTCATGATCGTCTGGCGTGGCCTGGGTCTCCTCGCGATCGTCTTCCTGGTCGGCCCCCTCTTCGCCGCCTACCTCGTGCCGGCCGGATGGGCCAACGCCGCGGTCGCCGTCGCCTACCTGGCCTGCGCCCCGGCCACGTGGTTCGTGGGCCGGCGCCTCAACGAGGGCCTGCACTACTCCGGCGCCCCCTCCCACCAGGGGCTCGGCCGGATCCTCGACGACGGCTTCCGGGACCGCGAGCTCCGCTCCGGCACGCCGTGGCACTCGTTCATGATGGTCAAGCTCGAGTACTGGGCCTTCCCGGTCGCCCTCGCCGCTGCCGTGTTCGCCGTGCTCCAGCTCCTCGACCTCCTCTCCTAGCGGGACGGATCGGAGCCGCGTACCTCATGGTAAAACGCGTCGAAGTTTGACTTGAGCCTGACATTCCGATCTGAGAGACTGACTAGCAGCGAGTGATCTGTTCGGGGGAGCTGCTGTTGCGAATGCGTCGGCCAGACCGGCGCGCGGATGCTGTTCGGAGGTCGCGTGCACAACTCGAGGTCTCTCTTCGCCCTGCCTGGCGCGCCCGAACGCGTCGCGGGCGAGGCCCGTCCACGGACCGGCCGGAGCGCCTCCAGTGGCCCCAACGTGCTCGCGCTGACCGCCAGCGACCGCGTGACCAGCCTCCTGGCCGAGATGCAGCAGCGGCGCGGCTCCCGGCGCGTCCGCTCGTGCTGCGCGCAGACGCGGGACGTGGCTCTCTCCCAGTGGGCCACTGGCGCGTTCGACGTGCTGCTGGTGGACCTGAGCCTCGCCGGCGCGCGCGAGCTGCTCGAGGAGATCCGCGGCGCGGACACGACCGGACTGCACCCTGTTCTCCTCTGCGGGGAGCGCGGCAGCGCCATCGCCCTGGACGCCCGCGACGAAGACTCGTGCGAGCGCCTCGGATGGGACGAGGTCGAGGAGGCGCACCTCTTCCACGCCGTCCGCTACGCCGCCCTGGCCGGACGCCAGCGCCCGGCACGGCGGGACGAGCCCCACGCCGATCGCCGCATGCAGGACGCCGTCATCGAGACCCTGCTGAACACGCTGGAGCTGCACGATCCCATCGTCGCGGCCCACCAGCGCCGCACGGCCGAGCTGGTCGGCCGCATCGCCGACGTCCTGAACCTCCCCGGCGAGGATCGGGAGGCCCTGGTCATCGCCGCCAAGGTCCACGACATCGGCAAGATCGCCGTGCCGTCCGAGATCAGCTCCAAGCCCGCCGCCCTGAACCCCCTCGAGGCCGAGATCATGCGCGGCCACGTCACGGCGGGCCACGACGTGCTCGCCCAGGCCAGGCTCCCTCACGCCATCGCCGAGGCGGTGTACCAGCACCACGAGCGCCTGGACGGCTCGGGCTACCCCCGCCGCCTCGCCGGCTCGGACCTGACCCTGCACGCCCGCATCCTGTGCGTCGCCGACGTGTTCGAGGCCATGACCTCGCACCGCCCGTACCGGCCAGCCCACCGGGACCACGAGGCGCTGGGTTTCCTGCGCGCGCACGCGGGCGATCTCTTCGATCCCGACGTGGTGGCTGCGTGCCGCGAGGCCGTGCGCGCGTCCGATCCGTGGAGCAACCGGATCTCCGCCTCCTTCCCGATGCTCTCGCTGGCCCGGGCCTCGGTCTCACCCGGCGACACCCCGGGCGAACTCCAGGCCTACGCCGCCCGCACCCAGGGTCTCGCCGACGCCCTCGGCCACCCCATGTCCGAGATGGCCATGGCCATGGCCTCCCAGGTGGAGATCAAGGACGCCTACACCGCCGGCCACCAGCGCCGCGTCGCCGACCTGTCCGGCGCCATCGCCGGCCGCCTCGGCCTCGACGCGAGCGCCCGCGCCGACCTGACCACCGGCGCCCTGCTCCACGACATCGGCAAGGTCACCATCCCCAACAA
>CAYRNR010000326.1:0-4502 GCA_964425605.1 uncultured Rickettsiales bacterium | reverse complement strand
ACGACCTTGCCGTTGGGGGCGAGGCTGGTCTCGATCTCGGGGAAGGTGGCGTTGGCGGCGCCCGCGGCCTCCACGTGGACGTCGGCGCCCACGCCGTCCGTGGCGTCGAGGATGACCTGGTGGACCGAGGTGCCTGCGGCGGCGAGGTCGCCCACCACGTGGGCCTCGTCGGCGCCGAAGGCCCGCGCGAGCTCGACCCGCTCGGGGACGGTGTCGAAGACCCAGACGTGGGTGGCGCCGCCGGCGCGGGCCACGGGGATGGCGGCCAGCCCGATGGGGCCGGCGCCGTGGATGGCGCAGGTGGCGCCGGGGAGGAACCCTCCGGCGGCCACGTACAGGCCGTTGAAGGAGCACCCCGCGGGCTCGAGCAGCGCGCCGAGCTCGTAGGCGTCCTGCTCGTCCATGCGCTCCATCAGGGGAGCGAGGGACCAGCAGTAGCGCTCGCGGGTGGCGATGTAGGGGGCGAAGGCGCCGGGGGAGGAGAAGCCGACCATCTCCAGGGTGTGGCACTGGTTGGGGTGGCCCGACCGGCAGGGGGGGCACAGCCCGCACCAGAGCATCCCCTCGGCCGCCACGGGATCGCCGGGCTTCAGGTGCTTCACGTCGGACCCCACCTCGATCACGGTCCCGGAGTACTCGTGGCCGAGGATCTCCGGCAGCCGGGTGGGGCCGCTGAACAGCATGTAGCCGTCGGCGTCGGTCTCGACGCAGTGGGTGTCCGAGCCGCACACGCCACAGGCGCGAACCTGGATCAGCACCTCGTCGGCGGCTGGGCGGGGGTCGGGGACGTCCTCCCAGGCGAGCACCGGGTGACGCCAGACCTGGCTGGCCACGCGAGCCTTGCGGGTCTGCACCTCGGCGGGGGTGACCTGGTATCCGGGGCGCGGCTCCCACTGTCCCCGAAGGACCAGGGCCCTCACTGGGCGTCCTCCGCCGGCGGCTGGACGTCGGTGGGCGCGAGGATCCCGTCGGGCAACGGGGTGGGCAGCAGCTGGATGATGGCGTCCTCCTCGACGCTGAGCAGCAGCAGCTCCCGCGTCATCTCGCCATCCTCGTCGAAGCCCAGCTCCCCGGTCACGGAGCTCGTGGGCTCGAAACGGGACAGGGCGCGCCGCAGGGCGGGGCGGTTGGTGTGCCCGTCACCCAGCAGCGTCAGGATGGCCGCGGTGGAGTCGTACGCCAGCGCCTCGAGCAGCCCGGGCTCGCGCTGGTGGGTGTCGTGGAAGCGCTGCACGAAGCCGGCCACGTCGGGATCGGTGCTCTGGGGGAAGAAGGCGTCGACGAACAGCGAACCCTGCACGTATCGGCCACCCCGGCGGACGTACTCCGCGTTGTTCAGCCCGGCGCCGCCCAGCAGGACCACGGGGGGCTTGGACTGGAAGGTGTCGGCGAGGTTGATGTCCTCGTAGACCATGGCCGGGGCGATCATGCTGACGCGCTTGGTCCCGTCGGGCACGAAGATGGCCTGGAAGTCGTCGCCGGACACGAGCATGGTCGCGCGGCCGTCCGGGAGCTGGGGTTTGGTCCGCTCGGGCAGGTACGGCAGCTCCAGGTCCACGGCGCCGACCCCCTTCTCCACGTACCGCCTGCCGTAGAGCTTGCGCAGGGGCTTGCGGAAGTCGGTGGCGTCGGCCTCGTAGGGCTCGATGGCGGTCACGGCGCAGCCGGCCCCCTCGACGCCAGCCCAGAACGCCTCGGCCATGGCTCCCCCCCGCTCGGTGGCCGGGTAGAAGACGGCGAAGCGCGTCAGGCCGTAGCGGTTGACGGCGTAGTCCACCACCGCGTCCACCTGGGCGTCCGCGGTGAGGAAGTTGCGGAACACGTAGCGGCCGACCTGGGGGACCTCCTCCTTCTGGCTCAGCGCGATCATGGGCACGCGCAGCTCCTGGGCCTTCTCGGCCACCGGCACGGCCGAGGGGCTGAGCAGCGGTCCGAGCACAGCCACCACGTTCTCCTCGGTGACCAGCTCCTCGAGGGCGGCGACCGCCTTTTCGGGGTCCCCCTCCGAGTCGCGCACGACCAGGGTCGGCTTGAGATCGCCGGCGGAGACGTCCAGCAGCGCCAGGTTGATGCCGTCGAGGACGTCGGAGCCCGGCCGCCGGTAGTCACCGCTCAGCGGCAGGATGACGCCGATCTTGTCGGGTTTGGCCGGGAAGGTGAGGTTGCCCGTGCTGATGGACTCGATGCGTCCGATGAAGGGGTGATCCGGGTACACGTCGGCGAACAGGAAGACGTCGGGGTCGCCCGTCTCGGGTTCCTCGGTGAGGCCGCGCTGCTGGAGCACCACGAACAGGGCCAGGCCGGCGCCTGTGGTCCCGCGCCCGGCCTCCTCCCACTCCAGGAGGTCGGTCTGCACGGCGTTGGTGCTGATGGTCTCGAGGACGCGGTCGTCCTCCTCGCGCCAGTCCGCGCCGTCGTCGAGCAGCAGGCCCAGGGCGTGCAGGGCGCCCACGTAGCGGCGGCGGTCCATCTCCACGCGCAGCACCGCGCGGTAACACTTGCGGCGGTCCCTGGGATCCTCCAGCTGGGGCGCCACCTCGAGCAACGCCTCCACCGCGTCCGGGGCGCGCCCCTCCTCGGACATGGCGATGGCCCGTCCGAATTGGGCGCGCAGCGCGTAGGCGGACTCGGGATACTCCCGCAGCAGGGCGTCGTAGTGCATGCGGGCGATGGAGTACTTGCCGATCTCCGAGGCGGACTCGGCGGCGTAGTAGAGGGCTTGCTGCCGATAGCGTGACTCGGGGTGATCCTGCAGGAAATCCTCGAGCTTGCTCAGCGCCTTGCGGAAGTTGCCCTCCTGGAAGGCGGCCTCGGCGCCGATGAAGGCGCGGTCGTCCTTGGCAGCCTGGGCCGGACTCGCCGCGGCGAGGCCGAGGACGCAGGCCACCAGCAGGAACGTCGTACGTACAACACGGATCATCGGGTGGACCTCGCGGGTTGGTTCCTTCCTATCCCATCTCGTCGAGCAGGTCGAGAACCTGACGCCTCAGAGGGGTGGGTTCGGGGGTCGCGGCGCCGGCGAGGCGTTCGAGGTTCTCCCTCGCCTCGGGATCGAGCACTCGCGGGATCTCCAGGACGAGGCGGACGCGCTGATCACCGCGCCGGCCCCCGCGCGGCCCCGGCAGCCCGTGCCCCTTGAGGGTCAGGACCTGGTCGGGCTGGGTGCCGGCGGGGATGCGCACCACGGCGCGGTCGTCCAGCGTGGGCACCGGCAGCTCCGCGCCCAGGGCGAGGTCCGTGAAGGTGACCGGCAGCCGGCAGTAGACGTTGCGCTTGTCCCGCTGGAAGTAGGCGTGGTCCATCACGTCCACGACCACGAACAGGTCGCCGGTGTCGTCCAGGCCCTCGTTGCCCATGGCCTTGACCTTGAGCCGCTGTCCAGACTCCACCCCCGCGGGTACCTTCACCCGCACCGCGGCCTCCACGGGCGTCCGCCCGTCGCCGGCGCAAGACGAACACCGCGCCGCGGCCACGTACCCCTCACCCTTGCAGTGCTTGCAGCGACCTCCGCGCCTGAGCAGGGTGCGCCGCCGCGACTCGCCGCTGCCACCGCAGTGGGTGCACAGGACCCTCTCCGAGCGGCCGTCGGCGCCCGATCCGTTGCATTCGGCGCAGGTGACCTTGCGCGTGAACGAGAGCTCCCGGGTGGTCCCCGACGCCACCTGCTGCAGGCTGACGGTGATGCTGTAGCGGAGGTCCTCCCCGGTGGGGCCGGCGTCCTGGGTGCGCCAGGGCCGGAAGTCCTTGAACGGGTTGGAGCCGAATGCCTCGTTCATGAGGCGATCGAACACCTCGCGCAGATCACCGGGGTCGGCGTTCCAGCTGGGCCCGCTGGCCCGGCTGAAACCGAACTTGTCGAACTGGAAACGTCGCACGGGGTCCGAGAGCAGCTCGTAGGCCTGGGTGACCTCCTTGAACCGCTGCTCCGCCGTGGCGTCACCCGGGTTGTGGTCCGGGTGGTACCGCAACGCCAGGCGCCGAAACGCCTTCTTGATGTCGTCGGGCGAGGCGTCGCGCCCCAGGCCGAGGGTCGAGTAGGGGTCCACCGGATTCACGAGGTTACCTACGCGGCGGGGGGGCAGAACATTCGATCGGTGACGTGCGGATCAGCTCCGCTCCTCACTCGTCGTCGTCGTCGGGCACGGGCGCTTCGCCGCCCGGGGGTTCGGCGTCGGTGCTCTCGGCCCAGTCGCCGGACAGGGACATGTCGTCGTCGCTGAGCAGGTCGTCGTCGACGCTGTCCATGGCGGCCGCCTGCGCCTCCATGTAGAGCACCTCGGCGAGCTTGCGCGCGGCGTCGGCCAGGCCCGTGTGGGACGTCTTGATCTCCCGGAGGTTGCTGGTCTCCACGGCCGCCTGGGCCGTGGTGATGCCCTCGCGGATGGCCATGAGGTCGTCGAAGGGGAGCTGCTCGCCGAACTGCTCCAGGGAGCGCTCGGTGGTGTACAGCAGGCCCTCGAGCTGGGTCTTCTCGTCCGCGAGCTCCCGCCGCATGCGGTCCT
>CAYRNR010000325.1:0-4503 GCA_964425605.1 uncultured Rickettsiales bacterium | reverse complement strand
CCTGCGGATCGCGGAGGGTGTAGCGGTCCTCGCTGGTCCGGTGAAGCCAGCTGTCTGCCCGGTCGAGGTCAGACCACACACGCAGCGCTTCGAGGGCGATCTCGGTGCGGGTCTCCGCCTTGTCGGCCAGCCTGTGCACCGTCCCGGTATCCAGCTGCACCCCGCCGAGGTTGGCGAGCTCGCGTACCCGCACGCGCAGCTCCATCAGGAGACACCACTGGAGCTGGGCCAGCGGTAGGTACAGGCGAGGGGAGGTGAAGTCCAGGGCCGGGAGATCAAACGTGGGTAGGAGGTGACGTCCCGGGCCCCGAGGCGTTCGGCCGACGTAGCCCGGCCACAGCGCCTCGCCCACGTCCACGCGTAGCTCGCCTGCCTCGGAGCGGCCGTGGGCGCCCCACCCGCGGCAGTACCAGAAGTCGAGCGCAGGGGGGAGGTCACGGCGGGAGCCCCGGTAGTGCCGCAGGGCCTCGAACAGCGCGTGGAGCGCGGCCTGATCGGTGCCTTTGGTGATCCCGGCGGACCGCGCGAAGCCGCTCCAGCCGCCACCGTAGACCAGCCGGTTGAAGGGGTTGATCCCCTCGACGGCCTGGCCGTGGGCGTCCCGGACCAGGCGGCGGATCACGCGCTCCAGCAGCAGGCCCTGGCCAGCTTCCACCCCGGCGCGCAGCCGGGCCAGGTGGGTCAGCTCCAGGGCAGGGAACACCGCCACGGTGGCGCCAGTGCGGGAGAGCAGGTCCAGGCCGCCGTCCTCACGGTCACGGGTCTGGACGCCGCGGCGCCACAGGGCCAGCTGGTCCCGGGTACGGCGGGCGATGGCGGGGAAGATGGCGTTGTGCTTGACCGGCAGTCGCGAGCGGGTCTGGCCGGCGACGACGAGCACCCTGGCCAGCGCAAGCAGGGACGGGCAGAGGTCGTTGACGGCCTCTTCCTCCCTGGCCTCGACGGGGAGCCAGCGCTCCCAGGCCCGGCCCTGTTCGATGGGAACGGCCTCGGATGTAGTGGTGGTCGTGAGCCCAGCCCACCGCGAACGGGCCTCCTCCCGGAGGTCCTCGGCGGCAGCGGAGCCCACGGCCCCGAAACTTTCCGCCAGGTGGTCGCAGAACAGGGCGTCCCACAGGAGCATCCCATCGCGCTGCTCGAGGACTTTGCGGTCACCTGTGGGCGGAGAGTGGTCGTCCACACCCAGGACAGCGGCCAGACGGCGAAGGTGCGCGGCGAGCTCGGCGGCGAGAGCCGCCTCAGTAGCCGCGTCCGGGATCAGTCCCTCGCGTTCCCGGGCCAGGCGTACCAGGTCGGTCGGCGGCGCTGGGTCGCGGAGCCGGGCCTGCACCAGGGACCAGGCGCGCGCGGCGTCCGCGGCCGCGGAAGGGACGGCCACGACGGCACTCGGCGCTACCATCCGTTTGGCCCCCGGCGGTACGGGTTGTGTGGCTCCCGTCCGCCATTCGGGCCGTTCGATGGCGCCGAGTTCGCCTGCGTTGCTTCCTCCGGGGTCGCCGGGCGCAGTGCGCCGTGGAAGATCGGATCGCGCCACAGCACGAGCGGGTCGTCGGGCTTCTCGACGGTGTTGGCCTTGACCACGGAGAGGTGGACCAGCCGCCGGTGGGGCTTGCCGTCCACCACGGGGATCGTCAGCATCGCGATCCACTGCAGCGCTCCGAGGATTCCAGACGAGCCACGGACGTTGTTCATGTCCGCGCCGGTGGCGTCGCCCTTGTCCGGCTTGCGCGTGTGGTGCACCAGCAGGACCGTGGGCTGGCCCGGCAACAGCGTGAGCTGCTCGGCCAGCTCGATCATCGTGGTGGAGGCCTCGACGCTGTTCTCGGCGTCGGCGCCGGAGAACCGCGCGAACGGGTCGAGCACGATCAGCGCCCAGCCCTCGGGCGGCGCGCAGGCGGACAGCCAGGTCCGCAGCTCCTTCCAGTACGGCGTGGGCATGATGTTGGGGTCGCCCTCCTTGGGATTGGTGCGGCGCATCGACAGGCGGACGTTCTGGCCGCGCAAGCCGGCTGGGACCAGGCGCGGGGCCAGGCTCGCCTCGTCGTCGGCCGAGTACCCGTCCACCGCTCCGGCGCGGTGCAGCCGAAATCGCAGCAGCGGCCCATCCAGCTCCGCCATCAGTATCGCCACGCCGCCTGCCTCGACGGCGGAGTAGGTGCGGAACCACGGCCGGCCCGCGGCGACCGCCAGGCCGAGCTGCACCACCCCCCAGGACTTGCCGGTCCCGGGCTCGGCCGCCAGGCAGCCGACGACGCCACGCGGGAGGAAGGGGTTGCCGTTCGCGTCCTCGAGCAACACGGGCAGGGTCGGGTACGGACCCGTCATCCAGGTGCCCAGGCCATCGGCGACCGAGGTGGTGTTCAGGTCCGCCAGCGACGGGTAGAGCGGCGGAAGCGGGGCGGCCGGTTCCTCTTCACTGGCCCCGGCGGAGAGTTCGTCCTCGACAGGAAACGGCACCGTGTCCGCTTCCGGGTCGTCGGGCAGCGTGCCGGCCCGCAGGCGGTCGTTGTCGTCCAGCGGGGTCATGCCGCCTCCGGCGACAGCCGCCGCAGCTCGCAGCGGTCCGCCAGATCGTGGGCCACCCTGGTGGCGTACTGGTGTCCGCTGGCATCCAGATCGGTACGCAGCAGTATCCGGCTGCCCGTGGGGATGCGCGCGGCGAGGGCCGAGGTCCAGGCACCCGACCACAGGCCCAGCACGGCCAGCGCTGTCTCCGCGGCGTCGCCGTGGCGGGCGGCCCAGGTCAGGAAGTCCGGCTCGCCCTCGACTACGACGATCCGCAGCGGCGTTGCCTCGGGCCACCATTCAGGCCTCTCTCCCGTCCGCAGGAGCTGCCGGAGTAGGCCATCGGCCAGGACCAGGCCTGACGCCGACCCTGGCCCGGCTGCTGCTGCAGCGGACTTCACGGCGGGGAGATTTTCGGGAGGGCGGTCGAGCTGCCCCGCGGGTGTCTCTCCCCTGGCCAGCAGGCGGCACCACCGTGCGCGCAGCGACGCCAGCGCGCCCGTGGCGTCGTAGACAGGGAAGACGCAGCGCCAACCCGCGGACCACGGCCTGCCTGCGCAGCGCGCCCACGCGGGCAGAGCGCCGGTCGATGGCAGGGCTCGCGCCAGGTCCAGGTCCGAGACCTTCGCTGGGTTCAGCCCGCGGTACGCGAGCCAGGCGCTCACCTCCCCGTCGTCGTAGACGTCATCGCAGGTGTTCCACAGCTCGGTCACTTCGGCCGCGGGTGGATGGGCGATCATCGGATCGGGAGGCGGTGGCGGAGCAGCTGTCGTCGCCGTCGCTGGACTCGAAATCGACGGCCGCACGCTTTCCGAGGTCGTGCCTGCGGAACACCAACCGCGCTCGGCGTACCAGTCGCGGACGTCCTGGACGTTCTCGGGAGTCAGATCGCGGAGCCGGCCGGCGAACATTCGCGTCGCCACCAGATCGAGGCCGTCACCACCAGCTCCGCAGCGGAAGCAGCGCCAGCCGCCCCGATCGGGCGTCAGGCCCACCGGTCCGCGAGGGTCGCGGCTTCCCCGGCGCTCGGCTCCGCAGGCAGGACAGCGGAGGAGGGCACGCTTGGCCCGATCCGAATCCAAACCGAGGGCAGCCGCCAAGTCGAGCAACGGTGCACGGCGGGCGTCTTCGATCCAGGTGGCCGTCATCGGTCGGCCTCGACGGCGGACAGGGAAACGGTGGTCCTTGCCCCGCGCTGGCTGATCTCGAAGTCGATCAGGGCGCTCTTCGGGTCGGTGGATGGCACAGAGGAGCGGCCGAGGTCCTGGTCCTCCTCGATGGCAGCGGCGAGCAGCCGGGCGAGCTGGCATAGGCCCCCGTGGAAGGCGTCGCCTCCCGCGTGCTCGTGCTGTCGCCGCTGCTCGCCCATCGAGTCACCCCTCCTCGACGTCCCACAGGTCGTCGGGCGTGAGGTCCTTCAGGACTCGGCAGTCCAGCAGCTTGCGGCGGCTGCGCCTCGTCAGGGGTCGCCGGCCGTTGAGCAGCCGGTTGAAGTGGACGCGGGAGATCCCCACCTCGTCGGCGAGGCCCTCCTGCGTCCAGCACAGATGGTCCAGCACCCGCTCGATGGTCTCGCGGCGGAGCCGGTAGGTGGTGTGTGTCAGGGTCATCGTCGTAGCCTCCTGTAACGTAGATACACTGACCCCTTGACGAGAGCAAGAGGATTATGTAACCTCAACGTAGCCAAGTTACGAATGGAGCCGATGATGACCGAGAAGCGAACGCGCGCCACCGCCTTCGGCGACTATCTCAAGCAGCTTCGGGAGGCCACCGGGCGCTCCCTGCGGGCGGTCGCCCCGGAAGTAGGAGTGTCCTTCCCGCACCTGGGCCGCATCGAGCGCGGTGAGGTCCGCGGGCCGCCGCCTATGCCGGTGCTGTCCCGGCTGGCTGCCGTGTACGGGCGCCCCGTCGAGGAGGTGTTCGAGCGCGCAGGGATCCAGATCCAGCCGGTGGCGCCCGACGAGTTCCCGACCGGCGAGGAGCAGTTCCGGCGGCTGA
>CAYRNR010000324.1:0-4506 GCA_964425605.1 uncultured Rickettsiales bacterium | reverse complement strand
CCTCGAAGGCAGACCTGGACCCTCCTTGCTGCCATAATGGGCGTGAACGGTTACGCCAAGCATAGTGGCGGATGCTGCGGACACGTTGATCGTCCCATGGAGAGGGCCGTACAGAAGGTATGCAGCCCCGGCGTCGACGTGAGCCCCATCATTGTAGGGTGCCCCGACGAACACGTCGTCGAATCCGTCTCCGTTCACGTCGCCACATCGACCGAGGAAGCTGGCCAGGTCGTCATTTGTGGCCTCTCCAAGCAGCTTCGCCCCTGCTGCAGACAAATCGATTGTTCCGCTCTGCGGCCCGTAGAGCACGTAGACCGCCCCCGTGATCGAGTCGTGGAAAGGAGCGGCAACCAGCATGTCGTCATACCCGTCGCCGTCGATGTCCCCTGCTCCTGCGACA
This sequence comes from uncultured Rickettsiales bacterium, assembly GCA_964425605.1. Classification (GTDB taxonomy): domain Bacteria; phylum Myxococcota_A; class UBA796; order UBA9615; family CAYRNR01; genus CAYRNR01. The sequence continues at coordinate 4,106 of CAYRNR010000324.1, read as the reverse complement.
GCGTACCCGGCAATATCTCCAGCCTCCTCACCGACAAATTCAGCATCAGCCGAACCCAGCGACATCGTCCCCGAGACGGGTCCATAGAAAAGGTACGCCGAGCCCGCGTCGGCTCCGCCTTGGTCGTGAAACCTGCCGCCGATCATTACGTCGTCGTACCCATCGCCGTCCACGTCCCCAACCCCCGCGACGCCGCGGCCCGCCTGATCTCCATAGGCTTCCCCCTGGAATTTGGCCGTAGCGGCAGTCAAGTCGATAGTGCCGTATGCCGGTCCATGGACCAGATATCCAGCACCTGCGTTCGTATCGGGAGTGTCGTGTCCCTGGGCTCCGACAAGAAGATCGTCGTATCCGTCTCCGTTGACGTCGCCAGCACCACACGCCGCGATACCCGCATGGTCCCCCGCAGCCTCACCGATCAGCTTCGCGTCCGCCGCGGACAGGTCGATCTCGCCGTAGACAGGCGAATAGACGAGGTAGACGGCTCCAGCGTCAGCACCACCCCCATTCTCGTATCGTGCGGAGATGAGGACGTCATCGTACCCATCCGCGTTCACGTCTCCAGCAATATCGGTGTAGTTGCCAGCATAGTCTCCGCTCGACTCCCCGATGAGCTTTGCGTCGGCGACGGACAGGTCGTATGTGCCTGCGAGGCCACAGCCCCCCTCTACACCGTCGCAGTCGTTGTCGATGCCGTCACCACAGACCTCGATCTCACTGGGATTTACATCGGCGTCCCCGTCATCGCAGTCGCCGTCGCAGGTAGTCCAACCGTCTCCGTCCACGTCCTGGACGTTGAGCCCCACATCGGCGTCGTCACAGTCGTCGCCGCACTCGGTAGACCCATCCCCGTCGTTGTCGGCTTCCATCGGATCTGTCTGGCCATCGCAGTCGTTGTCCAGATGGGCGTCGCACACGTCGGGAGCTCCGTCGTAGACCGCGGTGTCCGTGTCATCGCAGTCGTTCTCGCAGACCATCCAGCCGTCGCCGTCCGCGTCGTCCTCGTCCGAGGGGACTGTCCCGTTGCAGTTGTTGTCGATGCCATCACAGATCTCTGCCGCCCCTGGGTAGACGGTGATGTCTCCGTCGTCGCAGTCCCCCTCACAGACCATGGCCCCGTCACCGTCGTCGTCTACTTCTGTGGCCGAGAGGGAGCCATCACAGTTGTTGTCGAGGCCGTCACAGATCTCCACGCCTCCCGGGTAAGCAGCATCTTCGCCGTCGTCGCAGTCCCCATCACAAGGGGAGTACCCATCCCCATCGTTGTCGTCTGGGTGCATCGCAGCGTCGTCGTCGTCGCACTCCTCGCAACCCATCCAGCCGTCCCCGTCGTAGTCGTTCTCGTCTACGGGCAGCACGCCATCGCAGTCCGTATCGAGCCCCTCGCAGACCTCGGTCGCCCCTGGGTGGCGGGCGTTGTCCCCATCGTCGCAGTCGCCCTCACAGACCATGTAGTTGTCTGAGTCGGCGTCTACCTCGTTCGCGTTGGCAGTCCCGTCGCAGTCGTTGTCCTCCCCGTCACAGACCTCGGTGTTGCCCGGGAAGTTGGAGGCATCGGAGTCGTCGCAGTCGCCCTCGCAGATCCTCACGCCATCGGCGTCGCCGTCGTCCTCGTCCGCAGGCACCACCCCATCGCAGTCGTCGTCCAAGCCGTTGCATGCCTCGGTGGCTCCCGGGTAGATGGTGCTGTCGTCGTCGTCGCAGTCGTTCTCGCAGATCATGTACCCGTCGAGATCGCCGTCCACCTCGGTGGCGTCAGGAGAGCCGTCGCAGTCGTTGTCGATGGCATCGCACAACTCGGGGGCTCCCTCGTAGACCGTGTCGTCGGAGTCATCGCAGTCGGTGTTGTCCGCCACCCATCCGGCCTGAGGGGCACAGGTGTACTCTCCAGAATCGTCCGCGTCTCCGTGGAGGTCGCCGTCGAGGTCGGGGTAGTAGGTGTCGAACGTCAGCCCATCGTCCGGAGTGCCGTTGCAGTCGTTGTCAATGTCGTCGCAGACCTCGGTAGCTCCCGGGTACGAGGTCTCATCCTCGTCATCGCAATCGTCGGAGCAGGTATCCACGCCGTCCGCGTCCGCATCGTCGAGGTTCAGGGCGGCATCCGAGTCGTCGCAGTCCCCCTCGCACTCGGCGGCCCCATCGCCGTCGTCGTCTATCTCCTCGTCAGAGGGATCTCCGTCGCAATCCGTGTCGATCCCATCGCAGCCTTCGTCGGCCCCCGGGTGGACAGTCTCGTCCAGGTCGTCGCAGTCGCCATCTTGGACCGTCCAGCCGTCCCCATCGTCATCTTCGCAGCCCGTGGCGGCAGCACATCCGTCGTCATCGCAGTCGGTGAGGCCGTCCTGGTCGTTGTCCACGCCATCGTCACACTCCCCGGCTTCGTCCCCCTCGATCTCGGTCGGGGTCGAGTCGTCGTCGTCCGACGTCGCGTCATCATCGTCGTCCGTGACGGTGTCGTCATCTCCCGAGGAGTCGTCATCGTCCGTCGGGCAGCCGACGTGGAAGGTCAAAGTCAGGCCGAGGAGAAGGGCGAGATGATGGAGCCGCATGCGATTCCCCCTTGCTGGTCTTCGGCAGGATAGCACGCGGGCGTGAGCGGGCCTTGCCAGGGAATCGGTCACGTGGGTACCTGGGACAGTCCCTGCGGCCATTATCGGCGTTCAACCGTGCGGGGCCCGCCTGGAGGGGCGGCGGGGCTCACGTGAAGGCAGAGGGCCTCGGCATCCTCGATGCAAGCCCCCTCGATTCCGGTCTGGCTTGCCCCGGAATCCACCTGCCTTGCGTATCCCCCCCAAAACGCAGGGCAGGCCCGGGGGGCTGGGCCACCCCAGCATGGTGGTTGAGTAGTTGTCGTCGGCGACCGTCCGGAACCCCCGCAAATCGTTGTGGAGGTTCCGGGGGCCCTCACAGCATCTGTTCGCATGCGGAAAGGTGGAAAGGTGTGAGCGTCCCTCTACCCGCGAGTCAGAAGGCTCCGTTCTCGGAGTAGTCGCAGTCGACGAAGGCCTCGTTGATCGCGGTCGCGGCGTCGTTGAGGTCGGACACGCTGGCGCCGTAGGGCGACAGAGCAGCCACGTCGCCGCCGATGACCTGGTTGGCCAGGTCCAGCAGGCCGTAGACGGTGAGGCCCTCGAAACCGGGCACCGCGATGATGAGGTATCCGAGGGGAACGGGGCCGTCCTCGGGCAGGACGCCGGCCTCGGAGAAGGCGGTGTTCAGCGTCAGCGCGACGACCTGTCCGGCGAGGACACCCGCTGCGGTGTCCACGGGATCCACGCTGTCGATGGACAGGGTGGACGGGGTTCCGCCCGCGGGCAGGAAGTCCTCGATGGCCTGGGCCGAGGTGAACAGGGCGTGGTTCATGGCGGCGTCGTCGACGCCGATGACCAGACCCGCCGGGAAGACGTCGTCGAAGTTGTTGTCGCGGATGCGGCCGGGATTGCGGCCGCGGGCCTTCGATCCCCAACCACCCTGGGTCTGGGTGCACACGCCCTCGAGGTCGGGATCTTCGCACAGATCGCCGATGCCGTTGTCGTTGGCGTCACCCTGCTCCGAGTTGGGGACGGCCGGGCAGTTGTCGCACACGTCACCCACGCCGTCGTCGTCCAGGTCGGCCTGGTCGGCGTTGTAGTCGTCGGGGCAGTTGTCCACGTCACCGCAGACGCCGTCGCCGTCCAGGTCATCGTCCGGGTCCTCGGGGCAGTCGTCGCAGTCGTCGCCCGCGCCGTCGCCGTCCGTGTCGATCTGGTCGGTGTTGGGGATGCCTGGGCAGTTGTCCACGTCGCCGCAGACGCCGTCGCCGTCCACGTCGTTCAGGGGATCCGCAGGGCACTCGTCACAGGCGTCGCCCAGGCCGTCGCCGTCCGTGTCGGTCTGGTCGGGGTTGGCCACGTCGGGGCAGTTGTCCACGTCGCCGCAGATGCCGTCGCCGTCCAGGTCGTCGTCCGCGTCGTCGGGGCAGGCGTCGCAGGCGTCGCCGGCGCCGTCGCCGTCCGCGTCGGCCTGGTCGGGGTTGTACACGTCGGGGCAGTTGTCCACGTCACCGCAGACACCGTCGCCGTCCGCGTCGTCGTCCGCGTCGTCGGGGCAGACGTCGCAGGGGTCGC
>CAYRNR010000323.1:0-4565 GCA_964425605.1 uncultured Rickettsiales bacterium | reverse complement strand
CCGTGCCACAGGGCGTGCATGGTCTCGTGGTGCTTGCCGTACCAGTAGGCCCAGTCCTCGTCGGGGGGCATGCCGCGCTCGGCGAACGCGTTGCCCAGCACGTTGAAGTCCTCGCACAGGCGCTCGTAGCACAGGTCCACCACGTCTGGAGGCTCCTGGCCGGGGGGCGTCGACGCGAGGGCCCGATCGATGCGCGGGTCTTGCTCCACGTCGGCGACGCGGCCCTGGGCACACCGCTCGTAGAACAGGCGGTGGTGGCCCTTCTTCTCCTCGCGGAGCTGGTCCTTGCTGATGTGGAAGCGGCTGATCTGGGCGCCGTACAGGGACAGATCGGCCGCCCCGAGGAAGCGGGCGCCGCCCATGGTCACCCGGCCCGGCACGTTGGCGTCGTCGAGCATCACCCGGCCGTGGAAGATGGCGTCGTTGAGGCCGAGCTCGTTGGCGAAGATGGTGGTGAAGTCCGCGTCCGAGTGGAACACGGCGCGCTCGAAGTGGGTCTCGCCGCGGAACTGGGCGTTGTAGAAGTCCACGGTCCCCGGCTGTCCGGGGGCGCCGAAGACCACCCGCTGGAACTGGCAGAACTCCGCGAACATGACGTTGGCGAACGAGACGTCACCCGGGATGACCGCGGTGAGATCGTCGATGGACTCCACGCCGTAGGCGGACTTCGTCGTCAGGTCCTCGGTGGCGTCCTCGTCGCCCTGGTAGATCTTGTACAGCTTGTGCAGCTCGTCCAGGCGACCGGCGAACTCGCGGTACGTCACCTCGTCGGGCGAGAAGCGCACGTGACCGTCGAACACGCTGTCGGTGAAGTCGGACGATCCCCCGATCCGTGCGCCGAAGAAGTCCATTCCGTGCGACACGAGCTCCCGCGCCGCCAGGCCGCCGTCGAAGCGGGCACGGCTGAGGTTCACGCGAGCACCGAAGCGGGCGCGGCTCAGCACCAGCTCCTCGGCGAAGTGGGCGTCCTCGAAGGTTCCACCCTGCCGCCAGTCCACCTTCTCGAACAGGGCCGGCCCCTCGAACTCGGTGGAGTTGAACCAGGCGCGGCGCGTGGAGCAGACCGTGGCCGAGAAGTCTGCGGGGCCACCGTAGGCGCTGTGGCCGAAGTGGGCGGGGCCCTCGAACACGCTGCGGCGGAAGTTCACGCCGTGGTGGAACGAGCTGTAGCGGAAATCCGCAGTGCGGCCCACGGAGATGGCGCTGAAGTCCGCCTCGCCCTCGAACACCGAGAACACGAAGCTGGCGTTGCGGCCCTGGAACTTGACGCCCTCCATGTGGGCGTCCGCCAGGACCACCAGCTCCATGAGGAAGACCTCGCCCAGCTGGGCCGGGGGTATGGAAGACGACAGGTTGACCCGGCCCTTCCACTTCTTGCCCAGGTGGCACTCGTCGACCACGAAGCCGGTGATGCCCAGGCTGCCGGTGCGCTCGGCGTCGTAGCCACGGAGCGAGCCGATCACGGAGCGGTTGATGACCAGATCCCACTCGCCGGGCAGCGCGGCCAGGTCCAGCTCGGGGATGTAGACGTACCGGAATTTCTTGGTACTCTTCTCCGAGGCGGCCGCCTCCCGGATCAGCTCCTCCTGCGTCAGCACCGACAGCTTGCGCGAGGCCCCCTTCTTGGTGGTGTACCAGTGGACCTCCTCACCGCCCTTCACGGCCTCGATCCGTCGCGCGAGCTCCTCGCGCATCGACTCGAGCAGCGTCTCCTTGCCGGGATCACGGCTGAGCAGCCGACAGAAGATGTAGGAGTAGTGCAGGTCGTTGTGGACGCCGTCGTTCCAGGCGGCCGCGGCCAGCTCGGTCTCGCCCATCCGCTCGTGGAGCAGCGCCCGGTAGGCGTCGCGGATGACGAAGTTGATGTAGTGGTTGAGCTCCTCGTGCTGCAACCCCGCCTCGAAACACTTGCGCGCCAGGTCCGCGTCACCCTTGGCGAGGTGCCATTCGCCGGCGCGGTACAGGATGGCCGGGTCCTCGACCTCCTCGATCTGGTCCTCGGTCAGGACCATGGGGGGGCGCTCGTCCACGGCCGTGGTCGGCTCGGTCGGGGGTGTCTCGGCCGGCGGCGCGGCGTCCTCACCGCGGGCGCCAGGGCCCACGGCGAAACGAATGCCGAGCAGTACGGCGACGAACACCAACACGTTGACCGCTGCGCGTGAGCCGCGGCGGCCTCTGGGCGGGATCCGGGTCACGGGGTACCTCTAGTAGGGCAGCGGGTTGCGGACCATCACGTATTCCTGGTCCGCGGTGAGATCGACGGAGCCCGTCGGCGGGCTCCAGAACATCACGTTGTCGCCGCCGAGGCCGGCGCACTCGCTGGCGGCCACGTAGCCGTCGGCGTTGGCGTCGTTCTCGGGGCCACAGAAGGGCGTGTCGTCCAGGGGGTCCCAGCCGTCGCCGGCCTTCTCGGTCGTGTGGTACAGGCCCAGGTAGTGGCCGATCTCGTGGGCGGTGGCCAGGCCGGTGATGGTCGGGGCGCTGTCCAGGTCGATCGCGGAGATGGCGATGCCCGAATGGGACGTACCCTGGATCACGGCCGGACCGGGAGCGGAGCCAGCCTGGCCCACGACCTCCAGGCCGCCGTAGTCGATGCCCTGGACCACGAACAGGTGGAGGCGACGCTCCATCCCGCTGCCGCTCATGGCCAGGAGGCGGCCCAGCTCGGAGTTCGGGCCGGCGTCGCTGCCGATGATGGTCAGCTCGTCCACCGCGGTGGTCACGTCCTCGTAGGTGATGTCGTCGATCACGATCCCGGCGCCCGAGAGGATGGCGTCCATCTCGTTGACCGCGATCTGGAAGTTCTCGTGATCCGGCGCGGTGGTCGCGTCCAGGCCGGGCACGCCCACGAAGTGGAACACCACGGCCAGCAGGCCGCCCGAACCGCTCATGCGGTGGATCGCGGTGAGGGTGGTCTCCACCGAGCCGCCGCCACTGGTGGGCTCGAGCTGGTAGGTGCCCTCGCGGATGGGCTCGAGGGGGCTCGAGGGGTGCATGAAGGTGTGCACGTCGTCGGTGGGGAAGCACCGCACGTCCGAGGCGTACTCGTCGTCCCAGGTGTAGATCTGGTTGCCGTCGGGGTCCAGGACCGTCCACTGGATCAGGATCTCGTCCCCGCCACCTTCCATCACGACCGTGCTGGACGATGCCCCGGAGGGCACGACCAGGTCCACCATGACGCCGCCGGCATCGGTGGCCGTGAAGGCCCCCATGTCCACGATGTCCAGGTCGTCCATGGGAATGTCCCCGGACGCGTCGTCGTCGTCGTCGCCGGCTTCCTCGGGGCACCCGGGGATCACCACGAAGGCCACCAGCAGCGAGGCCGACACCAGCACCAGCTGCCAGACCGGAGTCACCTTCATTCCTGAGTCGCTCATCGGGTCAACTCCTCCTCGATGGCCTTGAGCACGGCGCTCGAGGTCTCGGAAGCCTGGTGGGCCTCCATCAGGGCGGTCGCCTCCTGGGCGTTCATCAGACCCAGGGCGTGGACAGCCGCCTCGCGCAGGGTCGAGTCCTCGCTCTGGAGGTATCCGCCGACCACGTCGATCTTCTTCACACCCCCCGTGCGGGCCAGGGCGCGCAGGGCCTGCCGCTTCATGGCCGCGTCCCCCTTGGGCGCGAGCACCTCCTCGAGGTAGGTCACCACCTCGGGGGTGGAGAAGTTACCCAGGGCGGACACGGCCCGCGTCCGCGTCGAGCGCGGCTGGCCCGCGTCCTGGGCGATATCCAGCAGGTGGGGCACGGCGTCCGCGCCGAGGGCCGCCCACTCGTCGTCGCTGGCCGGACGTTCGAAGCCGCCCAGCATGCTCTCCACCGTCTGCCGCAGGTCGGCGCTCTTGGTCTCGGCGGTCGCAGGAAGCGCCATTCCGACCATCAGCATGCAGGCGAGTATTCCTCTGTACATCGTCGTCTCCTCTCCTCTGAACCCCGGGACGCGCTCTCCGGGGCGATTCTGATGATCGACGTGGCGGACCTCGCTGTCAATCGATCGCGGGCGAAGGCGAGTGCACGCGCGTGGGATCTCTAGATTCGCCTGAACCAGTTCTTGAGGCGGGTCTCCAGCGCCACGCCACGCCGCAACACCTCCGCGACACAGGCCACCGCCGCGCGCATCCGCGCCACGTCGGCGTCCCCGACCCCCATCCCGAACGCCGCACGCCGGTAGATCTCCGCAGCGCTGGACAGCTCGCCCTTCTCCGGCCCCAGCCGCTCGCCCAGCTCCGCCATCGCCCGGCGCGCCGCCGTCGGCGCCGGCTCCCACGGGTGCGCCCGGAACCCCGTGTCCTCGAGCGCCACCTGCGCCCGCTGCCACAGGTTGACGATCTGCTCCGACGGCGCCACCGACCACAACGGGTCCTGGTAGTGGTGCAGCAGCACCGCCCGCCGCATCGGCCTGAACAGCACCGCCCCCACCGCCGCCAGCAGCAGCATGAACAGCAGCAGCATCATCAGGTACAGCAGCATCGACGCCGCGTCCCTCGCCCTCTGCTCCAAGCTCTTCTCGCCGTCTCCCTCTCCCCCCCCCCCCCCCCCCCCCCCCCCCCCCCCCCCCCCCCCCCCCCCCC
>CAYRNR010000322.1:0-4585 GCA_964425605.1 uncultured Rickettsiales bacterium | reverse complement strand
GCCCGATCGTCATCAGCATCTCCACGTTCCCCGCCGCCTCCCCACATTCGCCCATGGCTTCCTCGAACCGCTGCCGCTTGCTCCCCCGCGACCTGCGATTCGCCCCCTCAGCCACCAGCAACACCGTCGCCCCCGCCGCCCGCAGCAGCTGGTCCGCGAACGTCCTGTACCCCCGCGGAATCCCATCCGCGATCAACTTCGCCTGTCGCGCCATCTCCAGGGCTGACGTGTAGGCCGTGAGCCTCCGGTGCGAAAAGGAATGAGCATCAAAAGACATCGCGTTTCTCCTCTCCCGGCGGGCGACGCCCCCCTCACCCAAAGAGGGGGGGCGGCGAACGACGGGAGAGGGGGAACGCAGTCGGTGCACGCTCTTCCGCATCGAGGGGCTACCAGATCCCAGCCCTCCTACCTCCCACTTCCACCTCCCACTTCCACCTCCCACTTCCACCTCCCACTTCCACCTCCCCCTCCACCTCCACTTCCCCCTCCACTTCCCCCTCCACTTCCCCCTCCAATTCCCACCACAACCACCCGGGAACCGGCGCAGAGCGCCGAGGAGGAACGTTCCGACGGTGGACCGTCGGAACGAGGTGGGCGGAGGTTCTACCTCCCCCTCCCCCTCCCCTTTGCTATCCTCCCCCACCAGGGAGGAATCCATGCTCCGCCTCACCCTCACCATCCTGCTCGGCCTCGTCCTCACCGCATGCACCCCCGAACAACCCCCTGGGGGCGGTCCCGACGACGACGACACCGTCCCTGGCGACGACGACACCGTCCCCGGCGACGACGACACCCAGCCCACGGACATCTGCGATGGCTCGCCCAACGAGATCGTCTGCGACGGCGACACTGCCGTGACCTGCGACGCAGCCGGCGACATCGCGAGCACCGAGGACTGCGATGTGGCCAACAACTTCCACTGCTGGTTCGGCATCGGCTGCGTGCAGTGTTACCCGGGCACCACGTGGTGCGAGGGCGACGACGTGGTGGAGTGTGCGGCGGACGGCCAGAGCTTCTCGGTGATCCAGACCTGCGACACGGCCAACGGCGACGTGTGCGACGGGGGCCAGTGTGTGTCGCTGTGCTACCAGGCGGAGCAGACCCGGTCGAGCATCGGGTGCAAGTTCTACGGCGTGGACATGGAGCAGTACCCGGGCTACGAGAGCCTGCAGTACGCCATCGTCGTGAGCAACGTCAGCGACACCCTGGTCGCGCGGGTGAACGTGGAGCGCAAGGACGCGGGCACCTGGGTATCGGTGGACGCGGCCGAGATCCAGGCCCAGAACCTGGCGATCTTCAGCCTCCAGGACCGCCAGAGCAACGGCACGTCCCTCAACATCGGCGGCGCGTACCGGGTGACGTCGTCGATCCCGGTGATCGCGTACCAGTTCAACCCCCTGGACAACGGCTCGTGCACGTCGGACGCGTCGCTGCTGCTGCCTGCGTCGGCCTTCGACACGGTGTATGTGGCCACCGCATGGGGCAGTCAGGTCCCGGGGTTCGGGGTGGACAGCTCCGAGATCGACATCGTCGCCGAGGTGGACGGCACACAGGTGACCATCACGCCGTCGGTGGCCACGGCCGCGGGCGCCGGGATCGCCCCTGGGCTCGCCGGGAACCCCATGCCGCCGATCACACTCAACGAGGGCGACGTACTGCAGATCGTCAACGATCCGACCATGGCCACTGGCCAGAACCTCGAAGGCACGCTCATCGAGGCCACCGAGCGCGTGGCCGTGTTCGGCGGCCATCGCTGCGCGAACATCCCCCATGGCGTCACGTGCTGCGACCACGTGGAGGAGATGGTGTTCGGGCTGCAGACCTGGGGCGTGGAGTACGTCGGCGCCCGCATGCCCACCCGAACGACGCCCCCCGAGGTGTCGGTTTGGCATTTCCTCGCAGGGGACGTGGCCACGACCCTGACCTTCGTCGCCTCGGCCGAGGTCACCGGCCTTCCCCCGGGCAATACCCTCTACCTGGCGGCCGGCGAGTCGGCCGAGTTCCAGATCGCGGGCTCGGTGTTCAGCCCCGGCGACTTCGTGGTCACGGGGACCGAGGCGTTCCTGGTCACCCAGTACATGGCCGGCGAGGACGTGGCCAGCGGCGTGAGCACCGGCGATCCGTGCATGGTCCAGTCCGTGCCCGTGGAGCAGTACCTGGACAACTACGTGGTGCTGGTGCCCAACTCCTGGGACCCCGACCACATGACCCTGTCGCGCACCCCCGGCGAGACCATCACGGTGGACGGCAACGACGTGGACTTCTGGCCCGCCTGGTCCGAGGTGACGACGATCACGCCGGACTGGGAGGTGGTGCGCATCGACGTGGAGGACGGCCAGCACGTGTTGCAGGGCAGCGCGCCGTTCGGTGTGATCGTTTCGGGTGCCGACTCGTACGACTCCTACTGCTATCCTGGCGGCCTGAACCAGCAGATCATCAACGACCTGTAGGACACCTCGAGCGACATCCCGGACGGACACATGGGTCAGCGATTCGGCAACTACGTACTCCAGGAGATCATCGGCGAGGGCGGCGTGGCGCGCGTGTACAACGCGGTTCGCGCCGGGGCGATGGGCTTCAGAAAACCGGTGGCGATCAAGCAGATCCTGCCCCACGTGGCCCAGAACGAGCAGGTGGTGCAGTCGCTGATCAACGAGGCCCGGGTGGGCAGCTACCTCGAGCACCGCAACGTGGCCGAGGTGCACGAGTTCGATCAGGTGGGGGAGACCTGGTACATGGCCATGGAGCTCGTGCGCGGGCTCACCATCGGCCAGATGCTCGCGCGCTCCCAGCCCCGGGGTGGGCTGCCGCCGCACCTGGTCACGGAGATCGGCGTCCAGGTGTGCGACGGTCTGTTCTACGCCCACGAGGCCTGCGACGAGCTCGGCCGGCCCCTGCAGCTGATCCACCGGGACCTCAAGCCGTCCAACGTGATGGTGACCTACGGCGGCATCGCGAAGATCATGGACTTCGGCATCGCCAAGGCGACGTCCAACCTGTTCCTCACCAGCCACGGCCAGACCAAGGGCACGCCGGCCTACATGAGCCCCGAGCAGGTGCAGGGGGACCCGCTGGATGGACGATCGGACCAGTTCTCGCTGGCGTCGCTGCTCGCCGAGGCCATCACCGGGGACCGGGTCTTCAGCGGCAAGAAGATGCGCGAGACCATGTACCTGGTCCTCGCTGCGGACATGACCGAGGCGCTGGGCAGGATCCGCGGCCTCGCCCCGGAGCTGGAGCCGGTCCTGAAGCGCGCCTGGCAGCGCAAGCCCGGCGACCGTTACCCCTCGGCCGCGGAGATGGGCACGGATCTACGCCAGGCGCTGGCGGGGATGTCGGGCGAGGAGCAGCTGGGGCCGTGGGTCCAGCACCTGCACCTCCACGGCGCGAAGTCCACGGATCCGGACGAGCCCGTCACGCTCCCCGAGGGTGCGTTCGAGCCCATCACCCGGATCGTCGACCCGGAGTGAGCCCCTGGCCCAGGTCGGCTACAATGGCCCCATGGACACAGAGGGAATCCGCTTCGGGACGTACGTCCTCGAGGAGCCGATCGGCGAGGGCGGCGGCGCGCGCGTGTTCAGGGCGCGGCACGCGGACACGGGCGCCCCGGTGGCCGTCAAGCAGATCCTGCCGGAGGTCGCCCGCCACGAGCTGATCCTCCAGGGCCTGTTCAACGAGGCGGGGGTCGGGCGCTGCCTGGACCACCCCAACATCACGCGCATCCACGAGTTCGCCGAGGTGGAGGGGACCTGGTATTTGGCCATGGAGCTGGTCGACGGCCTCACCATCGGCCAGCTCATGGTGCGCTGGGGCCACGTCCAGGGCCTGCCCCGGGCCGGGCTGCCGCCGCGCGTTGCCCTGGAGATCGGCGCCCAGATCTGCGACGGGCTCGCCTACGCCCACGCCGCCCGGGACGAGGCGCGGCGTCCCCTGAAGCTCGTCCACCGGGACCTCAAGCCGTCCAACGTGATGGTGTCCCGCGATGGCGTCGTGAAGGTCATGGACTTCGGCACGGCCAAGGCCACCACCAACCTGGAGCTCACCCTGGTGGGCAAGACCAAGGGCACGCCCGCCTACATGAGCCCGGAGCAGGTCCAGGCGCTGCCGCTGGACGGTCGCTCCGATCTGTTCAGCGTCGCGACCCTGCTGGCCGAGATGACCACCGGCGAGCGGGTCTTCCCGTCCAAGAACGTCAGCGAGACCATGCACCGCGTCCTCCACGCCGACGTGGACGCGGCCGCGGACGCGGTCCTGAAGCGACTGCCCCAGCTCCACCCCATCGTCCATCGCGCCTGGCAATGGGACCCCGACGACCGCTACCTGCTCGCCTCGGAGATGGCCGAGGAGCTGCGGCGCGAGCTCGACGCGCTGCCCGGTTCGGGAGACCTCGCCGAGTGGGTGACGAGCCTGCAGACCGAGGACCACGAACCCGTCGTCCTGGTCACACCACCGCCGCTGACGCTCCCGGACGAGGCGGTGGAGGTCCTGAGGGAGTCGCTGGACTGATTCGGGTGGGGGAGGCGCTTCGCGCCTAGAGACCTGAGCACGTAAACGTCACGCCGCCCGTTTCATCCTCGAGATCGTC
>CAYRNR010000321.1:0-4684 GCA_964425605.1 uncultured Rickettsiales bacterium | reverse complement strand
AGGTCTGGGGCTTCAACGACGCCATGCGTCAGTACAACAAGGAGTCCATCTACGGCCGCTACTTCTATGCGCGCCGCGACCAGGTGCTCACTGCCGCGCGATTGATCCTGGAGCTCAACGACGAGCAGCCCCTGACCCTCAACGCCGACATCAAGGCGTTGCAGGTGTCCCTCAACGACGAGGTGGTGCACACCATCACCCGCAAGGAGCTGCTGGAGGGGCCGCGGGAGATCGAGATCAACTTCGATCCGCGATTGCTCACCGACGAGAACGAGTTCGTCCTGACCTTCATCCCCTACAACAGGGGTCCCTGTCAGCCCATCGTGGCCCCGGGCGTCTGGGCGATCATCAAGGATGGCCAGCTGGACACCCAGGCGGAGCAGCTGCCGCTGCCCAACGACCTGGGCATGCTGCCCGTGCCGTTCTTCGACCAGCGCACGGACCGCGAGCCGTTCGTGCAGATCGTCTTCCTCGAGCCCCTCAACCCGATCAACCTGCACGCCTCGGCCCTGGTAGCGTCCTACTTCGGGATCCAGACGGGCGCCGGCGGCGTCCGCTTCCCCACGACCCTGGGCGCGCTGCCCGAGGGACACGCGGTGGTGCTGACCACCAACGAGGGCCTCGCCGAGCGCGTGGACCTGCCGCCGGTGACCGGCCCGACCATCCAGATGGTGGATCACCCCGGCATCGGCCAGGAGAACTACAAGCTGCTGCTGGTGCAGGGCCGCGACGACGCCGAGCTCAAGCTCGCCGCCGAGAAGCTCACCGACATCGCCTGGGGCACGGGGCCCTACTTCGGTCCGATGGTCGAGGTGGACGCCGAGTTCCTCGAGCGCGAGAAGGAGGAGCAGGAGGGGGGCTTCCCCGCCTGGTTCGTCACCGAGCGCGAGACCCGCTTCGCCGACCTGATGCCCTACGAGGACACCCTGACGCACCGCGGCCACGCCGGCGACACCCTGCGGTTCGAGTTCCGCATCTCGCCGCAGCTCCTCGCCGAGCCCGCCGAGTACCTGATCATGGACCTGGAGTACGTCCAGCGGCTGCCGTCGCCCTACACGCCTGCCAAGCTGGACGTGGAGTTCAACGGCATCTTCGTCGAGACCCTGCCCAAGTACGAGGGCGGCCTCGACGCCATGCCCCACATCGAGCAGATCATCCTGCCTCGCGACAACCTCAAGGGCGCCAACCGCCTGCAGGTCCACGTCAGCGCCCTGCAGCACGAGCCCCTGTGCGTGGCCGACAGCTGGAACCTGGTGGAGAACACGGTCACAGGCAACTCGACGCTGCGCCTCGTGGGCGAGACCGAGGTGGCCAACCTCCCGGACGTGGAGGCCTTCGTCTACGACGGCCTGCCGTACACCCTCAAGCCGTACCTGGACAACACCGCGGTCATCCTCCCTGTGGAGCCGCGGCCCGGCGAGGTGGGGGCGGCCCTGTCGGTGCTGTCCAACTTCGCCGGCGCCACCGGGCGCCCGGGCTTCGAGCTGATCTTCATGCCCTCGTCGGTGTTCGACGAGGAGGGCCAGTGCATCGAGGACCTCGTGCGGCCCGGGGATTGCGAGCGCAACCTCATCTACGTGGACTCGGTGGAGGACTCGACCCTGCTGAGGTCATGGGCCGAGCACATGCCGCTGGACGTGCTCAGCGGCCGCCTGCGCGTGCGCAACCCCTCCGGCCGCGACACAACGCTGGAGCTGCTGCGCGCCGAGTACCCGCACCGCGAGGCGCGGCTCGCAGCCGAGTTCCTCGCCGACTCCGAGACCCCCCAGGCGGTGATGAGCTTCGAGTCTCCCACCGCGGGCGGACGCACCACGGTCGTCGTGGCGTCCAACACCGCCGAGGAGCTCCCCGCCCTGATCGACCTGCAGGGCTACACCGAGGCCCGCCGCGAGGAGGGCGGCGACCTGCTGCTGCTCGACGGCGAGAAGCGCGCCATTTTCCGGCTCGGCCCCGACTACTCCGAGACGGAGATGCACTGGGCCTGGAAGAGCTGGTGGTTCGTCATCGAGCACTGGGTGCTGCTGATCCTCGCGTGCTGGCTCGCGGCGCTGCTCATGGGCTGGTGGCTCAAGAGCACGTTGACCCGCCACGAGCAGGGACGCGTCGCCGCCGGAGGCGACGACGACTGATGCCCACGGCCTGCCTCGCCCTGGCCCTCGTCGCGGTGTCCAACATCGCCTCGGCACGGGACCGCGCCGAGAGGGGGCGTACCGCGGATCCGTGGGCGCACTGGGAGTCCTTCCGCGAGCACTTCATCAGCGAGGACGGCCGGGTCATCGACCGGACCTCGGACGGCCGCAGCACCTCCGAGGGGCAGGCCTACGCCCTGTTCTTCGCGCTGGTCGCGAACGACCGCGCGCTGTTCGACACGCTGCTGACCTGGACCGAGAACAACCTCGCCGCCGGAGACCTCAGGCAGAACCTCCCGGGGTGGCTGTGGGGTCAGGACGAGGACGGCAGCTGGCACCTCCTGGACGCCAACTCCGCGGCCGACGCCGACCTCTGGCTGGTCTACGCCCTGCTCGAGGCGGGCCGCCTGTGGGGTGAGCCGCGGTACTACGAGCTCGCCGGCGTACTCGCCGCGCGGATCGTCGAGACCGAGGTGGTCGATGTCCCGGCGCTCGGCCCGATGTTGCTGCCCGGCCCCTCCGGGTTCGTACTGGACGAGTCCACGTGGCGGTTCAATCCCTCGTACATGCCCCTGCCGGTGCTGCGCCGGCTCCAGGCCGCCTACCCGGACGGCCCCTGGGGGGACATCGCCGACACCACGGTGACGCTCCTGTGCTCCGCCAACGCCCACGGGTGCGCGCCCGACTGGATCGGCTACCAGGATGGGGTGGGGTTCATCGCAGATCCCGTCACCGGCGCGGTGGGCAGCTACGACGCCATCCGGACCTACCTCTGGGCTGGCACCCTCCCCCGCCGCGAGAAACACCGCGGCGTGATCGAGGACTGCCTCGGCGGCATGCTCCATCACTATCGATCCACGGAGAAGGTCCCGGAGGTGCTCGAGGGCGGACTGCCCATCGCCGACGGGACCGCGGGTCCGCCCGGCTTCTACGGCGCCGTGCTGACCATGGCCAGCGGACACCGCAACCGCGACGCCGCGCAGGCCCTGCGCGATCACCTCGAGTCCACGCGGACCGACGGGCTCTACGGCTCGCCGCCGGCCTACTACGATCAGTGTCTTTTGCTTTTTGCCTTGGGAAACGTCGATGGAAGGTATCGGTTCCGCGCCAACGGGCGCCTGGAACCGGGTTGGGGCAGACGATGCACATCCCCGTGAGAGTTCTGCTGTTCGTGGCCCTGGTCGCGCTCGCCGCGGCCCCGGCGCCCGGCGCCCACGCCGAGGACGGCGAGGTGATCGCCAGTCTCCTGGAGAAAGTGGAGTACTGGAAGAGCCGCGGCCGCGAGGACAAGGTGGCCGAGGTGTGGCGCAAGGTCCTCGACAGCGACCCGAACCACGGCCAGGCCCTGGCCGAGCTGTGCGTGTACGAGGCACAGTCCGGGCACAAGAAGCAGGCGCGCGAGTACCTGCGCCGGCTGGAGTCCGCGCAACCCGGGCACCCGGACCTGCCGCGCCTGCGCCGCATCGTCGACATGTCCGAGGACTATCGCGTGCTCATCGAAGAAGCGCGCGCGCTCAACACCGCCGGACGCACCCAGGAGGCCCTCGCCAAGTACCGCCTGGCCTTCGGTGAGGAACCCCCGCCGGGCTACCTGGCCGTGGAGTTCTACACCACCCTCGGCGGCACCAAGGACGGCTGGGAGGAGGCCCGCGTCGGCCTGAAGCGGCTCCACGAGGAGAACCCCACCGACGACGAGTACAAGCTGATCTACGCCAAGCACCTGACCTACCGGGAGAAGACCCGCCGCGACGGCATCGCCCTGCTGCGCAACCTGTCGGCGGGCTCCCAGCTGCGCAACCAGGCGCGGCCCGCCTGGAAGGACGCCCTGCTGTGGCTCCACGCGCGCGCCTCGGACAAGAAGCTGTTCCAGCAGTACCTCGACGAGGTGGGTGAGGACGCCGAGGTCCGCGAGCGGATGAAGACCATGGCGCGAGCCACGGCGCCGCCCCCGCCCAAGTCCCAGGGGGAGCAGGCCCTGGACCGCAACGACCTCGAGGCCGCCGAGCGGTACTACTCGCCGCTGCTGGCGGACAAGAAGAAGCGCATCGAGGGCCTCATCGGCATGGCCAAGATCGCCATGGCCCGCGGACAGTTCGACCAGGCCCGCGAGTACCTCGAGGAGGTCAAGCAGCTCGATCCCCGCAAGCGCTACAAGTGGGAGGAGCTGTTCGTCAGCGTGGAGTTCTGGTCGATGATGTCCGAGGCCGAGACCCTGCGGGTGCAGGGCCGCCTGGCCGAGGCCGAGGCCAAGCTCCGCCAGGCCATCGCCCTGACGCGCCGGGAGGCCCACCACGCCGAGGCCGCCCTGGGCAACATCTTCATCGCCCAGGGGGACTGGGACCGCGCCCTGGACCGCTTCGAGGGCGTGCTCAAGAAGCACCCGAACCACGTGGCGGCGCTGCGGGGCATGATCCGCACGCTGATCGAACTGGGCCGCGAGGGTGAGGCCGCTCAGCTCAACGCCCGCCTCGCCAAGGTGGAGGCCAAGACCGAACCCGAACAGAACCGGCGCAACGCCGAGAGCCTGCGCTGGCTCGCCGCCATCGAGCGCAGCG
>CAYRNR010000320.1:0-4698 GCA_964425605.1 uncultured Rickettsiales bacterium | reverse complement strand
TCAGCGGCGGCTCCACCGACCAGCTGCTGGGCTTCATCGCCGGGGCCGCCGCCCGCCTGGCCGGCGCGGATCGCGCCGTGGGTGACGTGACCCCCCAGGAGCTCGCGCCGCGCTTCGCCGAGGAGCCCGAGCTGGGCGACCTGGATCACTCGTCGGGCTCCCTGCTGGGGCCGATGCTGGCCACGCTGGCCGACGCCGGCGCGGTGTACACCCTGTCCACGGCCTGCGCCGGCGGCTCCCAGGCCATCGGCAACGCGGTCCGGCTGCTCCGCAGCGGCGAGGCCGACCTGGCGCTGGCCGGCGGGTGCGACTGCCTGGTGACCCGCCAGATCATCTCCGGCTTCTCCAAGCTCAGCGCCCTGAGCACCCGCAACGACGACCCCACGGCGGCCAGCCGGCCCTTCGACGCCGAGCGGGACGGGTTCGTGCTGGGCGAAGGGGCGGCCACCCTGGTGCTGGAGACCCTCGACAACGCCCTGCGCCGCGACGCGCCGATCCTCGCGGAGATCTGCGGGGTCGGGCTCTCGGGCGACGCGTACCGCCTCACGGACCCCCAGCCCGACGGCGACGGCATGGTCCAGTCCATGGCCCGGGCCCTGGACGACGCGGCCGTGGCCGCCGACGCCGTGGACTACGTCAACGCCCACGGCACCTCGACGAAGATGAACGACGCGGCCGAGACCAACGCGCTGAAGCGGCTGATGGGCGACGCGGCGTACTCCACACCCATCTCCTCGAGCAAGTCCATGGTGGGCCACCCCATCCACGGCGCCGGGGCCGTGGAGTCGGTGGTGTGCGTGCAGACGCTGCGAGATCAGCGTATCCACCCCACCGCGAACTACGAGAACGCGGACGCGGATTGCGACCTCGACTACGTGCCACGCGACGCGCGCGACGCCCGCGTAGACACGGCGATCAACAACTCTTTTGGGTTCGGAGGCCAGAACACGACCCTCGTTTTCAGGCGCTTCGGGCTTGATCTTTAGCGGATATCGTGCAATCTCGGCGCCGGCGAGGTGTGACCGGTGTACCGGCCCGACCCGCCGAGGGAATGCAACACACACTGCTGTGAGGAGAGCTGACAATGCCCAGCAGGGACGAGATCCTCGAAGAGCTTCGCACCATCATCGTCGAGACCCGTGGCGTGGACGAGAGTGAGGTCGAGCCGACCGCCAACCTGTTCAACGACCTGGGCCTCGAGTCCATCGACTTCCTGGAGATCTCCTTCCGAATGGAAGAGAGCTTCGGCTTCCCCTTCCCCACCGACCAGCTCGGTGAGCTGATGGGCGGGATGACCGAGGACTCCACCAAGGACGAGATCGTCAAGGTCCTCGAGCAGCTGAAGTCCGAGTTCCACATCCCCGTGGTGATGGACGAGCTGACCGGCCTGGAGCCGCTGGACCCCACCAAGCTCCGTGACGAGGTGCTGGCCCTGTTCACGGTGAACGCGCTCGTCGCCTTCGTCGAGGCCAACAGCTAGACTCCGGCATCCGGACTCTACCCATGCCCCGTCGTGTGGTGATCACCAGCATCGGGATCGCCAGCCCGATCGGCCTCGGTGTCGATGCGTTCTGGTCCGCCCTGCGGGCCGGTCGCAACGGCGTGGAGGTCTTCGAGGACGGGGAGCTGGCCGCGATCCCCCCCGGCGCCGGGGGACGCGTCGCGGTGCCGATGAAGGTCGCCCGCGAGTTCTTCGATCCCCGCACCCTGCGCAACGCCACCATGCACGGCTCGACCCTGCACGCGGTGGTGGCCACCGGCGACTGTCTGGCCCGCTCCGGCCTCGACGACGAGCCCAGGCCCGGCTACGGCTGCTACGTGGGCACCAAGCAGCACTACCCCCCCTACACCAAGCAGGCCAAGGGCGCGCTGATCCTCGCCGAGGGGGACGGCGACGGCGGGTGGACGTTCGACGACGGCCGGCTCGGCCAGGCCATGCGCGCCCAGTCCGCCTTCGACTTCCTGCGCACCCTGCCCAACATGACGGGCAGCCACGTGTCCATCCGTGGGGGATTCCAGGGGCCGGTGTGCACCTTCCTGGGTTCCACCGCCAGCGGCCTGCAGGCCGTGATCGAGGCGTGGCGCGAGATCCGCGAGGGTCGCGCCGACGGCATGCTCGCCGCAGGCGCGTGGACTCCGTATGACACCCTGTACATGGGCTACCTCGCCCGCCGGGGCCTCAGCGCGCCGCGGGGCGAGACCACGGCGCGTCCCTTCGACCGGCGGCGCCGGGGCATGATCCCGGCGGACGGCGCCGCGGCCCTGCTGCTGGAGGATCTCGACGTGGCCCGCGAGCGCGGCGCCACCATCGTGGCCGAGCTGGTGGGCGGCGCCTCCAGGTTCGCCCCGCCCGGCGGGGACCGCGATCTGGCCGCTCGCGTGGAGTCCCTGGACGCGGCGATCCCCGAGGACCTGGTCCTCGACGCCATCGGCGCCGAGGGGGTGGGCCACCCGCGCCTGGACGAGCTCGAGGGCCGCGCCTGGAGCCAGGCCGTCGGCCACGAGCGGGCCGCGGCCGCCCACTGGATCGTCCCCAGCGCCTGCACCGGGTACAGCGGACCGGCGGCGTCGGTCCTGGCCACGGCGGCCCTCGCCCTGGCCATGCGCGACTCGGTGCTGCCGCCCCTGGCGGGCCTGGACGATCCCGATCCCGCCTGCGGTCCTGTCACGCCGCGGCCGCAGGAGCGGTCCGCGCCCGTGCGCGGCGGCGCGGTCTCGGCATTCAGTTTCGAGGGAATCCACGCTACGCTGGCGCTCCAGGCGTGGACCGGAGCTTGAGCAACACCCCCCCCGGACCCTCCAGGGTCGTCATCACCTCGCTGGGTCTCGTGACCGCCGCAGGCGCGGGCGTCGACGCGTCGTGGGATCGGCTGATGGCGGGCCGAACGTGCGTGGGCCCGGTGCAGACCTTCGACGCCACCGTGCTCCCCGGCACCCAGGGGGCCGAGCTGCTGGACCTGCCCACCGCCGGCCGGGCCGACGACGACCGGACGATCCGCATGTTGCTGGCCGCCGGCGAGGAGGTGGGGCGCGACCTGATCCCCCGCCTGGCCGACGACGCCGAGGCCCGCCGCAGGACCGCCGTGGTGCTCGGCACCTCCCAGGGCGCCCTGCTGGGCATGGCCCCGGTCCACCGCAGGATGCGACGCGGCGGCGGCCGCCTCACGGACGACGAGGTGGAGCTGTTCAGGACCTACCGCCCCGGGTACGGGACGCGTCGCCTGGCCGAGGCCCTCGGCGCCGAGGGGCCGAGGACCACCCTCGGCATGGTCTGCGTGAGCAGCGCCATGGCCGCGCTTCACGGCGCGTCGCTCATCCGCAGCGGCGCCGCGGATCGCGCGGTGGTCGGCGGGTTCGAGGGCTTCAGCCCCTTCATCCACACGGGCTTCTTCTGCATCGGCGCGCTGACGCGCACCGTGTGCCGTCCCTTCGACACGCGCCGCGACGGCACCGTCCTGGGCGAGGGGGCCGCGCTGCTGCTGCTCGAGTCCGAGGAGGCCGCCGCCGAACGGGGAGCGCGGCCGCTGGCCCTGCTCGAGGGCGGCGGGTTCGCCGCCGACGGCGTCCACATGACCGCGCCGGATCGCGAGGGGCGGGGGCTCCAGCGGGCCATCGACCAGGCCCTGCGCGAGTCCGGGGTCGCCCCGGACACCATCGACTACGTCAACGCCCACGGCACCGCCACCGCCTACAACGACTCCATGGAGTGCTGCGCGCTGGAACGGGTGTTCGCCGGGGTGCCGCCGCCGATGAGCTCGCTCAAGTCCACCTTCGGCCACACCCTGGGCGCCGCTGGCGGGCTCGACGCGGTGCTCAGCATCCGGGCCATGCTCGAGGAGGTCCTCCCCCCGACGGTCAACGGCGGCGAGGAGCCCGAGCGCGAGGGCTGGGACTTCATCCCATCCCGGAGCCGCCCCGCGCCGGGCCTGCGCCGCGTCCTGAGCACGAACGCGGCCATGGGCGGCAACAACACCGCCCTGGTGCTGCGGAAGTGGGAGGGTTGACGTGGATCTGGTGATCAGCGGCGTGGGCGTGATGGCGCACCTGGGCGACGGACCCGCGGCGACCCGGGCGCTGCTGGGCGACCCCGCCGTGCCGCCCGCCGAGGAGGTGGAGGAGGGGCTCGAGGTCCCGCTGGGTCGCATCGGCCGCCTGCGGAACCACCCCTTCTCGGCGCGCTACGACCGCTTCGGCCAGATCGATTCCTTCAGTCGCTACGCGTTCGTCGCCGCTGGCCACGCCCTCGACAGCGCGGAGATCCCCGCGCCGGACGCGCGGTACGAGGGCGCAGGGGTGATCTTCGGGACCGCATTCGGCTGCCAGGAGGCCAACCTCCAGTTCGATCAGTTCAGCCTCGATCCCGCCGTGGGGCTCCGCGGAGCCAGCCCGCTGGCCTTCAAGGGAACGGTGGACAACGCGCCCGCCGGGTGGGTCTCGGTGGCCTACGCCCTGCGCGGCGTCAACGCCACCTTCGTCAGCGGCTTCGGGGCTGGCGCCGAGGCCGTGGTGGCCGCGGCGGCGGCCGTCGAAGAGGCCCGGGCGGAGATGGTGGTCTGCGGCGGCGTGGAGCGCCTGCTGGGGCTGCAGATCGCGGCGCTGCACCGCGCCGGCTACGCGCCGACCCCCTACGCCGCCGAGGGCGCCGTGGCCCTGATCCTGGAGACCGCCGAGGCCGCGCACCGCAGGGGACACCGCCCG
>CAYRNR010000319.1:0-4709 GCA_964425605.1 uncultured Rickettsiales bacterium | reverse complement strand
ACCATGTCCGTCCTTCCGCCCACCCGTGACGCGGGCGCGGCAGAGGAGCTGCTCGTCCAGCTCTCCTCTCTCCTAGACGACGCCCAGGACCCCATGAAGCGCTTCGACCTGCCGCAGGTGGAGGCCTACACCCGAAGACAGCAGAAACTGCTGGAGAGGCTCGCCCCCCACCTCGAGGGGGAGCAACGCGACGTGTCCACCGAGCTCCTGACCACCGTGCGGCGAAAGCTGCTGCGCAACCAGGTCATGGCCGCTCACGTGCTGGATTTCACCACCCGCCTGCAGGCGCACATCTCCCGTTCGGACGACGAGGGGTACGACGCCGAGGGCCAGACCCGTCAGGGTGCGGCCGCCGGCCGCATGCTGCGGACCTCGGTGTAGAGGAGGCGTCATGTCGTTGTTCAACATCCTGAACATGACCGGCTCGGCGCTGCAGTCCCAGCGCGCCGGCCTCGCGGTCACCGCCAACAACATCGCCAACGCGGACACCGAGGGGTATCACCGTCAATCCGTGGACTACCAGACCGTCGGTACCGAGTTCACCGGCGGCCTGCTGCTGGGCCAGGGGGTGACGGCGGCGGACGTGGTCTCCGCGTTCGATCGGTACACCGAGGAGCGGTTGCTCAGCGAGCACGCCAACAGCGGCTTCGCCGAGCAGCTGTCGTCGGCCTACGAGGTGCTGGAGTCCATGGTCGCGGTCACCGGGGATGGCTCCCTGGCCGGCCGGCTCTCGGACTTCCTCACCGCCATCGATGGCCTGGCCACCACGCCGTGGGAGAATTCGGTGCGGACCCAGGTGCTCATCGACGCCGAGTCGCTGGCCACCGAGTTCCGGCGCCAGGCCGAGGCCCTCGACGACATGGGCACGGCCGCGGACCAGGCCGTGGCCTCCGGGGCCACGTCCATCAACGGCTACCTCGCGGAGATCGCGTCGCTCAACGCCCAGATCGCCTCTTTGGAGGCCTCTGGGCAGACCGCCAACGACCTGCGCGACCAGCGCGGCAGCCTCGTGGACGCCGTCTCGCGGCAGGTGGGTGTGGTCACCGACGAGCAGTCGGACGGGACGTTGACGCTGTTCATCGGCGGGCACGCGGTGGTCCAGGAGAACAACGCGCGCACGTTCTATGCCGAGGAGGATCCCAACACCGGCTTGCAGCGGCTGATGATCGAGGACGGCGGCCTGGCCCTGGACATCACGGACCAGATCCAGTCCGGCGAGATCGCCGCGCAGCTGGAGATCCGCGACGAGGTGGTGCCTGGACTGTCCGAGGAGTTGGACCAGA
Organism: uncultured Rickettsiales bacterium; assembly: GCA_964425605.1. Lineage (GTDB taxonomy): Bacteria > Myxococcota_A > UBA796 > UBA9615 > CAYRNR01 > CAYRNR01. Next base: position 3,426 of record CAYRNR010000319.1, on the reverse strand, counting down.
TCGCCTACGACCTGGCCACCAACTTCAACGCGATCCACAGCACGGGGTACGACCTGGACGGCAACACCGGCCAGGATCTCTTCCTGGCCCCGACGGCCGTGGACGGCGCCGCTTCGTCCATGCGCCTCGACACTGCGCTGGTGGACAACCCCGACGGGTTGGCGGCCTCTGCGACCGCGGCCGGAGTACCTGGCGACGGCGCCGTGGCCATCCAGCTGGGTGATCTGGCCGACGCCCTCGTCGCAGGAAACGGCACCATGACCCTCAACGAGGCGTTGTCGTCCTTCGTGGGCGGTCTGGCCTCGGATGCGGCCGTGGCGCACGCCGGCCTCTCGCTCCAGACCGGGATCACGTCGGCGGTGGAGGGCTCGTGGGAGGCCCGCTCCGCGGTGAGCCAGGAGGAGGAGGCCATCAACCTGCTGAAGTACCAGGACGCGTACGACGCCATGGCGCGCGTGCTCCAGGTGACCCAGGAGATGCTCGACACGCTGATGTCGCTCTAGGAGAAGGACGATGATCACGCGATCCACGTATGGCACCTTCCGGCTCGTCACCGAGACCATGCAGAAGGCCGCGGTGAACCTGCAGGAAGCCCAGCTCGACGCGGCCACCCTGGACCGGTTGCGCAACCCCTCGGACCATCCGATGGACGCGGCCGAGTCCTTGCGGCTCCAGTCCGACCTGGACGAGCACTACGCCCTGGCCGACCGGCTGCTCAGCGTGAACAACGAGCTGGCCACGGTGGACGGTGTCCTCGCCGACGCGTCGAGCCTGATGGTGGCGGCCAAGGAGCTGGCCGTGGCCATGGAGTCCGAGACCGCGTCCGCGGAGAACCGCGAGACCGCCGCCGAGGAGGTCTCGGCCATCTTCGCGTCGATGGTGACCGTGGCCAACACGCACTACAACGGCATCTACCTGTTCGCGGGCACGTCCGTGGACACCAAGCCGTTCCTCTCCGACGGGACGTACCAGGGGGGGACCGACGGTCGCTCGATCCCGCTGATGGGTTCGGACACCATGACCATCAGCTACACGGGCGAGGAGATCTTCAGCGTGTCCGGGGAGAGCCCGTTCGACGCCCTGGCCGACCTGGAGACGGCTCTGCTCGCCAACGACAGCGATGGTATCTCCGACGCCATGGAGAAGCTCGACGCCGCATACGGGCACGTCGTGTCCATGCGCGGTACCTATGGAGTCGCGTACTCGCGCGCGGAGGAACTCACTTACGCCAGCGAGGAGGCGGCCGCGGCCCTGGAGGGGTTCGTGGGCACGTTGACCGAGATGGACATGGTCGACGCGTTCTCCCAGCTCGCCCAGGCCCAGACCGTGTACGAGTCCGCGGCCACCACGCTCACCGCCGTGCTGGGTACGAACATCTTCAAGTACCTGTAGCAGATCACAGCCCCGTCCCCCGGTTCTCCATTTCTCCCTCTCGCAGCCCCAAGAAATTTCTAAAGGTCCACGGAAACCCTCCGATAACACAGGACAGTTGGAAACGGCCTGCTAGAAGGAGCGTCACTGATGTCACTGCGAATCAACCACAACATCGCGTCGCTGATGGCCCAGAAGAACGTGAACCGTTCCTCTGGCGCGATGGAGCAGAGCTACGCGCGTCTGTCTTCGGGGTTGCGTATCACGCGCGCCGCCGACGACGCTGCGGGCCTGGGCGTCAGCGAAAACCTCCGAGCCGACATCGCCTCGACCCAGGTGGCCATGCGAAACACCAACGACGGTGTCTCCGTGGTCCAGATTGCGGAAGGCGCGTTGTCCGAGACGCACTCCATCCTCACCCGTATGCGCGAGCTGGCCATGCAGTCGGCCTCGGGTACGCTGGGTGACGACGAGCGCGCCTACCTCCAGACGGAGCTCGACGCCATCCGCAACGAGATCGACCGCCTCGCCAACGTGACGGAGTTCAACGGCACCAGCCTGCTGATCTCCAACACCACGATGGACGTGCAGGTCGGCATCCACGCGGGCTCGAACTACGAGATCTCCATCACGCTGAACTCCACCGGCATGTCCGCGCTGGGGCTCGATGCGCTGAACGTCAGCAACGCGGCCTCGGCGTCCGACGCCCTGGCCTTCATCGACACGGCCATCGGGTCGGTGAGCAGCCATCGCGCCACCCTGGGTGCACAGCAGAACCGCCTGCTGCACACCTTCCGCAATCTCGAGGTGAACCTCGAGAACATGACCGCCGCCGAGAGCCAGATCCGCGACGTGGACTTCGCGTCCGAGACCGCGGAGCTGACCAAGAACCAGATCCTGGCCCAGGCCGGTGTCTCGGTCCTGGCCCAGGCCAACTTCGCGCCGCAGATGGCGTTGACGTTGCTCGGCTAGTGATACCAACGAACCCCGGGGGCGACGGCCCCCGGGGCTCTTCTTGACGGGAATGAAGGTGCAACGTGAGTAACACCATCCCAAGACTCACCCCGGCGTCGCAGGCAGCATCGCTGCGTGCGTCCAGGGGCAAGGCTGCGCCCGATGGGCAGGCCGAGTCGGGCGGGGTGGTGTCTGGTGCTGGAGACAGCCGGCCTGCAGCCGGAGACCCCGCCGCCACGAAGCCCAGGCCCACCGTGTCGATTTCCCCGCGGGCATCCGCTGGGATCGCCGCGTACGAGGCCCAAGAGACCGAGAGCGTGACCAAGCGGTGGAGCGAGTCCGCCGCCGAGGCCATCGCCCAGAAGATCGAGGAGGCCGCCGAGGCCGCCGATCGGACGGGCCTCCGCGTCAAGACCGAAGTACACAAAGAGACTGGCCGCTACATCTTGCGCGTGGTAGACGAGTCGGGTGAGGTTCTCAAGGAGTTCCCACCGGCCGAGTACCTGGATGTGGTGGCCGCGCTCGAGGAGCTCGGGGGCCTACTGCTACAAGAGGAGCTGTAGACCATGGGCGTCACCGTAGACGGGCTGGTCTCCGGCCTGGACACCACTTCGATCATCGACGCCTACATGTCCGTGGCCGAGGCGTCCACCGATCGCCTTCGCAGTCAACAGACCAACCTCGAGAGCCGCCTGACCCTGCTACAGGAGCTCAACGGCTATCTGGAAGATCTGGAGTCGTTCATCGCGGACTTCGCGAGCGAGGACGACCTGAACATCTCGTCCGCGATCAGCTCCAACGAGTCCGTGATGACGGTCACCGCCGACAACGGCGCCCAGGCCGGTACCTTCGCGGTCGACGTGGTCGCCCTTGCGCAGTCCGAGATGGAGGTCTCCCAGGGGTACACGGATCGGGACGAGGTCATCGCCACGTCGGGCCAGCTCACCGTGACGGTCGCGGGCGTGGACACGGTCATCGACGTGTCCGAGGCCAACGGCAACAACAAGCTGTCCACCCTGGCGCTCTACATCAACGAGAACGTCGAGGGCGCGTCTGCGTACATCCTCGACGATGGCGGCGCCACCCCGTACCACCTCGTGA
>CAYRNR010000318.1:0-4753 GCA_964425605.1 uncultured Rickettsiales bacterium | reverse complement strand
CAGTCGTTCTCGCAGGCCATCATCACCATGGGGGAAAGCAGCAACGTGGCCACCAGGAGGGTGCGAACGGTCATGGTGTCTCCTCGCCCTGTGACAGCATGAAGCTGAAAGCTCCATCGTTGTCCGCCACCTCACCGCAGAAGAGCTTCTCCTCCGGCACCAGCCCCTCGACGAAAGGCTGATAGAAGCGGCAGGCTTCCAGATTGCCCGTGGTCAGGGTCTGAAAATCGGACAGGCATCGGTTGAGGTCGGCGGCGAGGTCCGTCTCCTCGCAGGCCACCTCCCGGTACTCGTACCAGGCGTCGCACAGCTGCTGGCATTCGTTGAGGCAGCCCGCTTGAGCCACCGCCGCGACCAGCACCAGACCGAACACCCATCTTCCAGATTCCCGGGCCACGTCGGCGGATTCAACCACGAGCGGCGGCAGAAGTCGACCCTCGACTCCCCCTCGAACCCCGCCCGGCAGACCGTCGGTGCTCGACTCTCCCCGGATCCCGTGCTACCAACAATCCATGCACACCGGAACCGTCCTGCAGATCGAGCCCACGGACCTGTGCAACCTGCTGTGCCCCATGTGCACGCCGCAGGTGTGCCAGGCGGACGTGCACCGTGGACTGCGCCCCGGCTTCATGGACATGGACCTCTACCGGTCGATCATCCTCGACCTCGAGCGCAACGCCTTCGAGCTGGACCACCTGATCTTCCAGTGGCTCGGCGAGCCCACGCTGCACCCCGAGCTGGACCGGATGATCACGTTCGCCTCGCAGCACCTGGCCGGTCTGGTGGGCTACCTGCGGGTGGACACCAACGCGGTGGCCCTCACGCCCTCGCGGGTGGACCGCATCCTCGCGGCGCGCGCGGCCGGCGGCCCGCCCCTGCTGGTGGTGTTCAGCCTCGACTCCGTGACGTCCGAGACCTACCTGCGGGTGAAGGGGCGCGACCGCTTCCACCAGGTGATGGACAACATCCACCACTTCCTCGCGCGGCGCGCCGCCATGGAGGGGGACGATCCGGGGATCAACACCCAGTTCCAGTTCGTGCTGCAGCCGGACAACCACATGGAGGCGGGCCCGTTCGTCGAGTACTGGGACGAGGTGCTGCGCGAGGGACGCAACGGCATCGGCTTCAACGAGGTGATGATCAAGCGTATCTCCATCGGCACCGGCGGTGAGCAGCAGCGCCGCGCCGACGATCTCTACGATCGCACCGTGCGCGAGCACGGGCTGGCGCCCCGTGACGAGGACCACATCCACCTGCGGGTCTGGGCCGAGCGCACGTGGGGCGAGGACGAGGACGCCGCCACCGCGGAAGAGGGCGCCACGCCAGAGGCGACACCCGCTGCCCCGGCCGAGCCCCAGGGCCGCCCCCCGTGTCCGGCCCCGTGGATGACGCCGGTGATCCGCTGGGACGGCCAGCTCCAGGTCTGCTGTGCCGACACGGACGGGGCCATCGAGGTGGGCAACGTGGGGGATGGCGGGTTCGTGGACCTGTGGCGGAGCGCGCGGGTCGACGAGATCCGCCTCGCGCACCTGACCGGGGACCTGTCCGCGTTGCCGTATTGCGAGGCCTGCGGGGGGTTCACCTGGTACGAGCTCGGGGCCGACGAGGCCCGAGAGACGCTCCGTCGGACCGGACGTGACGAGCTGTGGCCGGCGGTCTCCGGGCGGCTGGGGGAGCCGGGTTCCCCTTGACGACGGGCACGGGCCTCCCTACGATGGCCCGATTCTCGACCATTTTTCATGCGCATCCTGACACCGAGATCCCTGTTGCTCCTCCTCGCCTGCCCGGCGATCGCCTTTGCGTGGCCCGCGCGCACCGCGGACGAGCAGAAGGACACCAAGGAGCTGCTGCCCGAGGGCCGGGCGACCGGCGGTGACGCGTACGACTCCACCAGCGCGCTGGCCCAGTCCATCGACGGATCGTTCCTCTTCGAGCTCGAGGGCACCCCCCTGGACGAGATGATCGCGTCCACGGGCCTGTGGGACGAGGAGTGGAGCGAGGAGTCCATCGAGGAGGCCGACGACGAGCAGCGTTCCACCGGCATCCCCGTGGGCAGCCACAGCAACGGCCGGCTGCGAAACGGCGTGCAGTTCCCCCACGACGACCCGCGGTTCCACGTCATCGCCCCGTGGCGCGCCTACACCTGCCAGCGCACGGTGGATGGCCTGCGGGACGCGGTGGATCAGGTCGAGGCGCTGTTCCCGGGCACCGCGGCGCTGACCGTGGGCGACATCAGCCGCAAGGGCGGCGGCCCCATGTCCCCGCACATGTCCCACCAGAACGGTCTGGACGTGGACATCGGCCCCTACTGGGCCGACGGCGAGGCGCAGCCGGTGCTGTCGGCCATGCACCCGGACCGTATGGACATGGACCGCACCTGGGCCCTGCTCGAGGCGCTGGTGTCCGACGAGAACGTGCAGTACATCATCCTCGACTACCGGCTCCAGGAGGCGTTCTACGAGTACGCCAGCGAGCTACCGTGGATGGACGAGGCCTACCTCGAGTTGATCTTCCAGTACCCCCGCGGTCCCAAGCACCACGAGGGCATCATCCGCCACTGGTACGGCCACTACAGCCACTTCCACGTGCGGTTCTACAAGCCCGAGGACGAGGGCTGAACGAACGCCCCGAGCGGGGCTACCTCAGAGAAGCCGAACAGGACTCACCGCCGGGTGCGGTGCGCCGGTAGAGTTCATAGCCCGCGGCCGCGGCCACACGCGTGAACGCCTCGCACTCGCGCGCCGCCTTCGCCACCCGCGGTTCCTCCTCGACCTGAAGCAGGACCACGTCCACGTGCTCGAAGCCCGGCGGGAAGTCCTCGCCGCTGTGGGGGAATCGATCCGTCTCGGTGAACCGGAAGTCGGACACCGCGTACTGGGTGCGACGGCCGGAGAGCAGCGCGAGGGTGCGGTAGTCGCTCGCCACGGCCTCGTCGTCCTCGATCTGGTCCAGCAGCGCGCGGACCTCCTCCACCTGCTCGGCGCTCATCCCGGGCACCGAGAGGGTCTGGCGGATCCGTGAAGGCGCGAGCCAGAGCAGGACCCCCACCTGCACGACCACGAGCGCCGCCAGCGCGTGGCGCCGGCGGAACACGGGCAGGCGCCTCAGGACCAGCGCCCAGCCCACCGCGGCCGCGCCGCTCACCGACGCGATCAGAGGCGCGGTGTGGTGGCCGTACACACCGGACCAGTCCGCCCACTCGTAGGGCGAGAGCACCAGCAGGTACGAACCCACCAGGCCGCCGGGGGCCAGCAGGGGGATGGCGAGGCACCCGCCCAGGCCGAAGGGCGCCATGTAGGGGAGCAGGAATCGGGCCCGGGCGGCGATGGGCGCGTCCAGATCCGGTGCCCCGGAGCGGCCGATCTCGCCGGGATCGAAGTAGTAGGTGAACTCGCCGCCGATGCCGGTGATGATCACCCAGTAGAGGATGGCGATCCCGCCGATGCCCGCGCCTGTCCAGGGCCGCCGGGCGCCCAGCACGGGGAGCACGGCCAGGGCCGCGCCGATGACGACGAGCAGATAGACCATGTCCTCGCGCACCGTGAGCGTGGCCGCGGTGAGCGCGAACGCCCAGATCCGACGGTCCTCCAGCGCGAGCGCCATGGTCCACAGCAACAGCGGGATGCTCAGCACGATGGGGCGGAAGTCGCACAGCGCCGTCATCAGCAGCGGCATCTGCAGCAGGTGGCATCCGGCCACGGTCACCGCCTGGCCCGGTGAGGCGCCCGCCCGGCGCGCCAGCCGCGCGACCGGAACGGCGGACGACGCCACCGCGGCGACCTGGATCCACACCAGGGTGTCGACCCGCGGGAGGACCGCGTAGATGGGCAGGACACCCAGCAAGATGGGGTAGGTGTGGTGCAACCCGAACAGCCCGCTCGCCTCGTGGGGCGAACTGCTCTGGACGAACCATTCCCCGTGGATCGTGTTGAAGAGCAGGTTGTGGAAGAACGCGAGATCGTATCCCCAGCTGCTCGCCAGGTGGTGGAGCTTGACCTCGGCCAACACACCGACAACGACGCACCACGCTACCGTCAAGGCTGCCAACAGAATCGTTGGAATGTGACCGCCGGCTCGGTTGAGGTAGTTGTGCATAGGGGATCACATGGGCCGTGACCTGTAGGATAATGGACCCAACCATGAGTTCACAAACACCGCTGATGTTCCTGTGTCTGGTGGCGCTGTCCGCGCCGCTCCTCCCCTCGTGCAAGGGCTCACCGCCGGCTGGCGATACCCCCGCGATCCCGGACGCCGTGGTGGAGGGAGCCCCGTCGTGCCCGGAGGGGATGGTCTTCGTGCCCGCGGGGGCCTTCGTCTCCGGCGCCACCGGGGAGCAGATCGACTTCTACCCCGACTGGCCCGGAATCGAGCACCTCCCCCGTCCCCGGGAGACGCGCACGACCGGGGCGTTCTGTATCGACGTCTACGAGTACCCCAACGTCGCCGGGGAGATGCCGCGCGCCTACGTCAGCTGGGACGACGCCGTCTCCCTGTGCCGCGAGCGTGGGCGGCGGCTGTGCTCCGAGGACGAGTGGTCCAAGGCCTGCGTCGGCGAGGAGGGCTGGCTGTTCCCCTACGGTGACGAGTACCGGACGGGGATCTGTCACGCGGACGTGGTCGAGGGGGTGGGCGAGGCCCGCTGGATACAGCCCTCGGGCAAGTACCCCCGCTGTGTCAGCCCGTACGGTGCCTACGACCTCGAGGGCAGCCTCTCCGAGTGGGTGGACGCGGTCCCCCACGACGACGATCCCCA
>CAYRNR010000317.1:0-4799 GCA_964425605.1 uncultured Rickettsiales bacterium | reverse complement strand
AACGTGTCAACCGATTTGTCGCGGGAAATGGTGACGAATTAACTGGGCGCTACACTCCTGGAAGGGGAACCACTCGGCGCCGACCTGGAAGGTCTGCGGGGTCGTCGCGGACATGCGGATGGGGAAGAAGTCCTCGGCTGCGATCTCATCATCGAACGCCATGGAACAGCCACCATGGCTCTCGTCACAGGGGCGGTTGTCGAGCAGGTAGCTCCCGGGCATCCAGCCCACCCATACGCATCCCCGCCGGTTGGCCAGCCGCCGCTCGCCGAGCGATTCGCGCTTGTCTCGGGCCGCGCGACCGCCGTCGCCATCCCCCGATTCGCCGTGTCGCAGGCGATCGTCGCCGCCAGGGCCCTCGCCCCCGCGTCTGGCGGCGCTGCGCGAGAGCGAGGCCGCGGCGCCATCGTAGTCCCAGTCCTCGTCGCCCAGGACGATGCTGGCGGCAAGGCGCCGCCACGTCGCCGCCACGATGTCGTCGGGGCGACACGTACCGACGGGGAGCTCGAACCCGGCCCCGAGATCCTCGTCCGTCTGCAGGATGGGCACGGTCGAGACCACGCCACCGGATCGTAGCTCGATGGTCGCCAGGCCAGGCATGGAGCCCGCGTTGAACTCGAGCGCGCCAAGGCCATTGGCGTTGGTCGTGACCTCCTGGGTGATCCGACCGCCACCGCGGAGAACCGTGGCCTCGACGTCAACTCCACGTACCGGGCGCCCGGCGCGGTCCAGGGTGACGACGGTGACCGGCAGTTGCCCTCCTCTCGCGACCGAATCGAACGCGGGTAGTGCGACCACGTGCGCTGGCGACGCGCGCCGGGCCACAACGCCGGCCACGGCCTGCACGAGGGACACCTCGCCACTGTCGACCTCGACCTCCGCGACGAACACGCCCTCAGAGGCCTGCTCTGATCCGGTCACCGGAGCGCGCGAGGAATGAAACTCGACGTCGAAGTCACCTCGATCGGGGCGTCCGCTGGCGTCGAGCAGTTCGACGGTCAAGTCGGCGATATGCTGCTCGCTCGACGCCGTCCTTCGCTCGGCACGGAGCAGGATCTCGGCCGGCCCGAGCTCGATCAAGCCGCAGCGCACCTCGTCCGAGCCGCCGTCGTCGCGGGCCGTCCGAACCCGAACGACGAGCTTGTCCTCGTCAAACTGGCGAGGCAGCTCGATCTCCGCGCGGTACAGGCCATCCCCGATGAACTCTAGCGCCGCGACCCTCCCGGGAGCGGCGTCCATCTCGAGTTTCTCTTCTTCGGCGATCGGCTCACCGTCGTGGTCCCAAACCATGACGTATACGGGAAGGTTGCGAACGCCGTCAGCCACCAACTCCCACGGGATCCCACCGAGCGCGACGCGTGTCGGTGGGGGAATATCGAGATCCGCTTCGCGCGTCGCGCGGCTGCCGTCCGGCTGTCGGATCTCCACGGTGGCCACCGACTCGCCCGGGGCCACGTTCAACTCGGCCCGAGCGCTCCCGGTCTCGTCTGACGTCACCGAGGGGAAGGTGTTGTCGCCCACGGAGAAGGTGATCCGGACGTCCGGTGAGTGGACGTCTATCGGGAAGCTGACTTGACCGTGCAGGGGAAGCCGGAAGAAGTCGGGAGGCGTGTCAGGCGACGTCTCGTCCCACACGGCGATCGTCGCCACGTCGGGTGTCTTTCCCGCAGGTGGCTGGAAATAGGCCCGATACCGGCCGCCGCCGAGGGAGTCCACCTCGCTCACACGACCGATGTTGGCGTGGTGCACCAGTCGCAGACCGTCTATCCCGCGGCCGCGGTCGTCCTCGACGGAGTAGACCAGTTCGACTTCGTCGTGGTGGCCCAGCCTCACGCGCCGGGGGTTCGTCTCGAGGTCCACGTTCCGGTGGCTGGCGTTGTCGAAGGTCAGGGGAGACGTGCTCTCCACGCGGCTGCCCGACGGCAACTCGACGACCAGCCTGACCTCGCCGGGATCCCTGGGCAGCCAGTTGGGTGTGCCGTAGTCGCACTCGAAGATCCCTGGTTGCAGTCGCGTACACTCGGGATCGAGGTAGCTGTGGCTCACCTCGGTGCCACTGAAGTCGACGTCCTCGGCCAGGCGCCCGTCCTCGTCGGTGACCACGACAAACAGGGGGACGTGGCGGCCATCGGTGGGTACAGGGCCGGGAGGGATCAGCTGGACCGAGGCTGCGCCCAGGTCGAACGAAAAAGCGCTCTCGGCGGCCGCCGGAGCAGATGCCACCGCGAGGAGGAGCCAGAGGAGCGCCAGCCGGCTGCGCGAGGTGCCCATCACGGTCAGAACCTCCCGTGGACGAACACGCCAGTCGGTCCGGCAGCGATCTGGATCGACAATCCACGGTGGGATCGGTCCCGCAGTCGGAGCTCCGACCGCGGTTCCCGGAGTCCCAGCTCCTTGCGCAATGCCCGATTGTAGTCGTCCACAAGCTCTCGCGCCTGGGTCATGTCCACGGGGTGGGGATTGAGCGAGAATCCGACGATGGCCATGACACCCCAGAGCGAGCCGCCGACGACCATCGCTGCGACGGCTCCCTTGACCTCCGGACTGGGATCGCCGAATGGATCGTCGTACCCACCTTCGATCGCCTTGACCGTCTCGACAGCGCCGCCGATCAACATGGGGATCCCGACGCCGTGTCCGACGGCGGTGAACACGATCTTGACCGCCATACCCGTCTGGTACTCCTCAAGGAGGTCCCTCCGACCGATGATCTCGTAGAACTCGCCCCCGTTGACCGGTTCCTTGTACTTGCCCCGGTACAGCTTGCTCCAGTGGGCCACGACGGCCCCCGAAGACGTGCTCACGCCGACGTAATCCTGGAACCACAGGTGCTTGCGCTCGTACTGCTCTGCGGCGCTGAGCGAGTCGTCTGAACCCCCGATCGCCTCTGACACGGCGCGGGCCGTGTCGGCGCTGATCCCCCTCGAATCGGAGGCCACGCGCTCGCCATCTTCGTCGTCGTCTCGATCCTGATCGTCTTCCCAGTCCCTGCGGTCATCTCGATCGGCCACCCGGTCGCCCTCGCGGTCGAAGTCGTCTCCCCCGTCTGCGCGACTGGTCGACGACCTGTCGAGATCGTCGCCCAGTCCCGCCGAGAGGGCGTCACGGGCATTGGCGTCCTTGTCGTAGAACGTGACCACGACCGTGGTCCCGCTCCCACCATCGCCGAACAGCCGCACGACGGCAATCCGGTCGATGGGGAACGCAGCGGTGCGCCGGACGATCTCTGAGTCAGACAGCTCGCCGATGTCCCCGAGGGAAGCCGCATCCATCACCAGGCGGATGTGACGGGAATCATCGAGCGCCTCGATCAGCGCATCGACGGCGTCATCCAGACCACTGTCCTCGTTGCCGGCCCCTACCACCATCACCGCCGCGTCGTCCATGTCGACGTACGAGGCCACGACCCCAGGCTCGAACGTGTCGCGCCATTCGCTGGCGCGGGTCGTTGACGGAGCGCTCAGACATAGGCCGACCACCACGAAACCGATGAGACCCGTTGTACCTGGACAGATCCTCATTTCGCCCCTCCCTCCTCGTCGCAGCGGACATGAACGACCCTGGCGGGCGCACGGTCATTCAAGCGTCACCTCGTTCTGCATCGGGAACTCGATCACGTCGCTGACCCTCTTTCCGTCGACGACGGCGAAGACCTCGTGCCTGCCCGGCACGAGGTCGACCTCGACGCGCGGACCCGTGCCCGCCATTTTGCCGTTGACGAATACCACCGCCCCTGCGGGGGCGTACACGGTCAAGGTGCTCGCGCGCTGGCGGCCCCGCTCGTCGTCTGGGCGACCTGCCGCGTCCGAGCCTTTGCCGCCGAGCAATCCCAGGTGCTCGTGGGCCAGATCGATCTTGAACCCGAAATTGATGCTATTGGCCTCCGTCAAGCCGGCCACGACGATCCCCACGACCTGGCCTCGGCGGTCGAAGATCGGCCCACCGGACGCGCCTGGGTTGAGGGGGATCTGAGTCTGGAACACGGGATGCTCGGCGCCGTCGGGATAGATGTTGGACACCATGCCCGTGTTGAAAGTCCAGATCCCGCCGGAGCCGTGGCCGATCGAACCGACCCAGTCACCCACACGCATCTCGTCAGTGTCGGCCGCAGGCAGCGGCCTGAGATCGTCGTGAGGCAGCGAGATCAGGGCCAAGTCCACGTCGTCAGCCAGCTCGACTACGTCGGCATCGCAAGAGCGACCGTCGTACAAGACGACCCGCACCTCGTCCGAGCCTTCGACCACGTGTGCGTTGGTTAGCACCAGCCCGCTGTCTGTGATCGCGAAACCCGAGCCGAGGCCATCGTCAGCGGCGATGAACACCACCGACGGTGCAATCTTCTCGAACAACGTACGGCGTTGCCGCTCGGCTTCGCCAAGGCTGTCCGAGGCCTGCGTCGAGGCGGGAACCAGCAGCGTTGACATGACGAGGAAGCACACGGCTCCGCAGAAGCGAAGCAGGCTCGCCGAGTCGTCGCGGGACGTGACGCGAGAGCCACTTTTTGACCACATCGCCCCTCCCAGCGCGAGCGAGAAACCCGCGCAGACATCCTATCGCGGGCTCGGATTTGCTCGCAACCCGACCGCAGAGGTGGCCACCTCGCTACGGGCCCTTGAACGGGGAATGAGGCGGTCTTCGGTACAGATGAACGCCGGCTGGCTCGATGAGGACGACGAAAGAACGACCCCGTTCCAGTCATCAAACCGCAGGAGCACGCCCGACCGTATTTTGCCCGCGACTGCGGGGTGTGATTTTTCACGCGCATGCCCCCACTTGAGGGACCGGTTTTTCAGGGGCAT
>CAYRNR010000316.1:0-4799 GCA_964425605.1 uncultured Rickettsiales bacterium | reverse complement strand
TGTTCCTCACCGAGCAGGGCTACAGCTACTTCATCGAGGAGTGGGACGAGGAGGCTGGAGGAATTTCTCCCATCGATCTCGCCTCGATAACGATATGATGCGAGACAGCGGAACAACCCGCGTGGACGAGATGTCGTAGGGAGAGGGACGACACGTCGTCGCGCAGCGCGGGAACCGCATCGAGAGGGGCAATCCGGAACTTGAGCAAGGAACTGACCCAGTTCTTCAGGTCCTGTCCGCCCGAGGTGCTGGCCTCGTACGCCAAGAAGTACCTGCGCATGGCGGGCAACACCGAACAGACCGTCGAGGCCCTGGTGGAGCTGTTCACCAACCGCCGGCGGGTGCGGACCATCCTCAAGAAGCTCGAGCCGATCCACCACCGGGCGCTCATCGCGCTGATCCAGACCGGCGGCGTTGCCGGCGGCACCTGGCTGCTGCAGGAGCTCACGGCGAGCCACGGAAAGCGGGAGGATCTCTGGGCCGAGGCCCTCCACCAGCTGGGCCGGAACCTTCTGGTGTTCGGCAACAGCCACCAGGCGCCGCCCCTGTTCTACGTGCTCCCCGCGCCCCTGCTGAAGGTGCTCGCGTCCCACTTCACCAAGAAGCTGGCCCTACCCCGCTACCAGGGGGAGGGTGCGCGGCTGAGCAAGGACACCAACTTCAACTTCCCGGTGGGCTTCAGCATCACCAGCCTGCTGACCTACCTGCAGCAGAACCGCGTCCGGGTGACCCAGAAGGGCGAGATCTTCAAGAAGAACCTCGAGGAGATCCTGCGCTTCTTCGGCAACCTCTGGGGCCGCAACGACGCCGAGAAGGTGCTGCAGTGGCACCTGGACCAGGTGCGGATGCTCAAGCTCGTCCGCAGCGCCGACGGCTACCTCGAACCCGACGTGGACCGCGTCGACGAGTGGTTGAAGTTCGCGCCCGAGGAGCGGCGTGACCTGTATCGCACCTGCTTCGAGCGGCAGGATCCGCTGTCCTCGTGGCTCCTGCAGGTGCTGGGCGACGTGCCCAAGGGGGTGTGGGCACCCATCGAGCCCCTCAACGTGCTGTACCGCCGGCGGTACATGGGCACGGTGTTCCACAAGCGGTTCATCCTCAAGACCTACTACCTGCCGCCGAGCGGCTTCTACAATCCCATGCCACCGCTGGAGTCCATGGCCATCGCCGGCCTGGTGGAGCGCGGCCTCGGGGAGGACGGCAGCCTGGTACGGATCAGCGCGGCCGGCCGGGAGTTCCTGGAGGGCCAGCCCCTGGGCGAGGCGTCGCCGGACATCCCGGTGCAGTTCCACCTCCAGCCCAACTTCGAGATCCTGGCGCCCGCAGGGCTGCCCCTCGAGGACGTGTTCCGGCTCGGGACCATGTGCGAGTTCCTCTCGTGCGATCGGCTCAACCGATACCTGCTGACCGGCGACACGGTGCGGGAGGCCATGGACCGGGGCTGGCGCCGCTCCGAGCTGCTGGGCTTCCTTCGCCAGGGCGCGGCCCACGGCATGCCCCAGAACGTGGACAGCACCGTGGACGAGTGGATCGGCGACCGCGGCGAGGTGGAGTTCCACGACGCGTTGGTCGTGACCTGCCAGCCCGACCGTGAGCAGATCCTGATGACCGCGCTGCAGAGCGCGGCCCCCGGGTACCGGCGCATGGCACCGGGCGTGTTCGCCATGGCGCGCGAGGCGCGGCCCGCGCTGATGGAGCTGCTGGAGGAGGCCGAACTGAGCGCCACACCGTGGGTCCGCAGCTACGAGCCCCCCGTGTCCGCGGCGTTCAGCGCGGCGGTGGAGCAGGTGGAGGGCACCAGCGAGACCGACCTGGCGGACGTGCTGGACGACGTGGCCGAGTTCCCGGCGAGGCAGCTGGTCGTCCTGCAGCCCCTCGACGCCCGGGCCGCGGGCGCGACCGACTCCCTGCAGGCGTTCACGGCCCTCAACGGCGATGGTCGTCCCATCGCCGGGCTGGGCCACGACCTCGGCCGCAAGCCCGGCGCCGCCGGGAGCGGGGACCTGCTCAAGCTGTCCCCGGCCAAATCCCTGGATCTGGTGCGGGCGGCGGTCAATCGCGGCCACGACATCGAGATCCTCTACCGGTCGTCGAGCCAGGGCGGATTGATGTTGACGCGGGTCACCCCGAGCAAGGTCCACGACAGCGGCGGCGTGTCCAGCTTCGAGGGTCACGACCACCAGCGGGACGAAGATGTCTCCTTCGTGGTGAAACGAATACAGGGGATTCGCCTGGTGCGCTGAACGCGCCTCACGGATCCCCCGGGGCTTTTGACAAGGCCCCCCTGTCCCGTGCTATCAAAGCCTCATCCGCGGGTGCGCGGAAAGCTGGAGAGTTCGTTGTTCGAGGCCACCACTCAGCAGGTCGTGAAGAAGCGGCGGAATCCCTTCGGGGTGCTGGCATCGGTCCTCTTCCACGGCGCGCTGATCGCGGTCATCGTCATCATGGCGAGCCAGGTGGTCGACGAAGACGAGGACGTGGAGATCGAGGTCACGTTCTTCACCGCGCCACCTCCCCCGCCGCCGCCACCTCCACCTCCGCCCCCGTCGTCGAGCAAGAGCCGAACGCAGCAGAAGACCGAGTCGGTCAAGCCCACGGAGATCGTCCAGCCCGAGGACGTGGACGAGCTGCCCGAGAACGACGAGCTCGACAGCATGGAAGAGGTCGAGGGGCAGGACTTCGGTGTGGAGGGCGGCGTGGTCGGCGGCGTCATCGGCGGCGTCATCGGCGGTGTCCTCGGCGGCACCGGGTCCGGCAGCGTCCTCGAGCTCGGCTTCAACGCCGAGCAGGTGATCTGGAAGAGTCACGCCTCGCCAGAGTACCCCCCCCTGGCCAAGAAGGAGGGGATCGAGGGCGAGGTGGTCCTCGAGGTGCTGTTCGGACTGGACGGCAAGCCCGAGGAGATCAAGGTGGTCGCCGGTCCCAAGCTCTTCCACGCCGCGGCCATCTCGGCGGTGGAGACCTGGGTGGCCGAGCCCATGATGTCGGGCAACGTGTTGACCAAGTTCCGCATGACGATTCGGTTGAAGTTCTCGCTGCGCACGTGACGTAGCTGGAGGTTTTTCGATGGAACACTCACTCATCGAAATCTGGCATCAGATGACCATCGCGGCCAAGACGGTCGCGCTGGTGCTGACGATCATGTCGGTGGCCATGGTGGCGGTGGCCGTGGAGCGGCTCATCGCCTACACCCTGGCCAAGGCGCAGTCCAAGCGCTTCGCCGCCTCGGTGGCCGAGCTGCTCAAGGCGCGCCGGCTGGACCAGGTGACCACGCTGGGCGGTGAGAAGCAGTACAAGCACAGCTACCTGGCCCGCATCGTCAAGGCGGGGATCGACGACTTCGAGGATCTGAAGGTGACCAAGGGGGACACCGAGGACCTGTCCACGTGCAGCTCGGCCATGGGCCGGACCGTGGAGCAGGAGACGGTGAACCTGCGGCGCTGGCTGTCCGTGCTGGCGACCATCGGCGCCACGGCCCCCTTCGTGGGACTGCTCGGGACCGTCCTGGGCATCATCGGGACGTTCCAGAAGATGGCGGTGGAGGGCACGAGCATCGAGGCGGTGGGCGTGAACCTCGCCGAGGCGCTCGTGGTGACGGCCTACGGGCTGTTCGTGGCCATCCCCGCGGTGTGGCTCTACAACTACTTCAGCGGACGGGTCGACAACTTCATCATCGAGATGACCAACAACAACTCGGAGATGCTCGACTACCTGCTCAAGAACAGGAAGCACCTGGATGGAAGCGCCGGGTAAACAGGTCGGACCCAAGTCCGAGATCAACATCACGCCCCTGGTGGACGTGGTGCTGGTGCTGCTGATCATCTTCATCGTGGTCACGCCCATGCTGACCCGCGGTGCAGACGTGGTGCTGCCCGCGGCCAACAACGCCGAGTCCAAGGACGACAGCAGCGACGACCTGATCGTCAGCGTCACCACCTCGGGCGAGATCTGGCTCGGCAGCGCCCTGATGACCGAGGAGACCCTGGAGACCGAGCTGTCCAAGACCATGGTGGCCGAGCCGTTCAAGCCCATCCTGATCAAGGGGGACTTCCAGGCCCGGTACGCCGACGTGCGCAAGGTGATGGCGGTCTGCGAGCGCAGCGGCGCCAAGAACGTCTCGCTGATGACCGACAAGGACTCCACGCCCGAGGAGCTCATCGAGCAGCTCCGCGCGGCTGGAATGCAGGACTAGAGGGCCAGACAGCATGGGGATGGCTACGGGCAGCGGCGTCAAGGCGGACATCAACATCACGCCCCTGGTCGACATCGTCCTGGTGCTGTTGATCATCTTCATGGTCATCACCCCGCTGATGACCAAGATGCTGCCGGTGCTCGTGCCCGAAAAGGCCGAGGTGGAGCAGCCCACCGAGCAGATGAAGAAGCAGGTGGTGGTGTACCTGCGCAAGGACAACCTCATCGAGGTCAACCACGAGGTCGTGGCCATGAAGGACCTCGAGGAGCGCCTGCGGCTGGCGCTGAAGATCCAGCCCGAGAAGATCGTCTTCTTCGAGGCGGACGACGACGCCGCTTACGGCAACGCCGTACTGATCATGGACGCCATCAAGGGGTCCGGGACCAAGATCATCGGGATCATGACCCCGGACGAGGACGAGGGGTAGTCGGAGCCGCGCCGGAGGTGCGGCCACCCGGGGGGGAGAGCGCGAGGACACACACGGCATGGCGGGCGACACCCAGTTCGATCGCCGCGACAGCGTCCGTGTGGATGTCCACCTCTCGGTCCAGGTCGTCGAGGCGCGCGCCACCATCCACATGACCGTCGCCTCGGATCTGTCCGAGGG
>CAYRNR010000315.1:0-4829 GCA_964425605.1 uncultured Rickettsiales bacterium | reverse complement strand
CGGTCGCCGCAGTAGACCTCGTCCAGCCAGCGGCGTTCCTCGCGCTCGAGCCCGTCCAAGACATCTCCTAGTGGAAGATCAGAGGATACTCGAAGAACACACCATCCGCGTCGTCGTGGGCCGGGAACTCCACGTACCGCAGGCGGTCGATCAGGCACGCCATCATCGCCGGCTCGTACAGGGAGTCGTCGGCCACCTCCACCGCATCGACCCGCCCATCACAGCCCACGTGGAGCTCGAACGTCGCGTGCCCCGAGTGGTCCTCGCCGTCGTCCGGGCGGCAGCCGTTGAGGAACGTCAGGTAGGGCTGGAACGCCGCGTTGATCTGCGCGGAGTCCAGGCCCTGCTCGACGCGGAAGGCCGCCATCTCCTCGCCTTCGAGCCCTTCCACCGTTGCAGCGGTCAGGCACGCCTTGGGCCGGGGGAGCCGCTTGCCGTGGCCGGCCGCCTTCGGCTTGGCGCGGGGCTGCGGGCGCGTCTCGGGCGCCTCCTCCACCACCTCCTCGCTCGTCTGCCGCATCACCGACGGCACCAGCAGCGCCGCGGCCAGCAGCACCAGCGCCAGCAGCAGCGTCGCCCACAGTCGTCTCCGGCCGGTCGTGCCCATGGCGCTCCCTCGAGGTGTCGAGGACAGGGTACAGGAAGAAATCACGCAGGGGCACGAGCAGGGGGCGGCCGTGATACCCTCCCGCCAACCCTCTACGAGGACCAATCCAATGATGGGTTACATCTGGTTCGCGATCATCCTCGTGGCCATGGTCATCGCCGCCATCCAGGGAACGATGGGGGACGTCACGGCTGCGGCCCTGGACTCGGCAAAGGTGTCGGTGACCCTGGCGATCAAGCTGATCGGGGTGATGGCGCTGTTCCTGGGGGTGATGAAGGTGGCCCAGGACGCGGGGCTGCTGCGGGTGATCGCGCGAGCGATCCGGCCGCTGATGATTCGCCTGTTCCCGGACGTGCCCCCCGAGCACCCGGCCATGGGCGCGATGATCATGAACATGTCGGCCAACATGCTCGGCCTGGCCAACGCGGCGACGCCGTTCGGCATCAAGGCGATGCTGGAGCTGAACAAGCTCAACAAGCACAAGGGCACGGCCACCAACGCGATGGTGCTCTTCCTCGCGATCAACACGTCCAACGTGACGATCCTGCCCACGGGGGTGATCGGGATACGCCACGCGGCAGGATCGATGGACGCCGCGGGGATCATCCCATCGACGCTGTTCGCGACGTTCTGCTCGACCATCGTGGCGATCCTGATCACGAAGCTGCTGCAGCGGCTGCCGATGTTCCGCATCCGGGGGAAGGCCGAGGCGGAGGGAGCGGCCGAGGAGGAGCCGGCGACCGAGGACGCCGAGCTGGCGGAGACGGAGGCCGAGGCGCTGGAGATGGACGAGAAGGCGGAGCGGTTCTGGCGAATCGCGTCGCCCCTCGTGATGGTGGGCGGGCTGGCGGGTGTGGTGGCGATGGTCCTGTTCGCCGACCAGGTCAAGGACTGGGTGATCCCGATGATCATCTTCCTCCTGATCGGCTACGGCCTCGTGGTGCAGCTGGCGGACCGGCGGGCGGGACGGGAGCCTCGCCTGGAGGTGTACACGTCGTTCGTCCAGGGGGCCACCGAGGGGTGGGGCGTGGCCAAGAAGATCATCCCGTACCTGGTGGCCATCCTGGTGGCGGTGGGCATGTTCCGGGCGTCGGGAGCGCTGGACCTGCTCGAGGGGCTGATCGGGCCCATCACCGAGCCGCTGGGGCTGCCGGCGCAGGCGCTGCCGATGGCGCTGCTGCGGCCCCTGTCGGGTTCGGGAGCCTTCGGGTACATGGTGGAGGCGGTGAACAGCGCGGGCCCGGACGGCTACCTGGGCTACCTGGTGTCCACCATGCAGGGTTCCACCGAGACCACCTTCTACGTGGTGGCGGTGTACTTCGGCGCCGTGCAGGTGTCGAAGCTGCGGCACACCATCCCGGCCGCGCTCACCGCGGACTTCACCGGCGTGGTGGCGGCGGTGGTGATCTGCCTGTTCCTGTTCGGCCACACCCGCGAGGTGGCGGCGCCGGTGCCCACCGCGGCGGTGGCGTTCGCGCCCGAGGCGCAGCACCTCTCGAGGCGGGTGCGGACGGTCGTGGACGAGGAGCTGGTGCCGCTGATCCAGGGCCAGGCCGCCGACGCCTGCTTCGTGCTCGAGTCGGGCGCGGACGGCGAGGAGAAGACCTCGGCCCTGGCGCACAAGCGCGCCGCTGCGACGCTGGACTACCTGGTCAAGGAGTGGGAGATCCCCCCGGAACGGTTCCAGATCTCCACCCGCAGTGCGAATCCCTGCGACGCCGCCGAGGACGAGGACGCCTGCCGCGTCGAGAACCGATCCGTGCGCGTGAGCCTCGCCGAGTGCCCGTGAATCCGAGGTGACGATCTCGGCCGCCCCGCATCCAGGCCTTTCGCCAGCTCTGCCCAAGGCGTAGACTTCGCCCACTGGCACTAGGAGGTGGAACGCGTGAGTGCGCGCCTGCGATTCGACCGTCGCCTCGGGACGTGGAGTCTGCTGCTGTCGGTGCCCCTGTGGGTCGCAGCCTGCGCCTCCTCGGACGTCTGCTTCAGCCCCGACGGACAGTGCTCCCAGATCCTGATCGAGGAGATCGACCGCGCCCAGGAGACCATCCACGCGGCCGTGTACACGTTCACCGACACCGACGTGGCCCAGGCCCTGGCCGAGGCCCAGCTCCGCGGGATCGAGGTCCAGGTGGCGCTGGACCCCTGGGACGGGGTCAACCAGACCATCCAGGGGTATCTGGAGGGCGAAGGGGTGCAGGCCCGCATGTGTCCCAGCCCCATGGGCATCATGCACCACAAGTTCGCCGTGTTCGACGGCGACGTGGTCCTCACCGGCTCGTACAACTGGACCGAGTCGGGCGACACCATCAACGACGAGAACCTCGTGCGGCTGACCCGATCCGAGATCGCGGCGCAGTACGAGGACGAGTTCGACAGGATCTGGGCGCGCGGTGATGACAACTAGACTCCCTGCGATGCGATTCGGCCTGCCCGCGCTGCTGCTGGGCTGGCTGCTGTCCCCCCTGCCCGCCGCGGCGTACGACTACGGCACGGACGTGCTGATCGACACCGAGGAGGACCTGCTCGAGCTGTACTACGCCGGCCTCCTCGACGACGTGGAGCTGGACCAGCTGCTCGAGCTGTACAACAACCCCCTCGACATCAACCTGGCGAGCCGCGAGGCGCTGTTCGACCTGCCAGGCATCACCCAGACCACGGCCGACGCCATCGTCCAGCTGCGCGAGGAGCGCGGTTCCATCGAGGCGGAGATGGACCTCATCACCCTGCCCGGCGTGGGTGACAAGATCTTCGAGCAGATCCTGCCCTTCATCGACGAGCTGCCTCCCCTCCGGCGCAAGGTGCCGGTCAAGGGCGTCTTCACCCTGCGCGGCGGACAGACCATCGAGCGGATCGATCCGGCGGATCCGGCGTCACCCAGCAAGACCTACAAGCCCGAGCAGCTCGGCTACGGCAAGTGGCCGGACTTCTACATGCGCGGCAAGCTCACCGTGAACCGCTGGCTGTCCATGGGTTTCCTGGGGCTGGCCCAGGAGGAGGTGGCCAGGGTCCAGTACAACCCCGGCTCCTTCGACTTCCTCGCCCAGTGGGGCACGCCGGTGTTCGAGATGGACAAGGGGTTCGTGTCCGCCACCGGCCCCGGCGGCTCCGGCATCATCGGCAGCTACTCGGCCGGGTACGGGCGGCGCATCACCTTCGACATGACCCAGCGCGCCGAACCCCACGGCTGGTACGAGGATCTGCAGGTCAACGGCTCGGAGAGCTTCTCGCCGCCCCAGCGGTTGTTCGGCGGTTCGGCTCGCCTCACGGCGCTCCGCTTCGGCCGGTCCAGCCTCGACATGTCGTTCTTCGCCTCTTCGCGCCTGTACGACGTGTATCTCTACCACGGCGGCTACGAAGAGGGAGACGACACGTCGTCTTCGCGCGTGTTCATGGACGCCATCGACGGCAACCTGTACCGCGTGGGCTGGGTCACGCTGCCCAACCTCTACCGGGAGGACCTGGTCGGCGGGAACTTCACCTTCCGCATCAACAACCGCAGCCACGTGGGCGTCACCGGCTACGCGGCGCACATCGACAAGGCGGTCATCGAGGGCGTGGACAGCAACGACCAGTGGCTGTTCCGCTACCGCATCCCCAACCGCGACTACTTCGGCGCCATCGGCGCGGACTTCGCCCTGGGGCTGGGCATGCTCGACCTCACCGGAGAGTTCGCCCACAGCGACGGGGGCGGCAACGCGGTGCTGGTCCAGGCCAACCTCTCGCGCCCGCGCCACGAGGTGGACTTCGTCTTCCGCCACTACGACACCGACTACGACAACCCCCACAACCGGGGTGTGGCCGCCTCCGACGTGTACATGGGGGCGCGGGCTCGCGACGAGACGGGCTTCCGCCTCAAGGGCTACACCAACCCCGTGGACTGGTTGAAGGTCCGCGGCCACGTGGACCTGTGGCGCCGGCCGTCGTCGGCCCTGTGGAACATGCAGCTGTACGGCAAGGCCGACGTGCTGCCCACCGATCAGCTGCGCATCTCGGCGTTCACCCGGTTCACCAACAAGGACCTGGCCCGCAACGAGCGTGGCTGGGAGTACGGCGGCACCGCCGAACTGGACGACTGGCAGACCGACTCGGCGGATCGGGTCGACGACGTGCTGCCCGAGGACTGGCTCGACACCGAGGGCCGCGGTCAGAAGATCCAGCTGGGCGGCCAGCTGGACGTGATGTACATCCCGCTGACCAAGCTGACGTTCTACTACCAGCG
>CAYRNR010000314.1:0-4840 GCA_964425605.1 uncultured Rickettsiales bacterium | reverse complement strand
CGATCCCTACGCCTCCAACCAGGGGCGCCACGCCCGCCGAGCCCTCACCCGGCTCGTCGCCGCCGGCCTCGTCGACGACCCCGGCCTGTCCGGAGACGCCCTCGTCGCAGACCTCGCCGCCGCTCTGGCCTACTCCCTCGTCGCCTCGTCGAAACCCCACAAGATGGCTCGCGCCGTCGTGCGCTGGCTGCGCGAGTACGGCGTCGAGGTCCGCGGCGAGCCCCAGGAGCTGCGGGCGCTGCTGATCGGGCTGTGGGAAGACAGCCGGTAAGGCCCCGGTAATTGGGGGCCGGGAGGGCTCCCGTCATACTCGATCCCAGCCGTGCAGATCACCGCTTCCAACACAGCGGTCGATCTCGGGCGCCAGTCGGTGGTAAAATCGCGCCAGATGCGGCATTGCGCAGAGCTGGAACGCGTCGGACCACCGGTCGAGGGCGCGCGCAGAGGAGGACACGATGAGTAGACACGTACTGTGGATGATGGCCGGGATTACCCTGGGTCTGGTGCTGATGGGTTGCGGCGAGGGCCAGGAGCGGCTGGTGATCTCCTACTCGACGCAGATCGACGCGGCCACCGTGGACGTCATGACCGTCGGCATGGGCAACGGCGACCTCACGGTCTCCGGCGCGGACACCGAGCAGATCGAGATGTTCGTCGAGCTGATGACCGACCGCGAGGACGACGAGGACGACGAGCAGGCCAAGGGCACCCACGTGGCCCAGCTCTACGCCACCGACCAGGGCGAGGCCCTCCTCACCGTCATGGATCCGGAGGTCTCGGACTACTGGATCAACATCTCCGTGCGCATCCCCGACACCCTGCCCATCAACGTGGTCGACGACGGCGGCGACCTCATCGTCGAGAACTGCGCCTCGCTGCAGATCGACGACGGCGACGGCGACATCGACGTCCAGTCCATCCTCGGCGACGTCCACATCGACGACGGCGGTGGCGACACCAAGGTCACCCACATCGACGGCAACGTCGTCGTCTACGACGGCGAGGGCGCCATCACCGTCCAGGACGTCACCGGCAACCTCGACATCTACGACGAGGGCGGCGACGTCTCCACCTCCGGCATCGAGGGCAGCACCAACATCCACGACGGCGACTGACCCGCAGGCCGCAGGCCTGCCCCGCGCCCTCACCCCACCCGATCCCCCACCCGATCCCCCGTTACTCTTGCCTTTCCTCCTCACTTCTGATTTGACTGCACCCTTGCACGTGCGCGCGCGTGCAAGCTTCAAGCGCACAAATCACACGTTGAGGGACCCACGACCATGCAACGCACCAACATGCCGACCATCATCGCCGTCGTCATCGCCATCGGCCTGGCCGGGGCGCTCGTCTGGGTGTCGATGAAGGACTCGACCGAGACCACCGCCAAGGACACAGGCGGGGGTGGCAAGAAGTTCGACGAGGTCACGGAGCTGGCCGAGCCCGTCCAGTTCGAGCTGGCGAAGGTACCGGCGGGGGAGACCCTGGACCTGACGGCAATGCTCCGATCGCCCAAGGGCAAGGAGGTGGAGCTCGGGGAGCTGACCGGGGATCGGGCCGTGATCCTGTACCTGGACACGGACACCAAGGATCGCCGGCTGCGCGCGATCACGCGTGACCTGCAGCGGGTGATCAAGGGCGTGGCCGAGCTCAAGCTGCCGATCATCCTGATCCTGCCCCAGGGCACCTCGAGCACCGGGGCCTCGGACTTCCTGCGGACGCGGCGGCTGCACATCCCGGCGTTCGTGGACCAGGACGGCGAGTTCGCCGAGGCCACGGGCTGGCCGACGCGGTCGGCGGCGCTGGTGGACGGCGCGGGCACGATCATCCGCGAGTACGGCCCGTGCACCGACTGGGACGAGCGGTTCGGGTTCATGCCGCCGCTGACCGACGACGTGCTCTTCTGGGCCTGGGACATCCCCGAGGAGGGCCCCGAGGTCTCCGAGGACACCAAGGCCGCCGCGACGAAGCTCGTACGAAGGGCCCTGACCGCGGGGGGCGAGGACGACGAGATCCCGCCGAGCCTGGCGGCCCTGGTCTCCGATCCCGCCCTGGCCGCCACACCCGAGCACGACGTGTACGTCAGCCTGTTCCGCCCCGGCGAGACCAAGCGACTGCGGGGCATGGCCAGCGAGGGCACCCTGGGTGAGCGCGTCGCGCTGGCCACCGGCCGCGCCATGGAGAGCGCCCACGACCGCGACGAGTGGGAGAAGCAGGCCTCCGAGATCCGCCTCACGGTGGACGTGCTCGGCCCCGCGTTCCCGATCCCCGGCCGAGAGCTGCGGTCCTTCTGGTACTTCCTCGAGCCCGGCGTGGACGGCCTGCTGGTGGTCAACGACGAAGACGCCGGCGTCGTGCTGCCCGCCGAGGCCGTCACCCAGGGGTTCCTGTCGCCGCGCGTGACCAAGCGCGACGAGAAGCTGCCGCGAATCCTGGCCGAGGGCTGCAAGCGCGCGAGCCTGGGCGGCAAGGCCTGGGAGGATGTCGAGACCGACCTGAGGCGCTTCCGCACCACGAGCTTCGGCGAGGTCCTGCCCGGCCAGGGCGCCGTGGATCTGTACCGGGGCAACGTGCTCATCGATGACCAGTCGTCCGAGGAGATCCTCGAGGTCATCCGCCTCGGCGGCCGCTGGCTGCTGCAGACCGTCAAGCCCGACGGCACCTTCGACTACGAGTACTACCCCAACACCGACAAGAGCTCGCGGGACTACAGCTGGGTCCGGCACGCCGGCTCCGTCTACGGCCTCTTCGAGATGGCCGAGCTCGCGTACCACGAGCCCTACCTCCGGGACGATCTGGATGACTACCTGGACGCCGGCGCCATCTCCATCGGCGGCGTCGTCTCCCGCGTGGACGTGGTGCCCGAGGCCGCGTCCGAGGACCGCTACTGCCTGCTCGATCGGGGTCGCTGCGAGTCCGGTTCTGCGGCGCTGAGCCTGATGACCTACCTGTCTCGCCCCCCCAAGGAGCACATCGCCAATCCGGAGCACGTGGCCGCCATCTACCGCGAGAGCGACGCGATGATCATGGAAGGCCTCGCGCTGACCATGATCGACATGATCGATGAGGACGGGAAGGTCTTCCGCAACTACTCCCAGGCCATGTCCCTGGACAAGGTCGAGAAGGAGCCCCTGTACTACCCCGGCGAGTGCATGCTCGCCCTGACGCGGTACTACATGCACACCGAGGACGAGCGCTGGCTCGACGCCGCCCAGGCCATCGCCGCGAACCAGATGGGCATCTACCGCAAGAACCGCTGGTCCAACCCCGACCACTGGGTGATGCAGGCGCTGGATCTGCTGTTCCGTACCACCGGCAACGAGGAGTACGCCGAGGTCGCGATCCAGATGGGCACCCACCACGCCTCCGAGCAGTTCGGTGGCCCCCACATCGCGCCCTTCCCCGACTACCGCGGCGCCTACCGTCGCACCAACGACGTCCCCCGCACCACCCGCGCCGGCTCCCGCACCGAGGCCATGATGGGCGTCGTCCGCGTGGCCTGGGAGATGGGCGTCGACGGCACCATCTTCGAGGACGCCGTGCTCCAGGCCACCCGTCACATGTCCGAGCAGATCTTCCGCCCGGACACCGTGTTCTGGATGGCCAACTCCCCGCGCGCCCTCGGCGCCCTGCGCATGGGCATCGTCGACAACCACTGCCGGATCGACAACAACCAGCACGCCCTGGTCGGCATCGCCGGCGCCCTCGAGGTCCAGCGCAAGCGCGAGGCGATTCGAAAAGAGTAGCTGCCGGCTCTATACAAAAAAACGGGAGCTCCCATGACCACCCACGACGTTGCCATCATCGGCGCCGGCCCCGGAGGGTACGTCGCCGCCATCCGCTCCGCGCAGCTCGGCCTGGACACGGTCCTGGTCGACCGGAACCCCGCACTCGGGGGAACCTGCCTCAACGTGGGCTGCATCCCCTCCAAGGTCCTCCTGGAGTCCTCCGAGGCCTACTTCCATGCGACGGGCCACCTGGCGACGCTCGGCGTGAACGTCGACGGTGTCACCTTCGATCTGGCCGCGATCCTCGAGCGCAAGCAGCGCGTCGTGGGCGAGCTCACCGCGGGTATCGCCGGGCTCATGAAGCGCAACAAGGTCACCGTGATCCAGGGCCACGGCGAGGTGACCGCGCCCGGCCACGTCCAGGTGACCACCGGCGACGATGTCCAGGACATCGAGGCCGCGAGCATCGTCCTCGCGCTGGGCAGCGTCCCCGTCGAGTTGCCGTTCCTGCCCTTCGACGGCGATCGGATCATCGACTCCACCGACGCGTTGAGCCTCACCGACGTACCCGGGCGCCTCGTCGTCGTCGGCGCGGGCGCGGTCGGCCTCGAGCTCGGCTCGGTCTGGCGGCGCCTCGGCGCCGAGGTCACCGTCGTGGAGATGCTCAAGCAGGTCACGCCGTTCGCCGACCAGCAGGCCGCCAAGACCCTCGAACGCTCCTTGAAGAAGCAGGGCTTGAAGCTAGAACTCAAGACCACCGTCACGTCGGCCGACCTCGACGACGCCGGTGTCACGCTGAACCTCGAGGACGCCCGTGGCCGCGCCAAGTCCATTTCCTGCGACAAGGTTCTCGTCGCCGTCGGTCGCCGCCCCGCCTCCGCCGGCCTCACCCTCGACGGTCTGAACATCGATCCGGGCGGTCGCGTCATCGTCGACGATCACTTCCGCACCGGCGTCCCCGGCGTCTACGCCATCGGCGACCTCGTCCCCGGCCCCATGCTCGCCCACAAGGCCGAGCAGGAGGGCGCCGCCGTCGCCGAGGTCATCGCCGGCAACACCGCCCACATCGACTACGACTCCATCCCCTCGGTCGTCTACACCGACCCCGAGCTCGC
>CAYRNR010000313.1:3427-4847 GCA_964425605.1 uncultured Rickettsiales bacterium | reverse complement strand
GGAGGAACCTGGAGCGAGTTGATCGACGACAGCGGCCCGGCGATTCGCCGCCTTCACGGGTTTCTCCAAGGCATCGCCAGCGACGGCGAAATCACCGAAGCCGAGGTTCGAGACCTCCGAGACTGGCTCGAAGACCAGAACTACATCCGGGACGAATGGCCCTTTGACGATATCTGGGCGCTTATCGACCGGATTGTCGAGGACGGGCAAGTCACTGACGCTGAACGGCAGGAGTTGCTCGAATTCTGTCGGCAGTTCACCGAGCGAGGCGCGGACGCGCAAAACGTGACCAGCGATGACGAACGCCGTTCGCCCAACATCCCGAGGGAAGCGCCGGCCGTCGTGCCGCTCGAGAAACTCTGTGCCGAGTTTCCCAACATCTCCTTCGCCGAGAAATCCTTCTGTTTCGCCGGCAAGGCAGCCGCCGGACACCGCAAGGTGCTCATCAACATGGCCGTAGAACTTGGCGCCACCATCTCCGAAAACGTTCGGGATGACCTCGACTATCTGGTCATCGGCGCCTTCAGTAACACAAAATGGCAATATGCCACCTACGGTCAGAAAGTCGACAGAGCCAAGCTCAACCAAGAGCGGGGACACCCCACCCTTATCGTTCATGAAACCGATTTTGTTGCCGCAGTCCGGCGCGAAACCTGGGTCCGGCGAAGCACACAGCGACACTCACCATGAAACTTCTCTGCCTCTGCAGCGCGCTGGACCTTCAACTCCGGCTGGGGTGCAGTCCGGCCTATTGGCAGATGCTCAAAGGCCTGTACGAGCTTGGGCATGACGTCATCGCCGTTCCTTACCTCGGCAAAGCCTTCGAGCCGCCCTACTGGCGCGCCTATCCGAACCCATGCGACATCGAAGGACGCCTTTTCTCAGGCATGCCGGGCCGTCTGGAGGAGTCGCTGGGAATCCCGACCCTGACGATCAACGGCGACCTGAACGACCTGAGGCTGTACTCCGAGGAGCAGAGCCGAACGGCGATCGAGGCATTCGTGGAGCAACTCGGCCAGTAAATCTCGCGCACGGCGCGCACACACCCTCGCGCACACGACGGTTCCGTCCCCCGATCCCCCGCTTACCCGCCCCTTACCCCGCGCCAGAAAATGGGAAAACCTCAGGTATTTTGGGAATTTACCGCTTTTTTCAAACACGGCTCCGGGATTGGAACCGCGCTTGCAAAACGCGTAGAATCACGATGCCTGGACGATCCAGGCGCGCGCCCCGAGATGCGGATCGGGGCCCCGACAGAGCGACCGGAATGTGGGAGGCCAAGCCGTGAGTAGCGTGGGCAACGACGTGCGGAGTCTGCTCGTCCAGCTGGACGAGCCCGATTTCCCGTACTGGGAGTTCTACCAGTTCCAGCGCTGGGCCCGATGCCGGGAGCGCTGGATCCTGCTGATCCGGACCGACG
>CAYRNR010000313.1:0-3327 GCA_964425605.1 uncultured Rickettsiales bacterium | reverse complement strand
GGCTCCCTGGCTCTGGTGAACTCCACCGAGCGGTTCGTCTCGACCCGATAACAGGCACGAAGCGAGGAACATCCCCGTGAAGACAGTTGCGATCTTCTCCCTCAAGGGCGGCACCGGGCGGACGACCATCGCCTGCAACCTCGGCGATCAGCTCAACGCCCAGGGTTTCCAGACCGTGGTGGTGGACGCTGATCCCCAGAACGCGGTCGGACTGCACTACGGCATGCAGGTCGGCGAGCCGGTCGGCCTGTGCCGGCTGGACACCACCGAGCGCGACATCGAGGAGTACCGGCGCCGGACCAGCGCCGTGGTGCCCTACATCCCGTTCGGGCACGCGGACTTCGAGGACGTGCAGGAGCTCGAGCAGCTCATCGCCGCGGACCCGTCGTACCTCAACCGCCGGATCACCGAGCTGACCCCGTCCGACACGGACCTGGTGATCGTGGACGCGCCGGCCGGCCCCAACAACATGGCCGTGCCGCTGGTGCTCACCGCGGACCTGGTGCTGATCGTGCTGCAGCCCGACGGCATGTCCTACGCCACCATCCCCGGCACCGAGGAGCTGCTGGCGCGGCGTACCACGCCCGCGATCGTCAGCTACCTGGTCAACGGCATGGATGGCCGCAAGCAGCTGTGCGTGGACGTCAAGGGCGCCATGGAGAACATGCTGCGCGAGTACCTGTTGCCCTTCGCCATCCCCAACGACGAGGCGGTCCGGGAGGCCGCGTCGCAGCAGACGACCCTGCTGCGCTACTCCCCGGACTCCTACGCCGCGCACGGGTATCGGAAACTGGCTCAGTGGCTCGCTGGCAATCTGCTAGAGATGTGAGGAGACCGTCGTGAGCGACAACGGTGGACCCAAGCCGCTCTCCCTCGGCTCGAAGATCCTGATGTTCTTCGTGCTGCTGCTGGGCATGGCGCTGGCGGTGATCGTGATCCTCGCGCCGCTGAGCATTCCCAACCAGGCGGCCTTCGCGGTGGTGATCCTGATCTCGGCGCTGCTGCTGTACCGCATGCCCGGGCGCTTCGTGACCATGGTGCTGGTGGCGCTGTCGATCATCGTGTCGTCCCGCTACCTGCTGTGGCGCTTCACCTCGACGATGCACCTGGCCAACTGGGTGGAGTACCTGCTCGGCGCGATGCTGCTGGGCGCCGAGCTGTACTCGTTCTCGGTGATGCTGTTCGGCTTCATCCAGTCGTCGTGGCCCCTTCGCCGGCGTCCCGTGCCCATGCCCGAGGACATCAGCCGCTGGCCCAGCGTCGACGTGATGATCCCCACCTACAACGAGTCCATCGACGTGGTGCGCGCCACGGTGATGGCCGCCCAGTCCATGGACTGGCCCGAGGACAAGCTCAACGTCTACCTGCTCGACGACGGGCGGCGTGAGGAGTTCCGCGTATTCGCCGACCAGGCCGGCGTGGGGTACCTGACCCGGCCGGACAACGCCCACGCCAAGGCGGGCAACATCAACACGGCGTTGAAGAAGTGCCGCGGCGACCTCGTGGCCATCTTCGACTGCGATCACGTGCCCACCCGGGCGTTCCTGCAGCTCTCGGTGGGCTGGTTCATGCGCGACGAGAAGCTCGCCATGGTCCAGACGCCGCACCACTTCCACACCCCCGACCCCTTCGAGCGCAACCTCAAGACCCACAACCGCGTCCCCAACGAGGGGCTGTTGTTCTACGGCCTGATCCTGCCGGGCAACGACATGTGGAACGCCGTGTTCTTCTGCGGATCGTGCGCCGTGATGCGCCGCTCCGCCCTCGACGAGATCGGCGGGATCGCCCACGACACCGTCACCGAGGACGCGCACACCGGCCTCAAGTTCCACCGAAAGGGCTTCAACAGCGCCTACCTGCGCATCCCCCTGGCGTCGGGCCTCGCCACGGAGAGCCTGTCGGCCCACGTGGGCCAGCGCATCCGCTGGGCGCGGGGCATGATCCAGATCTGGCGCATCGACAACCCGCTCATCGGGCGCGGCCTCAATTTCATGCAGCGGCTCTGCTACAACGCCGCGATGATCCACTTCCTCAACGGCCTGCCCAGGCTGATCTTCCTGTGCGCGCCGCTGACCTTCCTCATCCTGGGTGTCAACATCTTCAACGCGCCGGCCGCGGCGGTGCTGGCCTTCGCCATCCCGCACCTGGTGCATTCCATCTTCACCACGTCGCGCATCCAGGGGCGCTACCGGCATTCGTTCTGGGCCGAGATCTACGAGGCCGTGCTGGCGTTCAACATCCTGATCCCCACGACCCTGGCGCTGATCAGCCCCAAGCTGGGCAAGTTCAACGTCACGGCCAAGGGCGGGCTGGTCCAGGAGGACTTCTACGACCGCAAGATCGCGCGGCCGTTCATCTTCCTGTTCTTCCTCAACCTCATCGGGATCGGCATCGGTATCTGGCGAATCGTGTCCGAGCTCAACCCCATCGACTCGGTGATCGTCAACCTCGGCTGGGGTTGTTACAACCTCATCGTCCTGGGCGCCGCCCTCGCCGCGGCGTACGAGATCAAGCAGCGCCGCCGGTCCACCCGGCTCTCCCTCAAGGTCCCGGGCATCCTGCTGCTGCCCACCGACCACGCCGTGCCGTGCCACACCAGCAACATCTCCCGCGGCGGCGCCGCGGTGGAGGCGAGCACCGAGATCCAGGTCAACACCGGCGATCCCCTGTTCATCGTGATGCTGCTCGAGGGCGAGGAGGTGACCCTCCCGGCTCGCGTGGTGTCCAGCAACGGCGAGTTCGTCCGCGTGGAGTTCGACGACGATCTGAGCCTCGAACAGGAGCGCGGCCTGATCCGGGTGCTGTACTCCAGGGCCGACGCCTGGGTCGGCTGGACCGACCTGATCAAGAAGGACCGCCCGCTGCAGTCCTGGATCCGATTGATTCGCCACAGCCTCACCGGCTTGCCTCGACTGCTGGCCGGGCGCGGTAGGAGCGACGCATGACGACAGAGATCAACCGACCGCCGCGCTCGAACCGCCGCGAGCCGATCCTGGACATGCAGGGTCACTCGATGGGAACGGAGCCGCCGCGCAAGCGGATGGTCCCCCTGCTGACCCTGCTGGCGATCACCCTCGTGGTGGCTGGCGTGGCCATCTCCACCGACGACTCCACCAGCCGCACCGTCATCTATCCGCCACAGGACGCGCCCTCGGTGGGGGACGACGACGACAGCGCCGCCGCGATCACCGACGACGACGACGACGACGACTCCTCGCGGCCCCGCTCCCCGGTCATCGCCACCACGGGACGCTGGACCAGCACCCGGCTGAAGGTCTGGGGCTTCAACGACGCCATGCGTCAGTACAACAAGGAGTCCATCTACGG
>CAYRNR010000312.1:0-4884 GCA_964425605.1 uncultured Rickettsiales bacterium | reverse complement strand
CCTCGACCGGCGTACCCTTCTGCTGAAGGTGGATCATGTCCGACTTGGCGAACACCGCGCAGCGGCCCGCGACGGTGGCCCCGCGGGGCGCCACCGCGGCCAGCTCGGCCAGCTCGGCGACGTCCAACCGGAGGCGGCTCGACTGCTGTTCCAGGAAGACGCCAGCGCCCGCCGCGCAGAGGTCCGACAGGGAGAAATCGCCGATGTCCCCCTTGCCGGTGGGGTCCAGCGCAATCCAGCGCGACATGTGGCCGCCGATCTCGATGACCCCCCGGGCATCCGGAGAGGTCCACGCGGCGCCGCGCGCGGTGGCCACCACGCCGTTGACTCGCTGGCTCCCCTCGACGGCGGTGCCCGCCAGCTCGCGCCCGCTGCCGGTGACCACCACGACCACGGGCGCCGCGGTCTCGGACGCGGGGACGGAACCGAGGAGCTCCTGCAGGGCCTGCATCGGCCGCCCCGAGGCGGGCTCGCTGCCCGACCACGTGACCTGGTCCGCTTCATCCAGCAGGGCTGCGTGGACGGCCACGGATCCCATGTCGATCCCGAGTCGACGTAGCTTCATGAAACCCGTACTCCTCCTGTGGTGGGTAGGTGCTGGACGAGGGCCAGCAACGGCTTCGTCTACGACCCTCTGATCGAAGCGCGAGAGATTATACCGATCTCCCGTTTCTGCAAGGCGGTCGATTGCGACGTCCGGTGGCACACCGATGGCACAGTGCGCACACCCCATTCCCGCTTGGAAGACGGCTCCGGATACGGCGAGATCGATGGGCGTCGCCGTGATCCGGAATCGACGATCAGGCCCCCGACTTGGCACGCGGATTGCCTCCCGCCGCCGCGCACATGGATGGAGACACACACCATGAAGTACCCACTCGAGCTCGTTGCAGAGCAGACCGATCGGATCTGGTCGATGGTCATCGGAGGCGCATTCGCGCTGGGGCTGTGGATGGCGCTCGTCGCGCTGTTGCTGACGGGGTGAGGCGATGCGTTCACCAATCGGGTCATCGGTTCTCCCCCCGGGATGATATCGTCCGTCCTGGAGGGCTCATGACCGCTCAGCGAAACTCCCTGATCCTGGCCCTGCTGTTCCCCTGGGTGCTCGCCGCCTGCTCAGACACGTGGGGCGACGACGACGGGGCTCCAGCGGACGACGACGACCTGACCGCAGGGGACGACGACGATCAGGTGGGGGACGACGACGATCAGGCGGGGGACGACGATGACGACGCCACGCCACCCGACGACGACGACGACGACACGGTGGCGCCGGTGGACTGCTCTCTGATCTCGGCGAACCCCGCATGGGAGGTCTGCGAGACGGGCCACGATTACTGCAACGGGGTGTTCACCGACGGGGCGGGCTGCACGGCCTACTGCGCAGCAGCCGGGCTGGTCTGCACCGCGCGGTACGGCGGCGAACCCGGCTGCCAGAAGGAGCCGCACAACCCGTTGACGTGCGGCGAGAGCAACGGCCACGACTCGGACTGGTGTGACTGCAATCGGCCCGGCGGCGGTGACGACGACGACGATACGGGCTGCGAGACCGATCCGTACAACCCGCCGTACTACATGGAGCAGGACTACACCCAGGCGGTCTACACCGAGCGGCACAACTGGGTGCTCGACTGCTACCCATACGCCTACACGGCCAGCGGCGCCGAGCACCAGGAATGCGACAACCAGTTCAACCCCGACGGCTCCCGAACGGGCACGGCGACCTTCACCTTCTCCAACGTCCCACGCGGCTGGTACGAGGCCTACATGGGCGGCCGCCACACCGCGAACCGCAATCCAGCAGGCGCGTTGTTCTACGTGGACGGCGTGGGCGTGATCATCGACCAGGTGGACGAGACCGGCCCGTACGTCTGGGACTACCACGGCCGGTACTGCCTCGAGGGCACCGTCGAGGTGGTGCTCGACTCCACGGTGAACAGCGGATCGGACTCGGTGTCGGGGGTGCGGCTCGATCCGTGAGGTCGAGGTGACTCAGCTCTTCTGACGCGCCTTGGCCAGGACGTCCTTCGCCCTCTTGATCCGCTTGTGGCTACCGGCTCCACCCGGGTCGATCTCCAGCACGCGCTCGAAACAATCCCTCACCTCGTCGGGATCGTTCTTGAACAGCGCCATCTCGCCCCGGTTGAGGTAGTTCTCCGTGGCCATCAACAGCTCGGTCTCACCCAGGAGCTCGTGCCTGTAGGCCCTCCTCCGTCCGTGGTCCTTGGCGAGCCGCCTCAGCTCGTTGATCCGGACGGACAGATCGTCTCGGATCGCGGAGTAGTTGGTGATGTCCCCACCGATGGTGCTGAACTCCTCCAGCTCCGCGACCAGGAGATCGCAGGCCGCCCCGATCTCCCGCGGCAGCGCGGCCCAGTGGAGCCCGAGGAACCGGAAGTGGTCCAGGTGCAGCCGGGACAGCCGCTCGCGCAGCTTGCGCTCCTTCTCCTGCTCGGCATCGCTTCGCGTCTCCGGGCCCCTGGCCGACAGCTCGATCAGCCCCAGGAGCCTCGCGGCCAGGAGCAGGTCAGCGGCCTCGCGCTTGGAGAGATCGGGGGACTGCGCCAACTTGCGAACCCTGCGGTGGGGCCGACGGAGGCGATCCAACACTCGACGCTGAGCCTCCTCCAGCGGCAGGCGGTCCAGCAGAATCCGCCCCTCTTTGCTCAGGGACGCGAACAACGGCAGGATCTCGTTGAGTTCGGCGTGCGCCTGCGCGGCGCCGAGGTTGGCGAACCGCATCACCGCGCGAGACCACAGCAGCTCCAGGGGATCCAGGGAACGGTTGCGAAACAGGCGGTCCAGATCCGACGCCTCGAAGAACCGGAAGCGCCCACGGTCCCAGTCCATCAGACGGCGGGTGGTCAGCTCCAGGTGCTCGACGACGACCTGGTCGAGCTTGGCCGGGGCGACGAGCTCGAGCTGGCGGATCACCATGGGTACGGGCATCGCCGTGATCGCGGCGTGCCACAGCGCCCGCTCCAGGATCGGCTGCGAGAGGAGCTTGCGGCGCATCAGGACGCTCTCGATGGACTCGGATTGGAGAACGGGTCGGCGTTCGTAGTGTGCGGGGCGCCCGTGGACGAAGTACGCCCAGTACCTGCGTTCCCCGCCGTCGAACACGCACACGCCGGTCAGCTTCCGGGTGCGGATCTTCACCAGCAGCGCGAACGGGGACGTCTTGTCGAGGGTCCCGCCGAAGAGACCCGTTCCGGGGATCAGCCGCTCGTCGGATCCCGGGATGGGCAGCCCGGGGCCGCGGATGATGCTCTCCGAGGCGTCGAACGACGCACGGGGCGGTGGCCCGACCTCGCGTCCCTGCTGGGCCTCGACCGAGTCGCCCGGAGCGCGCGCAACGGGGCGTCGCTGGCCGTCCTTGCGGAGCCGCAGCGCCCAGTAGCTCGGCCGCCCCCCTGGCGGATCGTCCCGCGAGACGGCCTCTCGCTCCGGCTCGGCGGGGCGGCTCGTCGGCGACGCGGCCGCTGCGGGCGGCTCTTTGGCGGCGAGGGCCTTCAGCTCCTGGGGGACGCGGGCCAGGCGGACGATGGTCAGCACCCGCCCGGCGTGGAAGATCTCGCCTCGGACGCTCAGGGACAGCCCCGCGAACGGCACCTCGACGAGGACCTCGCAGGGGCCGATGTCCCGTGTGCCCGTGCTGCGGGGTGTGATCACACCCCGATGGAGCCCTGCCCTCCAGGCCTCGGCCAGGGCGTCGCGGTCCTCGAACACGATCCGGAACGGCGCGGGGTCGACGGTCATGGTCTCACCGTAGCAGCAGATTTCGGGATCCGCGCTTCCGCCCCACTTCCAGCACGACCCGGCCTTGACGCGAAGGGTTCCGCGACCGATGAGTAGACAGCCGGTTTCGCCCGCACGGCTTCCCATGGAGGACCGATGATCGCCCGTCAGATCAGCGTCAAGCTGGAGAACCAACCCCACCGCCTCTTCACCATCGCCCGCGCCCTGGGTGATGCGAACACCAACCTCACCGCGCTGACCCTGGCCGACACGCCGCGCTACGGCATCCTGCGCGTCCTCGTGTCCGACCTGGCCGGCGCGCGCCGCGCGTTGATGAAGACCTACCTGCCCGCGCGGGTGGACGAGGTGGTGCTGGTGTCCATGGAGGACCGGCCGGGGAGCCTGGCGCGGCTCCTGGCGCCCCTGGAGGAGGCGCGGGTGCGGATGGAGTACATGTACAGGCGGTAGGAAAATCCTTCGCCGCCGTGAACCCCATCCATCCCTGAACCCTCCTGTCACCCGAGGATAGCAGGGGGATTCACACGCCACCAAGCTCGTTGAACCGCCGTTCGGCCCTCGCCGAGGCGGGGATCGAGGTCGCTGTGGCCGTCGTCAGTTCGGCGAGGGCCGAACGGCGGCGTCGCGACGTCGCCATGGGAGGCGTCCGTGGCGTCACGGGGCGCATTTTCGGGCGTTTTTCGAACCCGACGCGCACCGACGAACCGCCCAACCGTCTGAAAACGGGGTGGAATCGATGGACGGCGTTGCTTTGGGTGATGAGGGCGCAGCGGTCGGGTTGACGGCGCGGAGCCGCCCTCGGTGAGGCGCGTCAGGTGAGTTCGATGACGGGGAGTCCGCGCGTCAGGTGAGTTCGATGACGGGGAGTCCGTCGTCGCCAGGTGGATCGACGAAGTAGGCCTCGTCATCGCCAGGCGGATCGACGGCGTCGAACTCTGCGGGCGGGACGACGTCGAACTCCCACTCCCCTTGAAGCCAGGGAGGCGCGCGAGCGGGTTTCAGATCGGGAACCTCGGTGTCGAGGCCGTAGTGGTGGGTGATTCGCTGGAGCGAGTCTGCGTCGTGGATGGCTGCGACGATCTCGAGTCGGCCCCCGCAGTCGGGGCATTCGAGGGGATCGAACCCCCA
>CAYRNR010000311.1:0-4901 GCA_964425605.1 uncultured Rickettsiales bacterium | reverse complement strand
GCGACTAGGGCAATCCCCGCACTCATAAGTCACCACCTTCTGTTTCGTTTCCGTCTATTTCGATTTCTTCTTGATCGTCGGTGCCCTGGAGCTCTCGGAGCTTGTCGGACATCCGGTTCATTCGTTGGACCAGCATGCGGGTCTCGCGCTGCACGGACTTGGCCTGGAGCGAGAACAGCTTCTCGCGCGCCTCGACGAAGCGGGTGAAGCAGACCAGGGCCACCTGGTCGATGGCCGACTCCAGGCGCAGCAGCTCGTCGATGTGTGCCGCCGCGTCGCGCCCGAGCCGCTCGCGGACCAGCACCTTGAGCTCGTACACGAACCCCACCGCCTGCTCGACGGTGAAGTCCTGGACAGCGCGGATACGGATGAAGTACTGCACCGAGTCGCCCAGCGCCTCGGGGTCGCCGCCCTGGACGAGGTGGTCCAGGATCGCCCCGGTCGTCTCCTGGACGGCGGCGCCCACGGGGTTCGCGAATGCGTCCTTGCGGGACCGCAGGAACTGCTGCGTCTGGGGTTGATAAGACTCGAAGATGCGGCGGATCCAGGTTTCCTGGATCTCGTCTCGGCTCTGGACCAGAAGCTCGTCGAGCATCGCACCCCGCGCCTTTCGCGCGCGGAGTTTCTTTTGAACCGCACCCCTTGTCAAGAATGCGAGCCTGGGCGAACCGTGATCGGCACAGCGAACAGCGGCACGAGACCGCCCTGCGCCGGGCTATTTCTCCTGTACGGACCTCAGGATCTCGCGCTGATCCGGGAAGCTTCCGGTCCGCAGCTTGCTGTAGATCAGCTCACCGTCGAGGGTCACCTCGAAGGCGCCACCGCGGGAGCGGATCAGCTCCGCGTCGATCCCCGTCTCGTCCTGGATCACCTCCGCCAGACTGGCGGCTCGGGGTAGGTAGTTTCACTGCACGCAGTAAGCGATGGTCATCTTGCGCGACATGGCGTCCTCCCGAAGAGCGGACTCGAGCCGCTCCTTCGCTCCCTAGTGTAGGCCGAAAGACGTCGCGGGCAAGTGCAAGTACACTACCTGCCATGACCCGGATCACCCACCTCTCGGCGGCCATCCTCGCAGGGGGCCGCGGCGTGCGCATGGGCGGCCCCAAGCCCACGCTCGAGGTGGGCGGCAGGCGGCTGATCGACCGCGCCGTGGAGGTCTGCCAGGAGGTGTTCGAGCGGGTGGTCGTCGTGCGCGGGGATCCCCGTCGACCGCCGATCCCCGGACTGGGTGTGCCCCAGCTCCCCGACGCCTGGCCGGGATACGGCGCCCTGGGGGGCGTCCACGCGGCCCTGCGCGCCTGCAACGTCGACGGCGTCCTGATCCTGGCCAGCGACATGCCCTCGATGGAGGCGGGCTTCCTGCGCGAGCTGGTGGACCAGGACGACGGCGCCGACGTCCTCGTCCCACGGAGTCGATCGGGCCTGCAGCCCCTCGCCGCGGTGTACCGGCGCTCGTGCCTGCCCGTGGTCGAGGCGAGCCTGCGCGAGGACATCCGGCAGATCATCGCCTTCTATCCCAAGGTGCGCGTCCTCGAGTACGGCGTGGACGATCGCGAGGAACTGTTCACCAACGTCAACACGCCGGAGGATCTGCGCCGCGCGCGCGGACTGGAGGGCTCGCCGTGAGGCGCCTGCTGGTGGTCGCCGCGCTGGCGTTGCTGGCGCCGACAACGACCGCTGCGGGACCGCCCGCCCGGATGGAGATCGCCGTGGACGCCGGCGGCGCGGTGGATCCGTTGATCAAGTTCAAGATCCACCGGGCCCACCTCGAGGTGCTCGTCGACGGCGAGGTGGTGGTGGACTCCACCGATCGCAAGGCCCCCGACGGCAGCATCCTGTGGCAGTCCGACGTGACCCCCGGCGAGCACGTGGTCGCCGTGCGGTGGACGGTCAAGTTCCGGTCGGCCACGGACCGGCATCACCCCATGGGTTCGGCGCCGGAGGACGTGGGCTTCGCGGTCCCGGAGTACGACGTGGCGTCCGAGGTGGTGGAGGTGGGGGAGGGCCAGGTGGCGAGGGTGACGGCGAAGCTGGTGCGCAAGGCGAGCGTGGGGGTGCAGGGGAGGAGCTGGGTGGAGTGGGAGGTGGAAGTGGAGGGGGAAGGGGACGTGGAAGGGGAAGTGGAAGGGGAAGTGGACGTGGAAGGGCAAGGGGTAGATGAGCAGTAGTCGGGCGCAGATCGTGGTCCTGGATTTCGGGGGGCAGTACGCCAACCTGATCGAGAAGCGCGTGCGGAGCATGGGGGTGCCGGTGGT
Organism: uncultured Rickettsiales bacterium; assembly: GCA_964425605.1. Classification (GTDB taxonomy): domain Bacteria; phylum Myxococcota_A; class UBA796; order UBA9615; family CAYRNR01; genus CAYRNR01. Next base: position 2,646 of record CAYRNR010000311.1, on the reverse strand, counting down.
GCGGCGGCCGGGGGACCTGTCGGCTCGGGAGGTGCGGGAGCTGGGGGTGCGGGGGGTGATCGGCTCGGGGGGGCCGGACAGCGTGTACGCGCCGGGGGCGCCGCAGGCGGATCCGGAGGTGCTGGAGGGCGAGATTCCGTACCTGGGCATCTGCTACGGCATGCAGCTGCTGGCGCGGCATGCGGAGGCCAGGGTCGCGCCAAAGGCGCACCGGGAGGATGGGGAGACGCGTATCGAGGTGCTCGAGCCGGGCGACGCGCTGTTCGCCGGGTTGCCCGCGTTCCAGCGGGTCTGGATGAGCCACGGGGACAGCGTGGATGGCGCGCCAGCGGGATTCCGGGCCACGGCGGAGTCGACGGAGGGCATCCTCGCGGCGATGGCGGACGAGGGGGGGCGGCGGTTCGGTGTGCAGTTCCATCCGGAGGTGAACGACACGCCGTTCGGCGCGCAGCTGCTGTCGAACTTCCTGTTCGGGGTGTGCGGCGCGACGCGGGAGATGGATCGGGCCGAGGAGCTGGCGGCGAAGGAGGCGCTGATCCAGCAGGTGGTCGGGGACGACAACGTGCTGGTGTTCCTCTCCGGCGGCGTCGACTCGTCGGTGGTCGCGCGCATGTGCGTGCGCGCCTTGCGGCAGGATCAGGTGTACGCGGTGCACGTGGACCACGGCTTCATGCGCCTGGGGGAGAGCCGGGCCATCGTCGAGCGGTTCGCCGACTTCGGGTTCGCGCCGGGGCACCTGGTGCTGGCCGAGGAGGCCGGGCGGTTCGCGCGGGCGACCACCCGCGTGCCGCCGCCGGAGGCCCGGGAGCTGTCCGACGAGGACGGCAACGTGCAGTTCGAGCCGCCGCGGGGCAGCTGGCCCGAGACCCGTCCCCTCGCCGACGAGACGGATCCCCAGGCGAAGCGTTTGATCATCGGCGACACGTTCATGGAGGTGGCCCGGAGCCGGATGGAGAGCCTCGGCCTGGGACCGGACAACACGTACCTGGTGCAGGGGACCCTGTACACCGACCTCATCGAGAGCGGCTCCCGCGAGGTCACCCAGGGCCAGGCCGACGTGATCAAGTACCACCACAACGACACACCGCTGGTGAGGGAGTTCCGCCAGGCAGGGCGCGTCCTCGAGCCCAACGCCAACTGGTACAAGGACGACGTGCGGCGGGTCGCCGGGCAGCTCGGGCTCGGCGAGGATCTGGCGCGCCGGCGGCCCTTCCCCGGCCCCGGGCTCGCCATCCGCGTGCTGTGCGCGGACGGGCCCGTCGCCGGCGACCTGGACACTCTGGCGCGCGGCGTGGACCGGCACACCCGGGACATCGGCGGCGGCGCCTTCGTGGGGCGGCTGGTGCCGGTGGCCACGGTGGGGGTGCAGGGGGACGCACGGACCTACGCGCCGGCCGCGCTGCTGTGTGGGCACGGCGAGCCGTCCGAGGCCGCGTTCTGGGACGAGGCCCGGCGCGTGGCCGTGGAGCTGCCCAAGCGCGAGCGCGGGATCAACCGGATCACCGTGCAGATCGCGACGGCCTCGGGCGATCCCGGGCGGCCGGGCTGGCCCGGCGCCGACGAGCCGACCGTGACGCCCGCGATCCTGCCGACCCGGTTACACCCCGATTCCCTGAACCTGCTGCGCCAGGTCCACGCCATCGGCGAGGCCGCCCTGCGGGAGCTGGATCCGGACTACCGCATCGCCCAGATGCCGTTCGTCCTCTTCCCCGCCGACCTCTCCGGGACGGGCCAGCGGTCCGTGGCCATCCGCGGCATGGTCACCGAGGACTTCATGACCGGCCGCCCCGTCCTGCCGACCCGGGACCTGCCGTGGTCGTTCTTCGACCAGATGGGCCGCGCCATCCTCGCCCTGGACGGGGTAGGGGCCGTGGTGGTGGACATGACCAGCAAACCCCCCGCGACCACCTGCTGGGAGTGACGATGCGCCTCGGCCGGTTCGAGATCTGGGCGCTGGTGGAGGCCCACTTCGGCCTGGACGGGGGCGCCATGTTCGGCGTGGTCCCGCGCCCCGTGTGGGCCAAGGAGCAGCCCCCCGACCGCGCCAACCGCATCGATCTGGTGTGCCGCTGCATGCTGCTCGACGACGGGGATCGGCTCGTCCTCGTGGACACCGGCATCGGCGACAAGTGGGACGCGCTGGGCCGCGACAGGTTCGCCATCGAGCGCGGCGAGGGTATCCCGGGCGCGCTGCGCCGCGTCGGCCGGCGCCCCGAGGACGTCACCGACGTGGTCCAGACCCACCTGCACTTCGACCACGCCGGGGGCCTGACCCGCTTCACGGACGACGGCGAGGTGGAGCCCACGTTCCCCGACGCGACGCTGCACGTGCAGCGCGAGAACTGGAAGTGGGCCCAGGCGCCCACGCCCCGCGACGCCGGCAGCTATCGAGAGATGGACTGGCGGCCCTACGCCCGCGGGGAAGCGCCGCTGAACCTGCTCGCGGGATCGGGCCCTGTGCTCGACGGGCTCGAGGTGATCGCCACTTGCGGCCACACGCCGGGGCACCAGGCCGTGCGGGTGCAGGGACTCACCGAACCGGACGTGGTGTTCTGTGGTGATCTGTTTCCCACGAGAAGTCACCTCCGACTTCCGTGGACCATGGGGTACGATCTCTCACCACTGGACATCCTCGAGGAGAAGAGA
>CAYRNR010000310.1:0-4926 GCA_964425605.1 uncultured Rickettsiales bacterium | reverse complement strand
GGAACCCCAGCCGCTTGCCGTCGGCGGACAGGCGGATGATCTTGTTGTCCTGGCCACCCACGTCCACCACCGTCATGGCCTCGCGGTGGTGGTGGTAAGCCCCGCGACCGTGGCAGTCGATCTCGGTGCGGGTGGCGTGGGCCGTGGGGACGTTGTCGCGGCCGTAGCCGGTGGAGACGATGCGCGTCAGGTCGTCCAGTCCGAGGCCCGCCTCGGCGAGCGCGGCGTCCAGCGCTGCACCGCCGGACTCGGCGAAGTCCATGCCCGACGGGCACACGTGGTGGCCCCGCAGCGACAGCTCGCCGTCCACCACCACGGCCTTGGCCGTGGAGGCGCCGATGTCGATGCCGGCGAAGAAGTCGCCGTTCGAGGCCATGCGCGCCCTCCCGAGCTCCGTCTCCAGCAGGTCCTTCTCGCCCGGATAGGGACCGTGGAGCCAGGGAGTCTAGCGGCTCATCGCCCATCGATCCACCCGAGGTTTTTCAGTACACACGCGGCTGCGGGAACAGGGCGCCGGAGGCATAATCGGATACGAGGACTCGGGAGGCTGGTCGGGCGATGAGGGGTTGGTTCACAGGTCTGCTCACCGTGATCGCGCTCGTGCCGGGGTGCGCCGGCCAGGTCGTGGTGGACGATCCGGCGGTGGACCCACCCGTGGACACGGATGGAGACGGCTTCGACGACTCCATCGATCCCACGCCGAACGGCTTCGACGGCGCCCAGGGGCGCGAGACCCCCATCTCCATGCAGCTGCACCTGCACGGCTCCCTCAGCGAGTGCAACGCCACCATGGCGTACCACACGGCGCAGGCCGAGACGTACGGCGTGGACGTGCTGTGGTGGTCGGACCACGACAACATGCTGTCGATGACCAACAAGATGAGCGGGTTCGACTTCGACTGCGGGGAGGTGGTCTGCGAGGTGGAGACCCCCACCGGGGACACCAGCGCGGGTTGGTACGAGATCGAGGACGACCTGGAGGACGCGACGTCCGAGGTGCTCGCCGGCGGGCCCACGGGCGAGGGGTACGCCTGGCGACTCTGGGGACGCTCCGCGGCCACCGAGGAGTGGCAGCACGCGATGCACTCGTTCACCGCCCCGACCATCAAGAGCCACCAGATGCCGCTGATGGCCGACGTCACGGTCGGGCTGTGGGTGAACCCCGCGCAGGAGGCCCACGAGGACTGGCAGCTGCGGATCACGGCATTGCTGAGCTACACCCTGGACGAGCGGCCCAACACGATCACGCTGTACCTCGGCGGGGACGACCTCGTGGACGAGACCACGGACGCCGCCCTGTTCGTCCCCATCGAGCCCCCGCTGCCGCCGGGGGAGTGGACCGAGCTGCAGATCCCCCTGACCGGCATGGCGATGGAGCACTTCGACGAGCGAGACGACCTCGCGGCGCTCGCCTACCTGGTGGAGGTGCACAGCCGGCGCGGCGCCGAGGTGAGCGTCGAGATCGACGATCTGAGCTTCCGGTGGGACCGCCAGGGCGACGACCTGCGGCAGTACCAGAAGCAGGTGCTCGCCGACCGGTACAGCGGCGGCGGGATCACCCACTTCGTCGGCCAGGAGATCTCCCACATCGAGGACTGGCAGCACATCAACCCGTTCGGGGAGGCCGACGTACCGCTGCTGGACTACGCCGAGCTGGGGTTGGTGCCGCCCCTGGATGCCGTGGAGCACGTCCACGGGCACGGCTCCATCGCCCAGTGCAACCACCCCTTCGGCAGCGCCTTTGCCATCGAGCACGAGGGCGACGACGCCGACGACCTCACCGAGAGCCTGGCCCAGGAGTGGATCGAGCTGGGCGGCTATGGCTGCGAGACCGTGGAGGTGGGCTACCCGGAGCGGGTGGTGGACCTGCAGCACCACCTGCGCTTCTGGGATCTGTTGGGCCTGGCCGATCTCCGCGTGACCGGCACCGGCGTCAACGACCACCACTGGGCCACCGACTGGCTGGAGTTCTCCAACCCGTTCCTGACCTGGGTGTTCCTCGACGAGCCGTCGCGCCAGGGGATCGCCGACGCCCTCGAGCAGGGGAGGGCGTTCTTCGGGGATCCCGCGCCCTTCGTGGGACGCGATCCGCTGCTGGATCTGTGGTGCGAGCACGGCGCGGTGATGGGCCAGGTGCTGCAGACGGATCTGCCGCTGGTGATCCACGTCGAGACCGGCACGGTCGACCCGGGCTGGTGGCTGGAGCTGGTGGTGGACGGCGAGGTCCACGAGCGGGTGTTGCTGGCCGGGGACGAGACCGACACCCGGTTCGAGCTGGACCGGGGGGACATCCGGATCGTCCGGGCCCAGGTCCTGGATGCGGAGGAGGACATCGTCCTGGTGTCCAATCCCCTGTATCTGATCGGTCCGGACGAGGCCCTCGAACCGGGCGATCCGCGCGCGGTGCACCCTCAATAAGCCCAATAATCCCAATAACCTGGCTGACGCCGCGTCCACGCGGCGCTTTGGGGTTTATTCCTTCGCGCTCCTGTGACATATGGATAGAATCGCTATGAAGGAGGAAAGGCTATGCGGAACGGAACGGCCATCGGATGTGTGTTGATCGGCTTGATGCTGATGGGCGTGGGGGGATGTTCGGGGTTCTCCAACGGGGACGAGAGTGCGGACTCCGGTATCGCGGGGCCTTCGGAGGGTGGCGGCAGCGGTTCGGCCGAGAGCTTCTTCGCCGCTGCGGACGGCTACCTCACCGACGGGGACATCTACCTCGGCTGGATGTGGGGCGCCCAGTGGGAGCAGGGTGGTTGCGCGACGCTGAAGCTGTACAACCACGGTGACAGCTCCATGGAGTGGCACGGTATCCGCATCGGTCTGGACAAGACCATCGAGGACTTCTTCGAGTGGCACAGCGCCGGATTCCCGATGACCGAGGGGGCCGAGCTGCTGATCCTCCCCACGGCTGGCTCCTACCAGCTCCCCCGGTACGGAACCCAGGACTTCGTCTACTGCGCCGAGCCCGCGGTCACGCCGGTCGCCTTCGACATCGACGCGGAGTTCACCGATGACGAGTGGGGCGGCTGGGGTGACGACGACTGGGGCGACGACGACGACGACTGCGACGACTGGTGGAACGACTGCGGCGACGATGACGACGACTGCGACCAGCTGCTTTTCGGCCAGCTCGAGTACGGCAACATCCGCCTGGCCTACATGGACGCCGGCTACGAGACCAACTGCGGCCGCTGCGTGCGCATGCAGCTGTATTCCACGGGCACCGACTACACCTACTGCGACCTCGAGGCCACGGTCACGGCCAACATGAACTACGAGCTCACCTACGCCGAGTCCATGGCCTGGGACCACGACACGAACAGCAACGTCATCACGCTGTCGGGGATGTGGGACTCCGATCTCGACCAGTGGGACATGTGGGAGGGCCGCATCTGCATCAACCCCGTCAACGACGGGATGGACTTCGACTTCGTCGAGCTGCAGATCAGCGCCCAGCAGGGCGAGCCGAACGAGTGTCCCTGAGTCCTGTCCCCCTCCCCTGAACCCTAGTAGAACCGCGGAATCGGCACGCCGGCCCAGGACCCCGGGCGGAAGCTGTATCCCAGGAAGATCCCGCCGTAGTACTCCTGGTAGTCGTGGGCGTAGTGCGCGCGGGCCTCGGCGCCGATGAGGAGTTGGGGGTTGATGCGGTAGGCGAGGCGGCCGCGGAAGTTCACGGACAGGCCGATGCTGCCCTGCTCCTCGTACATGACGGCGACGGGCTCGCCGTCGGCGTTCATCTTCACCGCGCGCTCGTCCTGCATGGAGGCGTCGAGGGGGTAGAAGGGGACCTCGTCCTCGCGGAAGTAGTTGATGCCGACGTCGGCCTCCATGCGCGCGAGGATGCGGTCGGAGTCGCCTTCGATGACCAGGGGGATGGCGCCGTTGAAGAAGAACTGCGGGCTGAAGTAGCCGCCGTGGCCCCAGGTGAAGTAGCGCTGGTTCTGGGCGTAGCCCATGAGGCCCAGGGAGAGCCCTGTCTTGAACGACCAGGCGCTGCGCTCGTGGAAGCCCCAGCGTAGCCCGGCGCCGCCCTGGCCCATGCGGTTGGTCACCACGTGGGTGCCGTGGAGCCAGTCGAACCCGCCGAAGCCGTAGTAGAGCATCGGGCCGTGCTCGAAGCTCACGTCGAGGCGGCCGCCGTTGCCGGTGACCAGCCCCCAGGGCTCGACGGTGACCGGATCCACGGCGCCGCCCATGGAGATGAGGCTGTCGGTGACCAGGCGCCGGCGCCCCATCACGGAGACGGAGAAGTCGCCGAAGGACTGGCTCCAGCCGAGCCCGCCGACCGCGGTCTGCAGCGGGAAGCCCAGGGGAGTGGACCCCACGTGGACCCACCACCCGCGGTACTGGTACGCCAGGCCGAGGGAGACACCCTTGGTGGACTGGCTCCATGGTTCGTTGTCGTCCGCGGCGCTGACCCGGCCCACCTGGCCGAACAGGTCGCCCTCGTCGGGGTTGGCCACGTCGAGGTCCCCGGCGTCGATGGCCACGGCCTCGGCGGTGAGGGACAGCACGCCGGCGGTGCCCATGGCGAGGCCGACCGACAGCGGCACGTTGAACTCCACGAGCTGGCCCAGGCCGGACACCCCGTGCCGGTAGCGCAGGCTCAGCCCGGCGCCCACGCGCTCGGAGTTGCGGGCGCGGACCTCGAGCATCTCCTGCTCGATCTCCTCACGCAGGGAGCTCGTCGCCCTCAGCGGCGTCGTCTCGGTGCGCTGGCGACCGAAGGCACGCGCGGCGGCCAGGAGGATCTCCTCGTGGCTCGCCTCGGCGCTCAGGCTCTCGTCGCCCTCCCCCTCGAACTCGGGGGCGGCGTCCGCCTGGGCCTCCTCCTGCTCGGCCAGCTCGAGGCCGCGCCGCAGCAGGTCCATCGCGCGGAAGTCGTTGCCCATCATCAGGTAGCTGCGCGCGGCG
>CAYRNR010000309.1:0-4983 GCA_964425605.1 uncultured Rickettsiales bacterium | reverse complement strand
TCGCCTACGCCACCGAGTTCTTCATCGCCTGGTACAGCGGCAACCCCTACGAGGGGTTCGCGTTCATCAACCGCGCCTTCGGCCCCTACGCCTGGGCGTACTGGATCATGGTCAGCTGCAACCTGCTGGCCCCGCAGCTGTTCTGGTTCAAGAAGGCCCGCACCAACATCTGGATCATGTGGATCGTCGCGATCTTCGTGAACGTGGGCATGTGGTTCGAGCGGTACGTCATCATCGTGACGTCGCTGAGCCGCGACTTCCTGCCCAGCAGCTGGGACTACTACGCGCCCACCTGGGTGGACCTGCTGACCCTGCTGGGCAGCTTCGGACTGTTCTTCACGCTGTTCTTGCTGTTCGTGCGGTTCATGCCCATGGTGGCCATGGCCGAGGTCAAGAGCGTCATGCCCGCGTCGGTGGAGGGCCACGGCGACCACCGGCCCTTCGGCGACTACTGGGGTGACGTCCCCGAGCAGCACGACGAGGACGGGCACTGGGGGCCGGGACGATGAGCGCCGTGCAGCCCACCCCCGCCGTCGAGGCCGGCCCGAAGGTCTGGGGCCTGCTGGTGGAGTTCGAGGAGATCCCGGCCCTGGTCTCGGCTTCCGAGCAGGTGCGCGACGCCGGGTTCAAGCGCTGGGACACCCACACGCCGTTCCCCGTGCACGGCCTCAACGACGCCATGGGCCTCAAGCTGACCAAGCTGCCGTTGCTGACCCTGGCCGGCGGCGTCACGGGCGTCACGGGCGCCATGGCCATGCAGTGGTGGATGAACGCCTACGACTACCCGCTGATCATCAGCGGCAAGCCGCTGTTCTCCATCCCCGCGAGCATCCCGGTCGCGTTCGAGGCCACCATCCTGCTGGCGGCCATCGCCACGTTCGTGGGCATGCTGGCGTTGAACAACCTGCCCCGTCACCACCACCCGCTGCTGACCAACCCGGACTTCCGCCGGGCCACCGACGACCGCTTCTTCCTGTCCATCGAGGCCGCGGACCCGCGGTTCGACCTCGACGCCACCCGCGAACTGGCCGAGGGGCTGGGCGGGATCAAGGTGACCCTGGTGGAGGAGGACTAGCATGGATCAGCTCCCCCGCTGGATGCTGTGGTCGGTGCTGGCCCTGGTGCTGGTGTCGTGGATCCCCTTCGCCCTCGTGGGCAAGGCGCGGGCCACCAGGTCGACGCGGCCGCCGGTGCACTTCGTGCCCGACATGGACGACCAGCCGAGGTACGAGAGCCAGGAGCTCAACGTCCTGTTCGCCGACACGCGCGCCTCGCGCCCCACCGTCGAGGGCACCGTGGCCCGCGGTGACCTGCACCCGGACGATCCCTTCGCCACGGGGCGCATCGGGGATCAGTGGCTCGCGGTCATGCCGCTGGACGTGGACGGAGCCCTGCTCGAGCGCGGCCAGGAGCGCTTCGAGGTCTACTGCTCACGCTGCCACGGGCTCGCAGGCAGGGGCGACGGCATCGTCAACCAGCGCGCCCTCGACCTGGAAGAGGGCACGTGGACGCCGCCGAGCGACATCCACGCCGACCTGGTGCGCGACCGCGAGCACGGGCACCTGTTCAACACGATCACCCACGGCATCCGCAACATGCCGGCGCACGGCCCGCAGATCCCCGAGGAGGACCGCTGGGCCATCGTCGCCTACCTGCGCGCCCTGCAGCGCAGCCAGGCCGCGGACATCGAGGACGTACCACCCGAGAAGAGGGACACGCTGCGGTGACACACGCACACCACGTCGACCTGTCGAAGGATCGCCTGCAGCTGGGCTCGTTGACCCGGCCCGTGGTCGTCGGCGGTGTGCTGATCGGCGCGCTGGGGCTGGGTGTCAGCGCGCTGCTCGCCCTGCTCGAGGACGGCGGCTGGTCGCGGTTCCTGCACTCGTACCTGGTGGCCTTCTGCTTCTTCCTCAGCCTGTCGCTCGGCGCCCTGTTCTTCGTGGGCGTGCAGCACCTGACCCACGCGGGCTGGTCGGTGGTCGTGCGGCGCATCGCCGAGGCCATCGCGCTCAACGTGGTGCTGCTGGCCGTGCTCGCGGTGCCCCTGCTGGTGGGCATCCCGGCGCTGTACCCGTGGTCCGACCCCGAGGTCATCGCCCACAGCCCCCTGGTCGAGGGCAAGATCGCGTTCCTCAACACGCCGTTCTTCATCGCCCGCGTCGCGGCGTACTTCGTGATCTGGATCGGCCTCGCCGTGGCCTTCCACAGGACCTCGGTCAGCCAGGATCGCACCGGGGACGTGGATCTGACCCACCGGATGCAGCTGCTGTCCGGGCCCGCCACCGTGCTCTTCGCCCTGACCACCGCATTCGCCGGGTTCGACCTGTTGATGTCGCTGGAACCCGAGTGGTTCAGCACCATGTTCGGCGTGTACTTCTTCGCCGGGGCGATGGTGGGCTTCTTCGCGCTGATGCCGGTGGTGATCCTGCTGCTGCAGCTGACGGGCCGGATGGTCGTGGCGGTGACCACCGAGCACTACCACGACCTGGGCAAGTTCGTGTTCGCCTTCGTGGTCTTCTGGGCCTACATCGCGTTCAGCCAGTTCATGCTGTACTGGTACGCCAACCTGCCCGAGGAGACCCACTGGTACATGATGCGCCACCGCGACGGCTGGCTGCTGCCCGCGGGATTCCTGATCGTCGGCCACTTCGTGCTGCCGTTCATGGGCCTGATGTCGCGGTGGGTCAAGCGCAACCGCATCCTGCTGGCCATGGGGGCGGTGTGGGTGCTGTGCCTGCACTGGTTCGACCTGTACTGGCTGGTCATGCCCAGCGTGGACTCCCTGCGCGTGCCGCTGCACCTGCTGGACCTGTCCACCCTGGTGGGCATCGGCGGGCTGTTCGTCGCGGCCACCGCCGTCCACCTCAGCGGACACGCCCTGGTGCCGATCAAGGACCCGCGGCTCGACGAGTCGCTGAACTTCGAGAACGTGTGATGGAGAGGCGATGAGCCAGGCCGATCCCAACGCCAAGACCGTCGCCTTCGTGGGCCTCGTCGGCGCCGTGTCGGTCTTCCTGGTCGTGATCCTGCTCCAGATCGTCTTCTACCGGATGCAGGAGATGGAGACCGCCCGCAAGGCGCTGTCCGCCGGACCCCAGGAGGTCGCGCAGCTCGACGCCCAGCAGGGCGCCGAGCTCACGGGCTACGCCTGGGTGGACGAGGCCAGCAGCGTGGCGCGCATCCCCATCGAGCGGGCCATGGAGCTGACCGTCGACGCGCTGAACAATCCTCCCCCACCCGAGGAGGAGGACGAAGAGGTCGAGGCAGAGTCAGAAGTCGAGGTCGAGGTCGAGGAGGACGCGGGGGGACACGAATGAAACGACTCTCTCTCATCACCATCGCGGCCCTCCTGCTCCCCACGGCCGCCACCGCCCAGTTCGCCGACGATCCCGTCGAGCAGCTCGAGGACGTGGAGGTGGTGGAGAAGCTCGGCGCCCAGGTCCCCCTCGATCTCCCCTTCCAGGACGAGAACGGGCGCGTGGTGACCCTGGGCGACTACTTCGACGGCGAGCGCCCGGTCATCCTCACCCTCAACTACTACTCGTGCCCCATGCTGTGCACCTTGCAGCTCAACGGCCTGATCGACGCCATGAAGATGATGGAGTGGACCCCGGGCCAGGAGTTCGAGTGGGTCACCGTCTCCATCAACCCCACGGAGACGCCGCGCCTGGCCCGCCTCAAGAAGCAGGCCTACATCGAGGAGTACGAGCGGCCGGCCGCGGCCGAGGGCTGGCACTTCCTCGTGGGCGACAAGGTCCACATCGACGACCTCGCCGAGACCGTGGGCTTCGGCTACCAGTACGACGAGGCGACCAACCAGTACGCCCACGCCGCGGTGACGTACATCGTCATGCCCGACGGCAAGATCAGCCGAAACCTCTACGGCGTGCTGTACGACCCGCAGACCATCCGGCTGTCCCTGGTGGAGGCCACCGAGGGCAAGGTGGGCTCGTCCCTGGACCAGGTGTTGCTGTTCTGCTTCCACTTCGACCCGGAGCAGGGCCGCTACTCCATGGCCGCATTCAACGTGATGCGCGCGGGTGCGCTGATGGTCATGGCCGTGTTCGGGATCTCCCTGGGCGGCTACTGGATTCGCGAGCGCAGACGCCCGCGCAACGAGGAGGGGACGTCTTGAACCTCCCCTGGATCCCGGATCTGTCACCCCTGGCCCAGGACATGGGTTCGTTCTGGATGCCGCCCCAGAGCTCCACGGTGGCGCCGGCCGTGGACTTCGTCTTCCACTTCATCTTCTGGGTCTCGGCCGTGATCTTCATCGGCATCGTGTTGACGATGGCGGCCTTCGTGATCCGCTACCGCCGCCGCCCGGGCGTGGGCCCCGGCGAGACGGCCAGCCACAACACGGCGCTGGAGCTCACCTGGAGCATCATCCCGCTGATCCTGGTGGGCATCATCTTCTACATGGGGTTCAGGGTCTTCCTGGACATGAGCACGCCGCCGACCAACTCCTACGAGATCAACGTCACGGCCACCAAGTGGTCCTGGAGCTTCACGTACCCCAACGGCTACATCGACGAGAACCTCCACGTGCCGGTGGATCGCCCGGTCAAGCTGCTGATGCAGTCCGAGGACGTGCTGCACAGCTTCTTCGTGCCGGCCTTCCGCGTGAAGATGGACGTGGTCCCGGGCCGCTACACCTACACGTGGTTCCGGGCCATCGACCCGGGCGAGTACGTGATCTTCTGCACCGAGTACTGCGGCACCGGCCACTCGGACATGCTGTCCACCGTCGTGGTGCACCCGCCGGGTGAGTTCGAGTCCTGGCTCGAGGACGCGTCCAACTTCCTGGCCACGCTGCCCCCCGACGAGGCCGGCGCCAAGCTGATCAAGTCGCGCGGCTGCCCCCAGTGCCACTCGGTGGACGGCACCGCGGGCATCGGACCGACGTTCACCGACCTCTGGGCCGGCACCCACGCGCTGGCCGACGGCACGATGATCACCGTGGACGAGAACTACGTGCGC
>CAYRNR010000308.1:0-5104 GCA_964425605.1 uncultured Rickettsiales bacterium | reverse complement strand
CCCCCGGGGGCATGATCAGTGAAAACCCTGGGGGCATGATCCTGAAAAGTCACAAGACGGAAGCCGATGTAACTCTCCCTGTACCAGGTGCCCTCCCGTTCTGCCGAGCGCATGCTCCACGGATACGAGTGATATCCACCGCCACGGGTGATGTGGTTGAGCTCCCCGGTCACCCACGGGTCCACGCCGTCACCCGTGTAGTCGGATTCGTGATCCCAGCTGTCGTCGCACCACTCCCAGACGTTGCCCAGCATGTCGTGAAGTCCCACGTCGTTGCTGTCCAGCGTGGCCACGGGCTGCACACCCTCGGTGGGCGAGTTGCCGCAGTACCATCCCTGGTCGTCCAGGGACGAGCCGTCATCCAGCAACAGGTTCGAGTCACAGTTGCCCTCGTCACCTTCCAGCAGACTGCCCCCCGCGGGCGTGGCGCCAGAGACTGATCCCTCGGAGCGCGCCGCGTACTCCCACTCCGCCTCGGTGGGGAGGCGATAGCCTTCGCACTCGTACGGGGTGGTCGCTACACCGCTCAAAGCCACGTCGCCGCACAGGATCCCGTCGTGGTTCGCACACTCCATGTAGTCCGTATCCACGAAGGTGCCGTTGTTGTCCGCGCAGTAGACGTTGCTCAACTCGTAGCAGGGCGGCAACCCAAGGAGTAGCGACACCTGGTTGGCGTAGGCCACGGCGCCCTCGAACGTTACGTACTGCACGGGCAGGTCGTCGCCGCAACTGTACGTACAGTCGCTTGGATTCCAGCCCATCACGCTCTCGTACTGCCCCTGCGTGACCTCGGTGATCCCGATCTCGAAGTCGCTCGTCAGTGTCACGAGGTGCTCGCTCTCCCAGTCGTCTCGCCCAACCTCGCCTTCGGGGCTGCCCATCGTGAACGAACCCGCCACCAGCCACGCCATGGCTGGCATGGGCGCATCGCAGTCTCCGTTGTCCCAGTTCCACTCCTCGCAGTTGAAGTTGATCCCGTAGCTGCCGTCGTCGCAGTAGCCGTCGCCCAGACCGTCGAGGCACGGATATCCCCAGTCGGAGACGCAGTCGTCGTCGTAGAACGTCGTCCCGTCGCAGTCGGTGTACAGGGTGCCCGTGGCGTCGTCGTCGTCCCCGACCGTGTCGTCGTCCCCGACCGCGTCGTCGTCGTCCCCGACCGCGTCGTCGTCCCCGACCGCATCGTCGTCGTCTCCTACTGCGTCATCATCCTCGACATCGTCGTCTCCGGCTTCGTCGTCGTCCGCAGTCGGGCAACCGCCCAGGACGAGGCACGTCCCGGCAGCCAGGATCAGGCTCAGGCACGGGTTCCATCTATGTTCCATGTGTTTCCCTCCTGATTCAGGGTAATTGCGGGGAGGGAGGGCCTGGAATGACCCGTTCGGCCAGAGAACGTGCCGAAGCGGTCAGCGGCGGCGCACATGGTGCTGAATCGGTGGGTAGACGAGGAAATGGAGTCGATGGAGTTGAGCCTGCGGCCCGAGGTTCACCCCCCTTGCGTCACCGGCGTCAGGTACGCCCCTCCCGGGTACGCGTAGCTCACGTCGTCGTCGTACCCGTACACCGTCAGCCCCATGGGCTTGTTCGACCGCACCTGGTGGACCCCCGGCTCCATCTCGACCCAGGCCCACTGCATGTCCCCCGACGGGAACGGCGTCCAGATGTCCTCGGCGAGGGGCTCGTCGTCGAGGATGACCTCCACGCCCGGCGAGGCGACGATGGTGATCCAGTCCTCGAGGTATCCGTCAGGGGTGAGGAAGATGACCTCGTCGATGAACTGGTTCTCGGGCACGACCACGAGCATGGCGGGATCGCCGATGCCGTTGAACGCGTTGCCCGTGTACGTGGAACCGGACATGTACTGGATCACGGCCACGGGGACGTTCGCCGTGACCTCGAATGCGCTGGCGATCTCGAACTCGACGAACTCCCCGGCGGCCAGCGTGGCGGGCATGCCGGGGACCTCCGGTTCGGTGGTGACCTCGGTCCCGTCCTCGTCGGCGATGATCCGGAAGATGTCCTTTTCCTCACCCCGCGGCTCGAACTTGGCCACGTAGTACCGCTCACCCCACGCGTCCACGGGCAGCAGCTGCTCCTCGATGTGGTCGCACGCCATGTAGTCTGCCGGCACCAGGGCGCACTCGTTGCCCGAGAACACCGCGACGGGCTTGTCGGCCTGGATCAGCGAGCCCGTGAGGTCGTTGTTCGACGTTCCTCCCTGGCTCTGCAGCTGCACCACCTCGTTGAGGCCGAGGGTGAACGTCATGGGCTCGCCGGCCAGGGTCGCGGGCACCCCAGGGCCCTCCAGGACGTTGGCCGTGGGCTCGATCTGGACGGTGGTGTCGCCCTCGCTGGCCACCACGGTCAGGTAGTCCGCCAGGCCGGACGTGGACTGGAAGGACGTCTCGAAGGGCCAGCACGCAGCGCGGTAGCGGGTGCCCAGGGAGTGCATCGGCACGAGCATCGACGCGTCGTTGGAGAACACGCCCACGTTGTTGGCCGGGTTGAACTGGTGGGCCGTCACCGGGACCGTGCTCTCGACGTAGAACGCCCGGTCCCCCACGAAGGAGTCCTCGGCGTCCCAGCGCACCAGGTCGAAGACCTCCAACTCGCCGGGCGGGATGCTGCCTTGCACCGAGGCTCCTTCATCCCCCATCTGGGTGATGGTCACCGTGGCCGAGCTCGAGCTGGTGATGGGGTTGCTCACCGTCACCGAGTACTGCGCCTCGTCCGCCGAGTCCTCGGTCGCGCTGCCGTCGTAGTTGTTCAGATCGACGGCGTAGAACTCCTTGCCCAGGTACCCGGGCAGGGCGGCGAGCGTGTAGTCCTGGCAGGCGAGCAGGGGCAGCAGCAGGGTGGTGGCGAGCAGCAGGGGGAGTGATCGGGCCATGGGAGGGCTCCTCGGTTCGGGGGGAGTATATCCGGAAGTGGTGGATGGGGAGGTGGAAGTGGACGCAGGGGGGACGCGGAGATGCAGGAAGGGGTACTGATCCAGGCAAAGTGCCGTGCAGGGGAACGCTCCACGACCACGTCGCCGCTGCTGGCGGGCGGGCCGCCCGGTGTTCCTTTGATGCCGTAGCTCTACGACGCCGAACTACGGAACGCCTTGGGCGACCGCCCGGTCTCGCGGCGGAACGCGCGTGAGAATGCTCCGGCGTCCGCGTACCCCAGCAGGAATGCAACCTCAGCGATGGAGTTGCGGGGGTCCTGCAGCAACGCTCGCGCCGACTCAAAGCGAACCGATTGCAGGAGACCACGGTAGGTCTCCCCTTCGCGGCCGAGGTGTCGGCGCAAGCTGCGATCGCTCATACCCAGGTTGCGGGCGACCTCGGCCGCGGTGGGTACGCCGGTTGCGAGGTTGGTGAGGATCGAACGACGCACCTGCTCGAGCAGGGTCGGTGGGCTGGGGGAGGTCGCGGTGCGGGCGAGCAGGTATCCCTCGAAGAACGCCACCAGCGCCTCGTCGGCCCCGCCGAGTGGGCGGTCCAGAAGGGTCGGGTCCAGACACAGGCTGTCGGAGTCGCTGTCGAACAGCACCCGACAGCCGAAGAACCCGTGGTGTGCGTCCAGGGATGGTGGCGCGGCGTGGCGGAACGTCACCAACTCGGGGCAGACGTGGATCCCCGTCGAGAGCCGGCAGATCTGGAGGAACTGGGCGATGGCCGTCTCGTCGCCCACGTCCGTCACGGGCGTTCGCGGTACATCGCGATACCAGGTCACGGTCGCGTGTTTCGGCCCCTCGAGGAGCTGGAAGTGACCCGTGGTCGTGAGCATCCGCGAGTACCGGACCGTGCGGACGATGCCCTCGCGCACCGTCCGGCTGGCCACGACCGCGAAGCCCAGCGCGTGGTAGTCCGCCGCGACGCAGTTCTCTGCGAAGCGTATCCCCAGGTCCGGACACTCGACACGCGCCATGACGAGGGCTGCGGCCCCCCCGTCCGGGCGATAAGGGAGGGCGAGGTCGGGATCGAAAGCATAGTCCGCGGGCAGCCCCTCCGCTTCGAGTAGCTCCCTGCGGTCGATCCCCAGTTCGACGCCGAGCTCGATGGTCATCTCTATCGCCCTCGCGTCGACGGTGTACTTCGATGCCCCTCGACGCGGGGGGGGAGTTCTTTCCTCGCTATCGGGAGTTTCACCCATCCCCAAACCCTCCTCCTATTCGAAGATAGCAGTGGATTCCGCTCGTCACCAAGGTCAAGGTGCTGCGGTTCAGCTCTCGCAGGGGTGGCGTTCGCGTGGCCGGATCTGCGGCTCATTTGGCCGGTGGGGCCATTCGGCACTATCGCGCGCGCAGCTAGGATGGAGAGAGCCAGATCGAGGGGTGTCTACGCGGTGGAGGTCTCGGAGGCTGGCGCGTTCGTGCGCCCCACCGATCCCTGGGAGGATTCGATGAGAGGGGGAAGAACGGTCCAAATCGCAGTATCGCTCGCCGTGATCGGTCTTCTCGTCCCGTTCCTGGTTCGAGGCGTGAGGCGAACGAACGAGATGCGAGAGATCGATGCCGAACTCTCCCGGGCGGAGGAGCTTCTGTCCCGCGGCGAGGCGCGTGAGGCCGTCTGCGTCGCATCCACTCAGCAGGAGCTCCTTTTCGGCCGGAAGGGAGGAAAGGCGGCGAAGCTCACGGGCTGGGCGGAGGAGTTGAGAGCGGATGCGATCGAGGAGATGGTCCAACCGGCCGCCGCTGCAATCGTGGAAGAGTTGATGAAAGGCGCACTCGACGCAGCGCGGGTCGACGAGGTGTCGGGGCGTTTGTCCCGCGACCGGACCTCGTGCCTGTCTGCCGACGAACTCGACGACTTCCAACTGCAGGTAGCGGACTCTGCCAAGACTGTCTACGAACGAGGAGCGAGCTCTGCACTGGCGGCCGGTCACCTTTCCGAGGCCACTCGACTGCTGCGGGTCAGAGCGCTGCACAGCGGCATGGATACGGTGGACGCGGAGCTATCCAGGACGTACGTCGACGCGGCGCTCGCCGGGGCCCGACGACCCGATGATCCGTACCCTGCCTTCGAATCCCTGAGTTCGATCCTTCTGGAGAAACTGGCACTCACCTTAGCAGCCCGTTGATTTTCCCTCGTCAGGGATATCCAGCGCGGATCGGGTGAGG
>CAYRNR010000307.1:0-5119 GCA_964425605.1 uncultured Rickettsiales bacterium | reverse complement strand
CTGTGCCATCCCGCATCCAGGCTGCGAGTTCGTCCCGGATAGCCGTGCCGAGGGGACTGGGGACGGGCTAGAAAGGAACGAGGTGTCGTACGTATCTGCGTAGCTGTGCGTCGTCCAGGTCATCTGGGTCGCAGGCTTCGGGGAGATCGACGATTTGTGTGTGGAGCTGTTGCCGGAACTCACGGTGGAGCCGGGTCGCGGCCTCCCTGCCCGGTGCATCGCCGTCCATCATGACGAGTAGGCAAGGCACGCCCTCCAGCAGCTCGCGTTGCTGCGCTGACAGGGCGGTGCCGAGGAGCGCCACGGCTGGTACGCCGAGCTGGGTGAGCCTGAGGACGGCCCATGGGCACTCGACGAGGGCAAGGCCCCGGTCCCAGCGATCCCGGACACGGTGATAGCCGTACAGCAGGCTTCTCTTGGGCAGCCGTGGTGGAAAGACCCACTTGCCGCGTTTTCGGATCTCGTTGGGATCGAGCCTGCGCCCTGCATAGCCGAGGGGGCGGCCCTCGGAGTCGTGCAGCCGGAAGGCGATGCAGCCCTTGAGCATGCCACGGCCGTGGTAGGCCCCTGCCTCGAAGGCAGCCGCGGTCTGTGGGCGGATTCCCCTGGAGAGGAGCGTGGGCGCCCTCGGATCTAACGCCAGGCGCGCCTGGAAGGGACGGAAGCTCCGGCTCTGCCTGGCCGGGGGCAGTGGCGGCAGCCGTGGCATGTTGCATCCGACCAGGGAGGCGAGGTACTCGGCCACCTCGCGGTAGCCGACGAGGTCGAGCCTGCGGACGAGTTCGACCACGTCCCCACCGCCCGCACAGCCGGTGAAGCAGTTCCACAGGTTGCGGCGGCGGTGGACCACGAAGGCATGGGGGTTGTCGCCGTGGTGCACGGGGCACGGCCCGACGAGCTGGTGACCGCGGACCCGCATCCGTCCGAGGAAGCCGCGATGGTCGAGCACCTGCTCGATGGACACGGCGTGCTTGAGGTACTGGAAGTCCCGTTCGGGGGGGATCATGGAGTGGATTCGGAGCGTTCCGGTCCCACGGATCCCTTAGTACGGGAACGGGACCGATGAAGTGGGGCCACGCACCATCCCTTGGGCGTGCGCTGGATCTTGCCTCGCTGCTCGAGTGCGGCGAGGGACCGGCCCATCCGCTCGTTGCGGACCCTGAGGTGCTCGCGCATGGCAGTGCGTGTCAGGGGTGCTGCCTGTGTGGTGAGGAGATCGACCACGGCCTCGTCGAGGTCGGCGGCCTGGGCGGCGACCACCCCGGCGACCACCTCGAGGTGGGGCGTGTCCGTGCCGACGAGGTCGAGGGTGAGCGGCTCCGGGCTCGGGGCTGCCCGGTGCTCGATGGACAGCACGACGCGGGAGTCGGTGCGCCGCAGATACAGGTTACTGTCCCCGAAAGCGTGCAGATCTCCGGACCCCCGTAGCGCCTGTCCAGGCGATCCGTTTGCGCCACTCTTGCGGGCGTGGTGGACCAGCACGACCGCGGTGTTCAAGGTGCGCTGCAGCGACCGGAGGTAGGCCAGCATGGCCGAGACCTCTCCTGCGTGATTCTCGTCTGCGGAATGCAGTCGCACCAGCGGATCGAGCAGCAGCATCCGGGGTCGGATGCGGGCCACGGTCTCGCGGAGCCGGGCCTGCTCGGTCGGAACGTCGATGCGCAGGCGGTCCACGGCCAGGACGTACAGGTCGAGGTTGGCCAGGTCCAGGCCGCGATGGCAACACAGGGCCTCGAGCCGCTCGCGGACCACGTGGTCGGCATCCTCGGCCATGTAAATCAGCGTCGGTCCGGGCTCGTGGACCGCACACCGCCCCAGGCACGGCGTGCCCGTGGCCACGCTCACGGCCATCTCCAGGCCGAGCCAGGATTTCCAGCTTTTAGGCAAACCCCCGACCACACCGACCCCGGAATCGGCCCACAGCGGCTCGATCAGCCATCGCTGGCGGGCCTTGTGTGCAGCCAGCTCGACAGCTCGCACGACCGGCAGCGGATCGGTCGTCTCGCCGGCCATCACAGGTCCTCCTCGTCGAGGATGGCTTCCATGATCGCATCGTCGACGAAGTTCTTGTCGTGGTCGTGGGCCAGCATCAGGGCCTCGCGCAGCAGCCAGGCCGCCCGTCGGGGGATGCCCTGGCTGGCCCGGAAGAGAAGCTCGGCAGCGCTGTCCGCCAGCGGGTTGGACTGGGCCCCTGCCGCCTCGAGCCCCTGGTCGAGGAAGGCCATGAAGGCCTTTCGATCGGTCAGCGGCTCCAGGCGTACGCGGACCGCCACCCGCGACGCGAGCGCAGCATGGCGCTTCATCCGCAGCACGGCCTGTAGCTGGACCTGGCCGACCAGCCACAGGGTCAGCACGTTGCGGCTGTCCATGGCGAAGTTGAGGAATCCGGCCAGGTCGATCAGGAAGCGGTCGCCCAGGTGCTGGGCCTCGTCGATCACGACCAGGGGCTGGATCCCCTGCTCATCGACCATCTGGAGCATGGCCGCCTTGAGGTCCTGCCACAGCAGGGCCCGGCGATGGGATGGCGTGACGCCCAGCTCCACGGCCAGCTGCCGGTACAGGTCCAGCGGGCTGACCGCCGTGTCGCACAGGTAGACCACCTGGTAGTCGGGCCGGGGCAGCTCGTGACACAGGTTGCGGATGGCCGAGGTCTTGCCGGTCCCGGCCAGGCCGTAGAAGATCCCAAGGCCCGGCTCCCTGCACAGCATGCCGAAGCGGCGCTTCAGCCGGGTGTACCCGGGCAGCTCGACGTACGTGTCCCCCTGGGCGTTCTGGGGGAAGACATGACTCGAAAGGTCGAATCTCTGGCGATACATGACGTCACTCCTGGCTCATGGGGGTGGGGGGCGCGATGCGACGGGCGTGCTCGTCCTTCAGCTGCGTCAGTGGATCCAGGCCCGTGGGCTCGGGCGAGGGGACGGACACGGCACCCGTCCTGGGCCGACGCCGACGCCGGCTGTTGCGCACCAGGTCGAGCTCGACCGTGTCGCATACGAAGCGGCCATCGACGAAGGCCCGTGGCAACGTCCCGGGGGTCTCGGGCGCGAAGCGCAGCTCCACCGTGCAGCCGCACAGCTCGGGTCGCACCTCCAGCATCCGGCCCTGGAAGCGGACCGTGCCGTCCTTGCGCACCTTGCGCGGCTCCCGGTGCAGGAAGGCCTCGTCGAGCCGCTCGCGCCGCGGCGCCGGACGCAGCCGCTCGGCCTGGCTCAGCCAGTGCTCCAGGGGCTTGCGCTGGGTCCCACCGTGGACACGTCCGTGGTACTCCACGGACAGCCAAGACCACAGCGCTGCGTTGAGCTCCTCCAGTGACACGGGCTCATCCGGGAGCTCGTCGAGGAGCTCCGCCCGGATCGTCCGAAAAATTCGCTCCACGCCAGCCTTGGCTGCTGGGTCATAGGCCCTGCAGTGCAGCAGCCGCACGCCCAGCTCGGCGCAGATCTGCCGCAGCGAGCGCGCGGTCTGCGCCGAGCCTCGGTCCAGGTACAGCACCCGCGGCAGCCCATGCTTGAGCATGGCCTGCTTGAGCACCACCTGGTGGTCCAGCGCGGTCTCTCCCAGCCGGAAGGCGGCCCCAGGGACGAAGCGCGCGGCCGCGTCGATGAAAAGATGCAGGTACGACTTGCGCTCCCGGCCGTCCGGTCCGAGCACCCGCGGGCCGTGCATCACGTCGCCCATCCATAGGTCTCCCACGAATTGCGGGCGAAACGCGCGACGCTCCCGGGCACCTGGGCGGGCGGGCTGGCCCGAGATCCCGTGCGCCTGTAGCAGACGGTGCACCGTGCTGCGCTTGAGCTGGCCGTGACGGACCTCATTGGCCCGCTCGAGTATCCGGATGATCCGCCGGATCGACCGCCGCGGATTCTCCCGCTTCAACGCCACGATCCGCTCCGCCATCTCCGGCGAGATCGCTCGGCTCGTCCCCGCGTCCGACCGCCCCTGGGGCATCAGGGCAGCCAGACCGCCGCGCTTGTACGCGTAGTACCACCCCTCCACCGTGCGGGCCTTCACCTCCACGTGCTTGCCGTCCCAGCGCTCGTACGTCCGGAGCGACGCCTCCCTGCACAAGCGAGCCACGTCGCCGTGCTCCAGGCGTGCGCTCACCAGCGGCCCGATCACACCGAACCGCCACAGAGCCACCTGTTTCTTCTCGTCGTGTTCCAAGGTCTGTCCTCCTGGTGTCTGCCGGACCACCGTGGCCCGACCAGGGACAGCCTCGAACAGCTCGATGGACAAACTCGGTGGGATCGAAATCTGGCTCGGCTGACGTCCCACCTCGAACGCGATCGACCGGCACCTACATGAGACGAATCCCCGGCACCATGCGGTGGACCCAACCGGCGAGCTGTTCCAGCTTTCGACCGCCCTCGAGCACACCACCAGCGGCCAGCGCGTCCACCAGCTCACCGCGCGAGCACGCCACGCCCACCGCGGTCAACACCGAGTCCACGGCAGCGCCTACGCCCGCCAGCGCTTGCGTCAGCACCAGCGCGCTGCTGCGAAGCCGGCCCAGCCAGCGGCGAACCGTCCGTCGCGGGACCGACACGTGACGCTCGTGGCCTGTGGACGACACGCCCCCGGCCGCCACCACCGACGACTGCACGATCGGCCACCGACGATGCAAGAAGCGGGCGATGAACGCCGGCAGGACCTGCCACACCGCGCGACACGATGGGCACAGGTAGCGACGGATCCGCTCCGACGCACCCGAGGGATCGGCACGCAGTCGGCGATCACGGAAGTCGTGCGCGTGGATGCGGCAGTTACCGCAGTGAAGGCAGCTCGTCGGACGATAGGCGTCCGGATCGCACAGGCGACGATGATGCTCGTCCAGATCGAGCACATCCTCGGCGATCAATGTGCCGCCCTTCTGGTCAGGTCTGGAACTGTACGCAGCGATCAGGCATCGTGGGGGTGCAGGGTAGGTCACGGCTTCTTCCTTTCGTTGTGACAGGTGAGAGGAGAAGCCTACCTACCCTGCCTTGCCACAGCAGGGCCTCGACAACGAAACGGGGGGATGTCCTGGACCGAACTCAGGGCGGGAATGGCGGGGCTACTTCAACACGGCGATCCGGGACAAGCGGGGCGGGAACGAACGGATCTACGCGGGGCGTAACAC
>CAYRNR010000306.1:0-5198 GCA_964425605.1 uncultured Rickettsiales bacterium | reverse complement strand
TCCTGGCCTTCATGGCCGTGTACGCGGGGCGAGCCGCCTTCCACAGCGACGAGTACAACGTGCTGCTGCACGCGGAGAAGTTCTTCCGCCTCGACGTGGCCAATCCAGGCCGCCCTGGGCTGTTGTGGGCAGTGCTGGCGCCGTTGATGGCGCTGGAGTCCCCCGGCCGCATCCTGCTGGGGAGCCGGATGGTGTCCTGGCTGGCCGTGGCCTGCACCGGCGCGCTGGTGCTGCTCCTGGCCCGGCCGCGGGAGTCCGAGAAGGGGTGGGGGCGAGCGTGGCGCGGCGTGGTGGCCCTGGGCCTGCTGTTCAGCGCGGGGACCTTTGCCACGCACTGCATCGAGGTGCGGACCGACTCCTTCACCACCCCCCTGGCCCTGGCCGCGGTGCTGTTGCTGTGGAACCAGCCGCGCCGGCGCGGCGCCCTGTTCATGATCGGGCCGGTGCTGTGCGCGGCGGCAGCGCTGCTGATCAGCCAGAAGGCCATCTACGCCTCGGTGGGCATCGCCGCGGCCTGGGTGGTGGCGCGTCCCACGGCACAGCCCGATCGCGAGTGGTGGCGATGGCGCCTGCGGGACGCCGCCCTCGCGCTGGGGGGCGTGGGGCTGCTGGTCGTCGCGTGGTACGCCGGCCTCGCCGCCGTCAGCTCCACCGGCATGGACTTCGTCGACCGCAACCTCAGCACGGCCACCAACACGGCGTTCTCCTCGGGGATCGACCTGGGGACCAAGGCCAGCTGGTTGTGGGACGTGGTGGGGCGCGCGCTGCCCCTGTACGGGCTGGGCCTGGTGGGCGTCGGCGTGGCAGCGTACCGCAGGGAGGGGCGTACCCTCGCGCTGGGGATCGTCGCGCTGGTGATGCTCGGCGTGATCTTCGTCCACCGGGGGTTCTTCCCCTACTACATCGCCTCCATCGCGCCGTTGCTCGCCGTCCCGGCGGCGCGGGGCACCACGGCCATCGCCGGCGGCCTCGCGACGTTGGCGGCGCACGGGGTGCCGCGGCCGTGGGCCGCCCGCGCCGGGCTCCTGCCGGTGGTGCTGGCCCTGGGCCTCGCCGCCTGGAGCGGCTGGCCCCACATCCGCCTGGCCTGGGAGGTCCACAACGGCCTCCAGCTGTCGCTGGCGGGCGACGTCCACGAGATGGTGGGGGAGCCCGCGCCGTTCCTCGCCGGCATCGGGATGGTGCCGGGCTATTGCGAACTCGGCGGCTACCTCACCGGCGAGACCCGGGGCAACCAGCGGCGCAAGGACGCCAACTTCATCGCCACCCGGATGGAGGACAGCTGCGCGCGGTTCTTCGTGCGGACCTACATGACCCGCGACCGCTACCTGACCAAGAAGGAGCGGCGGCTGCTGTACCGCAGCTACCTCCCGGTCCGGCCCAACCTCTACCTGTACGGCGCCAGGGTGGCGTGGGATGCCAGCGAGGTGGGGGGGCACCGCGAGTTCGAGTTGTGTCTGGACGGCCCGTACACGGTGCGGGTGCGGGGCGAGGGCGCGTCGGATATCACCGTGGACGAACAGGCCGTGGCGGACGGTGACGTGATCCAGCTGTCCGCCGGGGAGCACCGCGTCCAGGCGGGCCCGGCGGGTGGGCCCGGTGAGCTGTGGCTGCTCAGCGGAACGGGGATCGAGCCCGAGGCCGAGGGCCAGCACGTGGACTACAGCCTCCACCCCAAGGACCGCTCCCGTAGCCGGTCCCGCTACCAGCGGTACGATGGTCCCCGCAAGCCCAACGACCTGTACAGTCCGCCGGCCGATCCGGACTCGTCCAAGGCGCGCAAGCGGCTGAAGCGGCACCGCGAGGTGCTGGAGGCGCTGGACGCCAAGCACCGTTCGATCGTGCTGATCCAGCCCCCGCCGACAGAGGTTCCAAGCCCGTTGTAGTGCAGCGTTGTTGTCGGAAGACAAGTCCTCGTATTCACGGTTGGTTCTCGCGGATCGACAGCGTGGTTGCGGTCCCCTACAATGTCGCATCATTGCACCGGACACGGAGGAATCATGGGCACCGAGGAGCTGTACAGCCTGGTGGAGATCGCGGACCTTCTGGGGACCCCCAGCACCACCATCCGATATCGGGCCAAGCTGTTCGCGGAGTTCCTCAACCCCATCAAGCGGCCCAAGCAGTTCCGCGGCGTGCGCTACCCGGCGACGGACCTGTCCGTGTTCGAGCTGGTGGACCGGCTGTACCGGGAGGAACGCTCCACCGGCGACATCCGCCGTGCCCTGGAGGATGCCCGCGACGACACCGTGATCGACGCGCCCGTGGACACGCCGCCGCCGTCGCCGCCGTCGCGCCTGGGCAACGGCGCCGACGCGGTCGCCCGGATCATGCGCGAGGGCCTCGCCCAGGCCATGGCCCCCATCACCGAGAGCAACCGCAAGATCGCCGAGTCCCTCGACACCCTGCATTCGCTGCTGGCGGAGCGTCCCGCGGGGGGCGGCGGCGAGCGGCTCGACGAGATGGACCGCCGCCTCTCGCAGATGGAGAGCGGCGGCGGAGACGTGGGCCGCCTGCGCCAACGGATTCGTGAGCTCGAGGACGACAACCGGCGCCTGCGGCAGGAGCTCGATCAGGCCCACCGCTCCCTCGCCAGTCGCCTGCTCCACCGCGCGCGCAGCATCTTCTAGGAGCCTGTCGGGGATAGGGACTTCGGCTGCAAATTCGCCATGCACGCCATCTCCGCCCCCCAAGATACGGGGCAAATAGCCCGATATAGCCCCATATCTTGGGGGACGGATCTGACGCACCTGTCGAATTTTCGCTTCGAACCCCTATCCCCGACAGACTCCTGGCCCCCACTTATCTCGACATTCCCGCGCACGTTCTCTATTCTCTGCGTCCGCTCGCCCGCGTGGGCGGGCGGCATCGAACGAGGGCCAAAGCATGAGTGAGCCCCAGGGAAACGAGCCTGAAGAGAAAACGGCGGACACGATCGTCGAGGAACCGGTCGCCGAGGAACCTCCGGTCGAGCCGGCCGAGCCGGTCGCGGAGGAGCCCCCCGCTGAGCCGGCCGAGCCGGTCGCGGAGGAGCCCCTCGCTGAGCCGGTCGAGCCGGTCGAGTCGGCCGAGCCGGTCGCGGAGGAGCTCCCTGCTGAGCCGGCTGAGCCGGCTGAGTCGGTCGAGGAGCCACCCGCCGAGCCACCCGCCGAGGCCGGCGCCGAGACCCCCCCGGCGGAGCCCGCCGAGCCGGTCGCGGCCGCCCCGACGAGCGGCCTGCCCCCGGGAACCGTGACCCAGGGGACGGTCACCCGCGCGACCCGGCACCACGTGTACCTGCAGCTGCCCGACGGCGGCGAGGGGCTGCTGGAGCTGCGCGAGGTCGAGGAGTTCGACGGCGCCGAGGCCGCGGCCGAGGGCAAGGAGCTCGAGGCCTACGTGCTGGGCCCCATCGAGGCCAGTGGCCAGCTCCGCCTGTCGCGGGTGATGGTGCGCGGCGGGCGGTCCCCCGAGGATCTGCCGCGGTGCTTCAAGGAGAACATCCCGGTGGAGGGCAAGGTCACCGCCGCGCGCAAGGGCGGCTTCGACGTGTTCATCTCCGGCCAGCGCGCCTTCCTCCCCGCCTCCCAGGCGGACCTCGAGCCGCTGGGGGAGAAGGACACCCTGGTGGGCCTGATCGGGCGCTTCCGGATCATCGAGTTCAACCCGCGCCGCAACAACATCGTGGTGTCGCGGCGCAAGGTGCTCGAGCGTGAGGCGCGGGCCCTCAAGGAGGACCTGGCCGGGGCCATCGAGCCGGGACAGGTCTTCGAGGGCAAGGTCAAGCAGCTCAAGGAGTACGGAGCGTTCATCGACATCGGCGGTACCGAGGGGCTGGCGCACGTCACCGAGCTGTCGTGGAACCGCGTCGAGCAGCCGTCCGACGTGCTGTCCGTCGGTGACAAGGTCAAGGTCCAGGTGCTGCGGTACAGCACCGAGAGCGGCAAGCTCTCGCTGAGCATCAAGCGGCTCGAGATCAACCCGTGGGCCCGCCTCGGGACCGACTTCGAGGAGAAGGGGGTCTACGACGGCAAGGTGGTCCGCATCGTGGACTTCGGCGCGTTCGTCGAGCTGGCCCCCGGCCTCGAGGGGCTGGTCCACAACACCGAGCTGAGCTGGGATCCCTCGGTCCGGCACGCCGACGAGGTGCTCGACCCGGGTGACGACGTCCAGGTGAAGCTGCTGACCTTCGACCGCAAGCGCCGGCGGGTCTCCCTGTCCATCAAGGGCACCACCGACGATCCGTGGGTGGACGTGGCCGAGAAGTTCCCGCTGGGCAGCAAGGCCGCGGGCGTGGTGGAGAAGGTCGCCAAGTTCGGCGTGTTCGTCACCGTGGCCCCCGGCGTGACCGGGTTGATCCCGGTGTCCCGCACGGGTGTCCCGCGGGAGATCAGCCTGCTACGGCGCTTCCATCCGGGCAACCCCATCGAGGCCGACGTGATCGAGGTGGACGCGCGGCGTCGCCGCCTCACGCTGAGCCTGTCGGGCTCGGACGAGGACGACCACCGAGAGGTCTCGTCCTACATGAAGAAGCAGAAGAAGGAGGCCCAGTCCCTGGGCTCCATCGGCGATCTGCTCTCGGACCTCAAGATCGACGACGACTGAGTCCCAGCGTCGTCTCCAGGAAGTCAGCCAGCGCGCCCGGATCCTCGGCGGAGAAGTGCGGCTTGCCGCCGGGCAGCCGGAGATCCCCGACCACGGCGATGACCTCGTCGGCCGTCGCGTCGTACGGGTCGCGCGGGGCCCCCTCGCGGCAGTAGATGATCTTCGGCACCCCGGACCGACGGAACCCCTCGACCAGCACCAGGTCGACGGGGCCGAGATACCGCGTGGCGAGCTCCTCGACGGTCAGCGCCGGCTCCACGTCCCCGTACACCGCCAGCTCCCGATCGTTGACGATGGCGACGCGGCTGGCGCCGGCGGCGCGCAGGCGGTGGGTGTCCTTGCCCGGGCGATCCACCTGGAAGCCGTGGTTGTCGTGCTTGACCGCGGCCACGGCGAACCCCCGCGCCACGAGGACGCGGAGCAGCTGTTCGAGGTAGGTGGTCTTGCCCGTGCCCGAGGGTGCGTTGAAGGCGACGAGGGGAGGCATGGCGCCTATCGCTTCACCTTGAGCGTCTGGCCGATGTAGACGGTGTCGCGGCTCAGGCCGTTCCACTTCTTCAGCGCGTCCACGGAGACGCCGTAGTGGCGGGCGATCTCCCACAGGGT
Organism: uncultured Rickettsiales bacterium; assembly: GCA_964425605.1. Taxonomy (GTDB): domain Bacteria; phylum Myxococcota_A; class UBA796; order UBA9615; family CAYRNR01; genus CAYRNR01. The sequence goes on along the minus strand of CAYRNR010000306.1, from coordinate 8 downwards.
CTCGCCCG
>CAYRNR010000305.1:0-5225 GCA_964425605.1 uncultured Rickettsiales bacterium | reverse complement strand
TGGTAGCGCAACGGATTCCAAATCCGTAGGTTGGGGGTTCGAGTCCTCCTGCCCCTGCCAGGTCTGGTCCGGTTCGGCGTTGGTTCACTGAGACGCGCAAGGCGGAAACGATGTCGAATCGTCGCATCCTGGGATTCAGCTTCGTAGCGGCCTCCGTGGCCGTGTTTGTCGTGTTTCGCCAGTTCACGGCCTGGTTCATCGACGTGGTTCGATTGACCAACTGGGCGGCTGGCCCCTTCACCCTGGCGGACATGTCCGCCCTGGTGATCGTCGTGGGCGTCGCCATCGGCATGTGGCGCTATCCCAAGGTCTACCAGTTCCTCATGGAAGTGGTGGAAGAGATCAGCAAGGTCGTCTGGCCGTCTCGTCAGGAGACGCGCGACTCGACGATCGTGGTGATCGTCTTCGTCTTCGTCATCGCTTCGATCCTCGGCGGGTTCGACCTGGCCTGGGCAAAGTTGACGAACCTGATCCTGTCGAGCTCGGTGAATTAAGCGGGCCCGGCGGCTGGCTTCGTCTGGAGGATAGTGCGATGGCATTGGCCTGGTACGTTGTGCACACCTACTCGGGTTACGAGAACAAGGCCAAGCTCGCCCTCGAGGAGCGCATCAAGTCCCTCGACAAGCTGGCCTTCTTCGGCGAGATCCTGGTCCCCCAGGAGCAGGTGATCGAGGTCCGCGACGGCAAGAAGCGGACCACCACGCGCAAGTTCTTCCCCGGCTACATGCTGGTTCAGATGGAGTACAACAACGAGACCTACCACATCGTCAAGAACACGCCGAAGGTGACCGGCTTCGTCGGCGGGGGCAAGGACCACCCGCCGCAGATCCCCGAAGAAGAGGTAGCGCGCATCACCAGCCAGGTGGAACAGGGGAGCGAAGCTCCCAAGCCGCTGCTCGAGTTCGACAAGGGAGAGCAGGTCAGGGTCGTGGACGGCCCCTTCGCCGGGTTCAACGGCGCCGTGGACGAGGTCAAGCCCGACAAGGGCAAGCTGCGGGTGCTGGTCTCCATCTTCGGACGGTCCACGCCGGTCGAGCTGGACTTCACGCAGGTGGAGAAGACCTAACAGACAAGCCGCGCGCGGCGCGGCACGATCGGACGCGAGGTGCCGCGCGCACCCCACGACCGAAGGACGGAACGGAACGATGCCGAAGAAAGTATCGGGCTACATCAAGCTTCAGATCCCGGCCGGGCAGGCGAACCCCTCGCCGCCGGTGGGACCCGCCCTCGGACAGCACGGGGTCAACATCCCGCAGTTCTGCAAGGCGTTCAACGCGTCCACCTCCAAGCTGGAGCCCGGTCTGGTCACCCCCGTGGTGATCACGGTCTACGCCGACCGCTCGTTCAGCTTCATCACGAAGACGCCGCCCGCCTCGGTGCTCATCCGCCGCGCTGCGGGTATCGCCAAGGGTAGCGGCGTCCCCAACCTGGAGAAGGTGGGCACGATCGATCGGGAGCAGCTGCGCCAGATCGCCGAGACCAAGCTCCCCGACCTCAACTGCGACGACGTGGAGGCGGCGATGTTGATCGTCGCGGGTACCGCCCGCTCCATGGGCGTCAACGTGGCCGAGGGCTGAGTCGAGGGTTCCGAAGTTCAACCGTTGCGGGAGGTCGTCCGTGAGACGGCCGCTGGAACCGCGAGGAGATATCCATGACTAGCGGAAAACGTATCCGGGCATCGTGGAAGGCCGTTCCGCGGCTCGATGCCCACCCTGTCGAGGAGGCCTGTGCCCTGCTCAAGGAGCACGCGAAGGCCAAGTTCGACGAGACGGTGGACGCATCGGTACGTCTGGGCGTCCAGCCCAAGTACGCCGACCAGATGGTCCGCGGCGCCGTCAACCTGCCCCACGGCACGGGCAAGACCGTTCGCGTGCTGTGCGTGGCGTCTGGCGAGAAGGTCACCGAGGCCGAGCAGGCCGGGGCCGACGTGGCCGGCGGCGAGGAGATCGTCGCGAAGATCAAGGAGGGGTGGCTGGAGTTCGACAAGATCGTCGCCACCCCCGACATGATGAAGCACCTCGGTAAGGTCGGTAAGCTCCTGGGCCCGCGCGGGCTCATGCCGTCGCCCAAGACCGGGACCGTCACGTTCGACGTGGCCTCGGTCATCGGCGAGCTCAAGGCCGGCAAGATCGAGTTCAAGGTGGACAAGGAAGGCAACATCCACACGGCCATCGCCAAGGCCTCCTTCGGCGCCGACCAGATTCAGGAGAATCTGATGACGCTGATGGACAAGCTCATCCGGCTCAAACCGTCGTCCGCCAAGGGCACCTATCTGCGCAATCTCACCATCAGCTCCACCATGGGCCCGGGTATCCGGGTCGACGTCAACGACGTCGCGCGACTGTTGCGCTAGGAGGGCAGGACCATGAAGCGAAGCGACAAAGAACAATTCATCGCTGACTACAGCGACAAGTTCTCCCGCGCCGTGGTGGCCCTGCTGGCCGACTTCCGCGGTCTGACCGTGGACGACGCCAACAGGCTGCGCTCCGAACTGCGCAAGCTGCCCGACGGCGAGTACCGCGTGGTCAAGAACAGCCTGTGCCGCCGCCTGCTTGCGGACACGGACAAGGCCGAGCTGGCCGAGCACTTCCGCGGCCCCACGGCCGTGTACTTCGGCTACGAGGACCCGGTTGCCCCGGCCAAGACCCTCACGGACTTCGCCAAGAGCAACAAGAAGGCGTTCGAGCTCAAGGCCGCCTACTTCGATGGCAAGGTGCTGACCCCGGACCAGATCAAGGTGCTCAGCGACATGCCGAGCAAGGAGCAGCTGCAGTCCATGCTCCTGGGCCTGCTGCAGCAGCCCGCGACCCAGATGGTCAGCCTGCTGGCCAACGTGCCGCGCGGCCTGCTCAACGTGCTCACCGCGTACAAGGACAAGAAGGAGGAGGCCGCGGCCTGACCGCGCTCTCCGTGTTCACCGCCGCGGGATGGCCCCGCGGTGGATGGCTAGAAGGTTCACGCAAAGACCGTAGCTTCGACCCTTGAAGGAGGTTGTTAAAAATGGCTATCGAGCGTGCAGACGTCGTCGAATACATCAAGAACCTGTCCGTGATGGACCTCTCCGAGCTGATCAAAGAGCTCGAAGACGTGCTCGGAGTGAGCGCGGCTGCCCCCGCCATGATGGCGGCAATGCCCGGCGCTGGCGCTGCCCCGGCCGAAGAGGCCGAGGAGCAGACCGAGTTCGACGTGGAGCTCCAGGCGGTGGGTGAGAAGAAGATCCAGGTCATCAAGGCCCTCCGCGAGATCGACAAGAGCCTCGGTCTCAAGGAAGCCAAGACCCTGGCGGAAGCCGCCCCGACCAAGGTGCTCGAGGGTGTGAGCAAGGAAGACGCCGAGGCAGCCAAGACCAAGCTGATGGACGCCGGAGCGACCGCCGAGGTCAAGTAGTGACCGACGGCGGGGCGGGGCATGTGCCCCGCCCCGTCGTGGACATTTCGGTTTGTAGGAACGGGCGAGGCCGCAATGGGCTCGTCCGCTTCGTAGATCTAGGGCCGGCTCCCCGCGTGGGGTGCCGAAGGAGAGTCCATGGGTTCCCTGATCGCCAACAACGCCCGCTTTCGATACTCCTACGCCAAGATCCCCCAGGTCCTCGAGATCCAGAATCTGATCGAGATTCAGAAACGCTCCTACGAGGCGTTCCTGCAGACGCAGGCCGCCGCGGAAGAGCGCCGGAACGTGGGCTTGCAGGCCGTGTTCAACTCCGTGTTCCCGATCCAGGACTTCAACCAGACCGCCTCACTGCAGTTCGTCAGCTACGGCTTCGACAAGCCGAAGTACGAGGTCGACGAGTGCCGCGAGCGTGGCATGACCTATGCCGCGCCGCTCAAGGTGACGGTCCGTCTGGTGGTCTGGGATGTGGACGAGGACGCGGAGAGCCAGAACATCCGCGACATCAAGGAGCAGGAGGTCTACTTCGGTGACCTCCCGATCATGAACGAGAACGGTACCTTCATCATCAACGGTACCGAGCGCGTCGTGGTGAGCCAGCTCCATCGTTCGCCGGGGATCTTCTTCGACCAGGACAAGGGCAAGACCAGCTACTCGGGCAAGGTCATCTTCAGCGCGAGGGTGATCCCCAACCGAGGCTCCTGGCTCGACTTCGAGTTCGACAGCAAGGACATCCTCCACGTGCGCATCGACCGCCGCCGCAAGTTGCCGGCCACGGTCCTGCTGCGCGCCCTGGGATACGACGAGGAGCAACTCCTCGACTATTTCTACGACCACGAGACCGTGATCGTGGAGGAGAACGCCCTGCGCAAGGGCTTCAACCCCGAGCTGCACAAGGGAACCCGCACCTCCCTGGACATCGTCAATCCCGACACCGGGGACGTGATGATCAAGGCGGAGAAGAAGCTGGGGTCCGGACACGTCCGCCGTATGGTCAAGGCCGGCATCGAGCACCTCCCCCTCAGGGAGGAGGACGTGATCGGGCTGGTCGTGGCCCACGACATCGTGGACATGAACACCGGCGAGGTGGTCGCCGAGTGCAACGAGGAGATCACCGAGGAGACGCTGCAGCAGATCCGCGACCGCGGCATCACCGAGATCACCACGTTGTTCATCGATCAGGTCAACGTGGGTTCCTTCCTGCGCGACACCCTGCTCATCGACAAGGTGGCCAACTCCGAGGACGCGATCATCGAGATCTACCGGCGCCTGCGGCCGGGCGACCCGCCCACCTACGAGACGGCGCTGGCGTTCTTCGAGAACCTCTTCTTCAACTCCGAGCGCTACGACCTGGGTCGTGTGGGCCGGTTGAAGATGAACCACAAGCTCAGCGTGGACGTGCCCAAGGAGCAGACCACCCTGACGCGCGAAGACATCATGCGCACCGTGCGCTACCTGATCGAGCTTCGCAACGGCCGCGGCAACGTGGACGACATCGACCACCTGGGCAACCGCCGCGTCCGCGCGGTGGGTGAACTGCTCGAGAACCAGTTCCGCATCGGCCTGGTCCGCATGGAGAAGGCCATCAAGGAACGCATGAGCCTGTCCGAGATCGAGACGCTCATGCCCCACGACCTGATCAACGCCAAGCCGGTCAGCGCCGTGGTCAAGGAGTTCTTCGGTTCGTCGCAGCTCAGCCAGTTCATGGATCAGACCAACCCCCTGTCGGAGATCACCCACAAGCGGCGGTTGAGCGCCCTGGGCCCCGGCGGTCTGACCCGCGAGCGCGCCGGGTTCGACGTGCGCGACGTGCACCCGACCCACTACGGCCGCATCTG
>CAYRNR010000304.1:0-5314 GCA_964425605.1 uncultured Rickettsiales bacterium | reverse complement strand
CTCTGCGCGCGGGCGGGGACGCCCACGACCGTGGCCCCGTCGGGCACGTCGTCGATCACGACGGCGCCGGCGCCCACCACGGCGCGCTCACCGATGCGGATCCCCTGGATCACCGTGGCCCCGGCGCCCACGAACGCCCCGATCCCCACGAACACTCCGCCCGCGAGGACCGCGCCGCTGGCCACGTGCGCCCCGCGCCGCACCCGGCAGTCGTGATCCACCACGGCGCGGGTGTTGATCAGGGCGTTGGCCTCCACGCGCGCTCCCACGGCCACCACGGCCCCGGCCATCACCTGCGCGCCGGGCCCGATCTCCGATCCCTCGGCCAGCACCGCGGACGGGTGGACGACGCGCACGGGCCGCAGGAAGCTCGACGAGCCCATGCGGAAGAGGCGGCGCCGCAGGTCACTGTCACCGGCGCCGCCCACGCCCACGGTGAACCACCCGATCCCCCCGGACACGAGCGCGGGGATCTCCTCGTCGCCGCCGACCACGGGGACGCCCAGCACGTCGGTGCCCCACATCTCCCGATCCCGCTCGACGATGGCCACGGGCTCGGCCTGGTCCCCGAGGCGCATGGCGTCGATCACCACGGCGGCGTGCCCCCCTCCTCCGATCACCACACAGCGCACGGTCATGGTCCCTCCCGCCAGTCGACGAACGCCTTGCGCACGAGCCCCTCGAGGGGAACCGTCGCCAGCTCGTCGACGATGGCCTCGGCAGCGTGGCCGTCGCCATACGGATTGCCCTTCCCCCTCAGCGCGGCGGCGAAGCCGGGCTCGAGGGCCCGGCGGATACCGTCGCGGATCTCGTCGCGCCCGGCGCCCACGTCGATGACGTTGGCGCCCCGCACCCGCCCCCCCTGGCGACCACCCACGTTCACCACGGGCAGCTCGAAGGACGCGGCCTCGATGATGCCGCTGGATGAGTTGCCCACCATGGCCGCGCAGTGGCGCATGGCGCTGAAGTACCCCTCCGTGCTCAGGTGCTGGACGCGGACGCAGCGGTCCCGCGCCCCGACGAACGCGTCGATGGCGCGCAGCACGGCCCTCCCCCCGGCGTCGGCGTTGGTGCCGGTGAAGACCACGGGACGGCCCACGGCGTCGAGGGCGGCGAGCATCTCGGCGATCTGCTCCTCCACGGGCGCCGCGCCCAGGGTCTCGGGGTGATAGGTCACCAGCAGCGGTGCGGGATCGAGGGGAAGCCCGATCAGCTCGGCAAGTCCCTCCGCTGGCAGCAGCTCCACCGCGCCGAGGTTGTCGAGGCCCGGCGCGCCGCTCACGAAGACCCGCGCGGGCTCCTCGCCCAGCTGGCGGACCCGGCGGCCGTGGTCCTCGGTGGACACGAAGTGGAGGTGACTGAGCTTGGTGATGGAGTGGCGCAGCGCGTCGTCCACCGCGCCCTGGGTCAGCTCGCCGCCGTGGATGTGGGCGACGGGAATCCTCAACGGCAGCGCGGCCACGGCCGCGGCGTGCATCTCCACGCGATCGCCCAGCACCAGCAGCAGGTCGGGGGCGGCGGCGGAGAGGGCCTCCGCGACGCCGAGGGTCGCCCGGCCCATCCGTTCGGCCACGGCCTCGGGCGTGGTCCGCCGGGTCGGGATGCGGATCCTATCGGCCACCTCGAATCCGTCCGCCTCGATCTCGGAGACGGTATCGCCGTACCGCGCGTCCAGGTGGGTCCCCGACACGATCAGGTGCAGCCTCAGGTCCGGATGGTCCAGCACCCGCCGGAGCACCGGCCGGAAGATCCCCCAGTCGGATCGATCCACGGTCACCGCAGCGATGGTCCTCATCGCAACATCTCCCGGGTCAGTGGGGTTCCCGCCGGGATGTCCTCGACCGCGGTCCGGCCGATCACCGCCTCGAGTTCGGCGGGCGGCAGGCCCGTCCCCGGCCGCAGGATGGCCACGGCGTCGGCGTCCAGCACCTCCCCGGCGGCGACGTCGCGCGCCGCCACGAGGCTCTTTCGGGCCACCGCCGCGATCTCGGCCTCCCGCGGCAGCGGTACCTTGCGGCCGTGGCCCAGGGTCATCTCCACCTGCCGGATCGACGCCACCAGAGCGGCGAGCTCCACCGGCTCGATGGACGCCTGGTGATCCGGACCGGGCAGGGTGCAGTCCACGGTGAAGTGCTTCTCGATCACACACGCGCCCAGGGCCACCGCGGCCAGGGCGGCCTCGTGGCCCAGGGTGTGGTCCGAGTATCCGACGGGGACGCCAAAGGCGTCTCGCATGGTCTCCATGGCCCGCAGGTTCACCTCGGCCGGGTGCGCCGGGTAGCAGCTCACGCAGTGCAGCAGCACCACCGGCGGATCACCGGCGCGCCGCACCGCGATCAGCGCGGCCTCCACCTCCCCGAGGCCGGCCATGCCGGTGGAGAGGATCATCGGGAGACCCTTGCGGGCCACGTGCTGCAGCAGCGGCAGGTTGGTCAGCTCGCCCGATCCCAGCTTGAATGCGGGGACACCGAGCTCGTCGAGCAGATCCGCGCTGGCCTCGTCGAAGGGGGACGAGAGGAAGACCAACCCCGCATCGCCGCACTCGCGTGCGATGGCCTCGTGGTCGGGCCGGGTGAGCTCGAGGCGCCTCAACATGGCGTGCTGGGTGGAGGCCTCGCCCTCGCCCCGCACCTGGTAGTCGGCCTGGGCCGCGGTCCGGGTGACGAGCCGATCGGCGGAGAACGTCTGGAACTTGACCGCGTCCGCGCCGGCCTCGGCCGCGGCGCGCACCAGGGCACGGGCCCGGTCGAGCTCGCCGTCGTGGTTGACGCCCGCCTCGGCGAGGATCAGCGTGGGCTCCCCGGCCCCCACGCGGAACGGGCCGATGTCCACGGTCTCAGGCATCGCTCCCCCGGTGGCGAAGGACCAGATCGCACAGGTGGAAGTCCCATGGCGTGTCCACGTCCAGGGACCGCTCGGGCGGCATCACGTAGGCGTGGGTCCGCGGCGGGTACCAGGTCCGCCCCTCCAGGAGCAGCTCCCGGCGCGTCAGGTAGATCGCCCCGTTGAGGCCGAACGCTGCCGGGAGATCCTGACGCCGCGTGGCCTCGCCGGCCCAGTCCCAGTCCTGCAGCAGGCCGTCGTCCGTCACACCCTTGGTCCACCACGGGTGGTGGGCCGCCTCGGTGACGCTGACCACGGCGTCCGCGCCCCGCTCCTCGGCCAGCTCCACGGCCGCGTCGATGTCCGCGGCGCTGCGCAACGGCGACGTGGGCTGCAGCAACATCACCCACTCGGGGACGTACTCCTGCTCGCGCTGCAGCCATCGCAGGGCGTGCTCCACCGGGAGGATGCCCGGGGTGTCGTCACCGGCGAGCTCGGCAGGACGGGTGAACGGCACGTCCGCCCCCCACGCCCGCGCCACCTCGGCGATCTCGGCGTCCTCGGTGGTCACCACCACGCGGTCCAGGCCCCCGGCCGCGAGGGCCGCCTCGACGGTCCAGGCGATCATGGGCCGCCCGCCCATGGGGCGCACCGCCTTGCGGGGCACCCCCTTGGAACCTCCGCGCGCCGGGATCAGGGCCAGGACACGTGTCAAAGCAGGGCCTCGAGCGCCTCGACCGAGTCGACCACCGGCAGCTGCGTCAGCGCCATGAACTCCGCCCGGCGGCCCTCGGCGAGGGAGGGCAGGGCGATCACGGCGTCCACCGAGCGGGCGAGCCGGGTCCAGTCCAGCCGCGTCATCGGCTCGGCCACGAGCAGGACCTCCAGATCGTCCGCGTCACCGAGGGTGCGCTCGTGGGACTCGCGCAGCTGCCCGGTCGCGTCCACGGCCGAGCCATCCAGCACCGGGTCGAGCCGCAGGCACAGGCACACGTCGCTCTCGCCCGCGATGGCCTCGCCGAACTGCCCCAGGAGCGCGTCGAGCTCGCGCGCGTCGCCATAGTCGGGCCACGCGAGGAGGCGCACCCGGGCCTGGGTGGCCAGGGGCCACGGGTCGACCGGGCCGATGGAGGTCTCCTCCTCCTCCTCGTCGCCGAGCTCGGTATTCAACGAGGCCATGTTGGAGGCCGCGTCCTCGTTGTCGGGATCGATGCCCAGGGCCGTCCGGAAGGCCGTCATCGCCTCGCGGGTCTCCCCCACGCCGTGCAGGGCCACACCCAGATCGTTCCACCCGCGGACACTGCGCGGGTCCAGCTCCACCGCCTTGAGGAACCGCTGGGCCGCCTCGAGCATGCTGCCCGCTGCGAACAGCTCCTCCCCGGCCAGCACCTGCTGTGCGGACTCCCTGCACTCCTCCTCGGTCGGCTGCTTCTTCTGCTTCTGCTCTGCCATCGTCCACCCTTTCCACCGTCGCCGTTCGACTACTGTGCATCCTCCCGCACTGTTGTTCACGCGCGCAAGTGGATGCACACGCCGGGCCAACGTGCGCGAGCGCTGACGTCTCTGCATCGGGATCGCGGGGGGGTTGCGGAATCGTCGGAGGATTGACAGATCGACGCGGAGAGTTGGCGCCTCGTCATCCGGCCCGCGGCGTGCTACATGACCGTTCGACGTTGGGAGAGGACACCATGGCAGACCACGACATCATCGTGATTGGCGGCGGGATCAGCGGGATGAGCTTCGCGGCGATGGCCGCCGCGGCGGGCCGCGAGGTGCGGGTCCTGGAGGGGCAGGGGCGCCTTGGCGGCTGCCTGCACTCCGAGCAGGTGGAGTCCGGCTACTGGTTCGAGATGGGAGCGCACACCTGCTACAACTCGTACGGGGAGCTCCTGGGACTCGTCGATCAGTGCGGGATGGCCGGTGAGATCCAGCCCCGCCACAAGGCGCCGTTCAGGCTGCTCAGGGATGGGCAGCTGATCTCCTTCCCCAAGGCGCTGAGCTTCTTCGAGCTGGCCCTCAACGCGTGGCGGATGCCGTTTGCCAGCAAGGAGGGGCGCACGGTCGCCGAGTACTACTCGAGCCTCACCGGCGAGGACAACTACCGCGCGGTGCTGGGTCCGGCCCTGTCCGCGGTCCCGTCCCAGAACGCCGACGGTTTCCCGGCGACCATGCTGTTCAAGAAGCGGCCACGCCGCAAGGACGTCGTGCGCAGCTTCACCATGAAGCGCGGCCTGCAGAGCATCGCCGACGCCGCTGCCGCGATCGACGGGGTCGAGGCCTCCCTCGGGGTCGAGGTCACCGGGATCGAGCGCACCGCCGAGGGCTTCGCCGTCGTCACCGCCGCCGGCGAACGGTTCGAGGCCGCCGCCGTGGTGCTGGCCACCCCGCCCGACGCCGCCGCGCGCCTGGTGTCCGACGCCCTGCCCGGCCTGGCCGAGGCCCTCGGCCGCGTCGCCATGGCCCGCGTCGAGACCACCGGCGTCGTGGTCCC
>CAYRNR010000303.1:0-5345 GCA_964425605.1 uncultured Rickettsiales bacterium | reverse complement strand
TGCACAACAGCAGCAAGCGAGCGTCCGGTTCGATCCACCTCCTCGAGGAGATCCCCCTGACCCTGCCCGAGACCCGGCTGCTGCACACGCTCAAGCTCCCGGAGGTGCGCGCCATCGACGAGATCCCCGAGCCGCGGCTCCGCGAGGACATCTGGAAGGCCGTGCACGTGGGGCTGGAGCTGTCACGGCCGCGGGCCGTGGCCCGCTGGCTGTCGCTGGCCGGGGACGCGGACGGGGTGGAGCCGGACCTGTTCGTCGGGCGTTCGGTGGTGGGGTGGCTCGACGGGTGCGACAAGGCCACGCTGATGGTGGTGACCCTGGGTGACGAGCTCTACCAGGAGGTGGACCGGCTGCGGGAGGGCTCCCTGGCCGACGCGTACCACCTGGACTCGGTGGGCAGGACGCTGCTCGACGCGCTGGTGGAGACGGTGACCGCTGACATCAACCACGCGGTGCGCAAGGCCGGCTGCGAACCCACCCTGCGCCACAGCCCCGGCGACGGCGACTGGCCGCTGAACGTGCGCCCCCTGCTGATCGCGGCCGTGGGCGCCGATCGCATCGACGTGACCTGCACCGACGCCCGGGTGCTCCAGCCCCGCGGAACCGTCGCGGCCATGATCGGTTGGCAGTCCACCGGCGTGTCCTCGGCGGGCCGTTTGTAGCTGACATCAGCGCCCCGATACACCACCATCACCAGACGTGACCTGCGACGGAGGGAATCGTGTCTGCGGCGATCAGCAATCTTCTCGGCAACCAGGTGGTGGTGCTGGACGGCTCCATGGGGGCCTTCCTGATGGCCCAGGGCCTGCCCGCGGGGACCCCACCGGACCTGTGGAACCTCCAGCGGCCCGAGGCCGTGGTCGGATCGCACCGGCTGTACGTGGACGCGGGCGCCCAGGTGATCCTGACCAACACCTTCGGCGCGACGGCGCCGAGGCTGGAGCACGTGGGGGCGGCGTCCGAGGTGGCGGCGATCAACCGGGCGGCGGTGCGCAACGCGCGGGAGGCGGGCGCGCCCTTCGTGGCCGGGGACGTGGGCTCGCTGGGGCTGACCGTGGAGCCCGCGGGCGCCCTGGGCTTCGAGGCGGCGGTGGAGCTGTTCGCCGAGCAGATCCGGGCGCTGCTCGAGGCCGGCGTGGACCTGCTGATCCTCGAGACCTTCCTGGACCTGGCGGAGCTGCGCGCCGCAGTGGTGGCCGCCAACGAGCTGCGCCGCGGCCCGGGGGGCGATGTTCCGCTGATCGCCTCGATGACGTTCGGGCCGGACGGTGTCAGCGACACCGGCGTGACGCCGGAGGCTGCGGCCGTGACCCTGGAGGGGTTGGGGGTGACCGCGGTGGGGGTGAACTGCTCCACGGGTCCCCAGGACATGCTGCCGGTGGTGAGGCGGCTGGCCTCGGCCACGGCCCTGCCCATCGCGGTCCAGCCCAACGCCGGGTTGCCCCGTGAAGAGGACGGCAAGCTGGTCTTCCCCATGCAGCCCGAAGAGATGGCGCCGTGGTACGAGCGGTTCGTGGCCGCGGGCGCCGCTGCGGTGGGGGGGTGCTGTGGGACCACCCCCGAGACCATCCGGCTGGCTGCGCGGTCCGTGGGCGGCCGCCCGGTGAAGGATCGCCGGGTCGGCGACGGCCAGGTCCGGCTGGCCAGCCGCAGCCGCGTGCTGTCCATCGGCCCTGGATCGCCGTGGTGCGTCATCGGCGAGCGAGTGAACCCCACGGGCAAGCCCAAGTTCGCCGCCGCCCTGAAGGAGGGGCGGCTGGATCGTGTGCTCGGTGCAGCCCGGGCCCAGGCCGCTGCGGGCGCCTCGGCACTGGACGTCAACGTGGGGGTGCCCGACATCGACGAACCCGGGACCATGGCCGCGGCCGTGGCCGCGGTGCAGAACGCCGTGGACATGCCCCTGTCCCTGGACAGCTCGGACCCGGCGGCGCTGAAGCGGGGCCTGGAGGTCTTCACCGGCCGCGCCCTGGTCAACTCGGTCAACGCCGAGGGAGATCCCGGCGAGACCCTGGCGCTGGTGCGCAAGCACGGCGCCGCCGTGCTGCTGCTGCCCACGGGGGACGTGATCCCGGAGGACGTGACCGGCCGGATGCGCTACGCGCGGCTGCTGGTCCAGCGCGCCCTGGATCTGGGCCTGCGGCGCGAGGACCTGATCGTGGACGTGCTGGCCCTGGCCGCCGCGGCCATGCAGGACGGCGCCGCCCAGTCCCTGGCCGCGGCGCGCGCCTACCGCGAGGAGCTCGGGGTGGCCAGCATCTGCGGGCTGAGCAACATCAGCTTCGGCCTTCCGCAGCGCAAGCTGGTCAACCGGACCTTCCTGTCCATGGCCATGGCGGGCGGCCTGGACGCCGCCATCGCCGATCCACTGGACCGCGACCTGATGGACGCGCGGGCCGCGGCCTCGGTGTTCTGCGGTCGGGACGACGGCTGTGGCCGGTTCCTCGACCGCTTCACCGACTCCGATGAGGTCGAACGACCCTCGACGAGCCCTGCTGGCAAGACCCCGGCCGCCCCGACCCTCGACCGCCTCGCGGACGCGGTGGTGGACGGCGATCGGGACGCAGCCGCCGCCATGGCCGGCGCTGCGCTGGGTGAGGGCCACGCTGCGCTGGACCTGCTGCTGCACACCCTGACCCCGGGCATCCAGCGGCTGGGCGACCTGTTCGCCGAGCGCAAGCGCTTCATCCCCCACCTCGTGGCCGGCGCCGAGGCCATGCTCGCCGCGGTCCAGGTGCTGCAGCCCCACCTGCGATCGGTGGACCGCGCCTCGCGCGGGACCGTGGTCTTCGGCACGGTGTCCGGCGACGTGCACGACATCGGCAAGAACATCTGCGTGTTGATGTTGCGCAGCTTCGGCTACGACGTGGTCGATCTGGGGCGCTCGGTGACCGTCGAGCAGTTCGTGGCCGCGTCCGCCGAGCACGACGCCGACGTGGTGGCCATGAGCGCGCTGATGACCACCACCATGGGCCAGATGGCCGTGGTGATCGACGCCCTGGCCGCCGCCGGCAGCCGCGCCCGTACCGTGGTCGGCGGCGCGGTGGTCACCCCCGAGGCCGCGCAGAAGATGGGCGCCGACGCCTACGGCAAGGACGCGGGCTCCATCGTCGACGTGATCGCGGGGTTGCTCGACTGATCCGGGGGGCATCATGACGCGCGACAAGGTCGACAGCATCCTGGACCTGGTGGGCGGCACGCCGCTGGTGCGGATCAACCGGCTGGCCGAGCCGGGGCCGGTGCAGGTCTACGCCAAGCTGGAGTTCATGAACCCCGGCGGTTCGGTCAAGGACCGCCCGGCGCTGAAGATGATCGAGGAGGCGGAGCGCCGGGGCGATCTGACGCCGGACAAGATCGTGCTCGAGGCCACCAGCGGCAACACCGGCATCGGCCTGGCCATGGTCTGCGCGGTGCGGGGCTACCGCATGCTGTTCACCATGAGCGAGTCCGCCAGCGCCGAGCGGCGCAAGATCCTGCGGGCCTACGGCGCCGAGATCCTGCTCACGCCGGCCCACCTGTCCACGGACGGGGCCATCGAGGAGGCGTACCGGCTCGCCCGGGAGCACCCCCAGCGCTACTTCCTGGTGGATCAGTTCAACAACGACGACAACTGGCGCGCCCACCACGAGGCGGGCACCGCAGACGAGATCCACCGGGCCACCGACGGGCGCGTGCGCGTCGTGGTGGCGACCCTGGGCACGTCGGGCACGGCCATGGGGCTGGCCAGGCGGCTCCACGAACTCGATCCGGCCATCCGGCTGGTGGCGGTGGAGCCGTACCAGGGCCACAAGATCCAGGGCCTCAAGAACATGGTGGAGTCGTACGCGCCGGGGATCTACGACCCCACCGAGCCCGACGCCATCGTCCACGTGGACGACGACTCGGCCTACGAGACCGCCCGCAGGCTGGCCCGCGAGGAGGGGATCTTCGTGGGCATGAGCGCGGGCGCCGCCATGAAGGTGGCCCTGGACCAGGCCCGCGAGCTCGACCACGGCGAGGTGGTGGCCCTGCTGGCCGACGGCGGCGAGCGGTATCTGTCCACGCCGCTGTTCGTGTCCGAGAAGACCCCGGTGCCGCTGCGCTTCTTCAACACCCTGACGCGGCGGCTGGACGACCTGGTGCCGGTGCGGCCGGGGCACGTGGGTATCTACGCGTGCGGGCCCAGCCTCGACGGCCCCGCAGACCTGGGGCTGTGCCGCCGGATGGTGTTCGCCGACCTGGTGCGCCGCTACCTGAGGCTGCGCGGGTTCGAGGTCAAGCTGGTGGTCAACATCAGCGACATGGACGATCGGACGGTGGGGCAGTGCCTGGCCGAGGGGGCCGAGTTCGGCGAGTTCCGGTCGCGCCAGGAGGCCCGCTTCTTCGAGGAGATGGCCTCGCTGCGGGTCCAGCGCGCCCACGAACACCCGCGGGCCAGCGAGTACGTGCCGCAGATGATCGAGGTGACGCGCCAGCTGCTGGACCGGCGGTTCGCCTACGAGAAGCTGCGCTCGGTGTACTTCGACCCATCGCGGTTCGGACCGTACGGCGCCCTGTCCCGGGTGGATCCCGGCGCCACGCGCGAGGGAGGCCGCGGCGTCCGCGAGAACTTCGTCAAGGCCAACCCGCGGGACTTCGCCCTGTTCAAGCGTTCGTCCCTGGCCGAGCTCAAGGCGGGCATCTACGTCAAGACGCCGTGGGGCAACGCGCGCCCGGGCTGGCACGTGGAGTGCGCCACCATGTCGGTGGATTTGCTGGGCCAGCCCTTCGACCTGCACCTGGCCAGCTCGGACCTGGTGTTCCCCCACGGGGAGAACGAGATCGCGGTGGCCGAGGCCGTGTCCGGCCAGCCCTACGCGCGGTTGTGGGTGCACTCGGAGGTGGTGCGCGCCGGCGGGCGCAAGATCAGCCGCGCCGCGGGCAACGACCTGACCCTGGCCGACCTCGTCGCCCGGGGATTCGAGCCCCGCGTGGTGCGCCTGTGGCTGCTCGCCCAGCACCACCGCCGCACCCTGGAGTACAGCGAGGAGCAGCTCGCCCTGGCCCGCCGGACCCTGCGCCGCCTGGACGACTTCGCCGACCGCCTGCGCGGCGCCGAGCCCGGAGACCCGGCCGCCGACGTGGACGCGCTGGTGAACGGGACCCGCCAGCTCTTCCGCGATGCCCTGGACCGCGACCTGCACGTGCCGCGCGCCCTGGCCCGCCTGTTCACCCTGGTCAAGCAGATCAACCGCCGCCTCGACCGCGGCCAGCTGGACCGGGCGCAGCTGGAGCAGGTCACGGAGTTCCTCGTCGAGATCGACGGCGTGCTCGGCGTGCTGCAGCTGCGACCGCGAGACGCAGACGCCGAGATCGAGGCTTTGTTGCAG
>CAYRNR010000302.1:0-5381 GCA_964425605.1 uncultured Rickettsiales bacterium | reverse complement strand
AACGTGCTGGTGTTCCACCTCGGGGACTCCCAGCGGGTGGTCATCCGGCCGTCGGGCACCGAGCCCAAGACCAAGATCTACATCGAGGTCATCGGCGCCCCGCTGGCCGACGACTCCACCGACGCGGAGCTCGCTGCTGCGACGCAGGCCGTTCAAGAGCAGGCCGACGAGCTGGCAATCGCCTTCACCGCCATCGCCCTGCAGACCGTGGGCATCGAGCTGCCCGGCTACTCCTTCCGCATGTCCCCGCTGGTGTCCGTCGAGCACCGGCAACACTTCTGCGACGAGTTCCTCCCCGGCCTGCGGGCCCGCGCCGCGGGGGGCGAGCCCCTCGACGCCTGGATCGACGATCAGCTGCGGCCCTACGGAAAGGACGCGCGGGACCTGGTCCGCGGCGCGGTCGCGGCGTGGCTGGCCGAGCTCCGCGGAGCGGACGCTGCCCTGGCGGAAGCGATCGAGCGAGCCTTCTGACCGCGGCGGGTGGTAGAGTTCTCCCCTCAGGAGGAACTCGCCATGAAGTTCGGAGCCCGCTGGATCGCCTTGATTCCATCCCTGTCCCTCGTTCTCGCCGCCTGTGAGGGGCCGCCTCACACGCCGACCCTCGCCGAGGTGTCCGATGCTGCGGACTCCGCTGTCACGCTGGTGGATCGCTCCTCGGTCCTGGACGGCGCGGTGGAGGGGGAGGCCGGCGACGAGCCGGACCTGACCAGCCCCCACTCCGGCTTCCGCATGGACATCAACGCCGACGGCCTCGAGGCCTCCATGGGGGCCTCGGGCGCGCGCAGCACCGCCGACATGGCCGACACCTACCTGAACGTCACCACCGGGCTGATCGCCCTGGCCACCGCAGATGCCATCACCATCGCGGTGCTCGCTCCGCCCGCCGCGGCGATCCACATCGTGCTCGCCGGCGACATCGAGCAGATCAACGACCACCTCTGGTCCGCCACCAACACCATCTACGGCCCGGACGGCGCCTCCATCACCGGGGAGTTCAACGTCGCCTGGGTCGGCGTGGGCTGGCTCGCCGAGATGCGGCTGAGCAGCAGCGACGGCCTGTACGACGACACCCTGTGGTTCAACGGCTTCCTCTCCATCGAGGGGGCCATCGGCTGGTGGGACATCTACGAGGACGGCACCGACGTGGCCGGCGTCGTCGAGTGGGTGGCCGACGGCGCCGGCCACGGCGAGTTCGGCATCGCAGCGCTGACCGGCGACGCCGCCGGCGACGTTCTCTACTACCTGCTGTGGGAGGACCACGGCTACGTCGCCTACTACGACGACAGCGCCGCGTTCGAGCACCACGTCGAGGTCACCCCCGACTACTCCGGCGAGGTCCAGCTACTCGACTACAACGGCTCCGAGCCCGCCTGCTGGGACGCCCTGCTCGCCGACTGCGAGTGCCCCTGAGTCCTCGACGCGCGCAGATCTCGCTCCCTTTCTGCCCCCGAGCAGGGGAGGGGACAGGGATTCACCACAGAGATCACAGAGGACACAGAGGTACACGGAGGGGCCGCTAGCAGCCCCCGACGATCCACGCGCCAATTTCAGCTTTCCCCCCTCTTCCCCTCTTCCCCTCTTCCCCTCTTCCCCTCTTCCCCTCTTCCCCTCTTCCCTCTTCTCTGTGTCCTCTGTGCCCTCTGTGGTGAACTCTTCCCCCCTTTCCCGCCCCTACCCCCGCATCCGCTGCACCCCCAGCACCGCGACACACGCCAGCAGCAGCGCCAGCAGTCCGGTACCCGTCCCCCTGGGCACCCGGCTCACCGACGCCCGCAGCGGCGGCATCTGGGACTCATCGGGCAGGTAGGCGCTGGCGCAGCCCAGGCAGCCCGGATCGTCGCTGGCCTCGTTGGCCGTGACCCGGACCGAGTCCGGGCTCGAGGACAGCTGGCCGTCGTTGACCACCAGGTCGATCATGTAGGTGCCGGCGTCCGCGGCGATGAAGTTGGGGGTGGGGCTGGTGTTGCTGCTCAGGGAAGGGGAGGAGCCTCCCGGGTAGGCGGCCACGGTCCACCAGTAGGCGATGTTGTCGCCGTTGGGATCGTAGGAGCCCGTGCCGTCCAGATAGACGATGTCGCCCGCGTCCACGGTCTGGTCGGTGCCGGCGTCCGCGACGGGCGCGGTGTTGACCTCCTCGTCCACGCCGATGACCACCTCGTCGGTGCCGTAGAGGCCGCCGGGATCGGTGACGGTCAGCTCGACGGTGTAGTTGCCCTCGGTGTCCGGGGAGAGGGTCGGCGTGATCGTGGTCTCGCCGGCCAGCCCGTCCTGCGCGCCCGCAGGGGCAGAGACGACCTCCCACAGGAAGTCGAGGGTGTCGCCGTCCGGGTCGCTGCTGTCCGAGCCGTTGAGGTAGGCCGTGTCCCCGATCTCGATGGTCTGAGGGTCGCCCGCCTCGGCCGTGGGGGCCTGGTTGTCGCTGGCGTCGTCGTCGCTGCTGGCGTCGTCGTCATCGCCGGTGTCGTCGTCGCTGCTGACGTCGTCGTCGTCACCGCTGGTGTCGTCGTCGTCGTCGTCGTCGCCGAAGGTGTCGTCCTCACCGTAGATGTCCGTGTCGTCGTCCCAGACGATGGTGTCGCCGCAGCTCGCGCAGAGCAGGCCGATCCCCAGCAAGATGAGCAAATGCTGTGTCTTCATGTGCAACAGACTAGGCGAAGGCGTATCGGCGCACAACAACTCTACGCGCGCAGGCGAGGGGACGCGGGCCAGAGGGATCAGCCGTGCAGGGTCTCTTCGTGGGCGGCGATCTGGTCCATCATCGACTGCTCCTGCTCGGGGGTGAGCACGTCCTTGGCGTCGTAGAGGTGGACGTAGATCAGCTCGTACAGGCCCTGATGGAGGTACGAGTCGCTGTCCACCGGCTCGGCGTCCGCCAGGTTCTGGATCAGCGCGGCCGCCTTGAGGGTGCCGTCCTTGCCGACGCTCAGATCACGGAACAGGCTGGGGTACTGGAGCGAGTCGTCCTTGAGGAAGCGGCCGAAGCGGTCGAGGACGGCCTCGTCGCCCAGGGCGGCGCGGAACGTGTCGAAGATGACGCGGAAGATCTCGTTGAACACGCCGATGCGCATGCGGAACGAGTCGACCTGCGGCGGGGTGAAGCCCGTGTTGACGGAGATCTCGTCGTCCGACGAGTCGGGGGGATCGGTCAGGATCTCGATCACCGACGGTGCCGAGTCCTCGTCCTCCTCGATGGCCAGCTCGAGGGCCTCCTCGGTGCCAGAGAGGTGGATCGGGGGCGCGTCGAAGTTGGAGTCCGAATCGCCGGGGTAGTCCTCCGAGTCGATCTCGATGAGCATCTCGGACGAGTCGGCGTCGCTGCTCCCGATGGCCGGGACCTCGACGGACTCCTCGCCCCCGGCCACCACCAGATCGTCTTCTTCGTCGGCCTCGCCGGCCATGAACTCCGGCCCGGCCGAGGGGATGGCGTCCATGTGGCTGAGATCCACCTTGTCGAGGACGTCGTAGACCTTGGCGTGCCCGCCGGCCGCCACGTGCTCGTAGTCGATCTCGCCGTCGTCTCCGCGGCCCTCCTCCTCCAGATCCTCGAAGGCCTCGTGCCCGAGAACCTCGCCGCTGGCGGTCATCGGCTCGATGGCGGTGGAGGTCAGGGTCTCGCCGAGCTCCAGGGTCTCCAGCACGGTCTCGAGATCGCCGGTGACGTGGATGGGCTCGCGGTCCTGGCCGGGATCCACGGAGATGGACAGGGTCTCGGCCGCGACCATCTTCACCAGGATCAGCTCGGTGCGGAACGGAGAGAAGGGGCTGCGGGCGACGACCTCCGACAGGGTCGTGGGCTCACGGCACAGGGAGGCGACGGCCGAGTGGCCCTCGTTCTCGGGCAGGGCCGCGCCGGTGCGCATGAACCGCGGATCGCACGGGCGGGCGACGATGGCCAGCAGCGCCCGGACCCGGTTGAACCAACCCTCGGTCTCCTCGATCAGGGCCAGGGTGTCCACGCCCAGCTGCATGTTGGGCGGGAACACCACGTCCTCGGCGAGGAAGTCCGCGCTCTCCCAGGGGCTCACGCAGGCGCGCACGAAGTTCTCGTGGAAGCACTCGCTCTGGATTCGCTGCAGGGTGTCCACAGCGAGGAGATCCCGCTGAAGCAGCGCGTCGGGCAGCGGCATGGAGTCCAGATCGGCCTGGATCGCCCGCAGCTCCTCGCGTCCCAGGGCGCCGGAGGAGGCCATCAGGCGGGCCAGCAGCCAGTCGTCGGCGAGGGTGCACACCGAGATCACGGCGCCGCCCATGAAATACACGTCCGCGTCGGTACACGCGGCGGCGCGGAGGTGGAGGATCCCGGTCGCGTCGACTTCGTTCAGCTGACGAAGCGTCTCGAATCCGGCCGGAAGATCCAGGCTGGCAGAAGCGTCTACGGCCATCAGCAGGGACCCGTGGGGAGTCCGTTCTTGGTTCCTGATTTCGTCTCGTTCTTCGCCTCCAACCATTGTAAGGAGCGGGGAGATCGGGGGTCAAGGCGAGGAGGGGAGTGGGAGCGCGCGCGGGAGCCTACGGCATCGGCTCCATGAAGAGCTCCCGCGCGAAGACCAGCTGGACGTCGCTGGTGGACCAGGCGTCACCGCCCGGGGGGAGCTGGGTGACGCCCTGGACGAGGTAGTCGGGGCGGAGGCCCAGGTTGTGCCACGACTGGCCCAGGGGGCTGAGCAGGGCCGTGCTGGAGAGGCGGAGGTGGACGCCGGGGGCGAGGGTGTGGAGGGATTCGGTGATCGCCTTGCCCTCGGTGGTGTCCCCGACGATCCGGGCGCGGTCGCTCTCCTGCAGGGCCATGGTGAGCAGCTCGGCGCCGGAGCTGGTCCAGCGGTTGACCAGGCAGACGAGGGAGCCGGAGAACAGGGGTGTCCCCTCGGCGACGAGGTCGGTCTCCCGACCCTGGGCGTCCTGGATGCGCGCGAGCACGGTGCCCTCGGCGAGGAACAGGGACGCCACGTCGCGCACCGCCTCGAGGAGGCCGCCCTGGTTGCCCCGCAGATCGAGCACGATGGACTCGGCGCCGAGGCCGATCAGCTCGGTGAGCTGGGCGCGGGCCTCCTCGCCGGTGCGGCCGTGGAACTGGGTGATGCGCATCATGCCCATCTGGCTGTCGAGCATCTGCGCGTCCACGGTGGGGAGTTCGTACTCCTCCCGGGTCAGCACGACGTTGAAGTACCCCGCGGGCGGCCGGCGAAGGGACAACCCGATGGGCGTCCCCTGGTCACCGCGCAGCAGGGTGAGGATCTCCGACAGATCGCGGCGCTGCAGGGCGTACCCGTCGATGGCGACGACGAGGTCCCCGGCGCGCAGGCCGCCGCTGCGTTCGGCGGGAGATCCCGGGTAGACCTTGGTGATGTACAGCACACCCTCGGCGGTGTTGGCCTGGAACT
>CAYRNR010000301.1:0-5443 GCA_964425605.1 uncultured Rickettsiales bacterium | reverse complement strand
ACAGGGGCAGGAACGAGGGCAGGACGACGTCGGTGCCGGTCATGGGGGGGCTGAAGACCATGGTGCCGTCGGTGCCGACGTCGAGGCCCTCGAAGGTGGCGAGGGCGCCGTAGACGGTGAAGGGGGAGCCGAGGGGGTGGCCGGCGGCGGCCTCCATGACGGGGACGACCTCCCAGGGGTCGTCGTCGTCCTTGCGCACGGCGCCGGTGGCGTCGTCGTCGTCGCCGGGTGCCGAGTCGTCGTCGTCTTCGGGGGGATCCACGTCGGGGTGGGTGAAGGGCTGGGTGCCGACGCCGATGCCGGCGATGGCCCAGCCGAGGTCGTCCACGAGCTGGCGATAGGCGAGGATCGTGGGGGGATCGGCGGAGTAGAAGTCCGGGGGCGGTGACAGCAGGGTCACGGAGACCTCGCGGTTCACGTCCATGTCCATGGGCACGACGATGTCCTCGACCACGGTGTCCTCGTCGCCGATCTCGTAGGGCACGTCGAAGGGGCCGTACATGCCGAGGATGAGGCGGTCGGCGTAGGAGCCCACGATGTTGAACACGGCGCCGCCGCCGTGCTCCTCGATGAGCAGGCCGATGGACAGCACCTCGCCGAGATCGAAGTAGCCGCCGGCCACGGACAGGGCGCTGGTGCCCTCGTAGACGGGGGCCCAGAAGGTGTCGACGATGCCGTGCACGACGAGGTTCCACGGCAGCTGCAGGTCGAGGCCGAACTCCGACACGGTGCGCTCGCCGGGCATGAAGTCCTGGATGGAGGTGAAGGCGGGGCCCACGGGGGTGGCGGTCAGGGCGATGGCCAGGGCGAGCTCTCCGGTGTCGGGCTCGATGGGGAACTCCACGGTGCCCTTGGCGTAGGCGCGCGGGGAGATGGGGGTCTGGGGCGGCAGCGCGATGGCCACGTTGCGGGCCTGGACCGATCGCAGGACGGTGGGGCGGTGGTCTTCGGCGCGCACGACCAGGTCGATCTCGCCCTCGAACGCGCCCTCGAGGCGCACGCGGCCGTCGGCGTCGGTGGCGCCGCTGACGAGGATGTCGGGGCAACCCACGTGGACCATGGCCCCCTCCAGGGGGGTGCCGTGCTGGGCGTCGGTGATCCACACGTCCACAGCGCCCGACTCCACCACCTCCACCGCCGCCGGCAGGGAGGTCAGCTCGAAGCGGGTGGCGAGGACCGAGGCCGCGCCCACCTCCCGCGGGGTGATCTTGCCCAGGGTGGAGACCTCGGTGGCGGTGCCGTCGTCGATCTCGAAGGTGCAGTCGTCCAGCGTGACGCGGTAGCCGTCGTCGCTGAGGCCCACGCACAGCAGCTCGAAGGGGGTGGCGGGATCGAGGACCAGGATCGCAGGGCGGATCTCCAGGGCGACGATGTCGTCGCCGGGCTGGACCGTGCCGTCCCCGGGATCCCGGGTGTCGTCGTCGTCGCCCTCGTCGTCGTTGCAGCCGATCGCCAGCACGGCCAGCGCGAGGAGCGCGGCGAGGATGGAGCGGAGGCTACGAGCAGACATTGTCCACATCGAAGATGGCCAGCATGTCGTCGAGCTCGTCATAGAGCCGGTCGAGGGCGTCGGGCACCGATCCGGCCGGGTGGATGGCGGTGTTGGACCGGGTGTCGAGGCGGAACTGCATCTCGCAGTCTCCCCCGTCGTCGATGGAGCTGGCGAAGAACGCGGTGGGGTCCAGCGCGATGATCAGCTGGTCGAGCTGGCCCTCGGTCAGCGTGGCGATCCACACCTCGTCCTGGTGGGCGCCGTCCACGCCGGTCCAGGAACTCAGGCTGCCGCTCTCGAGGATGACGATGCCCTCGTACTGGCCGCCGCCGGTGTCGCGGCCGATGTCGAGGTAGAACCCGGTCACGTCGTAGTCGGGGTACTCGGTGTTGTCGGTGGCGTCGTCGTCGGAGGAGTCGTCGTCCTCGGGGGGCGGCTCACCGCCGCCGTAACACAGGCACCCGGACGCGGCGAGCCAGCCGCTCAGCGCGATCATCCAGGCCCACCGGGGAGCGCCGTCTTTGAAGGGATTTCGCATGGCGGTCCTCACGGGATGGTGATCACGTACTGCTCGTCGAGGAAGACGTTGGGCCACGGACCCTCGTAGTCCGCGTCGTAGTCGTCGTGTTCCTCGCAGGCGGAGACGCTGATCAGGTCGTTGAGGGGCTGGATGTTGGCGTCGTTGAGGTGCAGGTACAGCGCGTCGAGGACCTTGGAGCAGGCGATCTGGTCGGTGGCCTCGATGCGCAGCACGTCACCGGGCATGGCGGTCACGGAAACCGGGGCGTGCAGGTTCTGGCCGCCGTCGTTGTCGGTGAAGAACAGCGAGCCGTTGAGGTAGAGGTTCACGTCATCGTCCACCATGAAGTAGTGGTACGGCGTGTCCCCGCCGCTGATGACGTAGTCGAAGGTCTGGCCCTCCTCCCACACGAGCACGGACACCGAGTCGGAGCCGGTGTTGCCCTGGTTGTCGATGGCCAGCAGGGTGATGGTGTGGGTGCCGGCGTCCAGCTCCAGGTCGAGGATGGACACGTTGCCGTCCACGTCCGGGGTCACGGTGCCCAGGTTCCCCTGGGCGTCGGACTGGAAGTACACCACAAGGGTGTCGGCGTCCTGATCGGCGTCGGTGACCACGCCCACCAGGTCCACCAGGTCGCCCAGCTCCATGGCGTGGCCGCTGCCGGGCTCGGTGATCTCCACCTCGGGCTCGTTGCCGGTGGCGCCGGAGCCCGACGCGGCCAGGGCCACGGTCTGATCCTCGTCGTTGAGGTCGTTGGAGTAGACGTGCAGCTCGGCGCCGTAGGTGCCGCCGATCACGGGCTCGTGGGTGACGACGACCTCGATGGAGAAGCCCGGATCGAGCATGTACGGCAGCAACACCGAGGGGGGGAGCTCGTAGGCGAAGGCGGCCTCCTCGTCCTCGAGCATGGCCAGCTCGGTGATCAGCACCGGGCCGCTGCCGGTGCTCTCGAGGAGCACGGTCTGGGACTCGGTGGTGGCGCCCTCGGAGGTGTCGAAGTGCATGGCCGAGGGCAGCAGGTCCAGCACGGGGCGGACCCCGACGCCGACCAGCGGGACGTCGACCACGGGGCGATCCACGGCGCTGGAGACCAGCCGCAGGATCGCGTCCTGGGAGAGCTCCTCCACCGGCGCGAACGAGACACCGAGCATCCAGCCCTCGTCATCGACCAGGCTGAAGGAGTCGGAAGAGGCCCAGAAGGCGCCGTTGTCGTCGAGGACCTCGATGCCCTCGATCTCCAGCCAGCCCGAACCCTCGTTGGTCACCTTCAGCTGCTCGCTCTGGATGGACAGCAGGTTCACGACGCCAAAGTCGATGGCCGACGGCTCCACGCCGATCAGGGCCTCGGTCCGGGATAGCGTGGTATCCGAGCAGCCCCATTGCGCCACGGCGAGCAAGGACAACAGCAACAGAATGCGCATCCGACGTAACCTCCATGCCGACCGGATCGTACCGCGTGTTGGACGACCGGTTGACCGAATTATTGCAGGCTCGATACCAGGTCGCCGGGCAAAATGGGGACCTGCTTTCCCTTTCCTCCGCTTCGAGGCGGTTGCATAATCACCCGGACGGGAAGGGTGGATAACCCGTCGGTGGCCTGGACATGAGTAGCAAGGACAGCGGCTCGGGACCCCGCGGCGAACACCACGCCGAGACGCTTCGCCGGATTCTCGATACCCTCGACCGACACCACGAGGATCCGGATCTGGACATGGTGCGCGACGCCTTCTACCTGGCGACGCACGTGCACGCCCAGCAGGAACGCAAGGCCGATCACCAGCCCTACATCGTGCACCCCCTGGGCGTGGCCCTGGCCTGCGCCGAGCAGCGCATGGACGACGTGTCCGTGGCCGCGGCCATCCTCCACGACTGCATCGAGGACGTGGACGAGACCTTCGACCTGCGCCCCGCGGCCCTGGACGAACGCCTCGGTCCCCTGCTCGCCGGCATCTTCGAGGATCTGCTCGCCGCGGGACCGGGTGAGGGGCTCTCCCGCGCCAAGCCCGACAAGGACAAGCTCAAGGAGCTGCTCACCGCGGTGGTGGCCCTGCGCTTCGGCCCGGAGGTGGTGGGCATCACCGAGGGGCTGACCAAGCTGCGCACCGAGGACGTCTCGGTGGCCACCGACGCCAAGATCGCCACGCTGGAGAAGCTGCTCAAGACCACGGCCACCGACGACATCCGCGCCATCGTCATCAAGATCTACGACCGCTGCGACAACATCCGCACCATCGACGTGTTCTCCGAGGACAAGCGCCGCCGCATCGCCACGGAGACCCTGCAGTTCTACGTCCCCATCGCCACCCGCCTCGGGTTCTTCCACGAGGCGCGCGAGATGGAGGACCACGTGATGCGGGTGCTGCAGCCCGAGGTCTACGAGGTCATCAACGGCTGGCTGGAGACCAACGACAAGCGCATCCGCTGGCGGGTGGACCGGGCGGTGAGGGACATCACCGACGAGCTCAACAAGATGGGGATCAGCTGCCGGTCTAGCCTCTACCACAAGGGCATCTTCTCCATCTTCCAGGGCCTGCCGGCCAAGGAGCACCTGCGCCGCCGCATCGGCGAGGGCGTCAACTTCAACCTGTGCCTGGTGGTGGACGACGAGGACGCGTGCTTCCGCACCCTCAACCTGGTGCACCAGCACTTCACACACCTGCCCGCCCGCGTGCGCGACTTCATCAACAACCCCAAGGTCAACGGCTACCAGTCACTGCACACCATCTGTACCGGCCACAAGCTGCCCAAGATCCAGGTGCTGGTGCGCACCGAGGAGATGGACCTGGACAACCACCTCGGGGTCATCTCCCAGCTCCACGCGGGCAAGCTCGAGGAGACGGACTGGCTACGCGACATCGTCGAGTCGTTCCAGACCCTGGGCAGCGCGGACCTGCTCAAGTTCACCTCGCGGGTGGCCTACGCCGAGATCGACGTGTTCACCCCCCTGGGCGACGCGCGCAAGCTGCCCGAGGGGGCCACGGCGCTGGACTTCGCCTACGAGATCCACACCGAGGTGGGCAACCGCGCGCGGGTGGCGCTGGTGGACGGCCGCGTGCGGCCGCTGGGCACGGTGCTGCGCAGCGGCCAGCGGGTGGAGATCGTGACCTCGGGGGACGTGCAGCCCAGCTACCAGTGGTTCGGCCAGGTGATCACCCCGAAGGCCACCGTGGCCATCCGCAAGGCTTTGCAGGGGATCGAGACGGACGCGGCCGAGCAGGAGGTGGAGCGCTTCTTGCGATTCTGCCGCCGCAAGCTGCACGTGAAGCTCGACCCGGGCGGAGTGGAGTTCGCCCAGTTCCTCGAGAACCTGGGCCTGGCCAGCGGCGAGGCCCTGGGACACGAGATCAACGCCGGCCGCACGGACTACGACCACCTGATCCCCGCCCTGGTGGAGGCGCTGCCCGCCACGGAGATCGACGGGCTGCTGGAGG
>CAYRNR010000300.1:0-5578 GCA_964425605.1 uncultured Rickettsiales bacterium | reverse complement strand
TGCTGATGACGATCGGGCTGGTTGATGAGGCGGTGGCTGATGAGTTCGCGAACGTGGCGGGGCGGACCGGCGCGCTGATCAACGGCCTGGCGGGCCGACTGAAGGCGTGAAGGTGTGAGCGTCCCTTTTCACCCGGCTCGAGCCCGTCCGGGAGTCTATCAGATGGGTCGGGACTGTCAGCCTCGAGGAGCGGCGTGGAGGTGGAGGTGGGTTACTCTTTGTGGCGACGGTCTCTCAGCGGTACTGCCGGCGTACCCCCACAGATCGTTCCGGGTGGCAGCTCCCCCTTCACCAGACTTCCCATGGTGACCACACACTCCCGTCCAATACGCGAACCGGGAGCCACCAACACGCCAGCCCCGATCCACGCTCCATCGCCTATCGAAATGGGCGCGGTACGGAGCGCGACGTCTTTCGACGACCAATCGTGGTTGCCGGTGCACAAATAGGTGCGTTGTGACACACGCACCTTGTTGCCGATCTCGACATGATCCAGATTGTCGATCCAACATTCCTCGCCAATGGAAGCTCCGTCTCCCAATGCGAGCTTCCAGGGGAATTTCACCTTCACCTGTGGCTTGATGGACACATGGCGACCGACCTGCGCTCCAAAGAGTCTCAGCGCCCAGATCCTTGGCAGGCTCAGAGGGATCCACGGGTTGTACAGGACGCCAAGATTGACGAAATACCACAGTGTGCGCTTGGCGAATGAGCCGCCTGTGTCATAGCTCGGATTGAGGGCTCGACTGAGGACATTGGACATGTTGGAGTCTCTTGCTGCTGACCGATCTGGCTGAGTCCCTTTTCTCCCTACCCCAGCGCCTTCTTCTCCTGCACCTGCTCGTTGATCCACTTGTAGGTGGCCGCGATGCCCTCGATCAGCGGAGCGGTCGGGTCATACCCGATCTTGTCGCGGAGCATTGCGTTGTCGGAGTTGCGGCCGCGGACACCCTCGGGGCCGGGGATGTGCTTGATCTCGAGGTTCTTGCCGGCGACCTCCATGCACATGGCGGCGAGCTGGTTGATGGAGACCATCTCCTCGGAGCCGATGTTGACGGGGCCGGTGAAGTCGGACTGCATGAGGCGGCGGACGGCCTCGAGGCACTGGTCGATGTAGAGGAAGGAGCGGGTCTGGACGCCGTCGCCCCACATCTCGATGGTGCCGCCGTCGGGGGTCTCGGCGACCTTGCGGCAGAAGGCGGCGGGGGCCTTCTCGCGGCCACCCTCCCAGGTGCCGTAAGGGCCGAAGATGTTGTGGAAGCGGGCGACGCGGACGTCGAGGCCGTAGTTGCGGTGGAAGGCCATGTAGACGTGCTCGCTGAAGAGCTTCTCCCAGCCGTAGTCGGAGTCGGGGTGGGCGGGGTAGGCGGTGTGCTCGGCGAGCATGGGGTTGTCGGGATCGGTCTGGTTGTGCTGGGGATAGATGCACGCGGAGGAGGAGTAGAAGATCTTGCCTACGCCGGCCTCCTGGGAGCACTTGGCCATGTTGAGGTTGATGAGGCCGGAGTTGTGCATGATGTCGGCGTCGTTCTCGCCGGTGAAGACGTAGCCGGCGCCGCCCATGTCGGCGGCGAGCTGGTAGACCTCGTCGATGCCGTCGGCGACGAGATCCTCGCACAGCATGGGATCGCGGAGATCGCCGATGACGAAGTCGTCGGCCTGAAGGCCCATGAACTCGTGGTGCTTGAGATCGACGCCGCGGACCCAGTAGCCCTCCCGCTGCAGTCGCTTGACCAGGTGTCCGCCGATGAATCCTCCAGCGCCACAGACCAGTGCTTTCGGCATGCTTGCTCCTTCCTTGAATTTCAGTGGGACCCCATCTGTTCCAGCAGGTCGACGTAGCGTTCGGCCACGGCGTGGAGTCCGTATGTCTCTTGAACCGCGGTGCGCCCGTTCCGGGAGAACTTCGCGGCCAGTTTCTCGTTCTTTTTCAGCTCCAGGATGCTGTCCACGAGCGCGTCCACGTCGCCTGGGCGGATACAGCGTCCACATTCGCGTTCGGTGAGGATACGCGCGATCTCCGACCGGGGCGACATCACACCGAGAACAGGGGTGCCCGCGGCGAGCAGCCCGAAGGTCTTGGACGGCACGCTGAGGCCCTCCTGGCCCTCGAGCAGCGAGACCAGGCCGGCGTCGAAGGTGTGCAGCAGGTGGCCCAGCTCCTCGCGGGGGACGTAGGTCTCGAAGCGGCAGTTGTCCAGGCCGTGCTGCTTCGCGTAGTCCACGCAGTACTGCTTCTTGTAGCCCTCGCCGACGAACAGGAACTGGATGTCGTCGTGGTCACGGAGGCGGCGGGCCGCCTCCATGGGGGTCTCCATGTCGTGGAAGCGGCCCATGTTGCCGGAGTAGCCCACCACGAACTTGCTGCGCAGGTCCCAGCGGTCGAGGAAGGGGCCCTCGCCCTCGGTGGCGGAGATGGCGGGATCGTCGGCCCACACGGGGATGATGACGCTGCGCTCGCGGGTGCGCCGGGGCAGCCGCGGGCGGACGATGTCCTCCATGCAGCGGCCGATGAAGATGGTCTTGTCGGCGAAGCGGTAGGACAGCTTGTTGGTCAGCTCCCACAGGCGCGCCACGGCCGAGCCCTCCTCGAGCACGTCCAGGTTGACGGCCGTGTCCGGGTAGACGTCGAAGACCAGGTAGGCGTAGGGGGCGCCGCCCAGCAGCCGGTTCAGCGCGAGGATGGGCGCGACGAACGGCGGGTTGGTCAGCACCAGCAGCGGCTTGCGGGGCCGGCGCAGGGCCACGTTGGAGAGCACGGAGCCGGCGAAGGTGAGCGAGTTGACCACCCGGCCGGGGGTGTTGAGCTTGGGGAACTGCGTGCTCCACAGCCGGCGGATGCGGATGCCTGCGTGGTCCATCTTGCGCGCGAGGCGCCCCAGGTCGCGGTTGATGGTGGGCTGGCCCGCCCAGACCTCCACGTCGACCCCCTTCTCGGCGAGGGCCTCGGCCAGCTCGGTCATGGTCTGGCCGGTGGAGACGAGCTCCGGGTAGAAGAGCTGGCAGATGATGAGCAGCTCGTTTCGGGGCACGGGTGGGGCCTCCCAGGGCCAGCCAGCATAATCCTCCGCCCGGGCGCGGGCAACTCAGGAGGGCTGCAGCAGCAGGTTGAACTCCTGGTCCGGGGCGTCGAAGTCGAAGGGCTCGAGCACGGCGTCGGCCTGGTTGAACACCATCATCGACGATCGGTTCTTGCGGATGCGCCGCGCCTGGTAGCCCGGCGGCAGCAGCTCGAAGAGCTCGTCGGCCCCTTGCAGGGTCATGCGCGTGTACCGCGTGAACTCGAACAGCATCAGCGGCCGGTGTTCGCGCAGGGTCTCGCGCAGGCCGATCAGCACGCGGCGCTCGAAGCCCTCCACGTCGATCTTGACCAGGTCCAGCCGCGGCAGCTCCAGGGAGGCCAGGAACGCGTCGCCGTGGACCACGGGCAGGGGGCTCGGGGGGCCGAGCACGGGGCGCGTGAAGGGGCGCGCGAACGATCCCTCGCACACGTTGGCGGCGAGGGGTTCGTAGAAGTCCAGCTCACCGTCCACGTCCGCGATCCCCACCGGGTGGACGGAGACGTTGTCCAGACCGTTGAGGTCCACGTGCTCGACGAGCCGGCGCCGCAGCGGCGCGTAGGGCTCGAACGCGTGCACGTGGTCGCACAGGCGCGCGAAGAACATCGTGTGCTGCCCGGCCGAGGCCCCCACGTCCACGGCCACGGCACCGGGACGGTCCGCCAGCAGCTCCCCCAGCAGGGTCAGCTCCGGCTTCTCGTAGGCGCCGTGGAAGTAGATGGACCAGTCGATGAGGTCGTTGAGATCAGCGCGGTAGCGCATCCCGTAGAACGGCGCCTCCACCACCTGGCTGCCGCCGCCGGGCCGCGCGAACCAGCCGATGACGCGGTTGCGCAGGCCCACGCGCAGCCAGTCCTGCCGGCCGAGGCGACGCAGCACCGGGAGGAGGGGGGCCTTGAGCGGGGAGTTCACGGGAGGGGCCTACGGCGGCGAGGACTGGCCCTGGGCGTCGGAGCCCCAGCAGACGTAGTCGCCGGCGGTGTCCAGGGCGCAGCTGTGGTCCTTGCCGCAGTCCACCTGCTCGTAGGTGCCGGCGACCGGGGTGGCCTGGCCGGAGCTGTCCTGGCCCCAGCACACCACCGAACCGTCCGTCTTCACGCCGCAGGAGTGGTAGTTCCCCGCGGCCACGTAGGCGAAGTCACCCACGGGCGGAGAGGCCTGGCCGTGGGCGTCGGAGCCCCAGCACTGGACCGTGTTGCCGGCGCTGACAGCGCAGGCGTGGTCCTGCCCGAGGGCCAGGTGGATGAAGGCGCCCGACGGCGGCGTGGCCTTGCCGTGGTCGTCGTTGCCCCAGCACGCGAGGGTGCCGTCGTCGGCCAGGGCGCACGAGAACAGGTACCCCGAACCCACGAGCAGATAGTCGCCCGAAGGCGGCGTGGTCTGGCCGGAGCCGCCGGAGCCCCAGCACGCCAGGGAGTTGTCCGTCAGCAGGCCGCACGAGTGGTTCTCGCCTCCGGACACCTGGATGTAGGAACCGCCCGGCGGGGTCGCCTGGCCCGAGCTGCCCTCGCCCCAGCAGTGCGCGCCGTGGGCCGCGTCCACGGCGCAGGTGTGATAGGAGCCCGCGTCCACCTGCGCGAAGGTGCCGCCGGGTGCCGAGGTCTGGCCGTTGTCGTTGCTGCCCCAGCAGCGCAGGGAGCCGTCCGACTCCACGCCACAGCTGTGGAACCGGCCCGCGGTGATGTGCTGGTCGTCGCCCGTGGACGTGGTGTCGTCGTCGTCGTCGTCGTCGTCGGCCACGTCGTCGTCGTCGTCGTCGTCGTCGTCGGCCACGTCGTCGTCGTCGTCGTCCACCACGTCGTCGTCGTCCGGGAAGAAGTCGTCGTCGGCCGAGTCGTCGTCGTAGTCGATGGGAGTCTGTTCCAGATGCTTCTGGCACGCGCCCAGGGCGAACAGCAGCGCCACGAGCAGCGCAACTCGCACCTGCAACAGGGTCGGTCGGATTCTCGAGGGGTCGCCCATCATGGAGTCGCGGTCCTTTCCCAAACAGGTCGAGCCATTCTACTCCAACGCCTATCGCAGGGGCAGCGGGATCGCGCGACCCTCCTGGGCCGAGCGGTACATGCCCATGATCAGCTCGAGGCTCTTGCGCCCGTCGCGGCCGTCGGTCTGGGGCTCCCCCTTGCCATGGAGGACGTCGGCCACGTCCGCGTAGTACCCCAGGTGCCCCGGACCGTAGACGCTGTTGGTGGCGTAGCTGGCCTCCTCCATCTCCCGGTCGTCGTCGTCGTACTCCTCGAACTGCCAGGTCTCGACCTTGTTGACGGCCACGCCGCCGATCTTGACCGAGCCCTTCTCGCCCAGCACGGTGATGGAGCCCTCGAGGTTGCGCGGGTAGGTCAACACCGTGACCTGGACCACACCGAGGGCGCCGCTGCGGAAGCGCACCACCGCCGCGCCCGTGTCCTCGGTCTCGATCTTGCGCTCCAGGGTGGCCGTGTTGCAGACGATGGACTCCACCGGGCCCATGAACCACTGCATCAGGTCGATGTAGTGGCTCGCCTGGTTCATGAAGCAGC
>CAYRNR010000299.1:0-5591 GCA_964425605.1 uncultured Rickettsiales bacterium | reverse complement strand
GCGGACCCCGATGTGGTAGGCGACGCCGTCGCGCACCATCAGCTCGGACGGTCGGATGGTCATGGTGGACTCCTCTTCAGGGCGGACGTATCCGGTTGTCGATGAGCGGTGCCCCAACCCCCGGGAACCCCCACCAGCAACAACACCGCAGGCAGCACCACCAGATCCGCCAGCAGCGCCACCAGCACGGTCACCCCCGTGAGGAATCCGAAGTTCCGGGTGCCGAGGAAGTCGCTGACGCAGAAGATCCAGAACCCCAGCGTGAGCACGACCGAGGTGAAGACGATGGGGCGGCCGACGGCGGCCATGGTGCGAGTCAGGGCCGCGGGGAGATCCGGCGCGTCGCCGAGCTCGTGCCGGAGCCGGTGGAGGTAGTGGATGGTGTCGTCCACGCCGATGCCGATGGCGATGCAGGCGACCATCACGGTCAGGCCGTCCAGGGGCAGGTCGAGCCAGCCCATCAGGCCGAGCATCAGGGTGATGGGCAGGACGTTGGGGATCATCGCCAGCAGGCCGATGCGCAGGGAGCCGAAGAGGCCGGACATGAGGGCGAAGACGACCGCGAGGACGATGCAGAGGCTGCGGATCTGGCCCCGGACGAGGTAGTGGTCCATGTCGATGAACAGTACCGACGAGCCGGTGAGGCGCACGTCGGCGAGGGAGCCCACGACCGCCGCGCATTCGCCCTCGACACCGTCGAGCAGGATGCGGGCCTGGCTCAGGCCCATGGAGGCGCCGGTGAAGCGGGTGGAGATGCGGGTGATTCGCCGATCCGTGTCGACGATGCGATCGACCATGTCGGGATCGGGCAGCATCAGCAGCTGGTAGGCGGCGTCGGCGCTGGCCGGGAGGTCCCCGGTTTGGCGGGCGCCGCTCATGGCCCGGTGCAGGTCCTGCAGCAGGTCGGCGAGCGAGATGCCCCGCGCCACGCCCGCGGTGTGGTCGAGCCGCTGCTGGAGCTCGGCGACCGCGGCGAGCAGGTCGGGTTCGAGGGCGCCGTCGGGGCGCCCGGTGTCGATGACGATGTCCAGGGGAGCCGAGCCACCGTACCGCCGCTCGATCTCCAGGGAATGGCGGACCACCGGGGCCGACGGGCGGAAGTACTTGAGGTTGTTGGTCTCGACGCGCATGAAGGCCACGCCCGCCCCCAACCCGGCCACCACCAGCAGGGACACGACCAGGACCAGGCCCGGGCGCTGCTGGACGCCCCGGTCGAGACCCGTCAGGAGGCGCGACGGCGGGGCCGCCGCCAGGGATCGCCGACGGGCGAAACGGCCCGTCGCGATCAGGCCGGCGGGCACCATCACCACGGTGGCGACGAAGGCCAGCATCACGCCGATGCACGCGAACAGCCCGAACACCTTCACCGGCATGATCCGGTTGGCCATCAGCGACGCGAACCCGGCGGCCGTGGTCAGGCTCGTGAAGAAACAGGGGACGGCGACGCGCTTCAGAGCCTCGGTGATCGCTGCGCGTCCGGGTTCGGCCGAGGCGAGGGCGTCGCGGTAGGCCGACAGCAGATGCACGGCGCTGGCCGTGCCGATCAGGAAGAGGATCGGGGAGATGATCCCGGTGATCCAGTTGGTCGCGTGGCCCGCGGCCACGAACAGGCCGGTGGTCCACATCACCGTGACCATCACCACGACCACGGGCAGCACCGCGGCGCTGATCCGCCGCAGCCACAGGGCGCTCGAGACCAGCACCAGCAGCAGCATCAAGCCCGAGAACAGCTGCTGGTCGCGGGCGTTGAAGCGGTCGATGGCCTCGGCGAAGACGGGATTACCGGCCAGGCTGAACTCGGCGCCGGGGACGGTCTGCACCGCCTCGTGGATGGCCCGGATGACCGCGTTGAGCTCGGCCGCACCCAGCTCTGGATCGGCCTCGGCCACCAACAGGGTCGCACGCTGGTCGAGGGACACGTACCACGGCAGCAGCGCCGACGAGTCCACCTTGTCCCGTATCCTCGCGACCTCCTCGGCCGTGGTCGGGACCTGCTCCATCAAGGGCCCCGGCTCCACGATCCCGTCGTCGTCGAAGATGGCCTCGGTGGACGCCAGCGAGGACACACGGACCACGCCGTCCAGGCCCTCGAGGGTCCGCGTGACCGTGTCCACCAGGGCCAACGACTCGACGGTGAACACGTCGGCATCGCCCAGGTCCATCGAGACGTACACGAGCAGGTCGCCGCCGAACCGATCCGTGGTCTCGCGGTAGAACGCCAGGCCCGGGTCGTCCTGGACCAGGAAGGTGTCGACGGTGTTGTTGGTCTCGATGCGTGACGAGAGCAGGCCCGCGGGGATCAGCGTGGCCCCGACCACCCCTGCGAGGGGCAGCGCGAGTTTGATCAGCAGCGAGTAGACCCGGTCCACCTTCTCCCCTCGTGACGGACAAGAGTATACCCGCGCCTGGCTGTGGTTCTGCGCGCGGGTCGCGTGGTAGGTTCCTCGACGGGGGAGGGAGGATGTCCACCGTGGAGTCTTCGAGAAATATCCTGCTTCTGGGTCTGTTGCTGCTCGCACCCGCGTGCGCCCCGGATCCGCCCGACATGTCCCCGCAGGGCGACGACGATGACGACGTCGCAGGGGACGACGACGACAACGGCTCCGTCGTGTTCCCCAGGATCGTCGTGGACAGCCCCCAGCGGGGCAGCTTCCACGAGGTCGGCGCCAACGTGGAGATCGTCGGGAGGTGCTTCGAAGGCGCCGCGCCGCTTCACTCGCTGACCATCGACGAGGCGCCTGTCGCCCTGTCCGGCGACGGCGCGTTCAGCCACGAACTCCACCCGGTGGACGGCATCAACGTGGTCAAGCTGCAGCTGGAGGACACCGACGGCGAGCGTGCCACGGAGGCCCTGGGGCTGCACTACGGGCCCACGAACGCGCCCGGCGAGCTCATCCCGTCGGCCATGGTGGTCCAGGTCGCTCCCCAGCTGCTGGACGACGACGATCCCGACCTGGACGACACGGCCTCGCTGGTGGAGGCGATTCTCGAAGATCCGTCCACCTTCGAGGATCTCCCCTCGGTCACCTACTCCTATGCCGAGCTCACCTTGACGTCGCTGCAGGTCGCGTCGGCCGACGTGGATCTGACGCCCCAGGCGGGGTTCCTGGCCGTGTCCATGTCCATGCACGACCTGTATGCGAGCTTCGATGCCCAGGGCACCGGCTTCTGGGACTGGGTCGAGGTCTCGGGCGAGGCCGACGTGGGTCTCGCGAGCATGACCATGGAGCTGGCGCCCTCGGTGGTCGGCGGCGACGTGGTGGTGAGCGTCCAGTCGATGGACGTGACGCTGGACGACCTGGAGATGGACGTCGAGTGGGTGCCCGACGACCTCGAGGACTACCTGTCGGACTACATCGCGGACTACGTCGAGGACGAGATACGGGAGATGGCCGAGGAGCTGGTCGCGACGTTCCTCGACGAGCTGCTGTCTGCGGCGGCGATGGAGTTCCAGTTCAGCGAGGAGATCCCGGTCACCCTGTCCATCGAGCTGCACTCCCTGGAGGTCTCTCCGGCCGGGATGACCTACATCCTCGACGGCCGCAGCACCGCCGTACCCCAGTTCGAGCTGCACCCCCTCGCCGGTTCCCTGCGCAGCGCAGGCTCCCCCCCGACCCCGCCGTTCTCGGCGTTCCCCCTGTCCGTGGCCGTGGACGACGACTTCGCCAACCAGCTGATGTTCGCCATCTGGTCCGCCGGTGGCACGGCGTGGACCTTCGACGAAGACGAGCTCGCGGCGATGGGCGCCGAGGACATCCCGGCTCCCCTGGGCCCGGCGGCCACGGCCGACGTGGACATCGGGCTGCCCATGGTGGTGACCCCGACGGATCTGCCCGACTTCGACTACGACGTGGGCATCGGCGAGGTCCGGGCCGACCTGACGCGCACCGACGGCGAGGTCCTGGCGTTCTCGGTCAACATCCTCGCCGGCGGCCGCGTCCTGAACTCTCCCGACGGGTCGCTGGGCATGGTCCTGGACGAACGCCCCGCCGAGCTGACCCTGGGCGTGTCGACCCTCGAGTATCCCGACGGCCAGGTGCCGGCCAACCTCGCCGCCCTGGTCCACGTGATCGTGCCGCCGATGCTCGCCAAGGGCAACGAGGCGGTCCCCGGCTTCTTCCTCCCCGAGGTGGACCTGCAGCCGATGGCCGACATCGACTTCTTCGTCGGCCGCAAGATCGTGCTGGACAACCCCCAGGTGGGCACCGTCGACGGGGAGGGGCTGTGGATGCTGCTCGAGGGCGGGGTGAGCGTGCAGTAGGGCTAGCTCCAGAGTCCTTCGACGATCTCGTCGGCCCGCTTCACCCGCTCGGGATCCAGGTCCTCTCCGGGCGGCCGGAGCACATCCACCAGACACACGGGAATCAGCTGGCCGTCGCGCACGGTGGCGTCGGGGCAGAAGCGGCAGAACTCCAGCTCGCCGTCCGGGGTCAGGTTGGGCCCCTGCTGGAAGGCCATGGCCTTGAGCTCGAGCTTGCGGCCGCGGCCGAGCGCCTTGAGCAAGAACGCGTAGACGCGAAACGCGGTGATCGGGTTGAAGCTCAGCGCGGCGTAGCACAGCGCGACGATCACGGTGGTGAACGGGGTGAGGAGGATGTCGAAGGGGTAGCGGCCGTGCTGGAGCTTGTACATCCAGTTGCCCACGGCGATGTTGCGGCCGAACCTCTGGTCGAGGTAGTGCACGTCGATGCCGCCGTCGGCCGAGCGGATGACCAGGGCGTAGTAGAACAACCAGCGGCGCTCGCGGTCGCGTCTGGACGAGGCCACGTACGCGCTGGGATGCCAGCCGCGCTTCTCCATCAGGTACGGGGCCACGTGCTCGTTGGTGACCGTCTCGTCGGGCAACCCCTCGCCCAGGACCTCGCAGGTTCCCTCCAGACCCAGCCCGCGGGAGAGCCCCGTGAAGTCGGTGTACAGGGTGGACAGCAGCCAGTCCATGGACGGTGACGCGAGCATGTGCTCGACGATGGCGTCGAGCTCACCGAGGTTGGACTGGTACAGCGTCAGCACGGGGGCACAGCCGATGCCGTGGCGCCTCACCCGCGCGGCGATGCGCTCGCGCAGGTCGTTGAGCCCGGTCTCGGTCGTGGCCCCGTCGGCGTCGTCGCGGCGCTGGTGGGTGTCGATGTGCAGGTAGATCTTGAACATGCCCGCCGCGGCGAGCTCGTCCAACCGCTCGTCGGTGAGCAGCGTGCCGTTGGTCAGCATCTGCACGAGGATGCCGCGGTCCGAGATGTACCGGACGATGTCGGCGAGCTGGGGGTGCAGGGTCGGTTCACCGCCGGCGACGGTGATCACGTCGAGCTTTCTGCGCTCGATGATCCAGTCGATCTCGGCGATGACGTCGTCGACGGGCTTGGTCAGCCCCGACTTGGCCTTGTAGCAGGCCTCGCAGGTGATGTTGCACGCCTGGTTGACCTCCAGGACCATGTGGGGCGTCTGGGAGGTCTCGTAGGGCATCCGCAGCAGGGCGCGGCCGTCCTCGAACCGTTCACTGGCCATGGGGATCTCCGGTCATGACGCTCGAGCGGCTGGCTCGTGCTCGCGACGGTCCGGCGCACCGGCTGGCAGAGCCTTCTCCAGGGGGCTGA
>CAYRNR010000298.1:0-5745 GCA_964425605.1 uncultured Rickettsiales bacterium | reverse complement strand
GGAGATTGACTCGTGTCTGGCGCTGTGTGTAAAAGTGGCGACCCGT
Organism: uncultured Rickettsiales bacterium; assembly: GCA_964425605.1. GTDB lineage: Bacteria > Myxococcota_A > UBA796 > UBA9615 > CAYRNR01 > CAYRNR01. The sequence goes on along the minus strand of CAYRNR010000298.1, from coordinate 5,699 downwards.
TCGGGATCGCGCCCGCGAATGCGGCTGCGCCCGATCCGCTCTTTGACACCGCAATACAGGACGAGAACATCGAGGCCTACGACTACCACCTCCCGGCCGCCAGGATCGCCCAACGTCCCGCAGAAAGTCGCGACGCCAGCCGCCTGCTGGTGCACCACCGCGAGGGCGGCTCGACGCGTCACCTGGGCTTCGCCGACCTGCCGCAGCTGCTGCAGCCCGGCGATCTGCTGGTGATCAACGACACGCGGGTCATCCCCGCGCGCATCCGCGGCACCAAGTCCACGGGCGGCAAGGTCGAGATCCTCCTGCTGGTTCCCCGCACCGGGGGCGAGTGGGAGGCCATGGTGCGCCCCTCGGCCCGCGTAAGACCGGGGCAGAAGGTCCACCCCGTGTCGGGCGGCGCACCCTTGATCGTCGGCGAGACCCTCGAGTCGGGGCACCGCCTCGTGCACGTCCCCGCGGACGTGGACCTGGAGCAGGTGGGCGAGCCACCCCTGCCGCCGTACATCCGGCGGCCCGGCGGGCTCGAGGCCGACGACCGGGAACGCTACCAGACGGTGTACGCCGCCCACGACGGCGCCGTGGCCGCGCCCACGGCGGGGCTGCACTTCACCCCCGAGGTCTTCGGGGCGCTGGGAGACCGCGGCGTCCACGTGGCCGAGGTGACCCTGCACGTGGGTGTGGGGACCTTCGAGCCGGTCCGCGCGACGCGCCTGGACGACCACGTGATGCACCACGAGCGCTACCGCGTCCCACCGGCGACGGCCGAGGCCATCGCCAGCGCCCGGGACAGGGGCGGTCGCGTGGTGGCCGTGGGTACCACGGTCGTGCGCACCCTGGAGGCGTGGTCCCGCGAGGGACGGCCCGCCGACGGCGGGCTCCGCAGCACGGATCTGTTCATCCGCCCGGGATTCCGGTTCCGGGAGGTGGGCGCGATGTTGACCAACTTCCATCTCCCCCGATCCACCCTCGTGGCGCTCGTGGCCGCCTGGACGGGTCGGGAGAGGATTCTTGGACTCTACGAGGAGGCCGTGGAGGCGGAGTACCGCTTCTACAGTTACGGCGATGCAATGCTTCTCCTTTGAGGTGAACGCGCGGGACCCCGGCACCGGGGCTCGCTGCGGGCGGATCACCACGGCCCACGGGTCGGTGGAGACGCCGGCGTTCATGCCCGTGGGCACCTACGGCGCGGTCAAGGGGATGACTCCGGACGATCTGCGCGGCCTCGGGGCCCATATCGTGCTGAGCAACGCCTACCACCTGGAGATGCGACCCGGCGCGGCCGAGGTCCAGCAGCGCGGCGGCCTCCACCGCTTCATGGGCTGGGACGGCCCCATCCTCACCGACTCGGGCGGCTACCAGGTCTTCAGCCTGAAGGGCCGCAGGACGGTGGACGACGACGGCGTGAGCTTCCGCTCGCACATCGACGGCGCGGAGCGCCGCTTCACCCCGGAGTCGGTGGTGGACGTGCAGCGGCGCCTCGGCGTGGACATCGCCATGCCGCTGGACGTGTGCACCCCCTACGGGGCGCCGCGTGCGCAGGTGGAGCAGGGGATGCGGCGCACCCTGGAGTGGGCCAGCCGGTCCCTCGAGGCCCGCGGCGACGCCCCCATGGCGCTGTACGGCATCGTTCAGGGCGGCTTCGATCCGCAGCTGCGCGAGCAGTGCCTCGAGGCCCTCGCAGAGCAGCCGTTCGACGGGCTGGCGCTGGGCGGACTGAGCGTGGGAGAGCCCCCCGACGAGCTGCACGACATGGTCGGGCGCTTCGCGGATCGGCTGCCCGCGGATCGGCCGCGATACCTCATGGGCGTGGGCTACCCCGGCGATCTGGTGGAGGCCGTGGCCGCAGGCATCGACATGTTCGACTGCGTGCTGCCGACGCGCAACGCCCGCAACGGCATGTTGTTCGTGCCGGGCGGGCGGATCGTGATCAAGAACGCGAAGCACCGGCACGACGACGGCCCCATCGACGAGGCCTGCTCGTGCCCCACGTGCCGGACGTTCTCGAGGGCCTACCTGAGGCACCTGTACCTGTGCGGTGAGATGCTGGCGAGCCGTCTGATGACGGTCCACAACCTGCACCACTACCTGCGGACCATGCAGGAGATGCGGGAAGCCATCGCCGGTGGAACCTTTGCCGAGCTCCTGGCGCGAAGCCGGGAGCAACGGCGGCGAGAGGCGTCCAAGGACGCCGAGAAAGGGCAGACGACATGATCGGAGACTGGCTCACGCCCGTGGCCTGGGCGCAGGACGGAGCCGGAGCACCGGCCCCGGCCGGTGGAGGACTGTTCTCCATCGTGGTGATGTTCGTGGCCATCGCGGGCATCTGGTACCTCTTCATGATCCGACCGCAGCAGAAGCGGGACACCCAGCGGCGCGAGATGATCGCGGCGCTGCGCAAGGGCGACACCGTCGTGACCGCGGGGGGCATTCACGCCCGCGTCTACGCGGTGGAGGACGAGCTGGTCACGCTGGAGCTGGGTCGGGACGTTCGTTTCAAGTGCGACAAGGCAGCCATCGTGGGTCGAGTCGGCGACAACCCCCCCAAGGAGGGCGCCAAATCCTAGACGCGGCCTGCCGCGTCGGCGCTACCGGTGACGATGATGAGCGGAAACTGGAAGTTGGCGGCGATCGTGAGTTCGCTGGTGGTCCTGCTGGGGATCTATTTCCTGGTGTGGACCGTCGGTGGCTGGGACACCGAAGACGAGATCGCACAGAAGGAGAAGGCGCGCGCCCGCGGCGAGCTGGTGGAGCCGGACGATCCGGCCCCCGGCTGGATCCAGGCGGCCTTCCCCCAGAAGAAGATCAACCTCGGCCTCGACCTCCAGGGCGGCATCGACCTGGTCCTGGGCGTTGGCGTGGCCGACGCCGTGGAGGTGGCCACCGACCGCTCCATGGAGGGGATCGTCGAGGGGCTGAGCCGCGAGGGCCTGGAAGACCCCGTGGTGTTCCGGTACGACGAGTGCGCCGAGCCCCCGTGCAGCCGCGTGGGGGTGGTGGTGGCGGACGCGGACCAGACCAAGCTGGTGCGGGACTTCTTCCGCGACAAGCACACCTCCTTCGACTACATGGAGACGCGCCGTCGCGAGGGCCAGGAGGTCGTGGTCGTCGACTACGTCTCCCAGCACAAGGAGTACATCCGCAAGAACTCCGTGGACCAGGTCATCGAGACCATCCGCAATCGCATCGACGAGTTCGGCGTCAGCGAGCCGGTGATCGCGCCCAAGGGCATGGACCAGGTGATGGTGCAGCTGCCCGGCGTGTCCGATCAGGATCGCGCGGTCAAGCTCATCGGCCAGACCGCGCAGCTCGAGTTCCGCATGGTCGACAAGTCCATCGGCCCGGGCAACCTCGAGGCCCTGGTCGCCGAGACCGTGGCCCGCGCCGGCCTGGCCGAGGACTACTCAGACCTGCAGCTCAACAACGCCATCCGGGGCGAGATCCCCGAGGGCACCGAGGTGCTGTGGGAGAAGGAGCGCGACGACCTCACCGGCGACTCGATGCGCATCCGCCCGCTGCTGCTCAACAAGAACGCCGACCTGACCGGTGACCTGCTCGAGGACGCGTACGTGGCCTACGACCAGTTCCAGGTGCCCTACGTCGGCATCAACTTCAACCCCGAGGGAGCGAGCATCTTCTGCTCGCTGACCACGGACGCCACCGGCGAGATGATGGCCATCGTCCTCGACGACGTGGTCCGCAGCGATCCGCGCATCGACGAACCCATCTGCGGCGGCCGCGCGCGCATCACCCTGGGCGCCGGCAACGTGGACTACCTCCAGACCGAGGCCGCCGACCTGGTCATCGTGCTGCAGGCGGGCGCCCTGCCCGCGCCGGTGGAGATCGAGCAGAACCGCACGGTGGGCGCCACCCTGGGCGCCGACTCCGTGCGCCGCGGCGTGCTGTCCATCCTCCTGGGCATGTCCCTGGTGGTGGCCTTCATGCTCGTCTACTACAAGGGCGGCGGCATCATCGCCAACCTGGCCCTGGGCACCAACCTGCTGCTCATCCTGGGGACCCTGTCCGCCTTCGGCGCCACGCTGACGTTGCCCGGCATCGCCGGCATCTTGCTGACCATCGGCATGGCCGTGGACGCCAACATCATCATCTTCGAGCGCATACGCGAGGAGCTCAGGCTGGGTAAGTCGCCGCGTGTGGCCGTCTCGGTCGGGTTCGACAAGGCCTGGTGGACCATCATGGACGCCAACATCACCACCTTCATCGCGGGTGTGGTGCTGTACTCCTACGGGACCGGGCCGCTGCAGGGGTTCGCCGTGACCCTGATGATCGGAATCCTGACCACGCTGTTCTCGGTCCTCGTGGGATCGCGACTGCTGTTCACCCTGTGGACCGAGAAGCGGGAGCTGAAGCGCCTGAGCATCTGACCGGGGCGCGTCCCCGCTGGAGAACGCCATGATTGAGATCGTTCGTCCGGGTACCAACATCAATTTCGTCGGGGGTCGCAAGGTCGCGGCCATCGTTTCCGGCGTCGTCGTCTCCTTGTCCATCCTGGCCTACCTGGGCCTGGCCCGGTTCGGCGTGGACTTCGCCGGCGGCACCGAGATCCACCTGCAGTTCGTGCGCGAGACCGTGCAGGACGGCGTGACGGTGGACGTGCCGGTGAGCAAGGACGAGGTGGACATCGGCACGGTGCGCAAGGCCGTGGCCGGGCTGGAGCTGAGCGACGACTCGGTGCAGTCCTACGGCGGCAAGGAGACCGCGGAGTTCCTGGTGCGCGTGCAGCACATCAACTTCGGCGCCTCCGAGTCCTTCGAGCAGATCAAGTCCATCCTCGAGGCCGAGTACGGCGCCGAGGCCATCGGCGAGTGGGTCTTCGATCCCGCCAAGGATCTGAAGATGACCGTGGTGCCGGTGGAGCGCCTGGACCCCATGGAGGTGGAGCAGCTGCTCATCGCCAAGGGGGCCCTGCCGCCGCCGCGTGACTACAACGACGCGCCCGCCGCGGCCGTCGAGGCCGTCGAGGCCGCCGAGGTGTCGGACCTGGGCGACGACGACTCCGCCGAGGACGCCGTGGCCGCGTCGGACGAGGCCGAGGAGGCCGGCGACGACGACTCCGCCGGCGCCGAGGCCGATGAGGAGCCCGCCGCTGTCGCAGCCGTGGCCGACGATGGCGAGAACGCCGAGGCCGAGTGGATCGTCCGCGACGCGCGCTATCAGAATGGACTGGTCATCACCATGCCCGGCATCGCCAAGAAGGTGGAGGAGCTGTTCGCCACCTCCACGGTGCTGCCCGCGGACCTCACCAGCCGGATCGTCAAGGTGGACTCCATCGGTGAGAAGGTGGGCGCCCAGCTGCGGACCCAGGGCATGCTCGCCATCCTGGTGACCCTGGGGTTGATCCTGATCTACATCGCGTTCCGGTTCGAGCTCAGCTTCGCCCCGGGCGCGGTCCTCGCGCTGCTGCACGACGTGCTGGTGGTGGTGGGGGTGTTCTCCTTGGGCTGCGTGGTCTTCGGCTTCGAGTTCAACCTGCCGATCATCGGCGCGTTGATGACCATCGTCGGGTACTCCCTCAACGACACCATCGTGGTGTTCGACCGCATCCGCGAGAACGTGCGCCGCTACAAGCGCAAGGACCTGGCCTGGATCGTCAACACCAGCGTCAACGAGTGCCTCAGCCGCACCCTGCTGACGTCGGCCACCACCTTCCTGGTGGTGCTGATGATGGCCATCTTCGG
>CAYRNR010000297.1:3057-5798 GCA_964425605.1 uncultured Rickettsiales bacterium | reverse complement strand
TACGTCATGGAGGAGTTCCACGGGGAGGAGTACTCCGAGGACCCCTCGGATGTGGAGCCCCAGCACCTCGCGCCGGGCGACGCCATGCTGTTCCACCAGATCCTGGCCGACTGCTCGCCAGCGGATCACGACGGCTCCGAGGAGTTCGTCTTCACCGTCGACTGGATCGATCCCGTCACCCGCGAGGCGCGCACCGACACGGTGACCATGTCCATGGCCGAGATGGTGGCCGAGGCCGGACCCCAGCTGCGCAAGGCCGATGTGGTCGTCGCCTATGCCCAGGCCCTGGTGGATGTCTGGGATCGCGCGCCCATGGAGCGCGGTCCCTACCTCGGCGACGTCGTCCAGGACGCCGAGACGGCCTACCTCGAGACCGGCGACGCGGATCTGCGGGAGATCGCCGATCTGCTCGGCGAGTACCGCAGCGCCCAGTTCGGGAACTGAAGCTCGCCAACCCAACCCGCGCGCCGGGAGGTACACTGATGAAGGAGCGTCGGTGGTGACGGCTCCCGATTCCCCGCGGGTGTGTCATGAGTGGTTTCTTCCAGTCCCTGGTCAACAAGGGCAACGACATCGACCGATGTCGCGCTGACGCGCTCGAGATGATCCACACGGCCAAGGAGATGTACCTGGTGGTGCAGCGCGCGTTGCACGAGCAGGAGGACCCGAACATCCGGGCCCGCGTCAAGGGGATGGACCGCGCGGTGAACCACTTCCAGTCGGACGTCCAGCAGCGGGTCTATCGGCATCTGGCCCTGTCCCGGGATCGGAATCTGCTGTCCGCGCTGCAACTGCACGACATCGTCAACGAGATCGAACGGGTGGGGGACTACTCCAAGAACATCGCCGAGCTCGCCGAGATGGTGCCGTCTCAGGTGGACTGGGGCGAGCAGGAGGCGGGCATGACCGAGGCGCGCGGCAAGGTCCTCGAGATGTTCGATCTGTGCTCGGCGACCGTGGACAGCGGAGACCGAGACGCCGCGCGCAAGTGCGAGCTGCTGTACAAGGAGGTGGGCAACTACTGCAACGACACCCTCGAGGTGCTCGTGGGACACGACCAGGGCGACGAACTCATGGTCGAGCGGCGCGTCCTCTCGCTGGTGCTGATGCTGCGCTACACCAAGCGGGTCGCGGCCCACCTCAAGAACGCCGTGGTGACCGTCACCAATCCCTATCACCGTCTGGGGTACGAGGGGGGCTGACCGCCTACCCGTCCGCTGATTCCCGTTCGAACGGCGTCTCGCCCGGCTTGAAGATGGCGCCGCACCCCTTGCGGCCGTCCAGGGCGACGGGCAGGGGCCTGTCGAAGCGGACGTGGCGGACGTGGGCGGTCTGGCCGACGGCGGGGGCCTGATCCAGTAGATCCCAGTCGATCCGGGCGCCGCCGCGGCCCTCCTGCACGGTGAGGTAGCCGATGCGGAAGGCGGTGATGTTGTGGAAGAAGTGCGAGCCCTGCGAGGGCTCCACCTGGTAGTCGGCGGTGCCCACCTCGACCATGACGCGGGCGCCGGCGATCTCGTGCCAGCCCACGGGGATGCCGAGCCAGTGATCCGCGGTACCCCAGCGCCCCATGCCGATGAGGATGTAGCGCCGGCCCTCCGCCTCCAGGCGTTCGTTGATGCGGCCGACCTCGCGGGCGATCTCCACGGTGTGGGATGGGTCCCAGGTGGCCGGCGGTACGTAGACCACGTCGCACAGATCGTCGATGAGCCCGTTGCCCAGGGCCTGCTCGGTCCAGCACAGGGCCCGGGCGGGCTCGGGCTGTTCCAGATCGACCATGGTGTTGCGGCCGGTCCGCGCCATGGGGCGGCACTGGAGTACCGCGAACTCGTGCACGTCGTCGTCGGGCGGGTTGAGGTTGACCGCGAACTCGATCTCCACCTCGTTGCCCGTGGCCCGGCGTCCGATGGACAGCAGGTCTTGCAGCACGGCGGCGAGGGGGAACTGGTTGGACTTGAGCACGTGGGCGAAGGTCACCAGCCGCGGGCCCTTGTGGTAGATGCCGTCGCGCACCACGCCGTCGGCCTGGGAGTACACCGAGCCCACCGGCGCCAGGGTGCCGTCGGCCTCGGCCCGGTCCAGACCCAATTTGACCAGGGGGCCCTCACTGCCGGCCTTGAACCGCACCTCCGGGTTGGCCAGGTCCAGGGCGTAGAACTCCTTCTGGCTGTTGCGCAGCATGTCGTTGATGGACGAGAACTGGGGCAGGATCTTGGGGCGCGCCGGTGAGAAGCGCAGGACGTTGCCCCCCTCCACCACCATCTTTCCGAGACCCATGGCGACCTGGACCAGCCCCTCCTCGGCCCGGAGCTTCCCCACCGGGTAGAAGTTGTACGACTGGGCCACGCCAGCGAAGTTCGGATAGCACACGTCCCCGTGGCGGTTGGCCGCCAGCTGCTGGACGATCACCCCCATCCGCTCCTCCTCGACCCGGAACGGGCTGGAGCGGATGTAGGCCTTGGGGCCCTGGTAGAACGTGGACGCGTACACCAGCTTGATCGCCGCGACCAGCTGCTGCAGCCGCACCCCCAGGCGGGGGTGGTTGTTGGGCAGCATCAGCGTCGAGTACATGCCCGCGAACGGCTGATAGAGGGAGTCCTCCAGCAGGCTGGACGAGCGCACCGCGAGCGGGTGCTTGACCACCTTGATGTACGCCTGGAGGCTGCGCATCACATCCCGGTCGAGGTCGGCGCCGAGGAACGCCGCGGCGATGGCGGTGTCGTCGTCGCTGTGGACCGCGG
>CAYRNR010000297.1:0-2957 GCA_964425605.1 uncultured Rickettsiales bacterium | reverse complement strand
TCGGCGCCGAGGAACGCCGCGGCGATGGCGGTGTCGTCGTCGCTGTGGACCGCGGCCTTCTCCAACTCGTTGTCCTCGAGGAACCGGGTGAAGGCGTCGGTGCCGATGGCCACGGTCTGGGGTACGCCGATGCGCACCTCCGGGTAGCGCTCGTCGAGCCGCAGCCGGTGCATCAGCGCCGCGAGGAAGGCGATGCCGCGTCCCTTGCCCCCGAGGGAGCCGCCGCCGAGGCGCACGAAGGGCGTGGTGGGATCGAACTCCTCGGCGGGGAAGTCCGAGACCACACCGCGCCGCTTCTCCACCCGCAACGCGCGCAGCTGATCGCACACGTACTCGCGGGCGTGATCCAGGTCGGGGAACTCCGGCAACACCTTCGCGCGCATGCGCCGGGCCACGGCGTGCTCGCCGCGGGCCATCATCCAGGTGGACAGGTGGTGGTGGCCCAGGTGGTACACCAGCGTGTCGTCCGGGATCGTGCGGATCTTGCGCTCCATCTGGCGCATGGACTTGGCGCGCTCGATCTCGTGGCCCGTGTGGGCGTCGCGGAAGATGAAGTCGCCGAACCCCAGGTGGGTGACGAAAAACTCGTGCAGGTCCTGCAGCCACGTGGGCGAGTTCTTGTCCAGGAAGTAGCTGTCGAGGGCCTCGGCCGGAGCACGGTTCACCGGCTCGGCCGAGTGCATCACCACGGGCAGCTGGGGGTCCTGCTCACGGATCCATCCGAGCAACTCGAGGCCTGCCTCGGCGCTCATCTCGCCGCCGCGGGGGAAGCGGACGTCCGAGATCACGGTGAGCATCCGCTTTCGGTACTTGGTGTAGAGGCGCTGGGCCTCCTCGTAGTCCCGCGCCAGCAGGATCTTGGGCCGCGCGCGCATCCGCAGCAGCTTGTCCACGTAGTTCAGACCCTCGGCCATGACGTTGCGCGTCTGGGTCATCAGCTCGGTGTAGATCATCGGCAGGCACGAGGACAGCCGCCGCACCGAGTCCTCCACCAGCAGGATCACGCGGACCATGCCCCGTTCGGTGTCGTGGTCCACGTTCCAGCGGTCCTCGATCAGCTTGATCGTGGCCAGCAGGATGCGCGAGTCCCCCGACCACACCACCACGTGCCGCACCGCGGACTGGTCGAAGGTCTTGAGGATGCCCCGCAGCTCCGGGCTGTCGTAGGCCAGCATCACCACGGGTGTGCCGTACCGGCTCTTGACCGCCTGGGAGAACTCCACGACGTCCATGTCCGGCAGCCGCATCATCGTGATGACCAGGTCGAACCGCCGGTTGCCCAGCATGTTCAACGCCTTGCGCGCCGACGACACTCGCGTGACGCGCGGCGTGTACCGCAGGTGCAGGTCCACGTAGTCGGCGAGGATCCGATCGCCGAGCTGGCCGTCCTCCTCCAGCGTGTACGAGTCGTAGAGGCTCGACACGAGCAGGATCTCGCCCACCCGGTGGCGCATCAGGTCGAAGGAGTCCCCCAGCCCGAATGCCTGGTCCTCGTCGAACGTGACGCTGGCGTCGTTCCTCTTGCTCACGCTGCAGCTCTCCCGGGGGCAATCGTCACAATGGTCACCACGCGGCCAGAGTGTAACCCACCCTGTGAATTTTCCACCCCGATCGAACGATCGCTCCGACCTTTCGTTGACGCCCTCACGCGCGTGTGATAGCCAATTTCGTCCAATCTTCCGATGGAGGGCCCTTGCACCAGGCCACACCATCCAGTTCAACGTCCCCCAACATCCAAACAGGAGACAGGTACATGCTCGACGAGATCATGGGCCCCATGAAGCAGCGGGATCCCGACCAGCCGGAGTTCCACCAGGCGGTGGAGGAGGTGGTCGAGTCCATCGTTCCAGTACTGGAGCGTCACCCGGAGTACCGTCAGGCCAAGATCATCAACCGGATCATCGAGCCCGAGCGGATGATCCAGTTCCGCGTGCCCTGGATGGACGACGACGGCGATGTCCACATCCAGCGTGGCTTCCGCATCGAGTTCAACAGCGCCCTCGGTCCCTACAAGGGCGGCCTGCGCTTCCACCCCTCGGTGAACCTCAGCATCATCAAGTTCCTGGGCTTCGAGCAGGTCTTCAAGAACAGCCTCACCGGCACCCCCATCGGCGGCGGCAAGGGCGGCTCCGACTTCGACCCCAAGGGCAAGAGTGACAACGAGGTCATGCGTTTCTGCCAGAGCTTCATGAGCGAGCTCTTCCGCCACATCGGTGCCGACACCGACGTGCCCGCCGGCGACATCGGCGTGGGCGGCCGTGAGATCGGCTTCATGTTCGGCCAGTACAAGAAGCTCACGAACCGCTGGGAAGGCGTCCTCACCGGCAAGGGCCTGGACTGGGGCGGCTCCCTCGTCCGCACCGAGGCCACCGGCTACGGCTGCACCTACTTCGTCGACGAGATGCTCAAGACCCGCAACGACTCCTTCGAGGGCAAGAAGTGCGTGGTCTCCGGCTCCGGCAACGTCGCCATCTACACCATCCAGAAGATCAACCAGCTCGGCGGCACCTGCATCGCCTGCTCCGACTCCGGCGGCTACATCGTCGACGAGGAGGGCCTCGACCTGGACCTGATCCGTCAGATCAAGGAGGTCGAGCGCGGCCGCATCAAGGAGTACTGCGACAAGCGGCCCAACGCCCAGTACACCCCCAACTGGCAGGGTATCTGGACCGTCCCGTGCGACGTCGCCATGCCCTCCGCCACCCAGAACGAGATCAACGCCGAGTCGGCCCAGATCCTGGTCAACAACGGCTGCATGGCTGTCGGTGAGGGCGCCAACATGCCCTCCACCCCCGAGGCCGCCAACATCTTCGTGGACAACGGCGTGCTCTACGGTCCGGCCAAGGCCGCCAACGCCGGTGGCGTCGCCACCTCCGCGCTCGAGATGAGCCAGAACAGCCAGCGTCTCCACTGGACCTTCGAGGAGACCGACACCAAGCTGCACAACATCATGATCA
>CAYRNR010000296.1:0-5914 GCA_964425605.1 uncultured Rickettsiales bacterium | reverse complement strand
TCGCCCAGGGCGCCGTGGTGACGGCCGCGTACCGCCAGGAGATCCGCCGCGAGCTCGGGGAGCGCACCTACGCCCCGGCGCCGGAGCGCTACGGCAAGCCGCTGTCCGGGGATGTCCGCGCCTCCTCGTCGTGGGGCGTCGAGGCCGACCCCTACCACCCGGTCTCCGCCCAGCTCGACCTGGCGACCCACGTGGTCCTCGAACCCCCGCCCGACGCCCTGCCCCCGGCCGATCCACCGGACACCATCGCGGTGGCCGCCGGTGACCGCCTGGCCACGATCCTCGCCGAGACCCAGCAGGTCACCCTGGCCGGCATCCGGGTGGTGGACCACCAGGGCACGGTCGTGGCGACCACCCGCAGCGAGCTCGGCCTCAACCTCGTCCACCGCGACGAGGTGAGCCGCGCCCTCGACGGCAACCACGTGAGCCTCATGCGGTCGCGCTACTCGGACGAACCGAAGCCGCCGCCGGACTCCCTGAGCCGGGGCACGCGCATCCGGGTGTTCGTGGCCATGCCCGTGCTCGACAGCAACCGCGTCTGGGGCGCCGTGCTCCTGTCCCGGACCCCCATGAGCATGCGGCAGTCCCTGTACCGGCTGCGCTGGTACATCCCGGCGGGCGCCGCGCTGCTGCTGGGCATCGTCACGTTCGTGGCGCTGTTCACGTCGCGCACCATCGGCCGGCCCATGGACGAGCTGATCCGGCAGACCGAGCGGGTGGCGCGGGGGGAGCTGGGGGCAGCGACGCCGCTGATGCGCCCGGGGACCCACGAGGTGAGGTTGGTGTCCGAGGCCGTGGCCCACATGGCCGAGGTGCTCGAGGCACGCGCCCAGTACATCTCCACCTTCGCGTCGGGGGTGTCCCACGAGTTCAAGACGCCGTTGACCTCCATCCGCGGCGCGGTGGAGCTCCTGCGGGATCACATGGAGGAGATGACGCCCGACGAGCGCGACCGCTTCCTGGACAACCTCGAGCAGGACGCGGACCGCCTCGATCGGCTCGTCACCCGCCTGACCGACCTGGCCCGGGCGGACGTGGTGCGGCCCGGATCGGGCTCCACCGCCCCGAGCCCCGTGCTGACGGCCCTCACGGAGCGGTTCCGCCGGCACGGGGTGAGCGTGGAGCTGACGGCAGCGCCGGATCTGCCGGCCGTGGCCATGGAGCGCGAGGTGCTCGAGTCGGTGCTGGTCAACCTGCTCGACAACGCCCGTCAGCACGGCGGGCCGGAGGTGTCGGTGGAGGCCGGGCCCGCCGATCGGCCCGATCTTCTGGCCGTGACCGTCACCGACGACGGCGGCGGCATCTCCGAGCGCAACGCGCGCCGTATCTTCGATCGGTTCTTCACCACCGCCCGGGACCGGGGCGGCAGCGGGCTGGGGCTGTCCATCGTCCGCACCCTGGTGGAGGTACACGGCGGTACGATCTCCGTGTCCTCGGAGCCGGGCCGCACCACCTTCGAGGTCCTGCTTCCCGTCGCTGCTCAGACACCTCCTGCACCGCGCAGCGTCGGTTGACGAGCGCCCCCCCTCCCCCTATAAATGGCGCTCCGCGATCTAGAGGGATCCTCTGGATCCGCGCACGAACACAGCGCGTTGCGCGCGCGAGCGCGCTCGCGAGAACAGATAACGAGAGGAAAACCCATGGACATCGATTCCGGCAAGGTAGATGCGCTCATCGAGCGCTGGGGTACCGGTCGGGACGCCGCCATCCCCCTGCTACAGGGAATCCAGGATGAGTATCGGTACGTCCCGATCGAGGCCATGGACTACATCTGCGAGAAGACGGAGATCAGCTCGTCGCAGATCTATGGCGTGGTGACCTTCTACACGCAGTTCCGCATGGAGCCAGTGGGAGAGCACCTGATCAAGGTGTGCAAGGGCACGGCGTGCCACGTGAGCGGTGCCGAAGGCATCACCGAGGCGCTCGCCGATCTCCTGCACGTGCCCGATGGTGGCACGACGCCGGACATGCAATTCACCCTGTCCACGGTCGCCTGTGTCGGTTGCTGCAGCCTCGCGCCGGTGATCATGGTGGACGAGAACACCCACGGGAAGCTCAACCGCACCTCCGCCGAGCAGGTGATGCTCAAGGAGTACGGCGCCACCGCACAGGACGAGAACTAGCGGTCACCCGCTCTGGAAAGGGAAAGGGACACACACATGGATCCCACTACGAGTGAGGTCAACCGCATCATCGTGGGTCTGGGCACCTGCGGCATCGCCGCCGGCGCCGGCAAGATCCAGGACATCCTCACCAGCGAGCTCGAGGCCGCTGGCGCGAAGGTGGACATCGGCATCACCAGCTGCATGGGCAACTGCTATGCCGAGCCCATCGTCGAGGTCTACGACACGGCCGGAAACCACTTCTTCTACGGCAACGTCAGCGCCGGCAAGGCCAAGAACATCGTCAAGAAGCACGTGATCGGCGGCGCGCCGGTCGCCAAGTGGATGTTCGACCCGACCGACGCCGAGGACGACGGGGGCAAGTTCTTCCTCAAGCAGGAGCAGATCGTGCTGCGCAATTGCGGCAGGATCAATCCGGAGAGCATCGACGACTACCTGTCGGTGGACGGCTACGGTGCGCTGAAGAAGGCCATCGAGATCGGCCCCGAGGCGGTCATCGGCGAGGTCAAGGCGTCGGGGCTGCGCGGCCGCGGCGGCGCGGGCTTCCCCACGGGTCTCAAGTGGACCTTCGCCCGCGGCTCGGTGTCGGACAAGAAGTACGTCATCTGCAACGCCGACGAGGGCGACCCCGGCGCGTTCATGGACCGCTCCACCATCGAGGGCGATCCCCACTCGGTGCTCGAGGGCATGGCCGTGTGCGGCCTGGCCATCGGCGCCAGCCACGCCTACGTCTACTGCCGGGCCGAGTACCCCCTGGCCGTCAAGCGGCTGAACATCGCCATCGAGCAGGCCACCGCCAAGAACCTGCTCGGCGACAACATCATGGGCAGCGACTTCAGCTTCCACATCCGCGTCAAGGAGGGCGCCGGCGCCTTCGTGTGTGGCGAGGAGACGGCGCTGATGGCGTCCATCGAGGGTGAGCGCGGGATGCCCCGCATCCGCCCGCCGTTCCCGGCCGTGAAGGGCCTGTTCGGCTACCCCACGAACATCAACAACGTCGAGACCCTGGCCAACATCCCCTGGATCATCCTCAACGGTGGTGCAGCGTTCGCGGCCAAGGGCACCGACAAGTCCAAGGGCTCCAAGGTCTTCGCCCTGGCCGGGCGCATCGCGCGCGGCGGCCTGGTCGAGGTCCCGATGGGGATGACGCTTCGCGAGGTGGTCTACGACATCGGCGGCGGCTCCGACACCGGCCGCGAGATCAAGGCTGTGCAGATGGGCGGCCCGTCGGGCGGCTGCGTCCCGACGTCGCTGTTCGAGACCCGCGTGGACTACGACGAGGTCACCAAGACCGGCGCCATCATGGGCTCCGGTGGCATGGTGGTCATGGACGAGACCTCGTGCATGGTCGACATCGCCAAGTTCTTCCTGGACTTCACCCAGAAGGAATCGTGCGGCAAGTGCACCTTCTGCCGCATCGGCACCAACCGGATGCTCGAGATCCTGCAGAAGATCACCAAGGGCGAGGCCCAGGAGTCGGATCTGGACCTGCTGGAGGAGCTGGCCGACCGCATCAAGCGCACCAGCCTGTGCGGCCTCGGTCAGACCGCCCCCAACCCGGTGCTGACCACGCTGAAGTACTTCCGCGAGGAGTACCTCGCCCACATCCGTGACCACAAGTGCTGGGCCGGACGCTGCCGCGACCTGACCACCTTCGAGATCACCGAGGAGTGCACCGGCTGCAAGGCGTGCATCAAGCCGTGCCCGACCGATGCCATCACCGGCGAGAAGAAGGAGCTGCACATCATCCACCAGGACGACTGCATCTCCTGCGGCGTCTGCCGCGACGTGTGCCGGTTCAACGCTGTGGCCGTGGTGTAGGAGGGTTCGATCATGAGTGACGTGAAACTGATCATCGACGGAACCGAGGTCAGCGTCCCTTCCGGCACCACCGTGCTGGAGGCGGCCCGCACCCTCGGTTGCGATATCCCGACCCTGTGCCACAACGACGAGCTCAAGCCCTACGGTTCGTGCTTCTTGTGCGTGGTCCAGATCGAAGGTCGGCCCAACCTGGTGCCGTCATGTACCACCGCGTGCGTGGACGACATGAAGGTCACCACCGAGAACGACGACATCCGCGGTGCCCGCAAGATGTGCATGGAGCTGCTGCTGTCCGACCACCTCGGAGACTGCTACGGCCCGTGCCACACCACGTGCCCGTGCAACATCGACATCCCCGGCTTCGTCAACTACGTGGCCGAGGGCAAGTACGCCGAGGCCATCGAGCTGATCAAGCAGCAGCTGCCGCAGCCGGCCTCCCTGGGCCGTGTCTGCCCGCGGCCCTGCGAGGACGCCTGCCGGCGCAACCTGGTCGAGGACCCCATCGCGATCTGCAGCCTCAAGCGCTACGCCGCGGACGTGGACCAGGACCAGACCGCCGACTACACGCCGCCCGTGGCCCCGGCCACCGGCAAGAACGTCACCGTGGTCGGCGCCGGCCCCGCAGGGGTCGCCAACGCCTACTACCTGGCCCAGATGGGTCACGCGGTGAAGGTCATCGACAGCCACCCCGCGCCCGGCGGCATGATGCGCTACGGCATCCCGTCGTATCGCCTCCCCCGTGAGGTCATCGACCGCGAGGTGGCCATCCTCGAGACGATGGGCGTGGAGTTCGAGTACGGCGTGACCATGGGCAAGGACGTCTCCCTGGACGACCTGCGCAAGGCCAGCGACGCCGTCTTCCTCGGCATCGGCTGCCAGGAGGCCTCCTCCATGCGCTGCCCCGGTGAGGACCTGCCCGGCGTGCTGTCCGGCATCGGCTTCCTCGAGAAGGTCAGCAAGGACGAGTCCACCCCCATCGGCAAGCGCGTCATGGTCGTCGGCGGCGGCAACACCGCCATCGACGCGGCACGCACCGCCATCCGCTGCGGCGCCGAGAAGGTCTTCATCCTGTACCGCCGCACCCGCGTGGAGATGCCGGCATTCCAGCCCGAGATCGACGCCGCCGAGCACGAAGGCGTCGAGATCCAGCTGCTGGCCGCCCCGGTGGGTATCGAGCCCTCCGGAGATGGCCTGGCCGTGAACTGCATCAAGATGGAGCTCGGCGAGCCCGACGCCTCTGGCCGTCGTCGCCCGGTGCCCATGGACGGCTCGGAGTACGTGATCGAGGTGGACAACGTCATCGCCGCCATCGGCCAGCGTTGCAGCCAGCTCGGCATCGCCGACGTGGGCCTGGAGCTGTCCCGCTGGGGCACCCCGGACGCCGACGAGAAGACCCTGCAGACCAACCTTCCCGACGTCTTCACCGGCGGGGACTGCTTCACCGGCGCGGACATCGCCGTTCGCGCCGCCGGCGCCGGCCACCTGGCCGCCGCCTCCATGGGCCAGTTCCTGGCCGGGGAGAAGGTGGTGGGCGATCCCCAGCTGTACCACCACATGATGGGCGCCCTGGACGAGGTCCCGCGCGAGGCCCTCGAGGGCTTCGACGAGAAGCCCGTGGCGCACATGCCGGAGATCGAGGTGGAGCGGGCTCGCAGCACCTTCGACGAGGTGGAGACCGGCTTCGCCGCCGGCACCGCGCAGGAGGAAGCCCAGCGCTGCCTCGAGTGTGGCTGCCGCGCCGTCAACGAGTGCACGATCAAGCAGTACGCGGTGCGCTACGACGTGGACCCGACCCGGTTCGCGGGCGCCGCGCGCACGTGGTTCCTCGACGACTCCCACCCCCACATGCGCCTCGAGGCCCACAAGTGCATCCTGTGCGCCTCGTGCGTGCGGGCGTGCGAGGAGATCCTGGACGTCCCGGCGCTGGGGTTCGAGGGCCGCGGCTTCGCCGCCACGGTCAAGCCGCCGCT
>CAYRNR010000295.1:0-5935 GCA_964425605.1 uncultured Rickettsiales bacterium | reverse complement strand
ATGCCCCTGAAAAACCGGTCCCTCAAGTGGGGGCATGCGCGTGAAAAATCACAGGAGGATCTCGGACGGCCACACCACGGACAAACACGGATGTGAGCCCTCACGGGTTCCCGGGTGTCTGCGCAGCCGTTTACTGGCCTGCCGCCAACCTGCGCGGTGGTATCCTTTGGGCGTGAGGGAAGGTAGGGCGATCGCTAGGTTCGGGATGCTGGTGGTGCTGCGGCTGGTGTTTCTCCCATTGGTATGGCTCGGATACGGGTGTCAAAGCTCTCCTGCGCTTGTTGAGCAGCTCTGCTGGTCTTGCGACGACGGCACCTGTGCGATTCAGATCACCTGCGCAGACGCAATCATGGTGGGCGAATTCCCAGGTGAGGAGGCCGGTTCGGCAATCTCCAATGGCGGAGACGTCGATGGTGATGGTTTGGCTGATGTCCTTATTGGGGCGAGGGGGCGACCAGACCACGGCGTAGATACCGGCGGAGCGTATGTTCTGTATGGTGTGCCCACGGGCATGGTCGATTTAAGCAACGCCGATGCGGTAGCGGTCGGGGGAAGCGCAATGGCGGAGGCCGGGAACGCCGTCGCGATCGTCGAAGATATCGATGGGGATGGGAATGACGACATCGTCGTGTCCGCAGAGCATGGATACCAGGGGGGTACCTGGGGCCTCTGGGCCGTGTACGAGGAGGCAATCTACGGCCAAGTCGATCTTGAGGATGCTCCGATAGTTGCCAAGGCTGGAAGTCCGACTACGATTTCTTCCGCAGGCGATGTCAATGGCGACGGACTCGGTGATGTTCTTGTCGGGAACAGCGGAGACCTCTCCGCGGGTCACGCGTTGGTCTTTTTCGGACCACTGACAGACGGTGCGTCCATGGACACAGCCGACGTGGTGCTTTCGGACGTCGGTGGCGCACTGTTCGGACTATCCGTAGCTGGGGATTCCGACATGAATGGAGATGGACACGTTGACCTAGTCGTTGGCGATCCCCAGGCCGGCGACAAACGGGGGGGCGTATTCGTGTTCAACGGCCCCTTCGATCCCGGGGCAACCCGTACACCTTCGGAGGCAGACATCGAAATCTATGGACCCGATCCCATGGTTGATTTGTACGACCCGTACTGCTCTTTGGCTGGATACTCTATCTCCGCGAGAGGAGATCTCAACGCAGATGGCTGCCCGGACCTGCTGGTGGGTGAGCCACATTCCTATTACTACCAGGACCACCATCCAGCTGCACATGTGTTCTTCGGATGCTCGACTTCATACGGGCATTCAACTGACACTGCTGACGTGAGTTTCGAGCCAGATTGGACTTCCTCACACGATGACCACCAAATCGGACACTCGCTGACTGCCGGCGACCTTGATGGAGATGGCATCGACGACGTGGTGCTCACGGGTAGTCAGACAGGAAACGTGTACATCTTTTTTGGCCCCATCGAGCGTTCATTGTTGGTGGAGAACGCCGACGTGACTGTCGAATCGGGATTTGGAGATTATGGGGAGGTAACGTTGGTCGTTGCTGATGGCGACGTAGACGGCGATGGCAGGGACGATCTGCTCATAGGTGACTCTACCTTCGATCCGACGCTATGGAGCGTCGAGTCGATGGAGACCGACGAGATGCGAGGAGGCGTTTTTCTGTTCCTCGGATCGACGCTGAGTGAGCATCGGTGAGCGCCCAGGACTCTCTGTAGCGTCACTGACGCTTGCCCAGGTTGGGCGGGCAGCAGTCGCGGCGGGTGGAATTTGGTTGCCAAGACCTGTTGTGGAATTCGTGGTTCGACCATGATGGTTCGAACCGAATTCAGCTCAACGACTGCTCCAGGCGAAGCCAACGACACCGATCAATCCCACGTTGACGTCATCCACCCAGCACGGAATCTCGTAGTAGGGGTGACACCCCTCGTAGTCTTCCAGTTCGCTCAGCTTGTACAGGTGAACACCGACCTCGAAGAACGGCGTCACGTGGGATGCGGCGTTCCCCCGGGCACCAAGGCGATACTCCCAGAGCATCGAATCGGCCACTGGCCACGACGAAGAGGAGACCTCCTCGGCGTGGACCATGCGCTCGATCGCCACCCAGTACAGGTCGTAGCGGAACCGCATAAGCAGCGCCCAACTCTTGCTGGGGTATACGAATTCCAATTGCCCCTCGACCCGCGTCACTGCCACCGCAAAAGTGGATCGTCCCCAGTTGCGTTCACTACTTGGAAACAGCAGGTAGCAACAGAATGGGGGTGCATCGCGTATGCCGCCCATCAGGGAAATCGCGAATCGTGTCGAACGATCCTCGCCGAAAGGCGCGAGCCGTAGACCACCTGTCGCATCCAGGACGAGCGCCTCGTGCACGATGCTGCCCGCCCAGGGACTGCCGCCGACTATCAGATCGCCCCTCAGATCCAGCACCCCTGGGAGTCCCAGTACAACCTGGCCGTGGCCGGCTGGCCTGACGAACGGCAGCAGACCCGTGCCGGTATCAAGCCAGTCCGCGTGGAGGTAACCGACAGTGCCTGCCACCTGTCCACCATCCAACGATTGACAGAACGCACCGGCCGTCCTCGCCCTGGCGACGTACGGGAGTAGGCCAAGCGTAGGCAGGAGCAGCAGGAGAGCGGACAGGATTGAAAGGCGAGGATTCACCAGGTAGCCTCCGCTTCCAGATAGCTCCCCCAGAGGTCCAGGCCATCGGGAGGCTCACACCCAGACAGGACCAATTGGAGCGGAATAGCGTGGTCCTTGATGTAGGGCTCGGTCAGGTGCGAAACGTCGCAGGGCTCGTGGAACGAATCGAACTCGCCATCTCCTACGTCATCGCGCCAGGCACCGACCAGGATCTCCTGATCGAGGGGCCAGTCCCTCGTCACGAACGTGGCATCCAGAACGACAGTCGCCGGATGCGTCAACTCTACGTAGTCCAACGGGTGATATTGCCAGTAGTCGCCACCGTCATCGCTGAAATCGAGTTGGAGACGGTACAGGATCGTGTAGTAGAGGATCTCATCGATGGGTGCGGGATCGAGGATCTCAACCGGGACCTCGACTACGACGGCATGCTCCTCGATGGTGCACGCAAGCGGTGTCCAAACCAAGCCCGCCAGCAACACTGCTACCGCTGCGGGTGTCATGGATGGTCGGTTGCCACCGGGCAATTCGCCTCCTTCCTGCCCACAAGATATCATTCGCAAACCAAGTCGGTACGGCCAATGCCAAGGGCTGTCGAGTTGCATCTCTGTAGGGCCAGCTTCCGTTGGCAGATCCGGCAGACTCGGGGTTCCTTGCTGCCAAGGACGGTGGTGGTGTTCCGTTCGCCGGGGATCAGCTTGTAGCTGAAGACGACCGAGTACGGGTGACGGAAGCCAACAGGCCCCAGGTTCATCATCACGACCTTCCCCCGGTCCGAACCGCTCGACTACTCCAGCGAAGCTGCGATCCCGGCCAGGAGCCCCCCGATCAACCCGCCTACCAGGGCACTGCTTGCGTCCCTGCCCACGGCCCCACCGACGGCCGCCCCCAGGGCAGCTCCGCTTGCGACGAACGTGGTTGGGGCGTCCTTCCGGAAGTGGTCGTACAGGTTCACGTCAGGGTGGGCCTCATCGAGATGGGCCTCGTAGTGCTGGCCGAAATCCTGGACGTGGAGCCCCGCCCCGTCCTGGAGCACGAATCGATAGTCGGCGTTCTGGCCTACCGGGAGACCCGTGCTCGTCGTCATCCCGACTTCGAGAGGATGAGGGAGGACGCCCTTTCGCAGTCGGATGGCTGATCGCCATGGCTTGCCACGGAGGGCGTACAGCACGTCTTCCCAGGAGCTGATGTAGTAGCGGTTCGTCATGGGTGAACCTCGGGGGCGGAGCCCATGATGAGGTCGAGCAAAGTTGTGGACCGGGGCTGTCGGGGTTCCAGCAGGGCCTCCCCGCGTCCCATCAGACGGCTGAGTCGCTGGTCGAGGGTGTTGCGCTTGAACCCACCGAGCACCCCTGGGTGACGAACTTGGAGTTGTTCGACAGTCACCCGTTCCTCGCCGAGAGCTGTGGCGCAGGCGTTCCGTAGTAGGACGGCATCGACGGGCGGGAGGCCGTCCAGGGCGTCCAGGAACTGGCCTCGAACGTCAAGTTCGACCCGAAGTTCAGCATCCAGCTGGCCGACCTGCTCTCTGAGTTCCTGGGCATGTGCAGTCAAGCTGATCGAGGCGGCAGTGACCATCGTCGGCCAGGGGTCCTCCAGCCCTTCCAGGCCAGCGGCGTACTCTTCGTTGTCGAGCAGTTCGAGGAGTCCGACATCGGCCACCTTCTCGACATCGGAGCGCCGGCCGGCAAGGGCTTCCAGATGTTCACCGGCCGCACGGAGCAGCAACCTCTGGTTGAGGCACAGTCCCTCGAACAAGACGAGCTTGGCGAGCATCTGGTGGAGAGGTGTTTCCCCCCGTAGCGCCACGTAGACCATCCAGCGCCGGACCTCGGGGACGTCCGGCGGTGGTCCGGCCTTGATAGCCCGTTCAGCCCAGGGGCGGATGTCGGCCGGGAGGTCCATGACGCACAGGTCCTGGAAGAACCCGTGTAGTGAGGCCAAATGGGGGTACGCCACGGTGTCGAACACGGCTTCGGACAGGGCCACGCCATGTTGCTCGGCGACGGCCATGTCGGCCACGACCTGGAGGAGACCGGCCTTCAGCTGGTTGATCCCCTCCCGGAGGACCTCTGGGCCACCGACGATGTCGGTCAGGCCGGTCTCCTCGAACAGGTCGAGGAGGCGGGACTCGATGTCGATCGGGTTCGGTGTCGTTGTCATGGCTCCACTGTAGCGAGCCCCTGGGGCCGATCTGACACGGACCCCAGATTTCTCCTTGTGAGGTCCCGGCGGGCTCTCGGCATGGTGGCCCGGGCTGTCTGTCGGGTTGGCTCTCCCCCCCCTCTGCAGGGACTGGTTGCTCGTCATCGGACGGCCCCTCCTACGTGCGATCAGGAGTAATCACGCACGGGCGTGAGGAAACCCGGGCGGTGTGGTTCGGCTCCGGGCTGTCCGCTCACCACGAAGAGGAGACCCGGCGCCCCCGGCTTCCTCGCCCCCCCGTGGGCTCCTCCCACGGGTCCTCAACCTCCACGAAGAGGAACCCGTTCGGAGCTGGACGGGGCCCGGTCCCCGCTCGCACCGCGGAACCCGCCAACGATTGGCGACCCCCCGCCGTTCCCGGCCACAGGGGCAGTAGGCGCAACCGGACCAGTCGGTAGGGATCTCCGAGCCTCTCGGCGGGGGGTCTTAGTCCGGCCGGCCAAGGAGTAGTAGCGGCAGAAGGGAGACAGAACCATGTCCAACATGACCGACGCTCTGAACACCAGGAGCCGCAGGAGGGCGATGCGAGCGCAGTTCGTGGAGAAACTCTCGCTCTTGCCGCCGATCGGGGAGCTGGAACGCACTGGCCAAGACCTCGCCCAGATGCTCGTCATCCGGGCTGGCGGACGGGAGTTCCGTGCCATCGAGGCCGACCCAGAGAAACTCGTCTTCCTCGGCGTCCTTGTCGGTGAAGATGGAACCATCCCCACCGACCACGAGGAATGGACGCACTGGCTGATCGTTGGCGTCCACGAGGACTTGTCCGCCGCTCCCCCTGGGGTTCCCAACATCCCGACTATCGCCCGGTACAGCGATCTGGAACGGGTCTGGGACGATGGAAGAACCCGAACCGTGAACATGTACCCCATCGTGGCGTTCCAGTACTTCGTCCGCCAACTGGCCATGCACTGAATCCAGGGGAGGTAGCCGCCACCTGGGCTGACTCCTGCGCCCTCCAGCGGCCTCGTCCCCCCGGAAGAGGAACCTGTCCCAGCTGGACCAGCCCAAGAGCCCCGGCTCGGCAGGCACCCAGCTCGCTGCCTGCGGTCTAGCGCCCGCAACAGCCCACGCCCACCACGAAGAGGAATCCTCCCCGGCCCA
>CAYRNR010000294.1:0-6059 GCA_964425605.1 uncultured Rickettsiales bacterium | reverse complement strand
TCAACCCGGTGCGTTACCTGCGGCTGCTGGAGCTGGTGCCCTGCGACGACACGGATCCCGAGATCTACGCGGCGCTGGCCGACTTCGGCGAGAACGTGCTCGGCAAGGGCATCGTGCACGCCAAGGACACCCCCAACTTCGTGGCGAATCGCATCGGAGTCGGTGGGATCATGTCGGTGATGCACTGGATGAAGGAGCTCGACCTGAGCATCACGGTGGTGGACAAGGTCTTCGGACCTCCCATGGGGCGGCCCAAGTCCGCGGTGTTCCGCACCGCCGACATGGTGGGCCTGGACACCCTGGCCCACGTCATCGACACGGTCTACCAGGGCTGCGCCGACGATCCGTGGCGCGAGCGCTTCATCGTCCCGGACTTCATGAAGACCATGGTCGACAAGGGCCTGCTGGGCGGCAAGTCGGGCGCGGGCTTCTACAAGAAGACCAAGGTGGACGGCCGCAAGGCCATCCTGGCGATGAACCTCGAGACCATGGAGTTCGAGGCCCAGGACAAGGTCCGGCTCGACTCCATCGGCATGGCCCGCGACAAGGACACGGTGGCCGAGAAGGTCAACGCCATGGTCTGGGCCAAGGACGTGGGCGCCACGCTCGCGTGGAAGGTCACGGCCGAGAGCTGCATCTACTCGGCGCAGCTGCTGGGTGAGATCGCCGACGACATCGTCAACATCGACCGCGGCATGCGCTGGGGCTTCGCCTACGAGGGCGGCCCCTTCGAGGCGTGGGACGCCATGGGCGTCGAGCGCTCGGTCGCGCGTATGGAAGAGGAGGGGATGGACGTCCCCGCCGTGGTCAAGACCCTGCTGGAGAAGGGTGAGGGCAGCTGGTACGTCAAGCGTGACGGCATCCAGCACTACTGGTGCGTGGTGGACGAGGCCTACAAGCCGGTGCCCATCGCCGAGCGCCTGATCTTCCTGCCTTCGCTCAAGGAGCGGAACAAGACCATCGACAAGAACATGGGCGCCACCCTGTACGACATGGGTGACGGCGTGGGTTGTGTCGAGTTCCACACCAAGATGAACGCCATCGACCAGGACATCATCGGGATGCTGGCCACGGGTGTGAAGAAGGTCAACGACGGCGAGCTCGTGGGGCTGGTGGTCGGCAACGAGGCCACCAACTTCTGCGTGGGCGCCAACATCGCCGCGGTGATGATGCTGGCGATGATGAAGCAGTACGACAAGATCGGCGAGATGGTCGCTGCCCTGCAGGACACCGCCATGGACATGAAGTACTGCCGCGGTCCCGTCGTCACCGCGCCGCGGGGCATGGCCCTGGGCGGCGGCGCCGAGATCATGATGCACGGCACGCGGGTGCGCGCCGCGGGCGAGACCTACATCGGTCAGGTCGAGCTCGGAGTGGGCGTCATCCCCGCCGGCGGCGGCTGCAAGGAGCTGGCGTTCCGCTACTACGGCTCGGTGCCCCACGGCGTGAACGTGGACAAGTTCCCGTACATGCAGCGCCTCTTCGAGATCATCGGCATGGCCAAGGTGGCCACCAGCGCCGAGGAGGGTCGCGAGCTCGGCTTCCTGCGCGCCTGCGACAACATCACCATCAACCCCGACGCCGTGCTCGCCGACGCCAAGGCCGACGTGCTCGGCCTCGTGATGCGCGGCTACAGGCCGCCGTCCCAGGGGACGGTCAAGGTGCCCGGCTCCACCGGCATCGGCGCCCTGAAGGTCGGCATCCACACCATGGTGGGTGGCGGCTGGATCACCGAGTACGAAGGGGTCATGGGGCGCAAGCTGGCCCACGTGATCTGCGGCGGTGAGGTCCCGTCAGGCACGGAGCTGACCGAGCAGGACTTCCTCGATCTGGAACGCGAAGCGTTCGTCAGCCTCTGTGGCGAAGCCAAAACCCTGGCCCGAATCCAGCACATGCTGGAAAAGGGCAAGCCCCTGCGGAACTAGCCCGCGAAAGGAGATCACGAGATGACCACAGGAGTTGTTGTCACTCACGCCTACCGCACCGCAGTGGGCAAGGCCGTCCGCGGCACACTGAGAGAAACCCGGCCGGACGAGCTGCTCGGCCTGTTGATGATCAAGTTCCTCGAGCGGATCCCCGAGCTGGATCCCAAGACCATCGACGACATCATCATCGGGTGCGCCATGCCCGAGGCGGAGCAGGGGCTCAACGTCGCCCGCAACGCCGCGCTGCGCGCCGGCATCCCCGTCGAGGTGCCCGCCATGGTCATGAACCGCTTCTGTTCGTCGGGGTTGCAGACCCTGGCCACCGGCGCGTCCAAGATCGTGGCCGGATGGGGTGAGATCTGCCTCACAGGTGGCGTCGAGTCCATGTCCATCGTCCCCATGGGCGGACAGAAGCCAGCGCCAAACCCGTGGCTGGCCGAGAACTTCCCCGAGGCCTACGAGTCGATGGGAATGACCTCCGAGACCGTGGGTGAGCGCTACGACGTCAGCCGCGAGGACCAGGACGCCTTCGGCGTGGCCTCCAACGACAAGGCCCTCGCCGCCATCGAGTCCGGTCGCTTCAGCGACGAGATCATCCCCCTGGAGATCCAGCTCGGCAGCAAGACCCTGACCTTCGACACCGACGACGGCCCCCGCCGCAGCACCGTCGAGGGGCTCGGCAAGCTCAAGACCCCCTTCAAGGTCAACGGCCGTTCCACCGCGGGCAACTCGTCCCAGACCTCCGACGGCGCCGCGCTCGAGCTCATCATGACTCGCGCCAAGGCCGAGGAGCTGGGCCTGACCCCCATGGGCGAGCTCGTCACCTACCAGGTCACCGGCTGTCACCCCGACGAGATGGGCATCGGCCCATCCCTCGCCATCCCCAAGGCCCTCGACGCCGCCGGCCTCACCGTCGACGACATCGGGCTCTTCGAGCTCAACGAGGCCTTCGCCAGCCAGGCGCTGTACAGCGTCCGCAAGTGCGGCATCGACCCCGACCGCGTCAACGTCAACGGCGGCGCCATCGCCCTGGGTCACCCCCTCGGCTGCACCGGCGCCAAGCTGACGGCGTCGCTGCTCCACGAGATGGGCAAGCGCGAGGTCGAGTACGGGATCGTGAGTATGTGCATCGGCGGCGGCATGGGCGCCGCGGCGATCTTCAAGCGCGGATAGCCTCCCCCTCCACTTCCCCCTCAGAACGACAAGTACTTCAACAGGTGCACGTTCATCAGGTTGTCCTCGTAGCCCTTCACCCGCGGCGCCAGCAAGCACGCGCTCGTGGTGTTGTACAGCGGCACGATGGGGGCCTGCTCGAGCAATCGCTTCTCCGCTGAGGCGAGCAGCCTGGAGTGGGAGTCGGGATCCGTGGTGAGGCGGGACTCGAGGACGAAGTCGTCGAAGACGCTGTCGGCGTAGCCACCGGAGTTCAGCGGGCTGCTGGAGAGGAAGATCTCCATGAAGTTGGAGGGATCGGGGTAGTCGGCCACCCAGGCGCCGCGGGCGACCTGGAAGTCACCCTCCTCGACGACTGTGGAGTGGATGCGCCACTCGCGCTCGTAGACGGCCACGTCGATGCCCAGGGTCTCGCGCCACTGCCGGGCGACCTCCTGCATGGCCGCGACGTTGGCGGCGCCGTCGTCCACGGCGATCTCGATGGTGGGGAGCCCCTCGCCGCCCGGGTAGCCGGCCTCGACCAGCAGGGCCTGCGCTACGGTCACGTCGTGGAGGAGGCCGGCGGCCGGCTGGTAGCCGGCGAGGCCGTCGGGGACCAGGTGATCGGTGGGGGCGCGGCTGCCGGAAGCGGCGACGGGATCGCGGTCGATGGCGTGGGCCAGGGCCTTGCGGACGCGCGGATCGTCCAGCGGCGGACGAGCCAGGTTGAAGCGCAGGTAGCCGGTGACCAGGCTCGGCTGGTCGTGGTAGCCGGGGGCGGCCCGGTCGGCCGGTTCGAAGACCTCGCCGCCGAACCCCGTCCAGTGGAGCTTGCCCGCGTGGAAGGCCGCGGCGAGCCCCTCCGTGGGGACCTGGCTGAGGGCGACGACGCGCTCGAGCTTGACGCCCTCGGCGTCCCAGTAGCGGGCGTTGCGTTCCATGACGAAGCGGTCCTCGTGTTGCTCCACGAGGCGGTACGGGCCGTTGACCACGAGGTTGCGGGGATCGGTCCAGGCCCACCCGTGTTTCTTCAGGCATTCGGACTGCACGGGCAGCATCACCGCGTCGGCGGTCAGCGACAGGAAGTAGGGAACCGGCGCCTCGAGGCGCACAACGAGCGTGTGGTTCTCCTCGGC
This sequence comes from uncultured Rickettsiales bacterium, assembly GCA_964425605.1. Classification (GTDB taxonomy): domain Bacteria; phylum Myxococcota_A; class UBA796; order UBA9615; family CAYRNR01; genus CAYRNR01. The sequence goes on along the minus strand of CAYRNR010000294.1, from coordinate 1,846 downwards.
GTCGGCGCCGAGGGTCGAGGCGTCGGTGGACAGACCCTGGTGCAGGTCCCTTGCCCCCTCGATGGGGTACAGCAATGTGGCGTACCCGGCCTGCGTGTCCGGGTTGAGCACACGGTTCCAGGCCCTGACGAAGTCCTGGGCCACCACTGGCGAGCCGTCGGACCAGCGCGCCTCCTGCCGCAGATGGAAGGTGTAGATGCGGCGGTCCTCGCTGATCTCCCACGAGCTCGCGACACCGGGCTGCACCGCCTGTCCGGCCGCGTCCCAGACGGTGAGGCCCTCGAAGAGGTTCTGGGCCAGGAACGCGCCGTACGAGTCGGTCAGCAGCCCTGGATCGATGGTCCGCGGCATGGGGCCGTTGTAGTAGACGAACTCTCCCCCGGTATCGGGCGGGGGTAGCTCCTGTGGAGGACAGCCAGGCAGCGCCAAGGCCAGCGCCAGGATCGTCAGCAGACGTGTCATGAGCATCTCCCGACGCAAGCATAGCCCGGAAGGCCCCCCATTTCGACCTCGGGCTGCGAGCTGTCGGGGGTCGCGAGGCTAGTACACGTCGTTGCCGGTGATCATGTCCACGGTGACGGTGTTCGTGGACACCCAGCAACAGAGCTCACCGTCGCCATCCACGTCGGTGTAGCCCCGGGCCTCGAAGAGGCGGTTCTGATTCGACGTGAGGACCTGGTACTGGGATCGCACGCGCCCGTCGGGCCACCACCCCAGGAGGGTGAAGGGGTGCGAGGAGTCGAGCTGGACATAGACGGTGGAGCGACCCGGTGAGTCCACCGGTGTCAGCGGGCACGCGGTGAACACGTCCCACTCCACCTGGTAGGCGATCTCCTGGACGCGGATGGTGGCCAGGTTGGATGGCACCTCGGAACGGCGCGCGCGAAGCAACATGTGGGTGTAGTTGGGGATCGCGATGGCCGCGAGGAGCCCCATGATCGACACCACGAGCATCAGCTCGATCAGCGTGAACCCTCGTTCGGAGGCCCAACGGCTCCGATGCGCAACTCGTCTCGTCCACCGTCTCAAGACTTTATCCAGGACCCCAACCCGATATTGCCATAGTACACGGAGTTCGCGCTGGTCGCAGGAACGAAGCTGTCGAAGAGGATCAGTAGACGTCGTTGCTGACGATCATCTCCACGCTGGACGTCTGCGTGGCCTTCCACATGCACAGCTCCTCGTCGCCGTCCACGTCGGTCATCCCATAGGCCTCGAAGGTGTGGTGGTCGTTCTGGGTCAGCACCTGGTACTGGGACCGCACGCGGCCGTCGGGCCACCACCCGAGCAACGAGAACGGGTGATCGTCGGGGAGCTGCACGTACACCGTACCCCGGCCCGGGCTGTCCTCTGGCGTGAGCGGGCATGCCGTGAACAGGTCCCACTCCACCTGGTACGCCACCTCCTGGACGCGAATCGTCGCGAGGTTGGAAGGGACCTCGCTGCGGCGCGCTCTGAGCAGCATGGCCGTGTAGTTGGGGATGGCGATGGCGCTGAGCAGGCCCATGATGGAGACCACGATCATCAGCTCGACGAGCGTGAACCCTCGCGAGGAGGCGACGTCGCTTTCGCAACGAGACCGGGGCGATGCCGGTTTCGGGAGCAGGTGACAACCACACTCTGGGTTTCGATCGTGAATACTGCATTGTACATGCGACCTCGCTAAATACCTTTAAAAACATTGGTTTTTCGGATCCTGGACGCGCCTGTCCGAGCTCCTGGCACCTTGTGATGACCCGGTAAACGGGATACTCTGGAGCGTGGCCGAGACCGCACGTCTCTGGCCTTGCACACAACCCGAGGGACGACCCATGCGAACGATGACCGTGGCGAGCGCGATCCTCGC
>CAYRNR010000293.1:0-6082 GCA_964425605.1 uncultured Rickettsiales bacterium | reverse complement strand
AGACGATCTCGAGGATGAAGCGGGCGGCGTGACGTTTACGTGCTCAGGTCTCTAGCGCGCTCTCCAAGCTGCATGTGCTTGTCCAGTGACGAACCGCCGTCTCGATCAGACGGGCGACCTCCGCCTTTTGCTCCACTCCAAGCCACGCCGCGGTGCGGCCGCAGGCGCCGGGTTTCCGAAAACGTATTCCGGAACCCAAACGAGAAACGGGTCAGCCGATCGGCTGACCCTTTGAAATTGGTGCTGCACGGGGCGAGAGGATTTCTGGGGACCCCCAGCCGATCCCAGAACTGAAAAACCCGGACCGAAGTCCGGGTCGTTCAGGGGAGCGGATTTGAGCTGTGTGGCAAAGCCACGTCTGCTCCAAATCCGCTCCAAAAAACTGCAAGCTCCGCTTGCCTGTTTTTTGGGTGGTCGGGGCGAACGGATGATTTTCGAACTTTTTGGCTGATCCCGGGGCCGGATCTCGACGCCATTTTCGGCAACGGTCGCCTCATCTGACACCACAACTGACCCCGACACCCCGTTCGCTAGCGCTCCGACGTGAAGGAAAGTTGCTCCTCTCTGGGATTCGATCGAAGGTGCACCGGCTCAATGGGCCTTTCGAACAAGAGCGCGCGCTCGATAGCTGGAGGCGCTACTTCGCAGAAATCGTCTTCCCCAGCGTCATGGACGCTCTTCCGTAGCTCCATTAGAAGACGTCCTAGCACGTTCGCGCCAGCCAGGTTTTCCATGTCCCTTGGTTGGGCTCCCCAGAATGGATCACGCTTCGAGAATTCCACGATGGAACGGTCGCCGGTTTTCAGCAACAGGGCGCTGAATCGGTTCCAGTTCTGGACCAACTTGACGCGAAGGCACCATCTCATCACCCGAACCCGTATCCTCAGCCAATCGGGCCGTGAGTCGGATCGATAGGGCATACTTCGCATCTTCGCTGTCATCGGGCTCTTTTCGGTGAACAGCATCAATTGGACGTCTGGAAGGTGTGGAAACCGGAACGCTTGGTAGAGGACTTCGGACGTGCGGATCAAGATACCGTTGACCTCCATCGGAAAGCCGGGGGCCATGTTTGATAGCCCGCCGAACTCGCCGGACGTAGTCCGAAAAACGATGCACTCCGCAGGATCGTAAACGCGCTCCTCGACTCCATCGATATGGCGGTGGTTCACAGCAGTCTCGCGAGCAGTGCGTCCAAATCCAGATCCGAATCAGACGTAGCCCCAGTATCCGTGTTGGTCTTACGCCGAAAGAGCGGATACCAGGGATCCCCGCACCAGAACACCAAGGGACAGTTGTTTGGGCAATTTCGAAAGGTCACAAACAACGTGCCAAATCCAGGCGTCTGAAGCCCATGGAAACCAAGTGGCCTCATCACCTCGGGCAGGTGTGTGCACATGCCTCTGATTCGTACTCCGGCCTTCAGGAATTCCTGCTCAAGCAAATGGCGGCCGGACGGCGAGGAGAACAGCTTACGGTCCCCGACTGAACGGCCTGTCCGCAGGACCGGAGGAAAACCAGCGTCTTCGAGAGCCTGTACATAGGCTCTCACGTCTTCGTCGTCCGGAAACTCGGTCGGACGTAGGACATCGGACCGGTTCACGTAGTATTTGCGGTCCTCCAAGGTGATGCCACGCCAGATTTGAAGGTCGAGTTTCTTGCCCAACTCCTTCGCCTTCGCCAGCAGCTGTTTCTTGGTATAGAATTCCCCGTACTCGTGCGTAGCAACCAAAATGACGTGCAGGGTCAAGCTATCCGGAGCGTCTGTCTCCAGCCAGTTGCCGACATCCCAACGAATACGGTTCCCGCTGAAAAGGCCATCGTCCAGGTAGACATAGGTACCTGCTGAGGATTCGCAATCGGAGGTGTCAAAGCCGAACTCATCTCGGAGGAGCCCGTCGAACATATCGAGCATCTCGCGCTGACTCGCGCCAGCCCCCTGAATGCGAAGGAACCCGACGCCTTGCCAGAAAGCCGCGGGATCGGCTCCGGTGAAATCCGTGTTCGTTACCAACCTCGTGAGGAAGCCCTGCACGGATTGACGCGAACAGTAGATGTTGTCGAAGACGTGGTCCAGTTCAGCCAGGATCGGTTCCTGGACATCCGCATCGAACTGGCGAACCCATCTGTCCACATGAGCGGAATCGATTGGTGCGATTTCGCCATCGCGGTAGTCGGCGATCTTGGCTGCGACGGCGCTGAGCAAATCCGATCGGGTGGACATGGCACCTCCCCAGATGGGTAACCTAGCCTACACAATTGGACCTTGCCAGCCCGTTCGAGGGGGTGCTCCGCGAGCATCCTGAAGCAACGTCCGCCCTGGGTCGGTCATTCACTGCGCTCTGCAAACCGAGAGCACCTCTATCAAGGCGTTGTCAGGTTCCGCAGCCTATGCAGATTCCAGTCCTATCTCCCCCAGCATCCCCAGCGGAAACGCCGCATTCATCCCCGACTGCAGGCGCAACCAGAACCGTGCCACGCGTGCCGTGCCGTTCTGGCTGAGCAGGTGGTCGGGACCACGGACGACAGCGCTGGCGAGCTTGCTCTGGATCCAAGTCGCCGCTGGGAGCGGGACGGTGAGGACGAGCAGACCTTCGCGGTTGAAGAACCCGATCTCGCCCCAGCGGCCAAGGGGCAGGGTGAGCCCCTCGCCGTTCGGGAGAGCCAGCGGGTACACGTCAACGGCAGGCCCGGCCTGGGACGGTCGCTGGGTGACGGGTCCGGTCATCAGCGACTCCAGGATGTCGGCCACGGGGGCGCCGATAGCCTGCTCGATGGGGCTGAAACTGAGCGGTCCGAAGCCAAACCGAGCGGTCGGCAGGACCAGGTTGAACCGGATGGCGCCTCCGAGGCCGGCATCGCCGTCGGGTGGAGGGCTCCTGGTCGGTGCGACGGGATGGGCGCTCATCCCTCGTCGCCCTCGTCCAGGTCGTCGGGCTCCTGCCAGTCGCCCTGGACGTCGCCCTCGTAGTCCTCGTCGACCTGCGGTGTGACGGCGGCGGGGATGGTCACCTCCGGCGGGGCAGCAGGGACCTCGGCGGGCTCGCCGTCGTCCGCCTCGATGTCGTCCACCTCCTGCTCGTCGTCGTTGTCGTCGTCGCCGACGTCCTCCTGGTCGTCGGCCTCGCCGCCGCGGGCGGCCTGGTCCTCCATCTCGTCAGCCAGCTCCTCGACCGCGTCCCAGACCTTGCGCAGCAGCAGGTGGGTGCCGGCCTGGGCCATGAGGTTGAGGTAGAGCAGGTGGGTCAGGGTGAAGGTGCGCTCGGACGGGGCGAGGTCGCCCCACTCGGCCATGGCGTCGGCCATGTCGTGGGAGCTGGTGACCTCGAAGGCCTCGCCGTAGAAGCGGTGGGCCTGCTCGAACACGGAGACGGTCTTGTTCTTGCGTCGTGCCTTGGGGAAACGGGGCATGGGAAACCTCCTGTTGCTGCGCCAGGCGCAGCGGGATCACGTCCTCCCGGTCGCGGATCAGCCCGCGGTGGGAGGATCGGGTTGCGTGGTGTCGGGTTCGGGCGCCGGTGGTTCGTCGGCGCTCGCGGGGCCGACGGCGGCCGGATCGGGCTGTTCCGGCTGAGCCTGTGCCTGCTGGGCGGCCTGAGCCTGCTGCCCCGCGGCCTGGAGCATGGCTGCGAGCCCGCGCAGGTTGTCGGGCTCCTTCATCAGCGCGCGGACGCGCGGATCGCGCAGGGCCTCGGTCAGGTCCGGGCTGGCGCTGATCGCGCCAAAGGTCTCCAGCAGATCGGGCGGCAGCGAACGGCCGGCGAGGAAGGCGGTAGCGGCCGTGCCGAGCTGCTGCAAGGCGTCGCGGGCGAGTTCCGAGCGGGTGTCGCCAGCGTGTTCCTCGAGTCGACGGCGTTCGGCCGTCTCGACCTCGTTGTGGCGATACTCAAGGATGGAGGCGACGAGCTCGTCGACCTGGCCGCGGGACTCCTGGAGCTGGCGGTGCAGCCGCGCGAGCATGGAGTTGTTGACGCCCTGGAGCTGGCCCACCGAACCCAGCACGATCTGCCCCCACTGGGCGTAGTAGTCGCCGAGCGCCTTGATCCCCTTGAGGGTGCTGTCCTTGGCCGACTGGTCGAAGGTGGGCGTGGGGATACGCAGGTCGGGCATGACCTCCGCCGCGACCGGGGGCTGCTCGGTCCACGAGTGGTTGCGGCAGATGAAGGTGCCCGCATCGATCTTGGGTGAGCCCTTGGGGCCGTAGATGCGCACGCGGAAGCGGCGGTACGTCTCGCCCACTGTGTTGCGTATCGCGCAGTCACGGATCCAGCGGCAAGCGGCGCGAGCGAAGTCGACCGGAGTCAGCGGAGCGAGGTTCGGCCGATGGCTGCCATGCGATTCGTCCGGAAAGGAGCGTGGCCAGGTGTCCGCGGGCTCCTGATCGCCGCCGCCTTCGTTCTGGTCTTCCTCGTCCCCGTCCTCGTCGTCCCGCTCTTCGTCGATGGAATCCTCATCGCCCTCCTCCTCTTCCGCTGGTGCGGTGCGCGCTCCGGGCAGCACGCCCACCGGATGCGCTGCAGCGTCCTCGAGGTAGGGCTCTGCGTGGGCCTCGTCGAAGTCGAACCGTCCCATCCGTTCCTCGGCGGAGCGGTCGGTGCGGTCCTCGAGGACGAGGTAGCCGATCTTGGGGGCCAGGTTGAGGATGCGAGTTTCGACGAACTCGATGTCTTCGAACGAAAATGCGCCAGCAGTCACCGTATTCCTTCCGCTGTCGCACCTTCACTTTCGTCCTGACATGCGGGGGAGGCAAGAAAATCCGCTCCCCCATCGGATACGATCCGGGGGAGGACGCTCCCCCACGCCCTGCTTGTCCGCTCCCCCGGCCTCCCCCGCGACCCAGCATGTCAGCTCCCCCAGTCCCCCGGAGATCCACTCGTTCGTCCCCCAGCCTCCCCCAGGCTCCCCCGGACCGAGGCGGATCGGGCCGCCGACTCCCCCGCCAAGATCCAGTCCCCTCCCCCGTTTCGATGGGGGACTTTTTTCCGTGGAATTCCGCAGAGTTGGCCATCTACGCTGGGGTTGTGACGAGGCGCTGGACCGGCCGATGCGCCGGCAGCCCCAGAAAGACGCAGACCCGAAAGGTGAGGCGGACATGGCAGGCGAACTCGAAAAAGCGATCAAGGGCGAGAAGGTCAGCGACAAGCAGACCAAGACCGCCCTGGGCCAGGCGATCAAGAAGATCGCAGGCCTGAGCAAGAAGGCCGACAACAGCAACCTGGCGCTCAAGGAGACCGGCGGAGCGGTGCTGTCCACCGCCGAGACCCAGGGATCTCTGTTCCTGGCGTCGATGGCCGAGGGCTACCTGGGTCCCGACAAGATCAAGGTCGGCGCTGTGGATGTGCGCGCGCCGCTGGCGTTCGTGGGGGTCGGCTACGGCCTGTACGAGGTGATGACCGGCGGGGCGGGCGGCGCCCACGCGCTGGCGCTGGGCAACGGCCTGATGGGGTCGTGGCTGGCGTCGGTGGGTGTGCAGGCGGGCAAGACCCTGTCCGAGAAGAAGGCTGACGGGGCGACGACCCCGCCACCGGCGACGACCACGCAGCAGCCATCCATGCAGGGCGAGCTCCTGCCCCCGATGCCCATGCCGGCGCTGCCCCAGCCCTCGGTCTCGGGGGACTTCGGTGACGAGCTGCGCGAGGTCGTGCTGACCCCGGAGCCGGAGGCCGAGGAAGTGGAGCGACGACCGCGCAGGCGGCGGCGCCCGCGTAGAGGCCGGCGGCAGGGCAAGGGCAAGGGCCGCTTCGTGAGAGCACGCAAGCGACACAACTGAGCAACCAACGGCTGGCGTACGGCGCCAGGGGTCGAGGGAGCGGACGGACGCGACCTGGTCAACACCGGCGAGGAGAGGATCGATGAGTAAGAGGATCGTTTCGCTGGGCTATGCGCGCGTCCACTTCGACGTGGTGGACCGCAACCTGCTCGTGGACACCGACACCCTGCGCCGTCGCCCGGTCGAGCAGCCGTGGGACGACGAGGACGACGACGACCTGGGCGACGTGGAGTTCGGATACGACCCCGACGACTTCGGCGACGAGGACGACTGGGACGACTTCGGCGACGACGACTGGGACGACGACGACTTCGG
>CAYRNR010000292.1:0-6083 GCA_964425605.1 uncultured Rickettsiales bacterium | reverse complement strand
GTGTGGGCGGTGGGGCTGATGTTCACCGGCGACTTCCAGCGGGTGGTCAGCTACGTGACCTTCGTGATGCTCTCGCTGGCGGTGCTGGTGGTGTTGGGGCTCTTCGTGGCGCGCCGCAGGGGGCTGGCCACGGCGTTCCGGATGCCGGGCTACCCCTGGATACCGCTGTTCTTCATCGGCGTGAGCGGCTGGATCCTCGTGGGCGTGGTGCGGTACGCGCCCATGGACGCCGCCATCGGCGTGGGTATGGCGGTGGTGGGGGCCGCCGTCTACGCCGTCTGGCGGGCGCTCACTCCTCGGCGCCCTTGAGAGGGGGCATCTCCACGAGCTCGAGGCTGACGGTGACCTTCTCGTCGCCGCTCAGGGACGTCAGGACCTGCTCCTTGGTGGGCATCTCGCTGCTCAGCGCCGGCAGCACCACCGACCAGGAGTGACTCGCCGTGTGCCGGGTGATCTCGCCGGACGCCGGCAGGGTCGGCGGCGGCGGCACGGCGTCCCCGGGCAGGCCGGGTGCGCGGACCTCCTCCACCACCGTGGCGATGGAGGGACCGGGCCCGAAGGTGGCGCGGGCCTCGAACAGGGCCTCCAGCAGCACGCTCGCCGACGAGATCCGTTCGGAGGGGTCCCGCGCCAGCGCGCTGCGCAGCGTGGTCAACAGCGGACCCAGGGTGGCCGCGCTGGCCCGCAGGTCGTCCTCCACGTCGGCGTGGGCGATCTTCTCGATGACGTCCATGAGGTTGCGCGCGGCGAACAGGCGCTTGCCGGTGACCATCTCGAACAGCACGATGCCCAGGGTGAAGATGTCCGACGCCGGGGTGAGGTCCTCGCCGTGGACCTGCTCCGGGGACATGTACATGGGGGTGCCCTTGGTGAACCCCTCCATGGTCTGGGTGACGTTCAGGGCGGACTTGGCGATGCCGAAGTCCATGATCTTGACCTGGTTCCCCGCCGAGAGCATCAGGTTGCCCGGCTTGAGATCCCGGTGGATCACCTGGTGCTCCGAGCCGTCGTCGTCCACGAGGCGGTGGGCGTAGCGCAGGCCCTGGCACACCTGACCCATGACCTCCAGGCACAGCCCCGGATGGAGCCGGTCGCCGGCGTCGTTCACCGCCTCGATGACCCGGTCCAGGGGGACCCCGTCGATGTACTCCATGGCGATGAAGTACTGATCCTCGTGGCGGCCGAACTCGTAGATCTCGATGATGTTCGGGTGCTGCATGCGGCCGCAGATCCGCGCCTCGTTGATCAGCGCCTTGACCTGCTTGGATTCCTCGGCCTCGGGCGCGCTGGTGACCTTCAGCGCCACGAGCTTGGCGAACCCCATGGGGCCCCGCAGCCGGGCCTTGTAGACCCGCGCATACCCCCCGACGCCGATGAGCGAGAGGATCTCGTACCGCCCGATTCGCTCGGGGATGTCCTTCGGGATCTTGGCCACGGGCGTCCTCGCGCTGATGCCGGGCGATGTTAGCACAGGGCGGCTTCCCCACTTCGTGGGAAGCCTGCGCTACACTGTGGACTCGACGATGGACGACGGGTCCGTGAAAGGTGGCGACCAGACATGACCGGGAGGCGGTTCGGCAAGCCCACATCGGGAGGGGACAATCCGCCCACGCGCGAGGAAGTGCGTGCCCCGGTCAAGAACACCCCGGGCAAGCCCGCTGCCCCCCGCAAGGGGCCCCACTCGACGCCTGCGACGGCGTCCCCGACGGCGTCTCCGTCGGGCTCCCCGTACCGCTCGGTGAAGAAGAGCAAGGCCATCCCGCGCGAGGCCCCGCCCGCGCCGCGGACCCGGTACGTGTTCGACACCTGCCTGGCGCGCGGCGGCATGGGCGAGGTCTGGCTGGCCAAGGACATGCGCCTCAACCGCGAGGTGGCCATCAAGCTGGTGCGGGCCGAGCGGGCCAAGGAGTCGCGGGTCGTCAACGCCGTGATCCAGGAGGCGCGCCTCACCGCCCGCCTGGAGCACCCCAACATCGTGCCCGTGCACGACCTCGGCGTGACCGAGGACGGCCGCTTCTTCTACACCATGAAGCGGGTCCACGGGCAGTCGCTGAGCCACATCCTGCGCGCCAAGGCCAAGGGCAACGCGCGGGTCTCGGAAGAGTACTCGCTGCCCAAGCTGCTGAGCATCACCCGGCAGGTCTGCCTGGCCGTGGCCTACGTCCACTCCGAGGGCGTGCTGCACCGGGACCTCAAGCCCTCGAACGTGATGATCGGTGACTACGGCGAGGTGATCCTCATCGACTGGGGCCTGGCCCGGCTCAAGATCAAGCGGGAAGGCACGGACGCCCACCTGCGGCGCCGCACGGATCTGGTGCAGGGGACCCCGGCCTACATGGCCCCCGAACAGGCCAAGTACGGGCTCCCGGGCACGGACGAGCGCTCCGACGTGTACTCCCTGGGCGCGATGCTCTACCAGAGCCTGGTGCTGCGGCCCCCCTACCGTCGCCGCAAGTCCGAGACCCTGGACGCCTACCTGCGCCGCATCCTCACGTCGTCGCCGCCGCCCCCCCACGAGTTCGGCCCCGAGAGCCGCATCCCGCGGGACCTGTCGGCGCTGACCATGCGTTGCATGAGCCCGGATCCGGACGAGCGCATCCAGGACGCCCGCACCCTGGCGCGGGAGCTCGAGCTCCACATCGAGGGCAAGAAGGCCGAGGCCCGGCGCAGCGCCAACGCCAACGCCCGCATCCGCCTGGCGCGCGAGGCCGTGACCAGCCACGACGACCTGCGGCACAAGCTCCAGGACGTGCACCAGATGCTGCAGCTCGCCGCCGACGAGACGCCCGCCTGGGCCCCGGACAAGGCCCGGGACAGCCTCTACGCCCTCGAGGCCGAGGCCCTGCAGATCGAGCGCGACGTGCACGGCGCCTACGCCGCGGCCGTCCGGCGCTTTCACGAGGCGCTGACCTACGTCCCGGACCAGAGCGAGGCCCGCGCCGGGCTCGCCGATCTCTACTGGGAGCGGTTCCGCGTGGCCGAGGCCGCGGGCGCCGAGGCCGACTGCGTCCACTACGAGACCCTCATCCGCCACATGGACGAGGACCGCTACGCGAGCCGGCTGATGGGCGAGGGGAGGCTCGAGGTCCGCACCGATCCCAAGGGCTGCGAGGTGCAGATCTGCGCCTGCGTGGAGCGCAACCGCCGCATCCACGTGGACGAGCCACGGACCCTGGGCACGTCGCCCACGTCGCCCATCCCCATGGCCATGGGCAGCTACCTGATCCTGGTGCGCGCGCCGAACGGTCAGACCCTGCGCTGTCCCATCTTCATGGGCCGCGAGGAGTCCCTCGTGCTCCGCGTGCCCGTGGCGGCCGATCTCCCCCTGGGGATCACGCTCGTGCCCAGTGGCACGTTCCCGTACGGGCCGGCCCCGTCCGCTCGGTTGGAGCTGCCCCACTTCGGGATCGGTCGTCAGCCCGTGACCTTCGGTCAGTACCTGCAGTTCGTGGACGATCTGGACACCCGCGATCGGTTCGAGGCGTGGCAGCGCCTGCCGCGCAGCGAGCGGATCCCCGGTCACCGCTGGCAGCTGCACGATGGCCACTACGTGCTCGACGATCCGGACGTCACCATCGAACTCGGCCACCCCGTGGTCGGCGTCTCCCACGACGACGCCCGTAGCTACTGCCGCTGGCTCTCCGAACGCGAGGGCCGCCGCTACCGGCTACCCAGCGAGATGGAGTGGGAGAAGGCGGCTCGCGGTCCGGACGGTCGTCTGTTCCCGTGGGGCAACGTCTTCGATCCCTCTTTCTGCCTCATGCGCGACACGCGCGAAGAGGGCGCCGCCATCGAGCCCGTCGGAACCGTGCCGGGCGACGAGTCGCCCTACGGCCTCCACGACATGGCCGGCCTCGTGCGCGAGTGGTGCGACGGCTGGTTCAGCGAGGAGGTGGGCCAGCGGCCCAACCGCGGCGGCAGCTGGAGCGATCCCGCCGAGAGCTGCGGCGTGACCGTGCGCCGCGGTTCACACCAGAGCCACACCGCGGACAACCTCGGGTTCCGCGTCGTGGTCGAGGTCGACGGTTAGCCGTCCACCTTCTCCCGTCCCGCCCGCCTCGCCCTCGTCCAGGCCCGGATCAGCGACTGCAGCAGGTAGGCGATGATCACCAGCACGATGATCGTCTGGATCCCCGCCACCCGCTCGCGCAGCGCTGGCAGGTTGTGGCTGAAGAAGAAGCCGAGGAACACCAGCACGGGGATGCTGACCAGCCCTGCGGAGCCGTCGGCGAGCAGGAACGTGCGGTACGAGAGGCCCGATCGCCCCGCCACGAAGAACACCACCGACCGGAAGCCCGGCATGAACCGCCCGGCGAACACGGTCTGCCACCCCTTGCGTTCGAAGTAGCTCTCCACCTTGGCCTGACGCGCCGGGGGCATCACGCGCTGGAAGAGACGCGACCGCGTGATCCGATCGGGCAGGGTGCGCCCCAGGGTGAACACGGTCAGATCGCGCGCCATGACGAACCCGTAGCAGCCCAGGGCCCAGTGCCAGACCGGGATGCCTTTCTGTTCGCACAGGAAGCCCGTGAGCAGCAGGGGGATGTCCTCGGGGATGGGCACGCCGATTCCGCTCGACATGAGCGCAACCATGAGGACGGGGAAGCCCCAGCGGAGTGCGACCTGGGTCAGGTACTCGAACACGACGGCGGGTGACGACCGCCCCCCTTCCTAGTAGACGAAGGTCGGGAACTGCGCGACGAAGGCCTCGACGTCCGCGCGGATGCCGTCGCGCACCGAGGGGTCGGTCCACAGGCCCGTACCCTTCTCGATTTTACCGCGCTTGACGAACTCGAGGGTGCGGTCGATGAATCCCGCGATGGTGTCCATGTGCTCGGGGCCCATGCCGCGGGTGGTCACGCATGGCGTGCCCATCCTCACGCCGTCGGGGAACAGGGGCTTTTGCAGATCCGAGGCGTTGGGGACCGTGTTGAAGTTCAGCACGATGCCCACCTGCTCCAGGGCGATGGCCACGCGCTTGCCGGGCAGCTTGCGCGACTTGCGCATGTTCACCAGCAGCAGGTGGTTGTCCGTGCCCCCGGAGCTCACGTGGTATCCGCGCTCGGTCAGCGCCGTGGCGAGCGCCTGGGCGTTGGCCACGACCCTCGCCGCGTAGTCCTGGAACTTCGGGTCCGCGGCCTCGTGCAGGGCCACGCCCACCGCGGCGATGGTGTTGAAGTGGGGGCCACCCTGCAGGCCGGGGAACAGGGCCTTGTCCACCGTGTCGGCGTGCTCCTCCTTGCACAGGATGATCGCCGCGCGCGGGCCGCGCAGGGTCTTGTGGGTGGTGAACGTCACCACGTCGATGTGCGGCCACGGCGTGGGGTGCGCCTTGCCCGCCACCAGCCCGGCGATGTGCGAGATGTCGGCCAGGGAGATCGCGCCGACCTCCTTTGCGATGGCGCCGAACGCCTCGAAGTCGATGGTCCGCGGGTACGCCGTGTAGCCGCACACCAGCACGTCCGGGCGGAACTCCAGGGCGCGCTGACGGATCGTGTCCATGTCCAGGACGTCGTCCTCGTTGCAGCCGTAGCTCTCGATCTCGAACCACTGGCCCGTCACGCTCACCGGGCTGCCGTGGGTCAGGTGGCCGCCGTGGTCCAGCTTCATGCCCATGATCTTGCCGGCGAACGGCTTGAGGAACGCCGCGTACACCGCCAGGTTGGCCGGCGCGCCCGACAGGGCCTGGACGTTGGCGTGGGGGTAGCCGAACAGCTCACAGGCCCGCCGCTTGACCTCCATCTCCATCGCGTCGGTGATCTTCTGGCCCTGGTAGTAGCGCCGCCCCGGGTAGCCCTCACCGTACTTGTTGGTGAAGTTCGTCGACAGGGTCGCGCGCACCGCCTCGGATGCGTAGTTCTCCGAGGGGATCAAGCGGATGGTCCGCGCCTGGCGGTCGTCCTCGCTGGCCACCAGCTCCGCCATGCTCGGGTCCACCGCGCGCAGGGTCGTCAGGATGTCCTCGTTCTTCATCGCTCAGTCCTCCTCGCCCCGGCCTTCCGGGTCCGGCAGCTCGTCGATGATGTGGCCGTGGGCGGCCTTGGCTCGCATGTATCGTTCGTTGTAGCGGGAGACCCCGGTGA
>CAYRNR010000291.1:0-6135 GCA_964425605.1 uncultured Rickettsiales bacterium | reverse complement strand
GGGTCAAGTCTGGTCTTGAGTCTTCTCAGCGCGTTTCTCGCGCTGAGAAGACTCAAGACCAGACTTGACCCCTACGCGCAGTCGGCGGGTAGCGGTTCCGGACAGGTGTCCCACTCGCTGGCGTCGAGGACCGACGTGCCATCCTCGGTGGGGGTGTTGGCGGCCTCGAAGTCGGCGATCCAGTCCTCGGTGAGCTCCCAGTCACAAGCGCACAGGTCGGCGGTGGCGGCGTCGAAGATGCCGCCGGTGATGTCGAGGGCGCCGGTGCCGGCGACGCGGATGCCGCAGCGGGGGACGTCGGAGTAGTGGCCGTCGTCGATGAGCAGATCGAGATCGGCGACGATGAGGCCGTCGCCGCCGAGATCGCCGGCGGTGGGGGTGACGCCGACGATGCTGGTGTCGTTGAGGATGAGGCTGGTGGCGCACGAGGCCATCAGGCCCGCGCCGACCGAGGTGCCGAGGAAGCAGTCGTCGAAGTGGGCGTCGACGCCGTGGACGTGAGCGGCGAGGCCGAGGCCGTCACCGCCGGGGGTGGTGTCGGTGAACAGGCTGTCGGAGATGGTGATCGTGCCGCTGCCCGTGGCGGACAGGGCCGCTCCACAGGCGCCGGTGACGGACACGTCGGCGAGGGTGGTGGTGCTGTCGGCCACGTAGACGCCGTGCCCCGCGCCGGATGTCTCGCAGTCCTCGGCGCCGGAGACCACGAGGCCGAGGACGTCCAACTCGGCGTCCTTGACCATCAGGGCGGCCTCGGAATACCGCTCGACCACCAGGTCCTCGATGTACACCTGCGAGGCTTCGGAGCTGGAGCCAGAGGCCACCTCCACGCCGCTGCCGAGATCCCCCACCGCGTCGGTGAACATGTCGGTGATGAGGGTTCGACGTATCGAGAGGTGGCTGCCCACGCTCGCGATGCCGATGCCCGCGTTCTCGCGCATCTCGCAGTCGGCGAGGGAGAAGGTCGACTTGTTGGCGTATATCCCGCCGGAGATCTCGCCCGGTCCGCCCGGGCCGTGCTCGCTGAGCACGCAGTGGTCGAGGTCGGCCGAGGCGTTCTCGAGGTACACGCCGAACCAGAGGCTGTTCGACAGCGCCACGTCGGTCAGCCACACCTGCGACGCCGTGGCCCACAGCCCGTACCACGCCCCATCGAGGGTCATCGCCTGGAGGGTCAGCCGGGCGTTGCCCTCGGCCGCGACGCTCGATTCCACGCCGCCGATGCGGGTGGATTCGACCCCCATCCCGACGATGGTCACGTCGCCCGACACCACGATGTCACCGCCGTAGTCCCCGGCTGCGACGAGCAGGGTCGTCCCGTCGTCCGCCGCCTCGACGGCGTCGGAGATCTCGCCGAAGGGGTCGTCGCACGCCCCGGTCGCGCCGGAGTAGCCCCGCTCCAGGTCCACGTAGAGGACCGCGTCGACGGACTCCACCACCGGGTATCGATCGGGATCGCAGATGGTCGTGGTGCACCCGCCCAGGACCCACGCCGTCACCATCACCGCGCACATCAGGCTAGCTCGCACGACGACCTCCTCACGTTGAAACCATCCTTTGCGTTCGAAGGGGAATCCGCAAGCCTTGACAGGCTCGCGTGGGCGGACGAAAGTACCGGCACGCGGACCGGGCCTCCGGTTGCAGCGGGGTGGGTGGGCGCGAAACAACCCGCACGGTCGGGTCTTCGCTCCGCCAGGCGTCGACTCGTCCACCGGAGGAGGCGCCATGTCCGTCATCATCACTGGCCACGATCTCACCATCGAAGACGTCGTCGCGGTCGCTCGCTTCAACGAGAAGGTCGAGCTGCACCCCGACGTGAAAGCCCGGGTCGACCACTGCCGGGGATTCCTCAACAAGCGCATCAAAGCCAACGAGATCATGTACGGGGTCAACACCGGCATCGGCGAGTTCTCCGAGGTGGTGCTCACCGACGAGCAGGTGGCGCAGTTCCAGAAGTACCTCATCTACAACCACGCCGCCGGCATCGGCGAGCCGTGTCCCATCGAGCACGTGCGGGCGGCCCAGCTGGGGCGCGTCAACCTGATGGCCAAGGGGTACTCCGGCTGCCGCTACGAGATCCCCGCCACCATCGTCGAGATGCTCAACCGCGGCGTGACGCCGGTGGTCTGCGAGAAGGGAAGCGTCGGCGCCTGCGGCGACCTGGCCCCCATGGCCCAGGCCGCGCTGCTGCTCATGGGCAAGGGTGAGGCCTTCTACGAGGGTGAGCGGATGCCCGGCGACAAGGCCATGGAGGCCGCGGGTATCCCGGTGCCGGGGCTGCAGGCGCGCGACGGCCTGTCGGCCATCAACGGCAGCAACCTCATCGCCGGCATGGCC
Organism: uncultured Rickettsiales bacterium; assembly: GCA_964425605.1. Classification (GTDB taxonomy): domain Bacteria; phylum Myxococcota_A; class UBA796; order UBA9615; family CAYRNR01; genus CAYRNR01. Next base: position 3,801 of record CAYRNR010000291.1, on the reverse strand, counting down.
GCCCTGGAGATCTACGACGCCGAGCGCTGGCTCAAGCAGGCCGACATCGTCACCGCCATGACGCTGGAGGCCCTCAAGGCCAACATGAAGCCCTACGACGAGCGGCTCCACAAGCTGCGTGGCTTCCAGGGCGCGGTGACCTCGGCGAGCAACATCCGCCGCTGCATCGCGGGCTCGGACCTGCTGGGCAACGTCAAGACCAAGGTGCAGGACGCCTACTCCATGCGCTCCTCGCCCCAGGTCACCGGCGGCGCGCGCGACCACCTGCGCTGGGCCCGCAGCCAGCTGGAGATCGAGCTCAACGGCGTGGCCGACAACCCGATCTTCCTGCCCGACGACGAGGTCGTCCTCACCGGCGCCAACTTCCAGGGCACGCCCATCAGCATGCCCCTGGACATGGTCGGCGCCGGCATCGCCATGGTCTGCGTGATCTCCGAGCGTCGGCTCAACCGGCTGCTCAACCCGGCGCTGAGCGTCGGCCTGCCCGCCTTCTTGACCAAGGGCGCCGGCATGTACTCCGGCCACATGCTCAGCCAGTACACCGCGGGCATGCTCATCGTCGAACAGCGCATCCTCTCCACCCCCGCGTGCACCCAGTCCATCCCCGCTGCGGCCGACCAGGAGGACTTCGTGTCCATGGGCATGAACACCGCCCTGAAGACCCGCCAGATCCTCGACAACGCCATGGGCGTGCTCGGCATCGAGTTCATCGCCGCGGCCCAGGCGCTGGACTTCCGCGACTACTCCGCGGGCAAGGGCACGCAGGTCGCCCACGCCGCCGTGCGCGAGGTGGTGGAGCACCTGGACGAGGACCGCCCCCTGTTCACCGATCACAACAACATGTCCGCCGCCGTGGAGCGCCTCGAAGTGCTCGAGGCGGTGGAGGCGGAGGTCGGCGAGCTGAGGACCTACTGATGGTCGACGTGGCCGTCCCGGCCCCGTTCTCGCTGGAGCTGGTGGTCCGCTCCCACGGCTGGTACCAGTGCCCCCCCTTCCGCTGGATCGAGGAGGAGGGCCAACTGCTGCGCGGCGAACGCCTGGGCGACGACGACTACCTGATCACCACGCGCCAGACCGCCGGCGACCGCCTCGAGATGCTCGTGACCGGACCCGACGCGGACGGCGCGCCGGGCGAGGAGATGCGGCGGCGCATGGGGCGGATGCTGCGCCTCGACGAGGATCTCACCGCCTTCCAGGCCGTGGCCGCCGGCAAACCTCGCATCGCCCCCGTGGTCGCCCGCGGCTGGGGCCGTATCCTGCGCGGCAGCTCCCTGTGGGAGGACGTGGCCAAGGCCCTGCTGGGCACCAACGTGGCCTGGCGCCAGGCCGTGCGCATGATCGACCACCTGGCCCACCTCACCCGCCCCTCGTCGATCCGGCCGGACCTCCCCCTGTTCCCCACCCCCGAGGAGGTCGTGGCCGCGGGCGAAGACACCCTGCGCGAGCTCGTCCGCTGCGGCTACCGCGCCCCCTACCTCGTCGGGATCGCGCGCGGCGTCCTCGACGGCACCTTCGCCCTGGACGAGCTCGATCGCGCCGCCGGCGCCCTCACCACCGACGACGTCCAGGCCCGCCTCCTCGCCCTGCCCGGCATCGGGCCCGCCACCTCCGCCTACCTCCTCGTCTTCCTCGGCCACTACGACCGCCCCACCATCGACAGCGCCACCGTCGCCTACGCCGCGAAGTTCCACTTCGACGGCGAGAAGCGCCCCGTCGCCGACGTCGCCGCCCTGTTCGACCACTACGCCCCCTACCGCGCCCTCGGCGCCTGGGGCGAGGCCTGGCAGGCGTGGCTGGGCGAGAAGGAACAGCAGGACAGCCTCTAGGGGTCAAGTCTGGTCTTGCAACTTGGGCGCGCGGATCGCGCGCCCAAGTTGCAAGACCAGACTTGACCCCTAGACCTCGTCGGAGCGGACGAACTGTCCCTGTGCGCGGTCCTTGACCACACCCGGGAACTGGAGGACGCGGTTGTGCATGGCCACGTAGACGCCGGGTTCCATGACCTGGGCGGCCAGGAGGGACTCGGTGAGGTTCTGCATGGCGTCGGTGCGCTTGAGCTCGTAGGGGCGCATGGCGCCGGTGAGGACGATGGGGACGGCGAGGTCGGGGAGCACCTCGACGATGCGTTCGCCGGTGTCGGCGAGCCGGTCGGTACCGTGGACGATGACGACGCCGTCGTAGGCCTCGGCCATATTGCCTGCGGTGCGGGCGATGAGGTCGTGGTCGCGCGGCGTCATCAGCAGGCTGTCCTTGTTCATCAGGGGCACCTTGACGACCTCGACGCCGGTGAGCTCCAGCTGGGCCAGCATCACGTCGAGGACGCTGACCTCGTTGGCCATGACGCCCTCGAGCTCGTCGTAGGTCTTCTCGATGGTCCCGCCGGTGGAGATGATGCAGATACGCTTGCGTGACATGCGGGGAAGGATACCAGAACGTGCGCGGTTGAAGCCCCCCTCGCGGCCCCCTACCATGATGGGGCTCCGGAGGTGAGGATGACGAAGGGTAGCTACCGGCTCGGCTGCGACATCGGCGGCACGTTCACCGACTTCGTGCTGCTCGACGACGCCACAGGTGAGATCCGCGTCAACAAGTGCCTCACCACGCCGGGCGATCCGTCGGACGCCGTGGAGCAGGGTATCCGCGAGCTCGAGGGGGCGGTCCCCGGCTTCATGCCCGATCTGGCCGAGGTCATCCACGGCACGACCCTGGTGATCAACTCGATCATCGAGCGCAAGGGCGCGCCCACCGGCCTGATCACCACGCGCGGATTCCGCGACGTGCTGGAGCTGGGCCGGGAGATCCGCTACGCGCCGTACGACGTGTTCGCCCAGTTCCCGCGGCCGCTGGTGCCGCGCCAGCTGCGCGTGGAGGTGGACGAGCGCGTGCGCAGCGACGGCGCGGTGCTGAAGCCCCTGGACGAGGCCAGCGCGCGAGACGCCGTGCGCCGCCTCGTGGAGCTGGGTGCGGAGTCGGTGGCGGTGTGCCTGATCAACTCCTTCGAGAACCCGGCCCACGAGCTACGCATCAAGGAGATCCTCGCCGAGGAGGCGCCGGATCTGAACGTGTCCATCTCCTACGAGGTGCTGCCGCAGATCCGGGAGTACGAGCGCACCAGCACCACAGTCACCAACGCCTACGTCAAGCCCCTGACCGGCCGATACCTGTCCAAGCTGTCGGGCCGGCTGGGTTCCATCGGCTTCGACGGGCGGCTGTTCATCATGCTGTCCAGCGGCGGCATCACCTCGGTGGAGACCGCCGCGAAGTTCCCGGTCCGCATCATCGAGTCGGGCCCCACCGCGGCGGTGATCGCGGGCCAGTACTACGGCCGGCTGTTCCACATCCCCGAGATGTTCTGCTTCGACATGGGCGGCACCACGGCCAAGTCCTGCCTCATCCAGGGCGGCGAGGCCGGGGTGGTCCCGACCTTCGAGGTGGGGCGCGTGCAGCGGTTCATGAAGGGCAGCGGGCTGACCATCCAGGTGCCGGTGGTGGACCTGATGGAGATCGGCGCCGGAGGCGGCTCCATCGCCCAGGTCAGCCGCATGGGCACGCTCCAGGTGGGTCCCCGCAGCGCCGGCGCGGATCCGGGCCCCATCTGCTATGGACGCGGGGGCACCGAACCGGCGGTCACGGACGCGGACCTCCTGCTGGGCTACCTGGACGCCGACTACTTCCTCGGCGGCGAGATGAAGCTCGACGCCGAGGGGGCGCGCCGCGGGATCGTCGAGCGCATCGCCGAGCCCCTGGGCGTCACCTTCGAGCAGGCCGTGTGGGGCATCCACGACCTGATCAACGAGACCA
>CAYRNR010000290.1:0-6192 GCA_964425605.1 uncultured Rickettsiales bacterium | reverse complement strand
CTCCTACGGCATGGGCGGCCTGTTCATGGACGAGAACCTCGGCGACGCCACCGTCGTCGGCAACGAGGCCAACAACGAGTACAAGGCCAACGGCCTCGACCTCAACGCCGGCTCGGGCTTCACCTACAAGCCCAAGGACGACCTGAAGATCATCTGGACCGCGTCGGTCCAGCTCCGCCGCAGCCAGCTCAACTACAACGACCACGCCGGCGACCTCGACAAGGACATGCCCGACGGAGTCAAGACCTACGAGGCCACCACCACGAACACCCTGTTCGCCGGCCCCGTCGCCTCCGTCGCCGCCGAGTACCGCCCCTTCAAGCATCTCCGCCTCCGCGGCGGTATCCGCGCCAACGTGCTGTTCGGCCGCGACACCACCCGCAGCAACGACTACCTCGACAGCGAGATGCTCAACGACGTCCGCCTGATGGTCGACCAGCCCAACCAGCCCTCCCTCGTCGCCTCCTTCGGTCTCTCCGTCCCCATGGGCGTGCTGATCATGGAGGGCACCTTCGGCGGCCTGGTCATGGGCTCCGCGGACCAGCAGTTCTTCTCGCGCCTCGACATGAAGGTGAAGTGGTAGGCTAGGCGGCCTCTCCGCTTCCCCTTCCACCTCCCCTTCCACCTCCACTATCATCCCCCCATGCAACGCCTCCGCAGCGAATGCCTCCGCATCGACGGCCGCGGCTACAAGGCCTACAAGGACCTGGCCGGCAGCTACTCCTTCGACGACATGACCCTCGATATCGACCACGTGCAGGGGGATCCTTTCGCCGCGCCCTCGCGGCTGCGGATCACCATCCCGTGGATCGTGGCGGGCCTGCCGGACCACGCTCGCCGCAACGGCGTCCGCAGGCGCGCCGCCGCCGACTTCCTCGCCCGCGCCGTGGCGTCGGTGCTGCGGCGGTCGGGGAGCCAGCGCCAGGGCTCCGGCGGCTCCGGCAAGGTGGAGATCTGTCCGTGCGGCCAGGAGGTGCTGGCGCGCTCGAACGTGGAGGTGGGGCAGGAGGAGATCACGGTTCGGATCACCGCAGGGCTTCCCGCGGCGGGCCGTCGCGTCCTGGGACGCCAGGCGGCGACGCTGCTGACCGAACGCATCCCGGACCTGATCGAACAGTCGGTGCTCACCCCGGCGGTGGACGCGGCCGCGCTGGAGCGACACCTGGACGAGGTGGAGGACGCCGTGCACCTCCGCGGGGAGCTGAGGCGACGCGGCTGGGTGGCGTTCGTGGCGGACGGCGCCGTGTTGCCGCGGCGGGCGGGCCACGACGATCGACCCATGGGGGAGGACGAGGCGGTGGCGTGGATCTCGCCGGACACCCTCTCGGAGGCGGTGGAGCTGCCCCACGCGGGGACCGTGACCGGGACGGCGATCCCCGCCGGGGTCACCCTGATCACCGGCGGCGGTTACCACGGCAAGTCCACGCTGCTGCAGGCGCTGCTGCGCGGCGTGTACGACCACGCGCCAGGGGATGGCCGGGAGCTCGTGGTGACGGTGGAGGACGCCGTGGCGATCCGGGCGGAGGATGGTCGACGGGTCGAGGGCGTGGACCTGCGGCCGTTCATCGGCGATCTGCCGGGCGGCAGGCCCACCGCGGCGTTCTCGAGCGACGACGCCAGCGGCTCCACCAGCCAGGCCGCGAACATCGTCGAGGCGCTGGAGGTGGGCACATCGCTTTTGCTGGTGGACGAGGACACCTCGGCGACGAACTTCATGGTGCGGGACCGGCGGATGCAGGAACTGATCGGCGGCCGGAGGGAGCCCATCACGCCGTTCATCGCGCGGGTCCGGGAACTGTACGAGGCCCACGGCGTGTCGTCGGTGATCGTGGTCGGCGGGGTGGGTGACTACCTGGACGTGGCCGACACGGTGCTGCTGATGGAGGAGTACGTGGGGCACGACGTCACGGTTCGCGCGCGGGAGATCGCCGAGGCCACGCCCGGGGACTTCCTGGCCCTCGACGTGGAGCCCTCGCGCCACCTACCGCCGCAGCCCCGCGAGGTGGAGCGCGCCAGCCTGGACGCCCAGAAAGGCCGCCGGGAGAAGGTCCGCGCCCGCGGCGTCCGGACCATCCAGTTCGGCCGCGAGGACATCGACATCACCGACGTCGAGCAGCTGGTGGACCCGGCCCAGGCGCGCTTCGTGGGCGACTGCCTGCTGGGGTTCTCCCGCGGCGCGGCGCGCGACGCCCACACCATCGCCGAGCTGTGCGAGGCGGTGCAGGCCGCGGCAGACGAGCACGGCCTCACCCGGATCGGCGACTTCCGCGGCGGGGCCGGTGATCGCGCCTGGGCCCGCCCCCACGAGATCGCCGCGGCGCTGAACCGGCTGCGCACGCTGCGCGTCCTCTGAACCTCCCGTCACTCGATCCTCACGCGGGCGCCCCACACGCGCGTTGCGCGTGCGGCCGTGCATCGTTAGACTTCGCGCACTTCGATCCAGGAGGTGTCCCGTGACCCGTCGCATCGCGTCCCTGTCCGCCCTGTTCCTGCTGACCCTGGCCCTGCAAGGCACGGCGCTCGCCCAGTCCCCCCTGCTCGAGGGTGATCCCGGCGACGGCCTGCAGGTGGTGGCCTCCCCCGACGGGGCGTTCTCCATCAACGTCCTGGGTTACGTCCAGCCGCGGCTGGTGTTCTACGACGGCGGCGAGGACATCGACATGCTGCCGCTGGTGGCTGGCGATCCCAACGATCGCCCCGGGTTCAAGATCCGGCGCGGTCGCTTCGGCGTCGCCGGAACCCTGGGCCAGACGGTCCGCTACCGGTTCGTGGCCGGGGCGAGCTCCCGGTTCGACACGCTGGACTGGTCCGTGCGGCCCGACACCGAGGCCCTCGGCATCCACAGCGCCTACCTGGAGTGGGTGCCGGTGCAGGAGTTCCAGATCCGCGCCGGAGCCGACAAGGTCCCCTTCGGCGGTCAGTACACCCAGGGTTCGGTGGGGCTGATGCTCACCGAGCGCGCCGTGGTGTCCGAGAACATCACCCACGGCTACGACGCCGGGTTGAGGTTGCGCGGTTCGGTGCTCGGCGAGATGGGCCCCTTCGCCCCCGAGGGCATCACCTGGACGGTGGGTGCGTACAGCGGCGACGGCGCGGTGCTCACCCCCGACGACAACAAGGGCCTGCTGGGCGTCGGTCGCCTCTCGCTGGCCTTCGGTGACGACCTGGGCTGGAGCGAGTCCTGCCTCTGGGACGGCACCTTCGGCGTCCGCGTCGGCGGTGGTGGCGCGATCAACTGGGAGCGCGAGAGCAAGGACCAGATGTTCGGCGTCGATCTGCTCGCCAAGATCTGGCGTTTCTCCCTGCGCGGCGAGTACCTGCGCGCCAAGCGGGAGCCGACCTACCTGGGCACGGACGAGGCGCCCTACCCCGAGCGCTTCCAGCGGCACGGATATCTCATGCAGCTGGGCTTCATGGTGGTCCCCGACCACCTCGAGGTGGCCTTCCGCCACGACTACTACGACGACGACCTGGAGGACGAGGACGACTACAGCGCCGTGCGCTTCATCACCGGCGGTGCCAACGTGTTCTTCCTCGAGGGTCGGATGAAGCTCCAGCTGGACTACATCCACCGCATGGAGGCCGGCGCCGTGGAGCCCATCTCCAACGACACCTTCATGGCCCAGGCCACCCTCGCGCTGTAGGGGGCATCGATGAGGCGAACTCTACTCACGATTCCCGCAGCAATGGCCCTGCTGGCCCTGCTGCCCGGCTGCGACGGCGGAGACCCCCGCGCCTACGCCCTGCAGATGGACACCGAGGAGCAGCTCATCGGCGGCTCGTCCTCCCTGGGCGAGCTGGGCGACTATCTGCTCTACAACGACCAGATCCGCGTCGTGATCAACGGACGATCCACCTCGCCGGGGTTCGGCCTCTGGGGCGGCTCGATCCTCGACGTGGACCTGATCCGCGGCGCCAACGAGTACGGCGGCGAGGGCCACGACCAGTTCGGCGAGAGCTTCCCGCTGGTCAACTTCGTCACCTCCCAGCCCGATCCCGAGGCTGGACAGATCTCGGTGGTCGCGGACGGCTCCGACGGCGGCGCCGCCATCGTCCGCGTGGAGGGCCAGCGCGCCCGCTACCTGTACCTGCTGCGGCTGCTCGGCGACATGCTCAACGCGGACGAGAACGCCTTCCGCATCCGCACCGACTACATCCTCGCGCCCGGCGCGCGCTACCTGGAGATCGTCACGGAGGCCTACATCCCCGACGACGTGGCCGAGGAGAACGGCTGGACCACCGACACCGAGTGGCACGACCTGGCCGACGCGATGGGCGAGGTGGATCCCTTCGGGCAGCTGGTCAACGGGATCCTCCCCCAGCTGATGGCCGAGGCCGAGGATCTGGAGCTCGTCGGTGGCAACTCCCTCGTCGTCACGTCCGACTCGGTGGACTTCGCCGCGGCAGGCGTGGTCGCCGGACACACCATCAAGGTGGACGAGGGCGACGGCTCGCTGGCCCACGTGGTCATCGAGACGGTCTCGGGCCACGAGCTGACCCTGGAGGACGACGTCTCACCCGCCGAGGGCGGCGCCTACTTCAGGGTGCTCGGGGATACGGGCGAGGGTGGCGAGGTGTTCGGCGACTTCCTGTTCATGGGAGGTTCGGTCCACTTCTTCATGCCCGACGACGAGAACCCGATCCGCGCCGACTGGAACAACGGGATGGGGCCCGGCATCGGCTTCGACTTCGAGGGGACCATGCTGGAGGTCCAGAACCAGGGCGGCAGCACGTTCTCCGATCCCTTCGTGGTGGACTACTTCGCCGGCACCGGCAAGTTCGGCGGGGTCTCCTACGTGTACGGAACCAAGGAGGGCAAGGTCTCCGTGCCGCTGCTCGCCTCGTCGTTCTCGGTGGTGTTCACCCACGACTCGGACTACCAGACGCTGCTGACCCCGGGGCACGCGATCCGCTTCAGCCGCTACCTCACCGTGGGCGACGGCGACGTGAACTCGGCCGCCCGGGTCCTGATGGAGGATGTCCGCGGCGAGTCCCTGGGCCGCCTGGACGGGTTCGTCCTCGACGGCCGCAGCGGCGAGGGCGTCAGCGGCGTGTCCGTGCTCGTCTTCCGCGATCCGGCGCCCGACGCCGACACCCTTCCGACCCTGGACGACCTCGCCGGTCCGGTGAGTCAGTTCGAGACCGACCTCCCGCGTGACCCGACCGCGGATGGTTCGTTCGGCGGGGTCCTGCGCCCTGGGGACTACCTGTTGATGGCCAGCGGCCCCGGTCACACCCACAGCGATCTGGTCCGGGTGCGCATCGACGAAGGTCAGGAGACCGCGGCCTCGCTCGTGCTGCCGGAGACCGCGCACCTCGACTACGACGTGACCAACGCCGCGGGCGAACAGATCCCGTGCAAGCTCACCTTCTACGGGTCCGACGGGCTGGGCAAGCCGATGGCCCCGCTCGGTGACGGCTACCTTCCCGGCGACATCGCCATGGTGGAGTTCTCCGCCGAGGGCCACGGCTCCGTCGAGCTCGAACCGGGGACCTACGAGATCGTGGTGTCCAGGGGACCCGAATACGACATCGCCCGGCACATGGTGACCCTGCAGCCCGGTCTGACCGCGTCCCTGGTCACCAGCATCTCCCGCGTGGTGGACACCACGGGCTGGATCTCCGGAGATTTCCACCTCCACATGCAGAACAGCCCCGATTCGGGTCTGCGCAAGGAGGATCGGATCACGACGTGCATGGCCGAGGGGCTGGAGTACGCCATCACCAGCGACCACGACTACCTCACCGAGCTGCGGCCCCTCATCGACGAGATGGGGGCGTCCGAGTTCATCATGTCCACGGTAGGCGACGAGTTGACCACCATCGAGATGGGGCACTTCAACGGCTGGCCCATGGAGTTCTCACCGGCCAAGTCCCAGAACGGCGCCATCGACTGGCAGCAGCCGTCGGAGACGGGGGCCGAGCTGCCCGACGACAGGCCCGATCTCGACGTGATGACCCCCGAAGACATCTACGACGCGCTGCGGGACGCCGGGAAGTACGGCAAGGATATGACCGTGGTGCAGAACAACCACCCGCGGGACGGCCTGCTGGGGAACTTCTACATGTACGGTCTGGACGTCGCCACCGGCGAACCCAGCGGCGAACTGAACATCCTCGAGCTGTTCAATCCCCGGATCAACGCCGAGCACTTCTCCTATGACTTCGACGCCATCGAGACCACCAACGGCA
>CAYRNR010000289.1:0-6216 GCA_964425605.1 uncultured Rickettsiales bacterium | reverse complement strand
GGGCGCCTCTTCGAACCCTTCGCCCGCGCAGACGACAGCCGCAACCGCACCACCGGCGGCGTGGGCCTGGGCCTGGCCATCGTCCGCCGCATCGTCGAAGCCCACGGTGGGAGCGTGTCCGCTGGGGAGTCGAGCCTGGGCGGCGCGCGCTTCGTCACCACCTGGCCGGAGAACCGAGCGTCCCGGTAGCGGCTACTCGAACGTCAGGGTGCTGTGCATGGTGCCCAGGCTGAAGCTCTCGTCCCCCATCTCCTCGTCGTCGTCACCTTCGGGGCCGCACGCGGGCAACCACAGGAGCGTCGCGAGGAGCAGGAGCGGACAGGTTCGGGTGCGCATGGCCCGATCGTGGAGCAAACCAGGGGTGGAATCAATGTGTGTCCGTCGTCGGCCGGATGTGCTGGTCAATGCGGCCGCATCGGGCCAAGATGTGGGCGAGGGGAGAAGGAGTGCGCGATGCGTGCGGGATGGTTGACCCTCATCGGCGCGGTGGCGCTGCTCGTCGGAGCCTCCGGCGGCTGCACCACCCCGGGGTTCGTGGACGACGACGACATGGACGACGACAGCGGCGACGACGACACGGCGGGCGACGACGACAGCGCAGCCGCGGATGACGACGACAGCTCGGGCGCGGCCGACGACGACGACAGCGCCACCGGTGACGACGACGACAGCGCCCAGGTGGACTGCGACCAGGTCAGCGCAGCCGAGGGGGACGTGACCCTGGTGTTCACCGCGGCGGCGCCCGACACCTACGATCACATCACCGGCGGCGGTGCATACGACGACGGCACTGTCGGCGACGACGTGGTCAACTCGCTACAGGGTGGGGACTTCGCGTGCGGCGAGGCCGTGAGCGTGCTCGTCGCGCTGCAAACCCCCCAGCAGCCCGTCTCCCTGGATTCGACCGTGGAGCTCGAGTTCTCCTTCCTGGCCAACACAACGGGGCAGCCCGGCGCTGCGTTCGGCGCCGTGACCACCACGACGATGAACCACGGCGCCGTATCCGGTGGCGACGGCCCCGGCGGGACCGACGCCTGGCTGGCCGGTGACCAGGGGAGCGTCGCTGTGGAGGTGGACCATCACTACGAGCCCCTCGGGACGACGCTGTTCGGCGGGGCCGAGGAGTTGAGGTTGACGGCGCGCGTGGACGATCTCGAGCCGTCCGAGCAGGAGGTCCTGCGGCTGGACGTCTGGCTCGCCTGCGATGCGGGCTCCTCGCCGACCGGAAACCTCCAGGCGCGGCTGCTGGCCGCAGCCATCGTCGAGAGCCAGGGCTGCCCCATCGATCCTCCCGTGATCCTCTCCACGGGTGAGCAGACCCTCCCCATGCACGGTGCCTCGGACATCGAACCGGACCCTGATCCCTGATCCGATTCGCAGGATCCCCAGCGCTCCGGTCTCGAACACGTCGTGGTGTACGACGAGGAACTCACGAGAATACAATGGGTCCGTGGTCTCCTGCTGGGGGTCGGCAGGGACAAGGAGGTGCCACGTGACGGACACGACCGCGCAACGACAGTTCGACGTCGGCAAGGAGATCGTCCGCATCTTCGCCACCGGGTCCGAAGAGGACATGTACGGCGAGATGCTCGACGTCGTCCTCGACGCCCTCGACAGCACCATCGGCATCTTCGGGTACGTGGACGAGACCGGCGCCCTGGTGTGCCCGTCCCTCACCCGCGAGGTCTGGGACCAGTGCCAGGTCCCCGACAAGGACATCCGCTTCCCGCGGGAGTCCTGGGGGGGGATCTGGGGTCGGGCCATGCTCGAGCAGAAGGCCTGCTACTCCAACGAGCCCTTCGAGGTGCCCGAGGGCCACGTGCCGGTGACGCGGACGATCGACGTGCCCCTGGTCCACAGCGGCGTGTTGGTGGGCAACCTGATGGTCGGGAACAAGGCCACGGACTACGACGACGAGGACCTGCGGTTGCTGCAGGCCATCGGCGACATGATCGCTCCGGTGCTGCACGCGCGGGTCCAGCGGGACCAGCAGGAGCGGCAGCGGGAGAAGGCCGAGCAGGCGCTGCGCGAGGCCCACCACCGCCAGATCTTCGACGCAGCGACCGACATGATCATCCTCCAGGATCCGCAGACGGGAGCCATCCTCGACGTCAACGCCGAGACCGTGCGGGCCACCGGATTCTCCCGCGAACAGTTCCTCAGCGGCGGCGTCGCCGGCTTCAGCCCTCCGGGTGAGCAGTACAGCATGGAGCGCGCCATGGGCTACATGCAGCGCGCTGCGGCAGGCGAACCCCAGCTGTTCGAGTGGGCGTTCGTGGACAAGGGCGGTGAGTTCCACCCCACCGAGGTGCACCTCAGGCTCGCGGAGATCCGCGGCGAGCCGTGCCTGCTGGGCGTCATCCGCGACATCACCGAGCGCAAGCGGGTCGATCTCGAGCGCCAGCAGCTCGCGCACCAGATGCAGCAAGCGCAGAAGCTCGAGAGCCTCGGCGTGCTCGCTGGCGGCATCGCCCACGACTTCAACAACCTGCTCATGGCGATCCTCGGCAACGCCAGCCTGGCCCTGATGAAGTTGCGCCCGGAGTCCCCCGGCATCGACCACATCCAGAAGGTCGAGACCGCGGCCAAGCGCGCCGCCGAGCTGACCAACCAGATGCTGGCCTACTCGGGCAAGGGCAAGTTCGTGGTGGAGCCCCTGAGCCTCTCGCGGATGGTCGAGGAGATGAGCCACCTGCTCGGCGCGGTGATCTCCAAGAAGGCGGTGCTCAAGTTCGACTTCACCGAGGATCTGCCCCCCATCGAGGGCGACGCGGCGCAGATCCGTCAGGTGGTGATGAACCTGATCCTCAACGGCTCCGACGCCATCGGCGACACCAGCGGCGTGGTCACCGTGTCCACCGGCGTGGTCTTCGCGGATCGCGCGTACCTCAGCGGGACCTACCTCGACTGGGAGCTCCCCGAGGGCTACTACGTGTACGCCGAGATCTCGGACACGGGCCACGGCATGGACGCCGAGACCCAGCGCAAGATCTTCGATCCGTTCTTCACCACCAAGTTCTCCGGCCGCGGCCTCGGCCTGGCCGCCGTCCTCGGCATCGTCCGGGGCCACAAGGGCGCGGTGAAGGTGTACTCCGAGGTGGGCAAGGGGACCACGGTCAAGGTGCTGCTACCCGCCGCCGAGGAGCCCGAGCCCGTGCGCGTGGTCAAGCCCCGCGACGCCGGCGACTGGCGCGGCCACGGGCTCGTGCTGGTCGTGGACGACGAGGAGATGATCCGCGACACCGCCCGGATGATCCTCGAGGCCGTGGGCTTCGACGTCCTGCTCGCCGAGGACGGACGCCAGGCCGTGGAGCTCTTCCGCGAGCGCGGCGCCGACGTCCGCGTCGTGCTGCTGGACATGACCATGCCCCACATGGGCGGCGAGGAGACCTTCACCGAGCTCCGCCGCATCCGCGACGACGTCCGCGTCGTCCTCTCCAGCGGCTACAACGAGCAGGAGGCCACCAACCGCTTCGCCGGCAAGGGCCTCGCCGGGTTCATCCAGAAGCCCTACCCGCCGATGAAGCTAGCGGAGATCCTCCGAGGAATCCTCGGCGACTAGTCGCCGAGATTCCTCGCCCCTGCCCGTGCCCGTGCCCGTGCCCGTGCCCGTGCCCGAATCCCTGCCCGTGCCCGTGCCCTTCCCCCAACCAGCATCAGCAGCCCGAGCAGCGCCCCGACACCCCTCGCGGGCTCACCGCTGATTCCGCACACGCAGTCTCCGGGGGACGAGCCGTCGTCCAGTGGCGTGTCGTCGTCGTCATCGGGCGTTGAATCGTCGTCGTCGGACGCGGAGTCGTCGTCATCGGGCGTGGAATCGTCGTCGTCCGCGGAGTCGTCGTCGTCGTCGTCACCGCAACCCTCGTCGATCTCCCCGTCGCAGTCGTTGTCCACGCCGTCGCCGCACTCCTCGTCCGCTCCCGGGTGAACGAGCTCATCCTCGTCGTCGCAGTCGTCCCCGCCAGCCTCGACGGCGGCGTAGGAGTCCCCGTCCACGTCGGTGAGATCCTCGCCGTCGCAGTCCTGGTCCACGCCGTCGTAGGGGATCTCCTCCGCGCCGTCGTGGATGGTGCCGTCCTCGTCGTCGCAGTCTCCCTCGCAGGCCATCATCCCGTCCGAATCCCCGTCGTTCTCGTCGTCAGGGAGGGCGCCGTCGCAGTCGTTGTCCCGGCCGTCACAGAGCTCGGGCGCGCCGGGATAGGTGGCCTGCTCCTCATCGTCGCAGTCCCCCTCGCAGGCCATGACGCCGTCTCCGTCCAGGTCGGACTCGTCCGCGGGGAGCGCGCCGTCGCAGTCGTCGTCCACGCCGTTGCAGGCCTCGGCCGCACCCGGAGACAACGAGGCGTCGAGGTCGTCGCAGTCTCCCTCGCACTCGGTGAACCCATCCCCGTCGTCGTCCACGTCGGTCCCCTCGTCCACGGTGCCGTCGCAGTCGTTGTCCTCGCCATCGCACCGCTCGGTTGCGCCGGGGTAGGTCAGATCCCAGTGGTCATCGCAGTCGCCCGAGCAGGAGTCGTATCCGTCCCAGTCGATGTCCCAGCAGTCGAAGCCGCGGAAGAGATAGATCAGGCCGGTGTCGAGGCCGAAGGTGTCGTTCCACCTGGCCGAGACCAGGATGTCGCTGAAGCCATCCCCATCGAGATCGCCGCCGTTGGGCCGGTAGCCGAGTTGGTCCTGGACGTGTTCTCCGAACATGGACGCATCCGACACGGCCAGCGTCGGATCCGTTGGCCAGCCTCTCCCCCGTCCCAGGAGCAGGTACGCCTGCCCTGATTCATAGCCAGCCTCGTCATTTCCAGCAGCGCCCACCACGAGATCTGCGAACGAGTCGGCGTTCACGTCACCCGCAGCGCCGACCCAGCCGGCCTCGTCGCCGCTGGCTTCGCCGACGAACGCCACGTCCGCCTCGACACCGATGTCGCCGTGGGCGGCCCAGCCCTGGTCCCGGCCGAACAGGATGTAGACCTTTCCTCGATCCGTACCCTCGGCGGAGTAGTACGGCGCGCCAAAGGCCATGTCCGACAGGCCATCGCCGTTCACGTCGCCGACCATGGCCACGAACGACCCGAACTCGTCGCCCTGGTTCTCGCCGCTGTAGTACCCGTCCGCCTCCGCGGGTGGCGACATCGTGGTCCACCCCGTCGCCTTCCCCAGTACGATCCTCACCCTCCCCTGCATGTGGTTGTACCCGTAGGAGCCGACGAGGAAGTCGTCGAAGCCGTCACCATCGACGTCGTCGCCGCCGGCGAGGGGATACCCCGCTTCCTCCCCGGCTTCCCCGACGAGCGAGGCGGCCGCGGCACTGACGCTCGTTCCTGCCGGCACTCGCGCTTCGGCGCCGAAGAAGACGTAGGTGACGCCCAGCGCCGTGGAGCTCAAAGCGACGTCATCCAGCCCATCGCCATCGACGTCCCCGATGCCGGAGACCGCGACGCCTATCGCGTCACCCGGATTTTCACCGACGAAGCTCGAGTCGACCACCGACAGGGACTCCTCGGGGTACCACAGGGATGTCTGGCCGTAGATGACGTAGACCTTGCCCGCGGAGCTGCCGGCTTCGTCGTTGTCCGGCGCGCCGACGATGATGTCGTCGAACCCATCGCCATCGAGGTCGCCCGCGCCGTCCAGGGAGGTCCCGGCCAGGTCCCCCGCTGCCTCGCCGAGGTAGGACGCGTCGCCGTTCGCGACATCCATTCCCATGGGCCAGAGGGCCACCGCTCCAAAGATGAGGTAGACCTTGCCTGCGTCGATCGTAGGGATGCTGTGATACGCGTCCGCCACAGCCAGGTCATCGACCCCGTCACCATTCACGTCGCCCAGGACGGTGCTCTGCCAGATAGCATCGTTCTCTTCCTCACCATGGGTCGAGGTGACCGATTGCAGGATGACGTGGCCGGACGCGGCCGCATGCGGGGTCCAGTGGAGGATCACGAGGAGGCCGATGGAGCATGCGATCCGGGTGAGTCCGCGGTTGGAGTTCCTCATCTGGCTTCTCCGGGTGACGGTTCAGGATAGGAAAAAAAGAGGGGGCAAGGGGAAAAATGGAGGTGGAGGTGATCGCCCCAGCTTCCTCGTTCCGACGGTTGCCGTCGGAACGTCTTCGTTGGCGCTGTGCGCTGGTGGGAGAGGTGTTCCTCGTTCCGACGGTTCCCGTCGGAACGTCTTCGTTGGCGCTGTGCGCTGGTGGGAGAGGTGGAGGTGGAGGGGGAGGTGGAG